>JAFUXL010000009.1 GCA_017470905.1 Ruminococcus sp. | reverse complement strand
GAACCTTCAAAAATACTTTCGAGACTTTCCATAATATCCGTATTGATATTTCTCCAAGAATCAAAAATACATTTGAAGTTCAACCGCTCCGCTGGAAAGTCGAGCGGACATTGTCGTGGTTTCAAGGCTCTCGTCGCCTTTCTAAGGATTATGAGATTAAAGCCGTTCATGCTGAAACTATGTGCATAATCTCGCATATCCATACCCTTCTTCGCAGATGCTAAGTCTATGTGGACAGGTTCTAACAATTCAATTTCATAATAAAAATGCTCATGGAAAAGAATCCGAAACTGTCCGGAATGGTTACAAAGGGCAGGGTGGGTTTTGTAGAGAACCATTTTGTCATCAACTACCCGGACTTCGTGAACAAGGACTGCACGCTAACGGAGGAGGCAAGAAATCACCTCGAAAAGTGTGCTTTGAAGGTTGCTTTGGTCTATCCGAATCAGGGGTTCATTCATTCTCAGAACAACACTGACGGCGGTCTCTACAGAACAGTCGAATCGAGTATCCCCTTGAATGTGCTTTATGCGCAAACAACGAAACATTCGAGGACGCCGCCAAGCGTATCGGGGCGGCTGTTAAGGTGAGAGATGCTGATGTAGGAGAGGTCGTGTAAGATATGCCGGAGTCCTTTCCGAAGGCGCTGCGGAATGTTATCGCATGGACGGAAAAGACAGAAAAGGAATTTGCACTGGAATCAGAAATCACTCCAAAGACACTCAGCCGTCTGCTTTCAGGCGAAACACAGAAGCCCACACCGCAGCTTATTATGCGTATCTGCATGGGCGTTAAGCTGCCGTTTGAAATCTCGATGAGACTGATGAAAAAATCGGGGAATGAGCTGCGTATCTCCAAGCAGGATCTGGCATACACAAAGCTGCTGGTATTATCCGGTGCATATACAATTGAAGAAAGCAACGTGCTGATGAGAAATCAGGGCGTGAAGGAATTGAGTGCATAGGACAAGCCTTGTCTGATCCGCATCCGAAAGGGTGCGGATTTTTTGTTTTTTCGGGAAGGTGGACAGGAGGTGCTCGGAGACAAGATGTGTTCGGGACAAGGGTTGTCCGAGAGACAAGGAATGTCCGTGGACAAGAGGTGTCCCGCACAATGATTTTTATTAAAACGGCTTTAAATAGCCGTTTTATATAAATTCGAACTGTCTGAAACGACTTGTGAAATTTGTGCAATCCTACAAATCAGTATTTTTATCCCTCATTTTCTGGACAACACTTGTCCGGAACGTGGAAAATGGCAAGTCAGAAAATGCCGATTTTATGGGGCTTTTGTGGATTTTTTAGCCCTGTTTTTTCTTTGGACAAGTGATGACGTGGTGTTATTGTTCATGATGTGCTAAGATATACATACAGACACGCAAGACAAGCGTTGTCTGAATCCAAATAATATCTCATTGCCGGATGCATACGGCAGCGGATGTTCATACGACTGAAAACTGACACGGGGTTGTACCCTCTGTCATCGGTTAGATGGTCGTATGGGCAGCCCTCTGTCTGTGCGTCCGGCTATTTTTATGCCCGTTTGCACCCTGCTTACGGCTGCCCGAAGATTCCCTGCCGATGTGTCCTGCGGAAAGGACACGATCATGAGCGAGATCAATATCACCGTAAACGTAAACACTGGAGGCACTCCGCAGACCTACATTATCAGAAGCTCTACTATGTCGGGGTTCGACACACAATTTTTGGGAGCTAATAATACTGCCAGCAGAAATAATGTTCTGAGCAACTGTTCTACAATCATCTTTACCGAAATGTCCACCGCCTCGGCAAAAAGAAAAATTGACGGAACTGACGAAACCGAATGGGACAGAATCAAGGCTTGTTTCGGAATCCCTGATAAGTCAAGTACTGAGAAAACCCAAATCAATACAACTACCCACACCTATAAATTTGAATACAAGGATGGTAATCAAACCAAAGAAAGAACAGTGACAATATATTTCAAAGACGATATGCGAAACAACGGCGCAAATGGAAATAAAATGTTCGCAAACAAAGACGCAGTAAGGGCATATGTGACAGGTCTTGTATTTGGCACAAGTACGGACATAAACGACATTGTAATCGATAAGGTGACAGAAATCTTATGGGATGCTGCAAAAAGGGCAGGCGCACCGGAGCTTGAAAATACAGCTTATCCTCGTCCGCCTATGCCTGTTCGCAGCCAAAGTCCCCTTGACAGCACACCGATTGACATCATGCCGGTAAATCTGACACCATACGAAGAAGAAAGAAATATCAGTAAGAAAGGACGAGAGATAATGAAAAAAATAAATTCCTGAAATATATATCCCTGCTGATGACCTGCATTATCTCCATCACGCTGATGCTTTCCGGCGTTGTAGCGGCAGATACCAATGATAATACTCCTACTCTGCATTTTGGCAATGAGAAAGCACATGATATTACCGTCAGCAAGGACATTTACAGGCGTGAGGACAGCACTGCACCCATGCGTGAAAGCAAGGATGCAGATGATACTGCCTTCTATAGCCGGAACGCACTTTCTGATGATGAATTTCAGTTGATTCTGGTCGGCGGTGAAACCAAAGAATCGGCTCTCACCGCCGTAGCCGGAGAAACCTATATCAGAGAGAGTGCCAATGGTCAGTACTATACCGGAACGGACGACGACAGTCATGTGTATGTGTTCCGCCCGACTGCGACAGATGGATATATTTGCTATATTGACGGTGTACGGGCGGTGACTGACACTGACAATTCAACGTTTGGTTCTTCTGATGATTTTATAGCATATGCGAAAAAGAAGATTGAAGAATATAAAGATAATGAAATTTTGGTAGAATATGCTAGTAAAGAACTTTCCGATTATCTCGCTTTAGACTATGTCGGGAAAATCAATTATAATCATGGATTGAATTTGACTACAATTCCCCTTACCAATAAATTCACAACAACCACGACAGGAGAAATTATGCTCCGTGACGGCGAAAGAGCCGTTTTCCCGAAGCCGCGCGACAAATACAGGTATATTTAGGTGCAGGAAACAGCAGCGTATCTCCAAAAATTACAGGAAAACCGAAACAATACCGAGGACAACAATTATAACGGGCAGTATACACAGAAAGATTTCAGGTTCGGCGACGGTGATGAGCATATCACGGAAATCAATAACGACGGTACAACATATGTGGATTGTATCAATTATTTTGATAAGCCGGATAACACGGTAAAAGTCTATAAAAATGAGGATTACTATTTCTTTGGCAGCAAAACGGCGGAAAATCTGCTGGATACGGAATTTACTTTCGAGATACAGCTTCTGAATGATGAAGACAAGGAAGTTAATGTTTCTGATATTCAGTATCAGATTTTTAACGACAAATCATCAGAAACAGAACAGAAAAACCGCCTGAAATTTCAGGGTACGAAAAATGCAGACGGTACGTATGATTATAAGACATTCACGCTCAAATCAAACCAGCATATTGAATTCTATGGTCTTGGCAAGAATGATATGGTCATTATCAGGGAAATTCTGAAAAACGGCGATACTGTCCTGTATCCGAATTACAGTGCTGTAGAAACTGACAGTATTAAAAGAAAAAACCATGATATCTGCATGGAGGGAAGCGCAATTGTATCAGCGAAAACCAACTATAATTTCAAAAATATTCCGAACGTCCTGCTATTCCGCAAGCAAATAATCGGAGCGGGAGAGGATGAGCTGAATATAGAGGAAGAGTTCACTTTCCAGATAAAGGATTATGAAGAAAACCCTGCAAATCTGAAATATTATCTTCGCACATCAGATAATGAGGATTTTGGCGGCGATGCCCTGGGCGGATATTATTCTACCGGTACATCGGGAACATTTACCCTGAAGCATGGACAGACGGCAATGTTTATTGACCCTGTGGCAGGAATGGAATATACTATCACAGAGGCAGTCTATGACCCGTCAGTTTATACGCCAACTGCAAATTCAGTCAAAGTCACTGCACGGGAACGGATTCTGGACAATGCCGATTCCAATGTTACGATTACAAACAGCGTCAGGAGCTTTACAAATAAATATGAACCGAAAAACGGTTTATATGTCTATAAATCCGTAAAAGACAGAGACGGCAGAGCCAACCCGAAAGCAGAGTATCAGTTTATTCCCCTCAAAAAGACAACAGAGAATAATACAACAGCATATACACCTGTCAACGAGGTAACAGAACTGGAATATTGCTTTGATATTGAGAAAATTGCTTATCTTGATAAAAATATTCATGGTAACAGCAGCGACACAGCACAGCGTTTTGTGTTCAAGGTGGAGCGTTTCGAGGAAAGCCAGAAAGAAGAAGCTATCAACGGTACGGCAGAGCCGACAAATGTATTTTATGTGGATTTAAGCTGTTCGGATAAGATGACCTATAATTTGAACGATAAGAAATGGTATATAGTCAGTAATAATGCTGAATATATTGATGCAAACGATAAATGCAACTTTGTCATGTTCTCTGTTTCAGATTTGGAATGAGAAAAATATACAGATGAAGAAACCGTGAAAAACGGTACAAGACCTACAGCAAGCTTTTCTAATGCAGAAAATGAATTTGCTTATTTTAGTTCGAGTGCATACTATGATAATAAAATTGCAAGGGACGGGGATAACTCATGATTGAGAAACGAAAATTATCAAAATCATCTGCGCTGATAACGGCTCTGGTTGTTCTCACGGGAGTGGGTATGCTTACTGCATTTGCAATATTGTATCTTAGTAATGAACGTAAAAATGTTTTCAATGTCGGCAGCGCACAGATTCATGTGGAAGAAAATGATGACAGCAATACAGAGCCGGAAAAGAGTAACGAACTGACATGGAAAAAGGAATATGAAAATAACGAAGACTCTCCCTATATTGCTGATAAAAAAATTGTAATCACAAGTACGAAAAATGATGAATATATCAAAGTAATGCTTGTACCAGGATGGAGAGATAAAAATGGATATATCTGCCAGCTGAATGAATTATCTGATTTTGCTGTTTTTGAAACGGAAGCAAAAAAAATGTACCTGAAAAACAGGAATAATCAGCTGATTGTTACATTAAATCTGGATGGAAAATGGAGAGAGTACTGGAATTATGATGCAGAACAAAACTGCTTTCACTATAAAGAACTTCTGCCTGTCAATGCAAGTACACATCCGCTTTTGCAAAGTGTGGAAATATCCGATACAGTATACTCTCTTTCAGAGAAATGTACTTTTTGGCTTGATGTTATCACCGATTCCGTTGAACAATATGGTGATGTCATCGAAAAAAGAAATTTTTAAGGTAACGTTTCTTTGTATATTTTAACTCTTTTGAGGCACTGCCTGTTTTTTATGACGGTGTTATGTGTAAACAAAGTGAAATATAATTAAATCCCCCTGTCAAATTTTCTGACAAGGGAATTTTTGTTTTATTTGATTATTTCACGGAATTTGTAAAGTCGTTTATATCAAATCCTACAAATTTAATATTATTTGGAAGTTCAACATCTAAAGTATTGGCTACAGCAACTCCAAAATTGCAATTATATACTTTCATATATCTTTTAAGTTGATTCAAAGCTGCTTTATTGAAAGAATAGAGCTTGCACTCAACGGGGACAAACTCGTTCGAGGAGTTCGTCAACCAAAAGTCTGGAATATGTTCTTTAATGTTTTTGCGTTTCGTTAAATTTCATTCATTACCGATTATGGATTTGTAATTATTCTTAAACCAACTATAAACATCATTTTCACGAGGTTTACAATCTAAAAAGTGTTTAATAAGCATACCCGTAACACAATGTTGCAAATAAGGAAGATTTTTCTTCTCAAAAAAACATCTATTATCTTTAAAGATTCATCTAAATGCAATGGAAGTTCTTCCAAAGCAATTTCAATACAAGCATCTAAAACCATCAACTCTTCAAGGTGGTAAACTCTTCATTACTGTCGTTGATTACGATTTCATTCATTGTAGTTACCTCATATTTAACAGGACGTTTCATGTCATGTTTTCGATAGCGGTATTCGGTTCACTTGCACGGTGCGAATATCGCTGTCTTTTTGTTATTTTTTTGTTTTTTCATACACTATTTCAATCCCTTGACGAATTATTTCACTGAAATTAGAATTATTTTCTTTTACGCAAAATTCAAGTTTTGCCAAAGTCTCTTTATCAATGCGGAAAGCAATCCTTGAATTTTTGGGATTTTCTATTGGCGGTCTTCCCATAGTCTTGGGTGACATACTATCACCTCACTTTCTGTACCAACAATAATATTATATATCTGTGCAACAAAAAGTCAAGAGGTTTTAAAAATTTTTATTATTTAACAAAAGATGGCAATCGCAATGATTGCCATCTATGTATGCTTTTTATATGACGGACATATTTCATGATTTGGGTCATACCAGATTACATAATAAACACCGTCCTGAATATAGCCGAAAAGTCTTAATGTACCCGTTAAACGAAGTGAGAATAATTGGTCGTAATGCAAATTAAGTTCTTCTAATCTTTTCTTAGCTTCTTTTGAAAAGTCCTTGCAGTCAATCCAGTGATTGTGTTTATCATCGTTCACAATATCCGACCATTTTCTGCGTTCAAACGAAATGAGCTTATCCAGTATTTCATTCAAAAAATCCGATTTTTTCAGCGACCATTTTTCATGTTCAAAATCACATTTTGAAAAGCTCCACGAAGGATAATAATCAAAATAACTATCGGGATTTTCACGGCTCTTAGGCTGTCGCTTAACGGATATTTTAATATTCTCATCAATTTTTACACGTTTTTTTGACTTAGCCATTCTGTTTCAACCCGTTCCTAAAGCCCTGCATAATAATCCATCATACTTTCTTTGGTAATAATCTCACTGCATAAATCTCCGGGCATGGCATTTGCCTTGTTCCGTGCTTCCTTCCACGGACGTTCCTTATGTGTAAGTTCGCTGAGCCAATGTGCCTCTTTATCACCGTAATAAGCAAGTACATTATCAATATTCTCTTTTTCAGCGGCGGTTAAATTATGACTTCCTGAAAGCTGCGGCAAATCGTTTGCATTTATAACAAACTTTTTTCTGTGCCAGTTGAATAATTCAGGACACACGGGACCGTTTGCCCATGCCTGAAAATCTTCCGAAAAAAGCGGAACTCCGTCCCATACCAAAGACCAAGCCTGAGAGTAATAGCAAAGCTTTTGTAATTTCATTGTAGTCATTTCTCCGTGTTTTTCAAGGATATATTTTGCAGCATCAAAAATATCAGCCATAGCTTTCACCCCCCTTATTATATTATACTCAAAAAAACAACAATTTGTCAAGTGATAAAAACACAAAATAAATATTTTTATTATTTAACAAATTATCTCTGCCTTTTCGTGCCTGACAGGGGATTTCATGTCTAATTTTATTCAAAAATATTGGAAAAACACTCTGAAATATTATATTCTCTATAAAAAATTTTAGAATTTCAGGCGCAAAAAATCCCCGATAAATCGACAAATAACCGAAATATCGGGGGATTATGTATGGTCGAGGTGACAGGATTTGAACCTGCGACCCCTACGTCCCGAACGTAGTACTCTACCAAACTGAGCCACACCTCGACAACAATCTAATTATACATCATATGAATATATTTGTCAATAGGAAATAAATAATTTTTATATTAAACAAAAGCGGCTCTTCGTTATGAAGAACCGCAATTTTTTATTGTTCTTTATTGAAAGCCTGATTTATTTCTTTCATGAGGTCTGATGAAGCCTTTTCGGGGTCTTCATCGTCATCTATAATCGGAATTTCGATTTTGGGAGCAGGCTTTTCCTCAGCTTTTTCGGGAGCCGGTTCAGCCTTTGGTTTCTGGGGAGCAGTCTGAACGGGAGCGGCAGGTTTAGCCTTGGGAGCAGGTTTTTTTACGGGTGCGGGAGCAGCCTTCGAGGGACCTTCGAGAACCTTATAGGTAACGGCTGCGATGAATGCGCCTATGAGAGGACCAGCAACGAACACCCAGAGAGATGCAAGGGGAGCTGCGTTTCCGTTTATTGCGGATGCAACGGCAGGTCCCATACTTCTTGCGGGGTTTACGGAAGTACCTGTAAGACCTATTCCGAAGATGTGTACGAGTGTGAGCGTAAGACCTATGACAAGGCCTGCGAAAGAGCCGTGATTGGCTTTTTTGGAAGTAACGCCGAGGATAGTTATAATAAATATAAATGTAAGCAGTACTTCAACGAGCAGACCTGCGATTGCACTGTTTCCGACACCTGCGAGACCGTTCGAGCCGAAGCCGCCTGTTTGGTCGGGAATATCGCCGAGGATAAAAATAGCGGCGAGGAGTCCCGAGCCTGCGAAAGAGCCGAGACACTGGGCTATTATATAGCCGATAAGCTCCGTTGAGGAGATACCGCCCGTAAGGAAAACAGCGAGGGAAACGGCAGGATTTATGTGACAGCCGGATATATTTCCGATACTGTAAGCCATACCGACAATGACAAGACCAAAAGCAAGTGCGGTGAGGATATAGCCGCCGCCGTTTTTTGAGTCACAGCCCACGAGCATGGCAGTTCCGCAGCCGAGCAGAACCAGAACCATAGTGCCGATAAATTCGGCAGCATATTTTTTTGAGATTGACATAAAAGATATTACCTCCTTTGATTTTATATACTATAAATGAGCATTTTTGAATAATGCATAAAATCAGTTTTATTTTCATATCCTCGTCGGCGGCGGAGAGATACGGCTTTCATAATTTTTTACACATTATTGCTGATAAATTAAAATCTGCCCAATCACAGTTATAAATGTTAATATGACTGTATACATTATACCATTTTGCGGCATTGAAGTCAATATAATTTTATTTAATATTATATTTATTTTATATTTAACTATTTATATTATCGCACAAAGCTTTAAAGCATAAATGAGCATTTTGAAATAATTCACAGAAATTCTTGTGTTTTTACGGCGGTGCCTCAAAAGAGTTGATATGAAGAGATGTGTTATAATAAAATAAAAACGAGGTGTGAAATATGGCAAAAAATGCATTTAAACCCGGTTGTAGGGAAACTATTGTGGAAACGGACGAAATGTGGAGTTTTTATCATTATAAGAAACATCAGGTATGGGTATGGCGGGCTGTCGAACACAGAACCAACACACCGATGAGGAAACATAGATACACCAAACGGAATGAATTCTACAGAGAATAGATTTAACAAAAAAGACAACAGTTATCCCCTCAGCTTTGAGTGTTTCTATGCAAACAAAAAGGCATTCCCTCCCACGCAGCGATGTGTCGGGAGGGAATTTTTCTTACTTGCAATTTCCCACGAAATCCAGTATAATATAGATAGAGAAAAGCGAGGTGAAGCGGATGAAAAGAGTCATCATCAACATCCTGAAAATCATCAACCACATGGTACAGTTCACACTGATTGGCATAGCACTGACCGCCATTGTCCTGTGGCTCATCGGCATCCGCCCCTATATCGTCCGTTCCGGCTCAATGGAACCGACCATCATGACGGGCAGTGTGTGCTTTGTCAATCATAACACAAAATTTGAAGAAATACAGGAAAATGACATTATCGCATTTGAACTCGGCGGCGGAACAATGGTGACGCACCGTGCGGTGAAAATCTCCCCCGACGGCATCATTACAAAAGGCGACAACAACAATACCGAGGACGGCATACCTGTGACAGCAGGGAATTTCATCGGCAAGACTGTGTATTGGATTCCGAATCTCGGTATTTGGATTATGCGGTTAAAATCAGTGCCGGGGATTGTGATGCTTGTCACATTTGTGATATTTCTTATTTTTGTGGATATTCTGCTTGACAGTAACGAACCTAAAGACGATAATTTGCAGGAAAGTCAGAAATAGCAGCCGATGTTTTTTAGTCTGCTTTTTTGTGTGAAAAAACAGTGAAAAAGTTCTGCAAATGGTTGAAATTTTCGGTTAAATATGCTATAATTATAATGGGAAAAGTATATTTTGAGCAGAAAGGGAGTGCGATTATGAGAGTGAACAGATGGCTTACTGTCGCCGCAATAGGTGTCATTGGCATTATAAGTGGTACTGCGGCGTATTTTACGAGTACCGATGTCATAACAAATTCCTTTACAGGGGGAAGTGTGGACATTGAGCTGATCGAGGCTGTATATGATACAAAAACCGATGCTGACAGAAAACTGAATCCGGGAGCATCGGCGGACAAAGACCCTCTTGTGAAAAACACCGGCAAAAATCCTGCCTATGTTTTTTTGCGTGTGACTATCCCGGCTGCTGATGTCAGGGTTCTGAAAGATACCAAAGAAATTAAAAAAACCGATAAGGTTTTCTATGAAATCAAGGAAAATCAAGAGCTGTATCAGTTGATCTACAACAGCACTGTTGGTACAAATACAAGTAAATGGATACCTGTAAGCGATGTGGATCTCGGCGACCACACCTATCTGTTTGCTTATATGGGCGGTAATGAGACAGAAATGGCAGAGTTGGCTGTGGGCGAATCAACGGAAGTTCTCTTTGACCATCTGAAATTTATCGACAATCTGTATGCATGGAAGGACGATGAAATTCTCGACCGTTATGCGTATGAGTACAGTCTGCTGACAGAAGAAGATGACAAGAATGCCTATTGGAAGAGTCATCAGGCATGGCTCACAGAGACGGCAGACGTTGACAGAGATAAATTTGAAAAGCTGGCAAAGAAAGTCCCCAAAATTGAAGGGCAGTATATCCAGAACGACACACTGCATATTCAGGTGGATGCTTTTGCCGTGCAGTGCAGAGAGATTGAAGTCGCAGATAAGACTCCGAAAACCATGTGGAAATTTCTGCAAACGCTATAGAATGAGGTGATGACATGAAAAGACAACATACACGTTTTGTGCTTTCAGCACTGAGTGTGTTTGTCATCTGCTCTTTGGTCGGTGTAATTTTCGCCTATTTCACCGGCTCAAAATCGAGGGACAACACCTTCACGACAGCTGAACCGGTGCAGGATACGATTTATCACAGAATAAATTATCAGGTTGAAGAAAACGGGAAAAACGTTGACAAGACACTCGTCTTCGATACCACGCATTTCCCTATGTATCAAGGGGAAAAGTTTTACACCAATTTTTATGACGGCTATGTGCCGACAGATAACGAAATAGCATCGGGTCATTCTGTGCCGAATGGATTCTTTTTGAATGCGTATCATTATGATGTGAATGATAATAAAATTGTGGACGGTGCGGAAACCTGCCAGTTCATCAATGCGCAGAAAACCTATGACAATATTTTTAACGGGATGAAAAATATTCCGCTGACATATCCAAGAATGATTGGCTCATCGGTGACAGACGCCGCCCTCGGCTTAAATGAGAAAGGCACTGCATACGGCGGTGCGCAGACATACACACAGGGGGAAGAAACGCTCGAATTTTACTATGAGTATGAGCCGATTGATTATCGTATCACATTTGACCTGAACTATGACTTCATGCCCAATGCACTGGGACATCCCGAGTTTATCAAGACTGATTCAGCGTTGAATGCTATGGCAATTTACCCGGACAATACTTCCAAGGCAAATGATACCGCCGGGAGCAATTTTACTAAAAACTATACCGGCAGCTATAACGTTCTGCACGGACAGGTATTTCCTGATTTGCATTGGGTAAACCAGAACGGTATTCAGTACGTGTTCAAGGGCTGGAAAATCGTATCTGACGACCATTACGACCCGGAAACAGATGAATATACCAACTATAACTTCAAGGAACGTAAGGACAATGATGGTAATGTCATTAGTATTGATGACAATGATTATGTGTACGGCATCAACTGCTGGGTGGAGGACAATGATCCGACTGCATTCTATAAGTTTGACAGAAGAAGTTTCCATTCCTATAAAGCGGGTGAGGACGACGAAAATAATATCATCTATAATCCGCCTGTAGACCTGCTGACAACACAGGGGGCGAATACCCCGGAAGATGACCCGGTGTACAGCTATGAGGAGCTGATGAAGCTGCTGTCAAAGCGTTCCATCGGTAATATTGTCGTGGAGGCACAGTGGGAAATTCCTGATTTGGTGATTACATTTGATACACAGTATATTCAGTCGAAGTTTGAGAATGGCGGTTATATCAATAAGCTAACATACCGCTGGGATTACAGCTTGAATCGTCATGTATTGCGGACAGACGGTGAATATGCCGATCAGAAGTACATGGAGCCGTTGTTTAACTACACGGCAACATATAAGGATCCCAATTATACCATTACTTCCAAAAAGGATGAAGATGACAAAGATATTACAGAAGGAACATACACATTTCCAAATCGCCTTTCACCTTTGCCAATCGCCAAAGTACCCTATATTGAATTCTGGACAACAGATTCCAATTTGCGTGTGGATTCAGATGCAGATGCGGATGTGTCCGCTGACCCAGCACTCGTTCTTAAATACAATACCAAGCGAAATGGTATTGTGCAGTACGAGGATGGAGGCAGAGCAGAACCAGAGTATTTGGATATTGAAGAGGCACTCTATGCTTATAAATATCCTGTTGCTGATACAACTAATTTGGAACATAATGTGCAGACAAAGGATAAGAGTTACGAACAGCTTAGTGCGGAAGACAAAGCAAAAATAGAGCGTTACTACGCATTTATGAAAGAGACAGTATATGATGGGTCTACTTTAACAATTGATGTGCAGGCACTTGGCGACAAGGTGCATATTGTGACAGAAAATGGTGCTGTGAAACAATATGAGGTAACACTATATGGATACATTCGACCTGCCGTTACAATACATTCTAAAAAAACAGTCACAACAAATAATTTAAGTTACCACAATTCTACAGTTCAGTTTGACTATTTTGGAGTGAATGATAGTATTGGAAATAACATAAATCTTGATTTTGCTTCATTTGAAGACCATTTTATGAATAACCACTTTGATCCAAGAATTTCCGAGCAGCAGACATTCGATAGGGGTTACACAAACAATTATGCTCAAAAAGCAGGAACAGCTGCACTTGAGCGCGGCAAAAGCTATATGCTACCAACCGTTAGCGGATACCGTTTTGACGGTTGGAGAACATATGCGCAAGATTCCGGAGAAAATGAATATCTGACGAGCAAAATTGCAACTCTTTCACAAAGTACTTATGCAACCTTAAATCACTTTGATATTATTTCAGGTGAGATTTCTTCCGGGTTTATTAGAGGAAATAATTTCTCAGCAATCAGTAATAACGGTGATTTTAAGCTTGGCAGAACAGATAATCACAAGTACTGCATGATATCCAATATGAATGTAGATAGCCTGCACAAAATATATGTACGTCCGATCTGGACAAACACAACAGCTGCGATCACGATACATTTTATGGCTAATGGTGGTATTGGCAGTATGTATGATAACACAG
The DNA here is from genome assembly GCA_017470905.1 of Ruminococcus sp. Lineage (GTDB taxonomy): Bacteria > Bacillota > Clostridia > Oscillospirales > Ruminococcaceae > Ruminococcus. The sequence goes on along the minus strand of JAFUXL010000009.1, from coordinate 137,261 downwards.
TAAAAACCGATAACACATCGATTCCTAACTGTGTTTTCACCCGATACGGCTATGATTTCACTGAGTGGACTGCTACGAGCAACGGAAACAGTGCTTCCGGTGGCAAAAAAGTAAAAGCTTTTAGTGACATAGTTGCAATGAAGAACAACAAGAATGAAGTATGGCTGTGGGCAAACTGGGAACAGAGCAATTTTATCGTAGAGTTCAAGAAAAATCTCCCTGATACTGACCCGAATAACTATGTAAAACTGGTAGCGCAAGCGGATTATGAACAAATCATTTACACAGCCGGAGCGAATGCCGGAGCGCCGTTGGAGGTCAACAAATTTGGGGACAAAGTAAACCGCCCTGAAAACCAAGGCTACACTTATGGAAATATGGCTTATATCGGCTGGAATACAAAGCCGGACGGTACTGGTGATTGGTATACTTCAGGAAAAACAGTTTCTGAGACAGATCGTAATCTCGTGCGAAAAGAAATAGATGGCAAATCCAAAAAGGTTCTGACACTGTATGCGATGTGGAGTTCACAATCCATCATGTTTGATGCAAATGGCGGTTACTTTGAAAAGGAAGATGTGACAACCAATCAGGTGTTCTACGCCAACAATGCACCAACAAGGCTGACCAGCGAAAGCGAAAGAGTGGGTGTTTATAAAGTACCTGCAAAAGATGGATATGCCTTTGCCGGGTGGAGAAGAGAAGGCACAACCTCTACGTCTACAATTATTGATAATGAAACTGGTATTCTTAGTGTTTCGATTTATGATAGCAGCTATATGGGCAGAACGCTTTATGCCGTCTGGGAAAAAATCGACATTCCTGTTTACTTCCACCCGAACGGCGGCGCAGGCAATATCACGCAGGAGCGTATCACGACCGAAAGCGGCGGCAAACTGACGCTGAAAACACAGGAAGTTCTGAATACAATGTCGCCCGCACAGGGTTTCCATAAAGACGGCTATGTACTGGTAGGATGGTCTTTGACATCGCAGGAATTGCAGGCAGGTGAAGAGCCGTTTGCAGCAGACGGCAGTACCATTGCCTATACGGATGTGATAAAGGAACTGCGGCAAATTTACGGCATTCAGGATATGAAGCCGGACTCTGTTGTACTGTATGCAGTATGGGCAAAGCAGCAGGACATCACATTCGACCCGAATACTGCACAGGGCGGCAGCGGCGATGTCTACACGCTGAAAACCAATCAATATGGAAAGCTGCAAATTCCGGACAATACCGGTACAGCAGAGGGTACGAAGACTTTTACAAACGGTAATAAAGTCCTGCTTGGCTGGTCGGATAAACCAAATCCGTGGAAAGATAGCACAGCGCAGATATACAAAATTGGCGACACGATTTCTTTCTATGATGAAAAAACGCTTTATGCGCAGTGGTATTACTATGCAGAAAACTTTGAGAGCGAGAGTGAAAGTACAGTTGTGACTTTGCATGATGATGTACAACGGTCGATTTTCACAGATGATAGCCAATATCTTGACCTCAGAACAAAAAGCGGTGGTGATGTCAGATTTGCGGATGTAGCTTTCAAAAAGATACCTGATTTTAATTATCAGCCATCTTATGTCATCGAATTTAGCGTGAAGATGAATGTTGCTAATAGTGACAGAGCTCAAACATTTCAATTGGCAACATCGAATGCAAGCGGTATATCAACCATTAGTGGCGACTATCTTGTAAGGCTTGTGACAGGTAATACAAAGAATTCCACTTTAAGCACAATCAATGAAGGAACTGATACAGTCGATACTGGTGATTGGACTAACATAATGGTTGTTGTTACTGGAAATACTGCTATATCCTACATCGGAGACGAGGTTTATACGCATACCTTTAGCGGAGACCCGATTTATGGTATCAATGCATTGGTAGGACGTGGAACTAATTCCGGCTATGTTGAAGTGGACAATATAAAAGTCTACTCCACCGGCACAATGCTGACATTCAACGCAGCCGGCGGCACAGGTACTTCTCCGGAAACAGTATTTTTAATGCCCGGCGAGACCTACACTCTCCCCACGACCTGTCCGTATACAAAGGCTGGCTACACATTCGGCGGCTGGGTGATTTCCGGAGCAGACGAAGTAATTACCGAATACACGAGCGACGGAAGCGGAGCAGTTATCATCGTTCCGAAGTGGATTGCAACGCCGCATTACGAAGTGACATTTGACGGAAACAGCGGCAGCGGTGACCGAATTGTGCTGGCAACAGCTAATCTGGACGAAACCACAGTTACTGCACCCGATAACAGCTATTTACGCACGGGCTACACGTTCGCAGGCTGGGCAGTATCGGCAGACGGCACAGCAAAGTATCAGCCGGATGAAACAATCACACTTTCCGATCTCACATGGACAGAAACGGACGGCAGCAAGTATGCAACACTTTACGCAGTGTGGAACGAAGTCAAGTACAAGGTTTCCTACGATGCAAACGGCGGTACAGGAGATATGAATGACAGTGAGACCACAGGCGGAAAGGTGACAATTGCAGAAAACGGCTTTACTCGTGACGGCTATAAGTTCATGGGCTGGTCTGCAAGTGGAGACGGAGATGTTGAAACAAGATATGCACCCGGCACGGAGATTAATCTTAATGAGGATTTGCAGCTGTTTGCGGTGTGGACAGAAGTCGGCATGAAGATTGTGTACAATGCGAATGGTGGTACTGGTGAAATGACAGCAGACGGACTTTCAACTACAATGCTAACTGTTCGTGATAACGCTTTTAAGAAAACCAACTATAAATTCATGGGTTGGCAGGACGACAGCGGAGTATCGTTTAATACTGGTGACATAGTAAATTATTCAGATTATGGTGATACAACATTGACACTTTATGCTCAATGGGAAGAGGACTGGTATACCATTAATTATGTTGCCAACGGAGAGTACGCACCAGGGGTTACTATCTCTGGTTCCACTACAAGCCAAAGCACTTTGAGAGAAAACAGCATTACACTTAGAGCAAATGGATTTACAAGTAGTAATAACAATATGATGTTTGTTGTATGGAATACATCACCTGACGGTACTGGCACAATGTATGCGGCAAACAGTTCTGTTTCTAAAATTACTGAGGGAGATTCCATAACGCTTTATGCAATGTGGTCAAGATTCTACGTATATCGATTTAACGCTAATGGTGGTACATTCTCTGACGGAACGTCATCAAAGGACGAGCAAATCTATTATACTGGAGTAGTGCCAGCCGGTGAATATAATGACAGACGAAAAGGTATCTATAGCAATGATATGATACCTTTACGAGAAGGTTATACCTTTGACGGATGGTACAGAGGTAATACCAAGGTCATTAATGCCGATGGAATATTTGTGACTCAAATTGACACCAATTACACAGATAAGCAGCCATTTACGGCTAAATGGATAGCTAATTAGCTTTTAATTAGTAAAAATACACTGCAAAATGTGCAACAGGCTTGCCTGGTTTCTACCGAGCAAGCCTGTATATTTTTGCAGGATATACTTTAGCGATTTAATGCGGAAGCAAAAAGGAAAATCATACTTTTCACCATGTCACGCCCGGTGTCACACTTCTGCAAAAACCACTGATGATTTTGCGGTTTAGGGCGATATTTTATCAAAGATTAGCAAGAAAACCCCGCCTCTTAGGCGGGGGAGGATTTCACAGATATATACCTTGTTTTTTTCATCATAGCGGAACCATACCGGAACAGCAGAGCCGTCGTCATCTACACGATAAATCCGGTAAACCGCATCGTCTATCGCTTTGTCCTCATAGATACCCTTGCCGTTAGCGTCTGTCTTATAAAACTCCGCATTCGCTGTCTCAAGATGTATTGTCGGGAGAAGCTGTCGCCGTCCAGGTTCCGTAAGCATCCCTTGTAAAATAGCATCTCGGGTCTTCTGCTGAAACAGCAATGCCGGTCTGAATATATGCCTTATATTTTACATTGTCGCTCTTATAGTTCGTCTTTTTCAGAGAATAGAACGAAATGCTGCTGTTGTCTGCAACGGAGAAATAATAACCGTCCTTATCTGCATTACTTGTGCCGATAAAGTATGTGCCTGCCTCCGGATCGATGATTGTAAAGAGTCCTGTATCGCTCTGTACAACTTCTGTGGTCTGATTTTCTGCCGTTTCATTGTAGGAATAGCTTCCGCTGCCAACGTTCACCAGATTCACAGGGGTGTCAGCGATCGTATCGACCTTGTTTTCGTCCGAGTCGACCTTATAAACGTGCAGTGCTGCGGTCTGTGCCGCCATGCCGTTATACACATTAAAGGAAGCCTTTACAACCTTTCCATCGAGATAGTACACTGAAAACGTTGCACCTGACAGTCTGTGGTAATCACCGTTTTCGTCTTTTTTGGAGCTGACCTTCATCAAATCAACAGTATGCAGCAAAACGCCCACCGGCTTTAGACGGTGGGTTAAGGTTGACCCCATTTCAATAACAATCATTTTCTTAGCCATATGTACTTCTCACAACGTTTTTCATTACTTTTGGTGGGGAAACCCTGCTGTCCGCAGTTACTGTTTTTATTCTATTTCTTTAGGTTCGGGGAGAACATCAATAATTCCGGCATCGTATTTCTGGATTGACAAAGCGTCCTGACCGGTAATTCCGTCATCGTATCCGTTCACATCTGCGGCTTTTTTAGCTGCTGCGGAGAGGTTATATTTTTCGGGGTTTGCGATATACTGGAGTATTCTCACGGCATCGGAAATGCTCACGGAGGCATCGAGGTTTACATCGCCGGGGAGAATTTCGCCCTCGGAGAGTGTTCTTATGGAATTTACAGTAATCTGTGCGCTGCCGTTCTGCGGAATTTTCTCATCATTGGGGGTATCTTCGGGAAGATATGCGAAATAGTTTATATTTGTCTGCAAAATGAGACATTCAACGGACTCCGAGGCATCGTCAATATTCCACACAACGGTATAATCGCCGTCACCCGTTATTCTTGCCGCACCGTCTCCTGCCTCTTCGAGTTTCCAGAGGGAATTTGTACCCACAGAGCCGCAGAGCCATGCACAGAAAGGCTCAACAGTGCCGTCATCTTTTACAAGCTCGGAGTCGCTGCCTATTCCGCTTACAGTAAAATCAACTGCGATATGGTCTATTATAACATTGTCGTACTCTATATCCTCAACGAAATTATTATAATCGAGACTGCCCCATATATTGTAGATATTTCTTCTGAGGGATACGCCGTCGTTGTTGGTGCTGAGGGAATGCTCGGACTCATAGTATTCAATTTCTCTTTCACGGCAGCGGTAAATTTCCTCGTCCTCCGCATGGCAGAGCATTGCAGATACTGACGAAACGGAGACTGCGGCTGAGATGAGGGCTGAAATAATTCTTGTTGTTTTCATTTTTATTTCTCCTTTATATAATATTTTCATATTCCTTTGCAGAGGGCAGGGGATATGAGATTAAAATCCGTCCGGCTTACTGTTTTTCGGGCAGGCTGTCTATGATACCTGCATCATATTTCTGGACAGAGAGAGCGTCTCTTGCGGTTACTCCGTCTGAATTTCCGAAAACATCTGCGTTTTCGGCAGCCTGACGGGAGAGGGGGTATTTTTCGCTGTTTGAGACATACTGCAAAATCCTTACGGCATCGGATATGGTTACTTTTTCATCGAGGTTCGCATCTCCTGCGAGGTATTCGCCGCTTATGACATTGACCGTACACTGCATTACATAATCTCCGCACACGGCATATATCACGGCAGTTCCGGGATTTACGGCAGTTACCGTTCCGTTTTCGACTACAGCGGCGGTTGTGTTGCTGCTTGTCCATCTGATTTCCTTTGCGCCGGAATTGAGTACGATAATATTGTTTTTGTCACCGCTTTTCATTGTAATTTCCGTGGGGACGAGAGAGGGGAGAGGGCTGTCATCGAAATTATAATCGGCAACGGCGATATATCCGTCACATGAAGTATCAATATCTGCAAGTGCGGCGCATTTTTTCACATCATTTGCATATTCCCAGGAATTTGAAACAGGGTTGTCGGCATTGTAAATTCCCCTTGTAAAGAGGTATGCCTGCATGGGGATATTTCTTTTGTAGACATCTATGAATACGTCCGTTGCATATTCATATTCCATATATACTATATCTATGGGGAAAACATCGCCCTTTTCGGCATCTTCGGGAAGTGTTGCGTCAAAGCTGAAAAATTCGCCGTCCATGCCGTCATTGTCATCTGCGGAGGTTGCGGCGAATATTCCGTTCATGCCCTCGGAGATTCTGGTATTGTCCTCATCGAACATCATATTGAGGTACTGTGCGCCCTTTCCCTTGACTAAGGCGATTTTGCCGTTATTGTTTCTTTTGGGGGAAAGTCTCTTGTCATAGAACAGATGTATGCCTGTTGAGGCATATTTTCCGTCCGCACCGTTCACGAATACGGAGATTGTCACCTCGCACGGATAAGTGATTTCATCGGGCTTCAGGACTTTTTTCGTCACGGTAATGACGGGCTTTACGGAGGAGTTTAGAATTTCTTCTTCGGAAAGCCCCCTCGTTATGTCTGCATATGCCGTGAATGCCATTGAATTGAATATTGAAAAAGCCGATAATGTGAGAGAAAATAATATTCCGAAAAATTTTTTCATAAATCCCCCTTCTTTCCCTTAACATCATTTTTATTATGATAACATTTTTTTTGAGTTATGTCAAGAGTATATTATAGATAATGCACAAAAAATATAATAAAAAACATTTTTTTCCTCATTACAGGCGGAGGAATATAATAAAAAACATTTTCCCTTCCGCCGCAGGCGGTGGGAACAAGAATATTACGGTATCTGTGTGAAAAAATATCGTAATATGTGACGGATTGCAGATACATAATTTCACAAATATATCATCTGTGTGAAAAAAATACCACAGAAACTTCCCGAAAAAAATACACTTACCCCAAATTAATATCACATAGGGCTAATATAATATAATCACAGCTTGAGGATAAGACCTCACGAAAATAACCCGCAAGTGGGAATATATGAAAAGGAACGTGAATTATATGAAAGAGTACAATTTCGATATTAATGAGATAAATGAGGAAAACAACATGACAGAGAAGAACGAGTTCTGCACAGACGGTCATAACTCCCCCAAGCCCCCCAGGAAGCGCAGGGGTCTCAAAATTGCCGCAACACTCATGGCAATGGTTATGGTTTCCGCAGGTTCAATCGCAGTCTACAGACAGATAGAACCCTCCTATCAGAACGGCGTAACAGCCGTTTCCGAAGAGGTCAGCGAAAAGGACTCCGCAAGGTCTCTCGCCGCACAGTCGGTAAGCCTTATAAAAACCGATGACACGGCAGGAACAGAGCTTTCCACAGAGGAAATAGTTGAAAAACTCCTCCCCTCGGTAGTAGGCATAGAGTCGCAGTTTACAGTAACCTCACAGTCTAACAGCGGATACTTCTTCGGCTTCGGCGGATTTGAAAATCAGATGCCCTCAACATCACAGGCTACTGCCACCGGTACGGGCGTTGTCATAACGGAAAACGGCTATGTCGTTACAAATGCACACGTTATCTACGACAGCGAATACGGCGCAGGACTTGCCGACAGCATTTCGGTACTCCTCAACGATGACAAGAGCTATGATGCAGAGGTTGTCGGCTATGATACGGACTGCGACCTTGCAGTACTTAAAATAAATGCAGACGGTCTTACAGCCGCAGAATTTGGCAACAGCGACGAACTCCATCTCGGAGAGTCCGTAATAGCTATCGGAAATCCCCTCGGCTTTGAGCTTATGGACACCGTAACGGGCGGCATGATTTCGGGTCTTAACAGGAGCATAACAATCAACGACAAGGCTATGACGCTCATTCAGACAGATGCCGCTATCAATTCGGGAAATTCGGGCGGTCCTCTCATCAATAAATACGGACAGGTAGTCGGAATAAATTCCTCAAAGATGTCCTCGTCATATTCAAGCGGTGCATCTATTGAGGGCATAGGCTTTGCAATCCCGTCAAATGAAGTTTCTGCAATCGTTGACGACCTCATGAAATACGGCTACGTTACAGGCAAGCCCCAGCTCGGCATAAGCTGTCAGGACGTTACGGATACTATCTCGAATATGTATAATATCCCCGTTGGCATTTATGTTACCAATGTAGCGGACGGCGGTGCGGCAGAAAAGGCAGGCTTGCAGTCGGGCGACGTAATTACCGCTGTTGACGGCGAAACCGTAAAGACCTCCGAGGAACTCACGGCAAAGAAAAATCTCCACAAAGCAGGAGAAAGCGTTGAAATCACCTACATCAGAAACGGCAGGGAAAATACCGTAAAGGTTGTCCTTGACGAAGTAAAATCAGAAAGCTGACCAATTCTCTTCTTCATACACGGGGCAGACTGCATGACAGGCGGTCTGCCCCTTTTCTGTGCGTAATTTTTGTGCAAAAAAATAGAAATTCGCCTGTTGACTTATCCGCCCTGTTATGCTATAATAAGACTGTAAAAGCACTGTTTCCTCCGCCGCAGGTAGGGAAACCAGGAAAAAATATAAAAATTTTTCTGCATTATTTTAAAATGCTCGTTTATAGTACATACCAAAAGGTGGGAAGTTATGGAAAACAGAAGAGAAAAAATTAAAAGAAAATTCGAGAACGATGCAAGACATGTTAAATTTTTCACGGCTATCACAGTACTTACCATACTGCTTGCCGTTATTATGACTATTGTAAGTATCAATGTATATACCGTAAAGACAAAGGAAATGCGAATACGCACGGCGGAGGGTACGGCTAAAATGGCTGCCGATATGATAAATGCCGATAAAATTAATGGATGGCTCGAAAACGGTGCGGACAGAGATTATGAAAGAACCGAAAAAACTCTGAAAAGTATACTCGACAATTCCCCCGAACTTAAATATCTGTATGCATATCAGATAAGGGAGGACGGCTGTCATGTCATCTTTGATATGGACAGCGACTCACTTGCAGGCGAGGAGCTTGGGGCATTGGTTGATTTCGACAAGTCCTTTCTGACGCTTGTTCCCGATTTGCTTGCAGGCAGAACGATAGACCCGATTGAAAGCGATGACTCCTACGGCTGGCTTCTGACAGTCTATGAACCGATTTATAATTCTTCGGGGGAATGTGTCGCATATGCCGGCGCAGATGTCTCCATGATGGATATTTACCAGTACATCAGAACCCTGATGACAAAAATAGTAATCATATCGGCGATTTTCCTTATTATAGTCCTTGTCATAGGCATACGTATGTTTGTCGGCTATCACAGAACGAACGACATGGAGGCACTTCTTGAACAGCAGAGACGTGACAAGCTGCTCATAAAGGAAATTGTTGAGTCGTTCGCAAAGGTTATCGACCTTAAGGACGAATACACCAACGGTCATTCCACCCGTGTTGCGGAATATACCGCAATGCTCACGGAAGAACTCGGCTATGACAAGGAAACCGTTGAACAGTATTATAATATCGCCCTTATGCACGACATAGGAAAAATCGGCATTCCCGATGATGTTCTGAATAAGGCTGGAAAATTGAGTGATGAAGAATTTCAGATTATCAAATCGCATACCGTCCGTGGATATGAGGCTCTCAAAAATATAAGCCTTATGCCCGAGCTTGCGATAGGTGCTGTCGCACACCACGAAAGACCTGACGGAAAAGGCTATCCAAAGGGGCTTAAAGGCGATGAAATCCCCAGAGTTGCCCAGATAATCGCCGTTGCGGACGCATTTGACGCAATGTATTCAAACAGACCCTACAGAAACCGCATGAATTTTGAACGTGTTGTCAGTATTATAAAGGACGTTTCGGGTACACAGCTTGCAAGCGATGTTGTCGATGCCTTTTTAAGACTTGTCGAGAGGGGAAAATTCCGTGCGCCCGATGATGACGGCGGAGGAAGTATGGAGGATATATCAAATATAAGAGGTAAATAAAAGGACTGTCCGCATTGGACGGACAGCCTTTTTCATTATCTTTTTTCAAGGTCGGCGGGGGATAATCCGGCTTCTTCCGCAAAGGAGAGAACCTTTTCCCATTCCTCCGTTGTGATTGCCGAACCGGGGTGCGACTCAAAACCGAGGGAGACATAGCTTTGTTTGTCACCGGGATTGTGGCGGTAGTTGAAAAATACATACATTCCGGGTCTTTCGCCGAAGAGTATATTTCCGTCCTCACTTACTGAAATGCGTATTGCACGGGTATGGCTTCTTCGGGTATGTCTTTGAGATATTTTTCGGGTTCTTCTATATCATAGTAAACGGTTTTTCCGTACTGCAAATCTGAAAGCAGAACTTCGCTCTGCGTTTCGCTGCCTTCATCAAATTTTGCGTTGTGCAGGTCGTATGGTTCGGGGAAAAGACCGTGCAGCATGAGATTTTCGTCGATATATATTTCTTTCACTGAATAGTCTGCGAGCCACTGCTCCGAGGTATCGAACGGCAGCTCTGCATCTTCTTCGAGCTGTTTTTTTATTATTGCTGCCGTATACCATCTTTCGGGATTGAGATATTCGCTGCCCTCCGCACGGACTACAGTATCGCTTGATTTTGCATGAATATCGATTGTATACTGTTCGGGCTTAACTGTGAAATTAAAGTAAGAGGGTATATAAAATTCGTCAAATTCTTCGCCTGTTTTAACATCTTCCGTCCACATTTCCTTACTTTCTATTATATTTCCGTCACTGTCCTTTATATCCATGACAACGGCAACCCGACGGGGGACATCATCTCCGAGACAGTCATACAGCTTTTTGCCTGAGCATGATAAGCTTAGGTTGCTGTTTTCAAGATATGCATATAATGTCTCGTCTACCGTTACGGTATCAATTTCAAAGCTGTATTTCATTTCGCCCGTATAGTCGTTAAATCTTTCAAAATATCCGTCCGTATTTCCGATTACAAAGCTTGCGCCCTCTGTTTCGAGGTTGGTTTCGATGGATATTTGGTTTTTTTCGGAGCAAGGGGGTTCTTTTTCTGTTTCGGTGGTTTTTGAGACTGTTTCGGTTTTTGTCTCTTCATCTTCGGAAACTGTAACTTCTTCCGCAGCTTCGGGAGCAGGAACTTCCTCCATAATTTCGGGAGCAGCTTCTTCTTCCGTTACGGTTTCGGCATCAAAGTCAAGTGCTGTCTGTTCTCCGCAGCCCGTGAGCATGAGGGCAAGTGCGGCAACAAGGGCATATTTTTTCATCGTAACACCTCTTTTGTTTAATACTACAAATAAGCATTTCCCCACCGTGGGCGGGGGAAACAGTGTTTTTGTATATTATTACGAATGGTTTTAAATTTGCTCAATCGCATTAATATAAATTAATTATATATTATACGGAAATATTTGTCAAGCCGTATACTCAAATTAATTAAATTAATGAAAAATCCCCTGCATACACAGGGGAATTTTTTAATCAGGACAGCAATTCTTTCTTTATTAAATATATTATAAATATATGCACGGGGTATATCGCATAGAATGCATATTTTGCGATTTTTCCCTTTATGAAGCCCCTTTCGCCGCTGTACATATTTATAAGCCAGAAAGAGAATATCACAGCAAAGGGCAGCGAAAGTATACTGCTGCCCACAACCGCACGTATGATTTTATTGTCACGCAGAAAATACATTATCAAAATAAATGCCACTCCGAATGTACCGTAGTCCGCTTTCAGAAACATCGAGATGAAAAATATTGTCATAATACTTATGGTAAGCTCTTTGTGACTGTCCTTGTATTTTTCGTATATGCACAGGGCAAGATAGCCCAAAAACAGCGTGAAGAACACATTCTGCGACTTTATGTAAAAGCACTGCCCCTTATGCTCCAAATCCCACGGTATTTCGGATACGAGCGCAAAAAAGAAAAGATTTATCCCGTATTTCGTTCGGTCGTGAGTGTGGATAAATCCCTCCGTCAGCAGAAAGCAGTAAATCGGAAATGCAAGCCTTCCTATAATTCTCATGATAAGATACACGGAGATTTTATATCCTGCTACGACTATCAGAGCATCTGTCATATCTTTCATATTGATTAGGATATGTGCGGCGATATGGTCTGTTATCATGGTAATCAGGGCTATGCATTTCAAGGCACTTCCCGAAAGTATTTTTCTTTTATTTTCCTCCATATTTCACTCCGTAACAAAAATCCTCCCTTTCGGGAGGAACAGAATGGTGCGGATAACAGGACTTGAACCTGCATGAACTTGCGTTCACATGGACCTGAACCATGCGCGTCTGCCAATTCCGCCATATCCGCATCAATCAACCTAATTATTATATCATATATTTTCGGATTTGTCAAGGGGATTTTCAAAATTTTTCAAAAAAACAGCCGCAGAGCCGAGGTCTGCGACTGAAAAATCTTTTTACCACATTATTGCCGAATGACTGTGAATGTAAAATTCCTCCTGACTTGGCTGCCATGCTTTGACTTTGGGCGGGAAGAGAGCATCGAACTCTTCGGCAGCCTTTTCGTCGTCACAGGGCTTGTCCGCATCATTCTGATGATAGTACCATTTTCTTCCGTCGAAAACATCTGCTTTAAGCTCTTTTACGAGAAGTGCGGCAGGGAATATATCTCCGTCAAGACAGATGTTGTACTTTTTGCAGCTTTTGTAGCCACGGGCGACATAGTTGTCGGGATTTCCGAAGTTTATAACGGCATCATATCCCATTTCAACGGCTTTTCCGAAAGTATATTCAAGGAGAGCCTTGCCATATCCTCTGCGCTGAAAGTCGGAGTGTATGCAGACAGGACCCATTGTGAGTACGGTTTTTTCGTTTCCTTTTTCGTCTGTCAGTACGCTTTCGGAATACATGATACTGCCGATAATTTTTCCGTCCTTTTCGATTACGAAGTCAAGTTCGGGGATAAAAGCCTCGTGCTGTCTGAGTACATGAACGAAATAATGTTCAGTACAGCCCATGACACTCAAATTCCAGAAAGCTTCACGGGCAAGATTTTCGACCTCACGGTAATCCTTTTCTGTTTCTCTGCGGATTATGTAATCCGATTTATTGATTTCATTCAATTTATTCATTGTTTTTCCTCCTGAAAGTGCTGAACGGGCAAGGGAGGCTTGTGTTGAGATATTCGCAAACCTCCCGTTTACGATACTATCTCTTTTCTGTTGTTGAATTTCAAACAGCTTTCTCCTTTTAAATAAGATTATGGGAATATTATAATATATTTTCTGTATTATGTCAAGGGGTAAATTTTATTCTATGAAATTTTTTCTGTTAGTCCTGCTGAGTATATAGTCAGCCGACACATTATAGAAATCCGCAAGCGTCACAAGATGACGCACAGGAAGTTCACGTTCACCCGTTTCATAGCGTGAATACTGCGGCTGGGTTGTTCTGAGAATTTTTGCAATGTCGGACTGCTGTAAGTCAATATCCTCACGCAAATCTTTTAATCTTTGTAAATAATACACAAAATCACCCCGACAGAATTATATCATGAGATTACAGCCCCTGTCAATATATAAAACTTTCTGAAAATTTCCGTAATGTTGGTTTGTCAATGATATGAGACAAATTAAATCAAAAAACTTGACCGTTTTTGAGGAAGTCCTTGATGTAATCAGAAGGAGACTTCCAGTTGAGAGGGCGCATAGGGAAAATATTGTATTTTCTGCTGTGAACAGCTAATTGCTTCTTGAAATCGTTGAAGGAATAGAAAGTATGTGTAGCATAGAAATACTCGTTATCCTTGCGGTGAGAACGCTCAACTTTGCCGTTATGACGAGGTGTGTATGGTTTTATGAGTTTGTGTTTTATGCCAAGTTCTGCAAGCTTTTTCTCAAATGAAGTAAGTGTTGGATTTTCTCCGCTGCAAAGACGCTTTGTGAATTCAGGACCGTTATCGGTCTGAACGCATTCAACCTTGAATTTGAAAGCCTTGAGCATATGTTAAAGGAATAGCTTTGAACTGTGAGAGCTATGTTCCTCAAAGGCCTCCAAATATCGGAAGCGAGAGTATTCATCTATGGCTGTATACTGATAGAACTTACGCTCCTCGGACTTAGCGTCACCGACTATGCAGGCATCAGGAACGTACTTAACGTCTATCTGAACTCTTTGTCCCGGATACTGCATCTTCTCATACGGCTTGGGTATATACTTCGGATTTGGTGGCTTAACAGGCTGTAATTCAAGTTTTCTGAGCATTCTCCATAAGCTTGTGATAGAGCGTGTATAGCCTTTCTGTCGAAGCTTTACCCAGAACACTACTAAACCTGTGTGCTTGTTCTTCTTACGCATACGCTTTATCAAAGCTATTTCTTCGTAAGTGTGCTGTTTGGGGTGACTATGGGGACGATGTGAGCGGTCTTTCAGTGAGTCTAATGTTCCGTCATATCGTTTTAGCCAGCGATATATCGTTGCTCTGCTCATATTATATCTCCTTGCAGCTGCTGTTGCTCCTTTTTTCTTTGCATATTCAACCGCGGCTTGACGATGATGGGTAATTTGTGCTATAGTATTCATGGCGGATCAGCTTACCTCCTGTTGCTTTTATTTCTCGCAACTTAATTGTAACACAGGTCTATGCTGCTCCGCTACCTTTTTTTGTTAATTGTCTCACATCTATTGTAATCCTACATAAAACTTTCTGAAAATTTCCGTAAATCCTTGCAATTTGCGAAAAAGTATGATAGAATTGTATCATATCGAATTTAAACAGCAAAAGGAGATTTTATGTATGGCTCTCAGTAACAAGAAAAAGGGTACTATAACCATTGTCGGTGTTCTCAGCGTAATAGGTATAGTTACGGGTATAGTCGCCAATCTGAGCGAAATAAACAGCAACAGAAAAGGAACGGAAAGCTCTGTTGTGATTGTTCAGGAAGTTCCCGACAGCAGTGTTGTCGATAATATTGCCGAAAACAACGGCTCTTCTCCGGAGGTCGTTGAAAATGCGGCGGAAGATGTTCCCGGAGTAATAGAAATAAAAGAGGGAGATTTGTTGGAGCTTTGTCCGCCTTACCAGACAGACCGCTATGAAGAATGGACAAATCTTGCCATTGCGGGAAATAAATATGCATCAGGCATAAGCATAGGCGGTACGGGAAACTGGGGCGGCGAGGGATATGCCCTGTTCAATCTTTCGCAGGGCTATAAAAATTTTTCCTTTGATATTGGAAATATTGACGAACGTGGAGTTGCGACAGAAGAAACATTGTACATATACCTTGACGGAAAGGTTGTGTGGCAGCTTGACCTCGACCCCGAAGCTCTTCCGACACATCATACGATAGACCTTACAGGCGCACAACAGATGAAAATAGTGGGCAGTAAATGGGCAGGCGATTTTGGTATGTTCAACCTCTGGATAGAAAAAGCGGATTAACTTATAAATATTAAATATTTCTAAAATTTTCTGTAACCCCTTGCAATTTTCATAAAGATATGATACAATAATAACAATGGGGCATAAAATGCTCCGACATTGAATTTCAGGAGGAAATAAAATCATGTTAGTTTCAGCTACAGAAATGCTCACAAAGGCAAGAGAAGGCAAGTACGCAGTAGGTCAGTTCAATATCAACAACCTCGAATGGACAAAGGCTATTCTCCTCACAGCACAGGAGCTTAACTCTCCCGTTATCCTCGGTGTGTCAGAGGGCGCAGGAAAGTACATGACAGGCTTCGAGACAGTTGCCGCTATGGTAAAGGCTATGGACGAGTCCCTCGGAATTACCGTTCCTGTTGCACTTCACCTTGACCACGGCTCATATGAGGGCTGCTACAAGTGTATCAAGGCAGGCTTTACTTCAATCATGTTTGACGGCTCACACTTCCCGATTGAGGAAAACGTTGCAAAGACCACAGAGCTTGTAAATGCCGCTCATCATCTCGGTCTTTCAATCGAGGCTGAAGTAGGCGCAATCGGCGGCGAAGAGGACGGCGTTATCGGCAAGGGCGAATGTGCAGACCCCAACGAATGCAAGCAGATTGCTGACCTCGGTGTTGATTTCCTTGCAGCAGGTATCGGAAATATCCACGGTGTATACCCTGCAAACTGGGAGGGTCTCAGCTTTGAAACTCTTGAGGCTATCAAGAATACAGTAGGCGATGTTCCCCTCGTTCTCCACGGCGGCACAGGTATCCCCGATGACCAGATTACAAAGGCTATCTCTCTCGGCGTTGCAAAGATTAACGTAAATACAGAGTGCCAGCTCGTATTCGCAGAGGCTACAAGAGGCTATATCGAGGCAGGAAAAGACCAGCAGGGCAAGGGCTTTGACCCCAGAAAACTCCTCGCTCCCGGATTTGAGGCTATCAAGGCTAAAGTCAAGGAGAAAATGGAGCTTTTCGGCAGCGTAGACAAGGCTTAATCAGTTAAATAACTGACATAAAAGTACGCTTATGATATGAAGTATTGAGTCATGGTATTTCTGATATTCCTGTCGGAAATACTATGACTTTTTTATTATAATAAATCATAATTTCAGGAGGTAAAACTAATGATTGAATGGATAAATAAACAGGATGCAAGCTGGGAAGGTATATTCAGAAGCAGTTTTTTTCATAATGAGGAGAATCTGCCGGAAATGACGATTTATATTGAAAAATCTTCACTTGCTGATTATGCTGAAAAATGTGTCGAATCATTTAATAACTTACCAAGTTCATTAATAAATGAGATTTGCGAGGGAATAATAAGATATGCAAAAAAAGGCGGTATTAATGAAGAATTTAAATTGCCTGAACTTAAAAATGTGGTTGATATTCTGGAATACTGCTGGTTCAATACAGTTTATGTGGAAACACCCGAAAAAAAAGAATCAATCAGATATATAGTTGAGGGCGAGGGCGACTGGGGCGAATCTATTGGTTTTATAATAGAAAATAATCAGCTTGCTTATGTAGGGGTTTATTATCTTGAATAAATTCTGACTTCTTATAACTAAATAATAATAAATTGCCCTGAAATCATTTCAGGGCAAAAATTTTGTATGGCAGTTATGCGCCTTTTTCGGCTGATACGGTTATATTGTTTCCGTCGCTTGATAATTTTATTTGTCCGTTGAAACAGGTGGCATAGTATTCAATATTCCTGTTTATAAGCTCGTTCTGTGTGTCAGCTGAAAATTCGCTTTTTGATGTGCATACAACGGCGACTTCGGGAGTTACCGCATCGAGAAACTGACTTAAATTATCGAGATGCCGTCCGTGATAGGGGACTTTCAGAAAATCGCAGTCGCCTATGTCCATAATTTCCTCAAGTCTCTGCTCCATTGCATCGCCCGTGAAAAGAAGAACATTATTCCCGTGAGTTACTTTCATAACCAGCGAAAAGTCGTTGTCATCGTCATCGCCGTAATAGGTCTGCTTCGGTGCATATATCGTATAATCCGCATTGCCGAGCGTGAAAGAAATATCACTCGTTAAAAGCTGAGGGGTTATGCCTGATTCATTCAAGGCTTTGTTATATTTTTCCATTTCCTCGCTTTCCTCCTCATAATCAGGGGCAAGGACGTTTTTTACTTCGATATTGTTTATAACCTTGGCCGCACCGCCAACGTGGTCTTTGTCGTAATGGGTTATTATGAGATAATCAACGGAGGAGATATTTTTTTCTTCGAGACAGTTTATAATTTCCTTGCCATCGCCCTTTTCTCCGCAGTCTATTATTACGGTGCTGTTTTCGGAAGTCAATATCATGCTGTCGGCTTTTCCGACATCGAAAACCGTCAGGTCAAGCTTGCCGAAATCGACTGTTTCCTGCTGAATTTCGGAAGTTTCTTCAACCGTTATTTTTTCGCCCTTGTCCATGCATGATGTCAGTGTGAAAGTCATTAAAATCATAGCTGCTGCAAGTGCAATTTTTTTCATTTAATCATCTCCCGGTGTTAATGCATAATTCATAATTACTTATTGAATAATATCACAAATAGATTGAAATAATCTTAAATCCTTATTCATATAATATCATGTAAGAAAAAATTTATACCATGTTCCCTCCGCCGTAGGCGGTGGGAACAAGAACAAATATAAAAATTTTTGTCAGAGGAAATTTTCGCCCTTGTGTCGGGAGTGAATGAAGCATAGCGAAGTGAACAAAGACACAAGGTTTAGAAGGCGAAAATTTACGATTTTAAGAGGAAATTTTTGTCCTTGCCATGATAGTGAACGCAACAAAGTGAAGTGAACGAAATGGCAAGTATTAACAGACAAAAATTGACGACTATAAATAGGAGAAGATTATGAAAAAATTAATTTTATTAATTCCGATGCTTGCCCTTGTGTCGTGTACAGTTCCGCAAATCCCCGATAATGACGTACAGCCCGAAACCTCTCTTGTCGAGGACATACCTCCCTCACAGAGCGATATACAGGCAATCAGCGGCAGGATAAATTATAAAAATCAGAATGCCCTCTGGATACCGTATATAAGATATGAGGAATATATGCACGGCAAATCCGAGGACGAGTTCAGGGAGATTGTAAAGGAAGAATTTTCAGCCGCCCGTGATGAGGGGGTGAATACGCTTTATATCCATGCGCATCCTTTTGCGGATGCATATTATAATTCTGAAATATTCCCGAAAGGCGCAATGCTTGACGGCGATTATGACCCGCTTGAAATAATGACACAGGAGGCTCATGCGCTGAAAATATCCGCCCATGCGTGGATTAATCCGCTCAGATGTCAGAGCGTTGAGGAGATGAAATATCTTGACGACAGCTTTATAATTAAGCAATGGGCTGACGACCCCGATTGCAGGTTTGCAAAAATCGTCAACGGCAGGTGGTATCTCGACCCCTCTTACGAAGAGGTCAGGGATTTGATATGCAGATGTGCCGAGGAGATAATAGAAAATTATAACGTTGACGGCATTCATATTGACGATTATTTCTACCCGACAAGCTTTGAGGAATTTGACGATACGGAATTTGAAAACAGCGGCGCATATGATTTAGCCGAATGGAGAACCGAAAACTGTACTGCATTTGTCAAAGCCCTTTATGATACGGTCAGGACATACGGAAATGATGTGGTTTTCGGGATAAGTCCGCAGGGGAATATCAATGCCGATTATGAGTCGCAGTATGCAGATGTGAGGCTATGGGGCGGACAGAGGGGATATTGTGATTATATCGTTCCGCAGATATATTTCGGCTTTGAAAACGAGATATGCCCCTTTGAGAGTACCCTTTATGAATGGGAGGAGATAACCGCAGGCAGCGGAGTATCTCTCATTGTTGGACTTGCCGAGTACAAGGTCGGAAAGGGCGATGAATGGGCAGGAGAGGCAGGCGAGGGCGAATGGATAGACAACCCCGATATAATCGAACGGCAGGCAGAGCTTGCCATAAATACAGGCGCAGACGGATACGCAAGATATAAATAATGCATAATTCATAATTGAATTTATTGCCGTAAATTAATAATTTTTAATAATATTTTCCTCGTCTGTTTAAGGACGGGGAAAACAGACAAGATATAAAATTTTTTGTGCGTTATTTTAAAGTGCCGTCTTATAGTTAATTCTTAATTCATAATTCTTAATTCTTAATTATGAATTATGAATTAAAAAAGGGTCTTGACGTTTTCGGCAAAATAGTGTAAAATTAAAGTATAAAAAATCGGGAAGCGGATGATGTATGAAAAAATCAGGATTATTTATGGTTTCAGCCGTGCTTGCTTTAATTTCGTGCGGCTGTGCGGAGCAGGATAAAATCAGTCAGGAGGAAGCCGCAGATTACCTCGGACAGCTGTACGACAGAAATTTCAGCCTTGCGGAAACCTCCGAAAATGACAGCGATATATGCTATATCTTTACGGACGAGGACGGCGTGCAGTGCCATTTTTTTGTTGAAGCGACAAACGTTCCGTCAAGTACCGAAGAAAGCGAAATATCCTATCGTATCACGGAGGATTATCAGGTAATGTATCTGAAAGCGCACCCCGAATATTATCAGGCTCTTTCCGGTATGGATATGATACCCTCATGGAGCGAGGGCGATACGGTAAATTCCGTCAGATTTACCGTGATGTACAATACCTATGATGATATAGAAAGCGTTGTGAATAAAGCCGCCGAAGCGGTTTCTTCCGTGCCTAAGATAGAAAGTGCGGATAATATCGCAAATCCCCCGCTGGTTTATTCGGAATGTGCGGCGATAGATTTTTATTGCCCGTATCTTTCGGAAAATTCCGATGTGCAGATGTATTTCCCGATGATAAGCAAATATGTAAAAACGCAGAGCGCAGAGGATATTATATCACAATTACAGGAGCATTTCAATTCGGAGGGTGTCGAATATGACGACTCATGGCAGAAAGCTCCCGATTTTTCAACCGTTCCCGAAAATTATCACATAAATGAGGCACAGCCATACGACCCCGATGAAAACCGTTATAATTACGGTTATTATGACGAATGGTCTGAATATGGTTATTATTGACAAAAACTGTTGTCAATGCATAATTAATGCATAATTCATAATGCATAATTCATAATTAAATTTGGGATTATTAAGAGGAAATTTTCGCCCTTGCCACGAAAGTGAACGTAGCTGTGCCAAGTGAACGAAGTGGCAAGATTAAAGGGGCGAAGATTGACGATTTTAAATATAGGAAAATTGCGCCCTTGTGCTGGGAGAGAACGGAGCGCAGCGCAGTGAACGAAAGCACAAGATTAAAGAGGCGAAAACTGACGATTTTAAATAAGGAGATAAAAATGGATAAGAGAAATCTTACAATGCTGGTTGATTTTTATGAGCTTACTATGGCAAACGGATTTTTTGAAAACGGCAGAGGACAGGAAACAGCATATTTTGATATGTTCTTCCGAAAAGTACCCGACAATGCAGGCTATGCGGTAATGGCAGGCGTTGAACAGCTTATAGAATACCTCGAAAATCTTGAGTTTACCGATAAAGATATAGAATATCTCAGGAATAAGAATATTTTCTGCGAGGAATTTCTTGAATATCTTAAGAATTTTAAATTTGAATGTGACGTATGGGCGATACCCGAGGGTACTCCCATATTCCCGAACGAACCGCTTATAACTGTCAGAGGTTCTGCCATTCAGGCGCAGTTTATCGAAACCATGGTGCTGCTTACGATAAATCATCAGTCGCTCATCGCCACAAAAGCCCACAGAATTACAGAGGCGGCGCAGGGTCGCCCCGTCATGGAATTTGGCTCACGCAGGGCGCAGGGCTATGACGGGGCTGTATACGGCGCAAGGGCGGCATATATCGGCGGCTGTGCAGGTACGGCTTGTACTATTTCCGACAGGGATTTCGGAGTTAAGGCTATGGGAACTATGGCGCACAGCTGGGTGCAGTTGTTTCCGAGCGAACTGGAGGCTTTCAGGGCTTATGCAAAGGTATATCCCGAAAGCTGTACACTTCTTATAGATACATACAGCGTTCTGCGGTCGGGAGTTCCTAATGCGATAACCGTTTTCAAGGAACTCGAAGAAAAGGGATACAAAGGCGCAGGAGTGAGAATTGACAGCGGAGATATTGCCTATCTCTCCAAAAAGACAAGAAAAATGCTTGACGATGCGGGGCTTGATTATATTAAGATAGTCGCATCAAATTCCCTCGATGAATTTATAATCAGGGATTTGATAATGCAGGGCGCAGAGGTGGATATATTCGGAGTAGGGGAGAGGCTTGTCACATCAAAGTCAGAACCTGTATTCGGCGGGGTTTACAAGCTTGTCGCCGTGGAGGAAAAGGGCAGTATTATCCCGAAGATAAAAATATCCGAAAATGTAACCAAAATAACCAATCCATCGTACAAAGAGGTATGGAGATTATTCGACAACGACACGGGAAAGGCTGTCGCCGATGTCATTACCCTTGCAGGAGAGGTAATTGACGATACAAAGCCCTATACTATATTTGACCCTCAGCAGACATATAAGAGAATGACGCTTATAAACTTCACAGCAAAAAAATTGCAGGTTCAGATATTCGATAAGGGAAAATGCATCTATAAATCCCCCGATATTGAGGAAATAAAGGCTTACTGCAAGGAACAGCTCTCGACAATATGGGACGAGGTAAGACGTTTTGAAAATCCGCACGATTATTATGTAGACCTTTCCCACCGTTTATGGGAACTCAAATCGAGACTTCTTGCCGAGTCGTTTAATTATTAAAAAATAATTCCCGTCCTTGTCGACGGGAATATTTTTATCATATTTTGTAATTGGTAATGCCGAAGGCATTACTAATTATGCATTATGAATTATGCATTCTTAATATGTGTTCACAACAGTGAACAAGCATATTCCATGTTCCGCTGTCAACTCTTCCGTTCTGGGGAATGCCGCTCCACTGCTGGAAACGTCTTACTGCGGAGGCGGTAATTTCGTTGTATTCTCCGCATACGTCCACATCGGGGGCATTGTCATAGCATTTGCCTATATCGTTGAGCATAGCCTGAATTATATAGACGAGCTGACCGCTGTCGCCGTTTTTGGCAACGTAGTCGGGGGAGGGGAATACCGCATAGGGCTGGGGTTTTCCGACAAGATAGCTGCGGTAAACGCTTACGATTTTATTCCATGTTGCGGGGTCGGTGCTGCCCGTGTCATTAAGACCGTATTCACGCTGAAAAGCCATGACGGCGAGGGAGGTTTCCTTGCCGTATATGCCGTCCGGGATTATTACGGGTATTTTGTCATTCATAAGTGCTATTGCATGAAGATAAGTCTGCAATTCATAAATATGCTGTTTTTTCTGAATATTTGTATATGCCATAAAACACTCCTTATCTAAAATCGTCAATTTTTGCCCCTTTAATCTTGTGCTTTCGTTCACTGCGCTGCGCTCCGTTCGCTTTCAGCACAAGGGCGAAAATTTCTTCTGTATTAAATTAATTCATAATTCTTAATTCATAACGACCGAAGGAAGTCACCTTGGGGGATTTCGCCCATTTAATCTGGTTTTTTCGTTTTTCCTCCGCCGCAGGCGGAGGAAAAACGTTTTCTGTTGTATATCATTAAGGACAATTATTTTTCTCTGTACCCTTACCGCAGGCGGAGGGCAGATTATAATTCTGCATTATGAATTATGCATTATGCATTAACTTATCGTGTAGCCGGGGTTCTGGTAGGGACGTTTGTCGAAACCGTATTTCAAATCCGAATATACCCCTGCTATTGCGTCCCATGTGACAGCCCCGACAATTCCCGTGGGGTTTATGCCGAACTGTCTTTGAAATGCCGTGACTGACTGTCTTGTAAGGGGTCCGAAATATCCCGTATTATTCACCGCAGGAATATTATTGTATGTGTTGTGTATAAGCGAAAGATATTCCTGAATTATGCGCACGGACTCGCCCGAGTCGCCCTCACGCAGTACCGTTCCGGGATAGAGTGCAACATCGGTATATTCGGGCTTTACCGTTTCGGCTATGCCTCTGTAAGCCCTGTAGAGGTCGTTTCTTGTCGCACGGTCAACCTCTCCCGTCTGGGGAAGTCCGAAAACTCTCTGAAAGGATTTCACGGATTTTTCGGTCATTTCTCCGAAATATCCCGTTATCTCCACAGGCTCGACAGCCTCGTAATATGCTCCTATTACCGCAAGATAATATTGCAGCATACTCACTTCCATGCTCTGCATACCTATTTTCAAATCCTCCGTGAATGCGGGAGATACTTCTTCGAGGCGCACGCCCTCCGAGTCAAGCTCCGCAATTCTCTTGACGCTCGTGTAAATATAAGTTATCCTGTACCATGTTGACTGGTCGATAATTCCCGTTGGTCTTAAGCCGAATACCTCCTGAAAGGTTCTGACGGCTTCCTGAGTTGCGGCATCGAATATTCCGTCTGCGGCGGGGATTTTCGGGATAGCGGGATAATTGCCCGATATCCTGTTGAGAAATATCTGCATTGAGCGCACGTCATTTCCTGCCGAGCCAAATTCAAGGTCAATTCCGGGAAATGACGGCATGGTGCTTTTTACGGGTGCATTTTTCACAATCTCTATATCATCTCCGTAGTAATACTGTAATATCTCGTAGGGAGTAAAGCCCTGATTTGCAAGGGATACCGTTCCCCACTGCGAAAGCCCCTCGCAGGTTACTGTCGTACCGTTGCAGAATGCCGTGAACAGCGGTTCAATGCTTCCCTGTCTGCGCACATAGTCGTTGAATAATTCATCGACAAGATAGCTGATATTCTGAAAATACTCCCTGCCGTTTATGAATTTCTGGTCATACTGTGTCGTTGCGGTTATATCAAAATCATACCCCCTTGACCTGTACCATTCGGTATATATTCTGTTGAGGGCAAAGCTGACTATTGCATATATATTCGCCCTCAGCGCACTTTCAGGCCATGTCGGGAAAATTTCGCTCGATGCGACATTTTTTATGTATGAGGCAAAGTCAACCGTTACATTCGGCGCATCGGAGTCGGGAGTACCGAGATGTACGGTTATCACTTCGGGGATATACGGCGTTCCTGTAAGCATTTTTCACACTCCGTTCTCATCAGGTTTATTCGGAAATTCAGGCTCCTGATTAAAATATGTCAGTGTTTCGTCATTTTCTCTCATCATTGACGGCACGGGTATCATGTTGAAATTCTGCACCGAGGTTATGCTCTCAAATACGGGTACGTCCACGCTCCTTGCATTGAAATATCCCTCCGCCGTAACCGATACATCATACAGATTGTAGGGTCTCTGGTTCGGATACGGCGACTGCGAAAGCTCAAGGTCGGGTACGGGTACTTCAAATACGGGTGTAGTGCCGTTCTGATTTGTAAGACCGTTTGCGAGTATCATTCTGTTTCCGTCAACAATTGCCGTGACGAGGACTGTTGCACCTGCCACTGCGGAGGACTCATCGCCCGTGCGGACGTTTACGACTATGTAGCCTTTCTTGCTGCCGAGGCTTTCTTCGGATACATATTCGGGCGGAGTGATATTTTCCTCCTCAGATGTTCCGTAATCGGTATCGAGCGAGGAAAGCTCGGGGTCGGGATAGCGTGAATTGAAATTCTCCTCAATATCCTTGCTGTTTTCGGCATCTTCTTCAATATACGGCGAAAAAGCCGTATCCTCGGGCAGATTGTCATTGTCGGGCAGCGGAGCGTTTTCGGGGGGAATTTCCGTCATATCCTCATCGGGGGGAGTGTATTCCTCCTCTTCAATATCGGGATTTGCGCCCTGCGGAAAATTTTCGCCCTCTTTCGGGTCTGTTTCATAGATTTCCTCGTTTTTATTTTCTTTATCCTCTTTATCCTCACAGCGTCTGCCGTAGAGCTTCATCATTTCGAGCCTGTATTTTTCAGCCTGCGCATTTATATCCTTATTGTCCATATTATCGCCTCCTGAAATAAAAATATGCCGCCTGATAAATTATTATGCTATAAACAGGTATTTTAAAATGATGCAAAAAATTTTGGTTTTTGTTTTCCCAGACTGCGGCGGAGGAAACGTAGCTTTTTATTATAATTTTTCCACGTCAGAGGCAGGAGGACAGTGCTTTTGAATTTGCCAAATCACAGTAAATTAATTAACGCTTGATTTTTATTAATATATGTGGTATAATATTCCTTGTGATATAATGATATATGCGGAGGGATTTATTATGGATATTTCAAGAGAAGAATTTTATATATGCTCTGAGCCTGCACCGCTGCGGCTGCATACTGCGGTTATCTCCCCCAAGGACAGTGCGCCGTCCGCCTGCCTGCAAATCGTCCACGGAATGAGCGAACACAAGGAGAGATATTATCCGTTTATGGAATACCTTGCGGAAAAGGGCTTTGCCTGCATTATAAACGATGTCAGGGGTCACGGAAAGAGCGTCATCTCCCCCGATGACCTCGGCGATATGTACGACCTGCCTGACGAAAGGGCTGTGGGGGATATTTACAGGATAAATTCCTTTATCCGTGAGAAATATCCCGATATACCGCATTTTATGCTTGCGCACAGCATGGGTTCGCTTTCGGCGAGGTGCTTTCTGCAAAACGGAAACGAGCTGGTTGACGGAGTTATACTTTCGGGCTGTCCGTGCTACAGCAGATTTTCGCCGTTTGTGAGAATGGTCGAAAGCGGTCTTGAAAGCACTCTCGGTCACGATTTCAGGAGCAGGAGCATATGCAGTCTCTCCGATACCTTTCTGAATGCGGGCTTCGGGGAGTCTCCGCATTCGTGGATATGTAGCGACCCTGTTGTCGTTATGAAATTCAGGAGCGACCCGCTTTGCAATTTCGATTATGCATTAAGCGGCTACGAGGCACTTCTCAATCTCATGAAAAGAACATACTCCGAGGACGAATGGAAAAAGGGAAATATAAAAAACAAAAATCTTCCTATACATTTCATTTCGGGAAAGGACGACCCCTGTATGTTTTCGGAGAATAAATTTTTCGAGGCTGTGCGTTTCCTCGAACATCAGGGTTTCCCGAATGTATCGCATAAATTATACAAGGATATGCGCCATGAGGTGCTTAACGAAAAAAATAAGGATGTTGTATGGCAGGATACGGCGGATAAGTTAATTTCGTGGAGGAATAACAGAAAGGATAATAATTATGGACATTAATAAAAAACTTGCAGACGAATTTAATCTCAGAAAAGAACAGGTTGACAACACCGTACAGCTTATTGACGAGGATATGACTATCCCCTTTATCGCACGTTACCGTAAAGAGGTAACAGGCTCTCTCGATGACCAGACGCTCCGTGAGCTTTCGGACAGGCTGACATATCTGCGAAACCTCGAAAAGCGCAAGGAGGAAATTTCAAACGCTATCACCGAGCAGGAAAAAATGACCCCCGAAATCGAAAATGCTATAGCCGCCGCCCTTACTCTCGTTGAAGTCGAGGATATTTACCGTCCGTTCAAGCCCAAGAGAAAGACAAGGGCAAGCAATGCAAGAGAAAGCGGTCTTGAACCTCTTGCCGTTATCATCATGGAGCAGGATAATAACACAGACCCCGAAAAAGAAGCCGAAAATTTCATAGATGCCGAAAAGAAAGTTCCCGACATAAAATCAGCCTTGCAGGGTGCTATGGATATTATCGCCGAGGATATATCAGACGATGCCGACATAAGAAAGAAGCTCCGTGCGCTTGCAGGCTCTGAGGGAAAGCTGCTCTCAAAGGCATCAGACCCCGAGGCGGAAAGCGTATATCAGACATATTACGACTATTCCGAGCCTGTCGGAAAAGCCGCAAATCACCGTATTCTTGCAATGGACAGGGGCGAAAAGGAGGGCTTTCTCAAGGTATCCCTTTCTCTCGATGAGACACTCGCATCGGATATTATATATGGAAAATATATAAAGGCTAATAATTCCTGCGGAGAACTCGTCCGCACCGCCGCAGAGGACAGCTATAAAAGACTTATATTCCCGTCCGTTGAAAGGGAGATACGCTCCGAACTTTCCGCAAAAGCCGCAGAGGACTCAATAAAAGTATTCGCATCAAATCTCCGTCAGCTTCTTTTGCAGGCACCTATCAAGAACAGCGTTGTGCTTGGTCTTGACCCAGGCTATCTCCACGGCTGCAAGACTGCCGTAATCGACCCGACAGGAAAAGTCCTCGACCATGACATAATATATATCACCACTTCAAAGGGTGCTTACGAAGCCGCAAAGAATAAAGTAAAGCAGTTTATTGAAAAATACGATATTGACGTTATATCCATAGGAAACGGCACTGCATCGAGGGAAACGGAAACCTTTGCCGCAGAGGTCATAAAGGAAGTCTCCCGAAAGGTCGGATATGTCGTTGTAAGTGAGGCAGGAGCGTCCGTGTATTCCGCATCAAAGCTTGCCGCAGAGGAATTTCCCGAATATGACGTTTCTGTCAGGGGTGCCATATCAATCGCAAGGAGACTTCAGGATCCCCTTGCCGAACTCGTAAAAATCGAACCGAAAGCTATAGGAGTCGGACAGTATCAGCACGATATGCCGCAGGCAAGAATGAATGATGCACTTTCGGGAGTTGTCGAGGACTGCGTAAACTCCGTGGGAGTGGATTTGAATACCGCATCTTATTCGCTACTTTCATATGTTTCGGGAATAAATTCCGCCGTTGCAAAAAATATTGTCGCTTACCGTGAGGAAAACGGCAGGTTCACCAACAGGAAACAGCTTATGAAAGTACCCAAGCTCGGCAAAAAAGCCTTTGAACAGTGCGCAGGATTTTTAAGGGTTCGTGACGGAGACAATCCGCTTGACAATACCGCCGTTCACCCCGAAAGCTATGCGGCGGCGGCGTCTCTCCTGAGCGAATGCGGATTTACCCTTGCGGACGTTTCGGCCGGCGGCGCAGCGGGAATATCCGAAAAAGCCGACAAAATAGGCATAGAGAAAATAAGCGGCACTATCGGCATAGGTGTTCCGACACTTACCGATATAATCAGCGAGCTTAAAAAGCCCGGACGTGACCTCCGTGACGAACTCCCTCCCCCCCTCGTGAGAAGCGGAGATATTATGGAAATAAAGGATTTGAAGCCCGGCATGGAGCTTGTCGGCACTGTGCGCAATATAATTGATTTCGGCGCATTTGTCGATATAGGCGTTCATGAGGACGGACTTGTGCATATTTCACAGATAACCGATAAATTCATAAAGCACCCCCTCGATGCGATAAAGGTAGGACAGGTGGTAAAGGTAAAGGTTCTCGATGTAGATGTCAAGCGCAGCAGAATATCCCTTACCATGCTCCTCGGCGACAAGAAAAAACAGAATACAAGAAAAGATAAAAAGGACAGAAAACCCAAGGGCTTCGACCTCAATAAAATCCATAACAGCAGTTTCCGCATTAAACAGAAGTGATATATTATATATATATCATACGCTGTCTTGATGATACACTCTATACGGGGATAACTACGGATATTCAAAGACGCATGAAACAGCATAAAGACGGAAAGGGAGCGAAATATACACGCTCCCACGGATTTAAAAATATCGAGGCTGTATGGACGGCTCAGGACAGAAGTCTTGCTTCCGTCCTTGAATGCAGGATTAAAAGACTTGCAAGAAATAAAAAAATGTTGTTGATATCCGACAACAGTCTTTTTTCGGAATATCTGAAAAAAGATGAAAAAATTTATAATAGAATGAATATTTCTGAATTTTCATGCATATAATATATCAGAAAGTTCCGATACTCTCTGACATATGTTTTGTTTATGGTGCAGCAGAAATACTGCACCGCTTTTTTTGTGTATGAATTTTTGACTTTATGGTGAGGAAAACATATGATTAAAAAAATTGCACTGATTTTGTCATGTATTATACCTGCTGCGGCTTTTGCGGACTGCGGCAAAGTTCAGTATCCCGATTTGCCCGAAAATGCAATTGTCTTTGAAATGGGCGAATATACCGACAAAAATGATGATGATGCCATGTATGCGACTATCGAGTATAACGGCAGGATATATATGCCGTATGGAACAGCCGGCGGAAATATCAGCGAAAAAGATATTGATATATGCATAGGCTATATCGTTCAGGAGGACGAAAACGATACTGACATAAGAGTATACACTCTTAAAGGCGACAGCGAAAATAATTATCTCATGGATTATTATATCGGTTCGGATTTGATGAACCAGCCGTCATTCCTGAGGGCAGTGGATACAAAAGGGAAAGATATACTTACACCCGAATATATTGACAGTCTTGATTATAACTTCTGGAAATAGATTTATGAAATTACTGTCCGCCTGTGACGTACAAGCGTATTTACCAAAAATACATTTCTAAAAACTCAAGATTTGGACTTTCTAACAATTGATTTTTCCCGAAAATTGGAATATAATAAGTATTGTCACAATAATAACAATAAAAGGAATGATATAATGAGCATTAAAGTTGTTAAATTCGGCGGCAGCAGTCTCGCTGATGCAAACCAGTTCAGAAAGGTAGCCGCTATAATAAAAAGCGATGAAAACCGCAGATTTGTCGTACCCTCCGCACCGGGCAAAAGATTTTCCGATGATATAAAAGTCACCGATATGCTCTATAAATGCTGCGAAAAGGCAGGCGGAGGAATAGACTTCTCCGAGGATTTTCAGCTTATCAGAGACAGATATAACGATATAATCTCACAGCTCGGAATTGATATGAGCCTTGACGATGAATTTGATAAGATTGTAAGCGAACTTAAAGCCCGCCCCGCTAAGGATTATGCCGCAAGCCGTGGAGAATATCTCAACGGAAAGGTGCTTGCGGAATATCTCGGATTTAATTTCATTGACGCAGCAGAGGTTATAATTTTCGATACAAAGGGTTCTCTCATGCTTGACGATACCGTAAAGGCAGTAAGGGCAAGGGTCAGAAACCTCGAAAATGCCGTTATCCCCGGATTTTACGGAAGAACCACGGAGGGAATTGTAAAGACCTTTTCAAGAGGCGGTTCGGACGTTACCGGTTCTATCGTTGCAAATGCCGTGAGAGCGGATATATATGAAAACTGGACAGACGTTTCGGGATTTCTCGTTGCCGACCCCAGAATTGTCGAAAACCCCGATGTCATAAGCGTCATAACATACAGGGAACTGCGTGAGCTTGCATATATGGGCGCATCGGTACTCCATGAAGATGCCATTTTCCCCGTTCGCTCCGCAGGCATACCGATAAATATAAGAAATACAAACCGCCCCGAAGATGACGGCACTATGATTGTTTCGGACGATTATAATTTCAGCCGTGAGAGCATGAAGCACACAATCACGGGCATAGCAGGAAGAAAGGGTTTCAGTACCATAAATATCGAAAAAGCTATGATGAACAGCGAAAAAGGCTTCGGCATGAAGGTTCTCAGAGTACTCTATGATAACGGTGTATCCTTTGAGCATATGCCCTCCGGTATTGATACTATGAGCATAACCGTTGACAGCTCCGAGCTTGAGCCTGTCCGTGAAAAGGTAATTTCAGGCATACGCAGGGAAGTAAATCCCGACCATATCGAGATTGAGGACAATATCGCCCTCCTTGCCGTTGTCGGACGCAGAATGAAGAATACAAGGGGTACTGTTGCGAGGATTTTCGCATCAATGGCTCACGCAAGAATAAACGTAAAAATGATAGACCAGGGTTCGAGCGAATTGAATGTAATCATAGGCGTAAGCGAACACGACCTCCCCGAGGCTATACGCAGAATATATGATATGTTCATAAATTCCGAAAAATAATCAGAAAAATCTTTTGTTTCCCCCACCTACGGTGGGGGAAACGTTTTTTATTATATATTATCACGAAATAAAAAAAGGGCTGCAAACCGTGAGGTAATGCAGCCCTTTGTTATGCGGTTTTACTTAGCCTCTGCAAGCTTTTCGTTGATAACCTTTACAAGCTCGTCGGCATCAACGCCGTGTACCATGGCAGCCTCTTCGATTGACTCTCCCTGAGATGCGGGACAGCCGAGACAGTGCATACCTATGCTGAGAAGAATGGGGGCAACGTCCATGTTGATTTCGAGGAGTTCGCCGATTTTAGTTTCCTTTGTTATCTGTGCCATTGTTTTTTTCCTCCGTGAAAGTATTTACTTGACATTTGTCAAGGTTTATGATATAATAATAACACAGCTTATTTGATTTGTCAATAGCATATTATAAACTTTTACAAAACGAGGTATTTTGTCAATGTATCAGGGAAAAAACAAGACTGCTCTCATGTCGCAGAAAATGATAGCCGAAGCCATGCTTGAAATGCTCAGGGACAGGCTTATCGCCGATATAAGCATAAGCGAGCTTTGCAAAAAAGCCGATGTTTCAAGACAGACCTTCTACTCCGCTTTCGGCTCAAAGGAAAATGTCATAATATACGAGCTTAAAAATAACTGCTGCTTTACTCCCGAGGACGGGGAAAATGTCTGCAAATCCGCAGCCTTCAGGCAATTCTGCCGTGACTACAGCGGATATATAATACGTAAGAGAAATATTCTTGAAATACTCGTCAGGAACGATATGATGCATTATCTCTATGATGTACAGTATCATAGTCTTATGAAGTGCAATTATTTCATAAAAGACCTTGACGAAGAGAGCAGGGTTTATCTTGTGGATTTTATAACGGGGGGAATGAACAGCATTGCAAAGAACTATGTTCTTTCGGGCTGCAATGCGGACGAAAAATTCCTCGAAAATATAATGTTCCGTCTTTTCGGGGGGCTTTACTTCACGGGTCACTGATTTTCGGGCGGATAGTAATAATCGAGCAGGAGATTAACCATTCTTGAATAGCTCTCGATACCGTCCTCAACGCCGTTTATTTTAAGGCTTGCATCGGAGGCGGCAGTCGATACGGAGTTTACGGTTTCGGTTTTTATTATCTCTTTCTTCTCGTTCTCCTCCCAGTAATTTTCGGGCAGAAATTTGAACCAGTCATTTCGCACGTTTTCGGAAATTTTATCCGTAAGCTCATAGCCCGAAGATATTTTATTCTTGTATATCTGATTATGTACATATTCAAGAGCTTCAAGATAACCGCTGTACTGCACCTGCGGGTCATCGCTTCCGCAGGTCGCTATGAATGATATGAAATTAGCCTCGTCCTCCTGAATAAATCCTTTGAGATGAGCGTATTCGTGACAGAGTACTTCGGGGAGATTTGTCCTTACCATATCATCGTTGTAATTTGCCTCCATTGAGAAAGGGAAATACATTCCGAGGAGGTTGGACTGGCTCATGAAATACGAAAAGCTTATAGGCTTTGCATCGGGATAATATCCCGAAAGCTGCGGATATTTTTCTGCGGCTTTTTTCATGGCCTTTATGCTCTCTTTCTGCGGATTTATCGTTAGTTCAAAGCGGTTGTCCTCATCACGGGGAACCTGAACGGAGAGTTCGTTTGTTTTGTCAATCAGGAGAGCATAAAGCGAAACCAGCTCCTCCTTCGGGTGTTCCTTTGACTCGAAATAACGCTCCGAAAATGTCGTGCAGCCGTACATTATGAAACAGTTGAGGCTTTCCGTGACGCTTACAAAGCTAAGTACCCACAGCGCAAAGCATACAGAAAAAGATGCGATTTTTCCCCTCGAATTTTTCTTTGCTATCAATAATATTATCATAAGCGGTATGCCGATTACTACGCACAGTATGCCGATTATTATCAGTATTTCGCCGACAGAAAACGGCACAAGCCCCGTTATGAATGCAAACGGCTCAGATATGTAATGAAAGATTTTGTTTGTATAGAAATCCGAAAACGATTTTGAAAATCTTGCAATCACGGCAAGCCCGAAAGAAACCAGCGTTATGGCAAGCGGAATTATATATTTCTTCAATTTTTCACACTCCTTTGTTTTATATTTTTATTCCGCATACAGACAGATGCGGCTATAATTATTATAACATATATAAGAAAAATAATCAATGGAATTTTATACAGTTTTTATAAAATAAAAAATATTATATTACCGTCAAAAAAACTATTGATTTTTTTCGACAATGCTGTATAATATAATATAGGAGCGGTATTTTCTCCCTTTTACGGGAAAATACAGAAAAATAAGAAAGAACAAAAGAAATACAGGGAGGTATCTATGGGAAAATGGAACAGCGCAAGAAAAATTCTTCTTGCACAAACAGAAAGATATAGTTCCGAACGCACCGCCGAAATAAGAAACGTCCACCAGACACTCCTCGCAAGGGCTTTGATGCTGCTTAAATACATAAATCCCGAAACGGAGATGTTCTTTGCACCCATGCTCAGAACCATGATGCAGACCGTAATAAAGCCCGACAATAAGGGCGATTACGAAAACGGCATGGGTCTGCATTATTACTGCGCCTCCGATGCGTCGGGCAGGAAATATCCCATGAGGGGCGGTTATTATGCCAATGGTATCGGGGATTTTTCGAGGAGTGCAAGGACGATGTTCGAGGAAAATTTTACAATGGCACTCGCTTTCGGATATGCCGGCTTCAGCCGTCAGTGCGCCGAGAACCTCGGAAGAGCCGTGCATATGATATGCGATATGTGCTGTCTGCCCCATGCCACAAAAATGACATACTATTCCTCAAAAAGAAAGATACACAAGGCTTATGAAAATTTTGCGGAAGTATATTATCCCGAATTTCTTGCGGAACAGAAAATAAGCTCACTGCCCGATATTTTTTCTTCACATTCGGGCTTTGAAAAGGCAATAAATAAAATTTCGGGCAAGGTTTCGGGCGAAACGTCCGAATTTCTGTCAGACCCCGTAAAGGAGATATGCGCAAGGCTTTATCATACCGA
The DNA here is from genome assembly GCA_017470905.1 of Ruminococcus sp. Taxonomy (GTDB): domain Bacteria; phylum Bacillota; class Clostridia; order Oscillospirales; family Ruminococcaceae; genus Ruminococcus. The sequence continues at coordinate 103,044 of JAFUXL010000009.1, read as the reverse complement.
AATCGTGACTGCAAGCCTGCTCATGCGATTTTATTCCGATATGCAGACAAGGGCGCAGCATGGGGATATTGTCGTCACGGGTCTTGAATGCAGGATAAACCAGACTCCTCTTTCGCTAAAGGTCACACAGAAGGGCGTTGAATTTCACGGGGTAAATCCTTTCCCCTCGTCAAAGCTGAATGTGGTAAAAACCAGTTTCAATCTTGCGCACCGCCGTGACGGGCTTTATACGCTTTCGCCTGTCGGGGATAAAAATGGAAAAGTCATCGAAATATCACACGGAAGAATATCTTTAAGCAAATTCTCCCCCACAAACAAAAAACAGCTCTTTAAGCTAATTCATAATTCATAATTCATAATTGGCAATGCCTGCGGCACTGCGGATTTAAAAATATCTCCGCCGACAGCGGAGATATAAAAAACACTGTTTTCCTCGCCTGCGGCGAGGTGGAAAACTTAGAGAAAATATAAAATTTTTTGTGATAATATATAATAAAAAGCAATGTTCCCCCCGCCGTAGGCGGGGGGAACAAAGAAAAAATATAATAATTTTTGCAATGTTATAATTAAATATATAAAATATATTATTTGTATTGCATTTCTCTGAAAAGTATGATATAATATATTCGATGTTCCGATAGCTCAGTTGGATAGAGCGACCGCCTCCTAAGCGGTAGGCCGGAGGTTCAAATCCTCTTCGGAACGCTTAAATGCCCCTTTTCGGGGCATTTTTTTATTTAAGAAGTCCCTGTATTCCCTCTTCCCTGAATACTTTCCTGTAATATACAAGCTCCTCCTGTATCAAATCATCTATGACACTCATTCCGAGAAGCTCAACGGGGGCTTTGTCATCCGTGAAGATATTTTCTCCGCCGGTATATCTTTCAAGTCTGTCATTTACACGGCTCATTATAGTGTATAAATTCCCGTCCGATATTTGTTCGGCTTTTTCACGGAATATATTTATCATATCGGGATTGTCCGAGGCGAAAAGCTCCCTGTTCGTTGAACCCGAAACGTCCGCCGTGTATACATTTTCAAACTGACTTGCGATTGTATCGGAAAGCCATGCGTTTATGCCGTCAGATTTTTCCGAACGCATATTCATGTTCACGACCATTACTCCGTTTTCTTTAAGATGTTCATGCACAAGGGAGAAAAATTCCCTCGATGACATCTGAAAGGGGATGGTTATATCCTGATATGCGTCAACCATTATGACATCGTATTTTTTGTCGCATACATTCAGAAAAGCCCGTCCGTCATAGGTTGTAACGGGAATATCTTTCGGGAGTTCAAAATATTCATGCGCAAGGCCGGTTATTTTTTCATCGATTTCAACGCCCTCCGCCGAAACATTTTCAAAATACGATTTGCACTGTTTCGCATAAGTACCCGTACCCATGCCGAGTATGAGAATATCCGTGCCGTTCCCGTCATAGCCTGCCATGAGCGGTGCTGCCATTGCATAATCATAATAAAGTCCCGTAAGTTCTCCCGATTTCATATATACCGACTGCACACCGAAAAGTACATTCGTTGAAAGTGCAGTCATTTTTTCGTTGTCCGAAACCTGAAGATAATTATATACAGACTCTCCCTCGTATGCCAAATCATTCTGCCAGAATGCAAATCCCACGGACTGCGAAAGAAAACAGAACATGGCAAACAAAGCCGATGTTACAGTCGTTTTCACAGCATTTCTTTTTGCACTTATGAAATATACAATTCCGAGCAGGAGAAGTATTCCCGAAAATATCAGAAACGTTGCGGAAGTTCCCACGGCTGGTATTGATATGAATGTGGGGACGAAAGTACCGATTATGCTGCCTATAGTATTGAATGCGCCCAGAGTTCCGACTGTTTTTCCGCTGTCGTCAAGGCTGTCAACGGTATATTTTACGAGAGAGGGCGTTACCGTTCCGAGGAGAAACAGCGGATAGACAAACACAACCATACAGGTTATGAACGCTGCCCATATGAGGAAATTCGTGCTTACGGTAACGACAAGCAGTGCGGAAATTCCGAGTATTACGAATTTACCTGCAAAGGGAATTGCCGCCGTCCAGACCGCCGCAACCAGTATTCTGAAATATAGCTTGTCGGGATTGGGATTTTTGTCTGCGCTTTTTCCGCCGTAGATATTGCCCAGAGCCATAGCAATCATAATAGTGCCGATGATTATAGTCCACACTATCTGCGAGGAGCTGAAATACGGGGCTAATAGGCGGCTTGCTCCGAGTTCGACCGCCATAACGGACATTCCCGAAAAAAATTCTGTCAGATACAGATAATATTTATTCTTTAAAATTTTTGGAGTTTTACTATCCAGTTATATCACCTCTTTTATTTAAATTCGTCAATCGCCCGAAGGAAGTCCCCTTGGGGGATTTCGCCTTCTGAACCTTGTGATTTCGTTCACTTCGCTACGCTCCGTTCACTCCCAGCACAAGGGCGAAAATTTCCTCATACTTGTTTCCCCTCCGCCGCAGGCGGTGGAAAGATTATTTTATAGTTGAAAATGCCTGTTTCAGTGTAGATGCAGGGATTATCTCTATTTCGTATTCGTTGGGATTTATTGATGCTGCGGACTGCTTCGGGATTATGCATTTCGTAAAGCCCATTCTTTCAGCCTCACGCAAACGCTGAGTTATATGCGATACCGAGCGTATCTCTCCGCCAAGACCTATCTCCCCGAATGCCACAAGCTGTTCGTCAATCTGCCTGTCCATTATCGCAGAGTAAAGAGCCATAGCCACGGGCAGGTCACCCGCAGGTTCATCGAGGTGAAATCCTCCGACTATGTTGAGGTATACATCAAGCGAACCGAGAAATATTCCAAGCCTTTTTTCAAGCACGGCAATTATTATATAAAGCCTGTTATAATCAAAGCCCGTCGCCATTCTCCGTGGGGCGGAATAGCTTGTCTTTGCCGCAAGAGCCTGAACCTCCGCAAGAATGGGTCTTGTACCCTCCATTACGCAGGCAACGCAGGTTCCCGAAACGTTGTGCGGTCTGCCCGAAAGGAGCATTTGTGACGGATTGGAAACCTCCGCAAGCCCCTTGTCTATCATCTCAAAAACGCCTATTTCGTTTGTCGAGCCGAAACGGTTCTTTACGGCACGCAGTATTCTGTAGCTCTGGTGTCTTTCGCCCTCGAAATGCAGTACCGCATCAACTATATGCTCCATGACCTTGGGACCTGCAATTGCGCCGTCCTTATTGACATGACCGACTATTATAACGGGAATTTCACGGTCTTTTGCGGTATGCATGAATAAATTAGTACATTCCCTGACCTGAGTAAGACTTCCGGGGCTTGACGATATGCCTTTTATGCACATGGTCTGGATAGAGTCTATTATGGCGATGTCGGGCGAACTCTCCGAGAGAGTGGAGGCGATTGCTTCTGCGTCCGTTGCGGTCAGTATATATAAATTTTCTGTATCGACACCGAGCCTTTTTGCCCTTAATTTTATCTGTCTTGCGGACTCCTCGCCCGATATATACAGAACGGAATGTTCCTCGCCGAGAAACTGACATATCTGCAAAAGGAGCGTACTCTTTCCGATACCGGGTTCGCCGCCGAGGAGTACGAGAGAGCCTTTGACAAGTCCTCCGCCGAGTACACGGTTAAGCTCTCCGAGACCCGTATCGTATCTTACATCATCTTCTGCACCTATATTTTCAAGCTCAAGGATATTTTCGGAGAGGTCGGGGACAGAACCCGAAGAAATGCCCTTTGACGGGGAGGGTTTTTCGGCGATTTCCTCCTCAAAGCTGTTCCATGCGCCGCAGGAGGGGCATCTGCCGTTCCATTTTGAGCTTTCGTAGCCGCACTGATTGCAGATATAGATATATTTCGATTTAGCCATATTATTTAAAAGCCTTTATGATATTTTCTTCCGTGAGGAGATATTTTCTGCCGAACTGCATTACATTTCCCGAATTTTCGTAATTATCGGCGGAAAAGTCGGACGATGCAAGGCTCCAGTAGGTATTTCCCTCTTCGGTTGAGGCATAGAACACATTGTTTTCTATATCGAACCATATAATGCCGCCGCCCCTGTATGCGCCGTCAAGCTGTTTCAGCTGATTTTCGGAGAAATAATATATACGGCACGATGCATTTTCGGAAGTACCCTCCGATACGACAAGCTCCGGGATTTCGTCATTATTCAAATCGCAAAGCTCAAAGGCAGGCTGAAGTTCTTTGTCATCGGAATTGGTAATCGCAGAGGCAAGGAGCGTTTTGCAGCTTTCCTTCTGTTCGGAATTAAGTACTGCGCCCCAGCTTTCGGAACACTGTATTGCATAGTCGATGGTTTCCGAGCCGAAGGTATATTTTCTGCCGAGCTGTTCGGTGTATTTGTCTCTGTATTCTTTAAGGGCTGCATCGTATTTGGGGAGCGAAACGTCCTCATCGTTGATTTTGTGGGTTATTACTGCGCCGTTTGCGGCTGATGCGGTATTGTCGTAATAGGTCATTACCTCGGAAAATTCCGAATTGACAAAGCTTAAAAATTTGCCTATCACAAATCCGCTTCCCTGAAATTCATCGCATACTATCGCCATATCGGGGATATATCCCATTTCGCCGTTGTTTCCGTATGAGCCGAGGCTGTGGACGGAGCCGTTGTATGAGGTATACACATCACATTTTGTAGTCCTGCCGGCATCAGGGGAAATAATAAGCTCAGGGTTGCCGTCGTTTGTTATATCGTACAGTTCAAACATCGACTCGTTTCCCTGCTCCGAGGAATATTCCGAGCTTTGCATAAATTCCGTAAGCTTTGAATTATAGACATACTGCCAGTCAAAGACAATGCTTCGGGGTGAGATTTTAACAGTCTCTTCGGCGGTTTCCTCTTCTTCGCCCGACTGCTGACAGCCGAAAGCCGTGCAGAGAGAGAGAAGTGCCGCAGTCAATGATAATATTCTGAATTTTTTCACATTAAGTCCTCCAGTGTTTATTTTCCGTTTTATTCCCCGCAGTGTGCAGAAACAGAATAAATGATTTTCAACGGACAAATATCGTAAAAATGCAGGGTGTTTCATTATGCCAATAGTAGTATAGCACATATTTCCGAAATTTGTCAAGTATAATATTCGGGCGTACGGAGGAATCGGCTTTATTTTATTAAAATTATAAATAAAAATTTCTATATTTTGTAGCTTTCACTGCCGCAGTCGGGAAAGCCATGCTTTTTATTATATTTTTTTGTGTATTATCACGAAGAATTTTAAATCCGTTAAGCCATGAATATTATTTTTCAGCCCGTTTTAAGATATATTTTTATCTTTTTAAATAGATAACATACATATCTTTTGTGTATTTCTACAAATTTTATTTTTTCTCTTTATTAAGATGACGGTTTATGTTATAATTAGATAAACAGGTATAAAATTTTTCATGGGAGGTTTTTATATGTCCGAAAATGTAAGCTACGGCGATTTAAAGGATTTTCTGATAAAAATGGAAGCAATGCCGGATACCTTTTCCGCAGGTGTCGGGGAGGCTCTCTCAAAAATCTGTGCAAAGCTTCGCATAGGAAAAATAGAAGTCTGCTTTTATGACAGCCCCGAAAAGGAAAAGACAGGCAGCTGCAAAAGAAAAATTCTCTATCAGTCCGCCGACTTCAATGCCGATAATTTTATTACCGAACGCCGTGTGACGGATACTTCAAATGTCGTCATATATACCGTATTCGGAAGTAAAAACAATACCGCATGGGATAATGATGAAAAGGACTGTATAAAGCTTATCATAACCATGCTTTTTGTATTCAACGGCAGAAGCAAGCTTATGGAACTGAGCTGCCGCCTTAATTTCTATGACAATGATATGAATATATATAACCATAAGTCATTCATGAAAAAGGCGGGGGAACTGCTTGCGTCAGGCAAGATATTTGAATATACAGCCGTTTATTTAAATCTTAAAAGATTTTCCGTTGTAAATCTCCAGATAGGCAGAGAGAACGGCACTCTCGTAATGAAACGCTATATAGATTACATAAGCTCTCTTATGCAAGACGAAAACGAAATTACCGCAAGAATAGGAGGCGATAATTTTGCACTCCTCGTAAGAAACGATAATCTCCCGGCAGTCGTTGAGGCTATTAACGGCACAACAATTACCTATGACGACATATCGGGCGACAGGATTTATATCTCCGCAACTGCCGGAATATACGAAATAGACGGAAAAATCCCCCTCCACGCTCCCACGGACATAATGGACAGAATAAGCATAGCTTTCAATGCGGCAAAAAGCCGTACAAAACATAATGTTGCGTATTTTGACGAAATTATGATGGAGCGCAGCCGCAGGGAGCTGCATATAAGCTCCGTGTTCAGAAATGCAATGAATGACGAGGAATTTCTTGTCTACTATCAGCCGAAGGTATCAATGGAGGAGTACAGGATATGCGGTGCGGAGGCTCTTTGCAGGTGGAAACACGAGGGCAAGCTCGTTCCGCCCTCGGATTTCATTCCCGTACTCGAAAGGGGTATGGAAATATGCCGCCTTGATTTCTATATGCTCGACCACGTTTGCAGAGATATAAGGAGATGGCTCGATATGGGAAAGAAAGCAGTAAAAATTTCCGTCAATCTCTCACGCCGTCATCTTTCAAATGTTTCTCTTCTTCAGGATATTCTTGAAACCATCGACAGGAACAACGTTCCGCATGAATACATAGAACTTGAACTGACCGAGACAACAACGGACGTTGAATTTCATGTTCTCAAGGAACTCATAAGCGGATTGCAGGCTGCCGGAATTTCTACCTCCGTAGATGATTTTGGTGTGGGATATTCCTCTCTCACGCTCATAAAGGATATATCATGGGACGTTCTGAAAATAGACAAAAGCTTTCTCCCCGAGGCAGGCGAAAAATATGACCTCAAAAAGAAAATAATGCTCAGGCACGTTGTCGCTATCGCCCAGGAAATAGGGCTTGAATGTGTCGCAGAGGGTGTCGAGACAAAGGAACAGGTTGAACTCCTCAAAACAGACCGCTGCAACGTTGTTCAGGGATTTTATTTTGACAAGCCTCTGCCTGCGGAGGAATTTGAAAAGCGTCTGAACAATTATCAGTATTTTGTAGTCTGAAAATATTTCTTGATTTCAAATTTGTGATTGAACGAATTTAAAATCATCAGTGATAATGTATAAAAACATGATTTCTCCGCCGCAGGCGGAGAAACCAAGACAAAATACAAAAATTTTTGTATATTATTTAAAAATGCCTCTTTATATTTCAGTAATGCCGAAAGCATTACTAATTATGAATTACGCATTATGAATTATGAATTAAACAGGAGGTTTTTATGTCATCAATTTTAATAAAAAATATCCGTGCGGTGGATACAAGAAATGATGTGCTTACTGATGTTTTCATAGATAACGGCGTAATCGCCGAGGTGGGAACCAATATACACAGCGGTGCGGACGAACTCATTGACGGTACAGACCTCGTACTCATGCCGTCACTTTTCGATATGCACGTCCATTTCCGTGACCCCGGACAGACCGAAAAAGAGGATATTCTCACGGGCTGCGCCGCTGCCCTTGCCGGAGGTGTGACGGGTGTGCTTGCCATGCCGAATACAAAGCCCCCCTGCGATAATCCCGGAATTATTGAATATATCAGGAAGAAAGCCGAGGGTACGGGAGTTGATGTATATCCTGTCGGCTGTATCACAAAGGGCATGAAGGGCGAAGCCCTCTGCGATTACGATGAACTTAAAAAGGCAGGCTGTATCTGCATTTCTGATGACGGACGACCCGTTGAAAATGCCGAAATGATGAGAAAAGCCCTTGAACTCTCAAACGAAAACGGTCTGCTCGTTGCATCGCACTGCGAGGATTTGAATATAATAAGCGGCGGCATAATCAACAAGGGCGAAACCTCCGCAAAACTCGGAGTAAAGGGCATGGACAGAGCCTCGGAGGATTATATAACCGCAAGGGAGATAATTCTTGCATCGTCCGTCAATTCGAGAATACATATCTGTCATGTAAGCACGGAGGGCAGTACTGCGATTGTAAGATTTGCGAAATCAAGGGGCATAAAAGTAACCTGCGAAACTGCTCCGCATTATTTCATGCTCACGGATAAGCTGCTCGAAAAGCGTGACGCAGACTACAGAATGAATCCGCCGCTGAGAACTCCCGAAGATGTAAGGGCGATTATTGACGGCATAAAGGACGGCACTATCGACTGTATCATCACCGACCATGCGCCCCACACGGCGGAGCAGAAAGCCGATTTTGAAAAAGCCCCCAACGGCGTTGTCGGACTTGAAACATCTCTTGCCGCCGCACTCACGGCACTTTACCACACGGGAGAAATTCCGCTAAAAAGAATAATCGAACTCATGTGCGTGAACCCCAGAAGAATACTCGGTCTTGAAATCCCGGCAGTTCAGGTCGGAAAAACAGCAGATTTAATAATAGCCGACATAAACAGAAAATGGACTGTAGACCCCGAAAAGCTTCACTCCAAATCGCACAACACCGTATTCAAGGGTATGACCCTCACGGGCAGAAACCTTGTAACCATATCAAAAGGTATCATAAGATACGACGAAAGGAAGTAATGCTATGTCATTCGACAGACTCATCGAAAGAATAATCGAACTCAAAAACCCGACCGTTGTCGGACTTGACCCGAAGCTTGAATATGTCCCTGAATTTATACAGAAAAAATATACCGATGATGACGGCGGTACTATCAAGGCTGCCGCAAAAGCCATATTCGACTTCAATAAGGCTATCATTGACGAAATCCACGACATTGTTCCGGCAATAAAGCCGCAGGCGGCATATTACGAAATGTACGGTCATTCGGGCATAAAGGCTCTTGCAAAAACCATCCGCTATGCGCAGATTAACGGCATGTTCGTAATAACGGACGGCAAAAGAAACGATATAGGCGCAACCATGGAGGCTTATACAAATGCCCACCTCGGCAGCGTTGATATAATCGGAAATAAAGTCTCCCCTTTCAATGCAGACGCTCTCACGGTCAACGGCTATCTCGGCACTGACGGCATTGAACCGCTGCTCAAAGTATGCCGTGAGCGTGATAAGGGAATATATGTTCTTGTAAAGACCTCCAACCCCTCCAGCGGCGAACTTCAGGATATGAAGCTTGAGGACGGACGCACAATCTATGAGGCTATGGGCGATATGTGCGAAAAATGGGGCGCAGATACAATCGGCAGATACGGCTATTCCGCAGTTGGTGCGGTAGTAGGTGCCACATATCCCGAAATGCTCACGGAGCTCAGAAAGAGACTTCCGCACACTATGTTCCTCGTCCCCGGCTACGGCGCACAGGGCGGCGGCGCAGAGGGTCTTAAAGGCGGTTTCGATGAAAACGGTCTCGGCGCAATTGTGAACTCTTCGAGAGCCGTAATGTGCGCATACAAGAAAGAGGGCTGTGACGAGAGGGATTTCGCAAAGGCTGCAAGGCGTGAGGTTATCCGCATGAGAGACGACATCACACAGTATATAAATCTTAAATAAACTCTTTATTAATTCATAATTCATTCAGGGTAGTTCCGTATATTCACAATGGCGTGAATATACGATGATAATATACATAATGTGCAGGGATACCCCTGCGGCAACTGAAAGGACTGGTAAAATGTCTTGGTTTAACATCGGCGAAAAAGCTTATCTCATGCTCGAAAACGGTAAGATATTTGAGGGCAGGAGCTTCGGCGCAAAGGGTACTGTTATCGGCGAGGTGGTATTCACCACGGGCGTTACGGGCTATCAGGAAACCCTTACAGACCCCAGCTATTACGGACAGATAGTCACGCAGACTTTTCCGCTTATCGGAAACTACGGCGTAAATTCCTCGGACAGCGAGTCAGAAAAATGCAGTCTGAGCGGCTATATCGTCAGAGAATGGTGCAGCTCCCCGTCAAATTTCAGAAGTGAGGGAAATACAGATAATTTCCTTAAGGAAAATAATGTCATAGGAATATGCAATATCGATACAAGACAGCTTACAAGAATTATCCGTGAAACGGGCGTTATGAACGGCGTTATCACAACGGATAATATCTATGAAAAAAAGGATGAGCTTATGGAAAAAATAAAGGCTTTTTCCGTTAAGAACGCTGTAAAGTCTGTCACGGGCGATAAAATATACACATACAAGGGCGATAAAGTCGAATACCGTGTTGTGCTTTTCGATTTCGGATATAAGAAAAATATCCGCCGTGAGCTTATAAAGCGAGGCTGTGAGGTAATAGTCGTTCCGGCAAATACTAAAGCCTCATTCATAAAAAATTCCAATCCCGACGGCATAATGTTCTCTAACGGTCCGGGAGACCCGGCCGAAAATACCGAAATTATAGAGAATATAAGGGAAATTCAGAAGCTTAATATCCCGATATTCGGAATATGTCTCGGTCATCAGCTCATGGCTCTTGCAAACGGCGCAAGGACGGAAAAATTAAAATACGGTCACAGAGGTGCAAATCAGCCCGTTATCGACCTCGAAAGCGGTCTTACCTATGTAACCAGCCAGAACCACGGCTATGCTGTTATAGGCGAAAGCCTTGACGAAAAAATCGGTCACGTTTCACATATAAACGCAAACGACAAGACCTGCGAGGGCATACGCTATACCGCCTTTAATGCAAGGACAGTGCAGTTTCACCCCGAAGCGCACGGCGGCCCCCTCGATACCTCTTATCTTTTTGATGAATTTGTTGAAACTATGAAAAGGGAGCGTGACTGATATGCCGCTGAGAAAAGATATTAAAAAAGTCCTCGTTATAGGCTCCGGACCCATTGTAATAGGTCAGGCTGCCGAATTTGACTATGCAGGCACTCAGGCTTGCCGTGCATTGAAGCAGGAGGGTCTTGAAGTAGTCCTGATAAATTCAAATCCTGCAACTATCATGACCGACAAGGCTATGGCGGACAAGGTATACATCGAACCGCTTACTCTCGATGTCGTAAAGCGTATAATCGAAACGGAAAAGCCCGACAGCCTTTTGTCCACGCTCGGCGGTCAGACGGGTCTTACCCTGTCAATGCAGCTTGCGGAGGAGGGATTTTTGGAGTCGCACAATGTAAAGCTCCTCGGAGCAGACCCCCTCACTATCCATAAGGCAGAGGACAGACAGGCATTTAAGGACACTATGGAAAAAATCGGTCAGCCCTGTATTCCGTCCAAAGTCGTTGAAAATATTGAGGACGCAATGGAATTTGCACAGGTCATAGGCTATCCCGTAATAGTCCGCCCTGCATTCACTCTCGGCGGAACGGGCGGCGGTATCGCAGATACTCCCGAAGCACTCCACGAAATCGCAACCAACGGTTTAAGACTTTCCCCCATAACACAGATACTCGTTGAAAAATGCATAAGCGGCTGGAAAGAGATAGAATTTGAGGTTATCCGTGATGCAAAGGGCAATGTAATTACCGTATGCTCAATGGAAAATTTCGACCCCGTGGGAGTTCATACGGGCGACAGCATAGTTATCGCACCTGCGGTAACTCTCTCGGACAGGGAATATCAGATGTTAAGAACTGCCGCTATAAACATAATCAAGGAATTAAAGGTCGAGGGCGGCTGCAACTGTCAGTTTGCACTCCACCCGACAAGCTTTGAATATGCCGTAATAGAAGTAAATCCCCGTGTGTCACGTTCTTCCGCACTTGCATCAAAGGCTACGGGCTATCCCATAGCCAAAACCGCCGCAAAAATCGCCATAGGCTATACGCTTGACGAAATTATAAACCAGGTTACGGGCAAGACATATGCCTGCTTTGAGCCTGCGCTCGATTATGTTGTGATAAAATTCCCGAAATGGGCTTTTGATAAATTCGTCTATGCAAAACGTACTCTCGGCACGCAGATGAAAGCCACGGGCGAGGTTATGGCAATCGGCACAAGCTTTGAACAGGCTATCATGAAAGCCGTGCGCTCAACGGAACTCGGCGTGGACAGCATGAATATGAAGAAATTCTCGGAGTTTACGGACGAAGAGCTTAGAAATAAGCTGCATGACGTGGACGATGAACGTTCTTTCGTAATATTTGAGGCTCTCAAACGAGGCATAACTCCCGAAGAAATTCATGATATTACCATGATAGACAACTGGTTCTTATACAAATTGCTTAACCTTGCGGAGCTTGAAAAATGGCTTGCTAACGGGGAACTGACCGAAGAGAAATACAATATCGCAAAGCAGTACGGCTATCTCGACAGCACTATCGAAAGAATTTCGGGTCAGAAATGTCCTGCAAGAAAAAGAGCCGTCTTTAAAATGGTAGATACCTGTGCAGGAGAATTTAATGCCGAAACACCCTATTTCTATTCGACCTTTGATGAAGAGAACGAGGCTGCGGAATTTATCGAAAATCATGACAGCGGCAAGAAGAAAGTCATAGTGTTCGGTTCGGGTCCCATAAGAATAGGTCAGGGCATAGAATTTGACTACTGCTCCGTACACTGCGTATGGACATTGAAAGAACTTGGATATGAGGCTGTTATCTGCAACAATAACCCCGAAACCGTTTCGACGGATTTTGATACGGGCGACAGGCTCTATTTCGACCCTCTCACCAAAGAGGACGTTGAGGCTATCATCGAAACCGAAAAGCCCTACGGTGTAGTAGTGCAGTTCGGCGGACAGACCGCCATAAAGCTGACCCGTCACCTTTCGGATATGGGAGTAAATATTCTCGGTACATCTTCGGATATGATAGATGCTGCCGAGGACAGGGAACGCTTTGACGAGATACTCGAAAAATGCGGAATACCACGTCCGGCAGGTCATACCGTAATGACTACGGAGGAAGCCGTTGAAGCCGCCGAAAATCTGGGCTATCCTGTGCTTCTGAGACCGTCTTATGTTCTGGGCGGTCAGAATATGATAATCGCCCACTCAAAATCAGATGTAATTGAATATATGGGAATAATCACAAGCCATATGATTGAAAATCCCGTGCTTATTGACAAGTATATGATGGGTACGGAGGTTGAGGTTGATGCTATATGTGACGGCGAGGATTTTCTTATCCCCGGTATCATGGAGCATATCGAGCGTGCAGGCGTTCATTCGGGCGACTCAATATCTATCTATCCTGCACAGCACCTCTCCGAAAGAATAAAGAGAATTATCGTTGAATATACGAAAAAGCTCTCAAAGGAACTGAACGTTGTCGGTCTTGTGAATATTCAGTATGTTGTGTACAACCATGAGGTATTCGTCATCGAGGTAAATCCACGTTCATCGAGAACTGTTCCCTATATCAGCAAGGTAACGGGCATTCCCATGGTGGATATAGCTACAAAAATTATGTTCGGTGCGAAGCTCAGGGATATGGGCTACGAAAGCGGTCTTTACCCGGCAGGCGATTATGTTGCAGTAAAAGTCCCCGTTTTCAGCTTTGAAAAATTAACCGATGTTGACACAATGCTCGGCCCTGAAATGAAATCAACGGGCGAATGTCTCGGTATCGGAAGAAATCTCGAAGATGCGCTTTTAAAGGGACTTATTGCGGCAGGCTTTGACCTTAAGCATGAGGGCGGCGTGCTTATATCCGTCCGTGACAGCGACAAGAGAGAGGTTCTGCCAATCGCCGACAAATTCGAGCAGATGGGATTTGACCTCTATGCAACATCAGGCACGCAGAGCGTCCTTACAAGAAACATGATAGCATCAAATCTTGTCAGGAAAATTTCGGACGGCGAGCCGAATGTTGTCACCTTGCTTGAAAGCGGAAAAATTCACTATGTAATTTCAACCTCCGCAAAGGGCAGACTTCCCGAACGTGACAGCGTTAAAATGAGGAGAAAATCAATAGAGCGTTCAATTTGCAGTCTTACTGCGATAGATACGGCTAAATCCCTCGTCAAGGTGCTTGAGTCGGGAAGAACCATAAACGATGTTGAACTCATCGACATAACCAAGATTTAATTCATAATGCATGATTCACAATTCATAATTAAAGAATAGTGAATAAATGATAAAAATGCATTCCCCTGCCGCCTGCGGCTGGGGGAAAACCAAAATACATTAAAGAATAATGAATAAATAATAATTTTAAAAGGCGAACCCCATTCAGAAAGGAGAGGACATGGAAACCACAGAAGTTACATATGCCGCCGTTGAAGCCATTCAGGAGCAGGTTGACAAGGCTTCGGGTTTTGTCGATAAAATGGGCGATTATATCAGCCGTGCGCTGCCGCTTTTCATAATTGCGGTAATTATGCTTATAATCGGAATATTCCTCTCAAAGCTCATATCAAAAATTTTCGCAAGAACTCTCAAAAATGCCAGTATTGACGGCACGGCGAAAAATTTCCTTGTGTCACTTGTGAGGATATTCCTGTATGTGATAGTGATAATCATGGCACTTTCCGTTATAAATGTCCCCATGTCGTCAATAATAACAATATTCGGTGCGGCAGGTCTTGCGGTAAGCCTTGCGCTCCAGAACTGTCTTTCAAATATATGCGGAGGATTTATTCTCTTGTTTTCAAAGCTTTTCTCCGCAGGCGATATGATTGAATTTGACGGCACTGTCGGAAAGGTTGAGGCTATCGGAATTTTATACACAAAAATATGCACCCTTGACAACAAGACGGTATTTATCCCGAACGGTAAAGTTTCCGATGCAAAAATCATAAACTATACCGAAAGCCCCACAAGGAGAATTGACCTTTGTTTCGACATATCATACAGCGCAGACTACGAAAAGGTAAGGGGAATTATTCTTGAACTGATTGACGAAAACAAGAAAGTCCTGAAAAGTCCTGCTCCCGTCGTCAGAATGAGCGCACATAAGGAAAGCTCCGTTGCAATTGATGTGCTTGTATGGGTTCTCAATGATGATTATTACAGCGTGAGATATGATATAACAGAAGCCGTAAAATCAGGATTTGACGGGAATAATATCGAAATACCCTTCAGTCAGCTCGATGTACATATGAAATAATTAAGAGGATTTACATGGCAGAAAAGAAAAATATAAGAGCCATAAAGAAAAAGAGAAGGCAGACGGCAGGTTTTATAATTTTTTGTATCGTATTGTTTTTTGTATGGTATTTTAATAATTATACGCTGAAATTAAACAAATCTTCGGTTTATTCAAGTAAAATATCTTCTGATGTGAGAATAGCCGTCATAGCCGATATGCACGCCCACAGAAACGGCATGGGCAGTGAAACGGTTTTCAGGAAAATAAACGGCGCAAATCCCGACATGGTTTTTATCCTCGGCGATATGTATTCAAGGGGCAGCAGCGATGATATTATACAGATACCCCTTGACCTCGCCGATATGCTCATCGCTTCGGGCTATCCGACATTTTTCGTCCCCGGAGAGCATGACAACGGCAAGGATTATATGAATAAGCTATCCGAAACGGGCGTTCATGTCCTGTGCTACAGAAACGAATATATCACAATCAGAAATAATGTTTTCAACATAATTGGCATTGACAACGCATACTACAGCCCGACATTTGACCTGCGAAACGAATTTCAGACGGACGGCAGCTGTTATAATATCCTCATGGCGCATATACCGAATTATGAAAAATTTTCGCTTTTCGGTGCGGATTTGACATTGTGCGCCGATACCCACGGCGGAATGATACAGCTTCCTTTCGGGGGCGGTACTGTATACGACCCGTATTCGGGGATTTATTTCCCCGAATTAAAGGGATATAAAAATATATACGACAAGGGCTGGTTTGAATATAAGGGCGGTGCAATGTTCATAACTTCGGGCATAGGCGACTCTCCTGCACCCATAAGGTTCAACAACCGCCCCGAAGTCGCAGTAATTGATATAAAGGCAGGTGATTGAATGAATACGGACATAGCCGTGATAGGCGGCGGCGCATCGGGGCTTTCCGCCGCAATCGAGGCTAAGAAATCATGCCCGTCTGCGGAAGTTTCAATACTCGAAAAGCTCCCACGGTGCGGAAAGAAAATAATCGCCACGGGCAACGGCAAATGCAATCTGAGCAATATCAGCCTGTCTCCACGGAATTACCACGGCTCTGTAAATGCTATGGAGATAATAAACAACGCTCCCGGTTATTATGAATTTTTTACCGAAAATCTCGGTGTATTATGTGTAACGGGCAGCGAGGGGAGAGAGGGCGGAATATATCCGTCAAGCAACAGCTCTTCGACCGTACTGAACGCTTTAAGGCTCAAAATTCAGGAAATGAATATCAGTGAAGTATGCGGTTTCGATGTAAATTCACTGAGACAGACCGAAAACGGCTTTGTTGTATCTTCGGCAGATGATGAAATTTATTGCAGGAAATTAATAATCGCCGCAGGAGGCTGTGCAGGTACTTCATTCGGCACGGACGGCTCAATGCTGCGCATTCTGAAAAATATGGGCTATAAGATAAGCGATATATGCCCGGCAGTCGCTCCGCTTAAAGTCAATCCCATGCAACTGAAAGGGCTTAAAGGTGTCCGTGCAAAGGGCAGTATATCGGCATTGAGCGGCGGAAAAATCCTCCGCACCGAAAAGGGCGAAATTCAGTTCAACGAAAATACAATTTCGGGGGTGTGCGTTTTCAACCTTGCATATCTTTTCCGTGATTATGAAAATCTGGTTCTGAGGGCTGATATAATGCCGCATATGGACGAAAATCAGCTGGCAGACTATCTTTTTTCGATACGGAAAAAAAGAGCCGGTTATCCGATTGAGGAAATGATAACGGGGGCTTTTGTCAAGAATTTATCCGTCTATCTCGTCAAAAATATCCTCGGAAAGCCTTTGAGCGATAAAATCAAATCCCTTTCGGACAATGATATAAAACTCCTTGCAGGGGGAATTAAAAACCTTGGATTTAATGTGACGGGCTGTTCCTCATGGCAGAATGCCCAGTCAACATACGGCGGTATTCATGCCGATTGCATAGACAATAATCTTGAGTCTAAGCTGCACAGGGGAGTTTATTTCTGCGGTGAAATTCTCGATACGGTCGGCGACTGCGGAGGATTTAACCTACAGTTTGCATGGTCATCGGGCATAACGGCAGGCAGAAACTGCGGCAAAAGCTTAAATAATGCATAATTTATAATTCATAATTCATAATTAAAAAGGGGGCTTGGGGGAAAAGCCGCTCTTGTGTCGGGAGTGAACGCAGCTTTGCGGAGTGAACGGAGACACAGGGCTTTAACGGCGGTGTTCCCACATTTAGAAAGGGGGCTTGGGGGAAAAGCCACTCTTGTGTCGGGAGTGAACACAGCTTTGCGGAGTGAACGGAGACACAAGGCTTTAACGGCGGCGTTCCCCCATTTTAAATATGATTAGAATAAATAATATAAAAGTTCCGCTTGATTTTGATTTCGATAACCTCGAAAGCTTTTGTATGAAAAAATTCGGGATTAATAAATTATATTCCGCAAGGCTCTCGAAAAAATCGGTTGACGCAAGAAAAAAATCGGACGTTCATTTTATTATATCGGTCGATATTTCCGCCAAAAATGAGGATAAGCTGCATATTAAAAATTCCGTTCCCGTTGAAAAATACGGGTACAAAATAAAATACGTCCCCATAAACTGCGAAAGACCCGTTATCGTGGGCTTTGGCCCCGCAGGAATGTTTGCGGCTCTGGTTCTTTCCATGTCGGGGGCAAGACCGATTGTCCTCGAAAGGGGCGGCGATGTTGACAGCAGGACTGAGGCTGTTGAAAACTTCCGCAGGACGGGAGTTTTAAACATAAACAATAATGTTCAGTTCGGCGAGGGCGGAGCAGGTACTTTTTCGGACGGAAAATTAACCACGGGCATAAAGGACAGGCGCATACGCTGGATTTTTGAAAAACTTGTGGAATTTGGTGCGCCCTATGAGATATTATACCTTGCAAAACCCCACATCGGCACGGACAAGCTGCGTGAAACCGTCAAAAATCTTAGAAAAAGAGTTATCTCCCTCGGCGGAGAGGTTATTTTCGGGGCTGAGTTCTGCGGATTTGATACGGACGGAAATAATTGTATCTCGTCCGTTTCGTACAGGAAAAACGGGGAATTGTCCGGCATAAATACGCACAATCTCATACTTGCTTCGGGTCACAGCGCAAGAGATGTTTTTGAATTGCTGTATGATAAAAATATATCCCTTGCGCAGAAAAATTTTGCCGTGGGCGTGAGAATTGAACACCGCAGAAAAGATATTGACAAATCCATGTACGGCGCATTTGCAGGCAATCCCACACTGAAAGCCGCCGATTACAAGCTTGCGGAGCATCTTCCCAACGGCAGGACTTTGTATACCTTCTGTATGTGTCCGGGCGGTGAGGTCATGGCGGCATCTTCCGAGGAGGGCAGGCTTGCGGTCAACGGCATGAGTTGTTTTGCACGCAATGCCGAAAATTCCAACAGCGCACTGCTCGTTAATATAAATACAGCGGATTTTAAAAGTCCTCATCCGCTTGCAGGTATGTATTTTCAGAGGGAGATTGAGGAAAAAGCCTTTGTCGCAGGCGGCGGCGGTTATTCAGCCCCCGTATGCACTGTCGGGGATTTACTGGGAATAAAGGCGGCAGGGAAATTGGTCGTTCCGTCCTATAAGCCGTCATGCGGTTATGCTCTCCCCGATGAATATCTCCCCGATTTTGTGTGCGAAAGCTTAAGGCTCGGCATACCCGAAATGGGCAGGAAAATAAAGGGCTTCGACAGCCCATGTGCGGTTCTGACGGGTGTCGAGAGCAGGAGCAGCTCTCCTGTCAGGATATTGAGAAATGAAAATCTGCAATCCGTTTCGGTGAAAGGTATTTTCCCGTGCGGAGAGGGCGCAGGCTACGCAGGGGGGATAGTTTCCGCTGCGGTTGACGGAATGAAATGCGCCGAGGCAGTTATTGATTTACAGGGAGGTAAGTATGAGGGTTAATGTTAAAGGCGGAAATATGTGCCGGCAGGAAATCGATGAGTACATCGAGTACGGCAGAAAAAAATACACGGGCAGACAGATAAGCGGTGTTGACATTATCATTGACGGCGAATTTGTTGACCTTAAATTCTATTTCAGCGATACGGACTTTCAGCGTTCATACCGCAGTGCCGACTACCTAGTAAACGATATGAATAAGATAAACGACGCAAAGCAAAGCGAATTTAAAGACAAAGAAAAACATAAGGTATAATTATGAATTTAACCAGTATCAGCACAATAAAAGATGTTATGTCGAGAAACGGCTTTAATTTCTCGAAAAGTCTCGGTCAGAATTTTATAATCAATCCCGATATATGCCCCAAAATCGCCGAATACGGAAACGCTCAAAAGGGCTTCGGCATACTCGAAATCGGTACGGGGATAGGCGTTCTCACCAAGGAACTCGCCCTGCGTGCCGACAAGGTCACGGCGATAGAGATTGACAAAAGACTTATGCCCGTACTCAGCGAAACTCTTGCCGAATTTGACAATATTAAAATAATTAATGAAGATGTAATGAAATGCAGTCTGCACGATATAATCAATGAAGAGTTTAAAGGGCTTAAAGTCGCCGTGTGCGCAAATCTTCCGTATTATATAACCTCCCCCGTGATTATGATGCTCCTCGAAAATAATCTCCCCATAAAGTCGATAACCGTCATGGTGCAGAAAGAGGCTGCCGACAGGATTTGTGCCGAAATCGGAACCAGAAATGCGGGGGCTATAACGGTAGGTGTGAATTATTACGGCAATGCGGAAAAATTATTCGGTGTTTCGAGGGGGAATTTCATGCCCTCCCCGAATGTTGACTCCGCTGTCATAAGAATAAATATAAACCATGACAGGAGACTTGACGAAAATCAGGAGAAATTTTTCTTTAAAATGATAAAGGCAGGCTTCTCTCAGAGACGGAAAACCCTTGTAAATTCGCTCTCCCAGCTCGGAATTGACAAGCAGGAGGTATATTCAGGATTGAGGAATATCGGTCTTTCCGAAAATTCACGCATCGAACAGCTTAACATGGAGCAGCTTATGGATTTGTCCTTAAGGCTGAATAAATCTTGATGGGCATATTTTACGGCGTGAGTATCGGTTCGGGCGACCCGGAGCTGATTACCCTTAAAGCCGTGCGGATAATAGAAAAATGCCCCGTCATTGTCGCCCCTCGGACAAAAAGTGAGTCCTTTGCCCTGTCAGTCGCCGAAAAGATAACTGACCTTTCGGATAAAAAAATAATCTATGCGGATTTTCCGATGTCGAAGGACGAGGATATTTTAAATAATAATTATCTGAGCATAGCCGAAAATATCTGCCGTGAACTGAATTTCAGCGATGTTGCCATGCTGAATTTGGGGGATATTTCGATATACTCCACATTCTCGTACATCGGGGATATTGTCGCAGAAACGGGCTTTGAGGTGGTGAAATGTGCAGGTGTAACCAGCTTCTGTGCGTGCGCCAATGAGTGCGGAATAAGCCTTGCGGATAAAAATAAGCCGATAATAATTATTCCTTTCGACTGTGACGATATGAAAACTCTGCTTAATTCATACGGCACTAAGATTATCATGAAATGCGGCAGGAATACGGATAAACTGATTAGTATGCTAAAGGAAACGGATTTGCTTGAAAAGACATATGCTGTCGAAAACTGCGGTCTTGAAAATCAGAAAATATTGAAAGGAAATGATATAGCCGGCTCATTCGGCTATTTCACGGTATTTATTGTCCTATGATGCCCGAAAGACTGGTTTTTGTCGGAAATAAAAAATTAAGGTGCGGTTATACTACGGGTTCTTGTGCGGCGGCGGCGGCAAGGGCTTCGGCTTATATGCTCATAACAGGGAAAATAACCGATTTTTCCGATATAATCACCCCCGACAGCACACCGCTGCACCTGAGTGTAATAAATCCCGAAATCGGCGGAGATTATGCCTCGTGCGCAATTGTAAAGGACGGCGGTGACGACCCCGATATAACTTCGGGTATCGAGATTTATGCCCGTGTGTCGCTTATCTCCCACGGAATTGAGATAACGGGCGGCAAGGGTATCGGAATTGTCACAAAGGCAGGTCTCGACCAGCCTGTCGGCGAATATGCCATAAATTCCACCCCAAGAAGAATGATAGAGGCTGCTGTTTCCGAAATCGCCGAAAATACGGCATATTCGGGCGGTTTTCGTGTGGAAATATCCGCACCGCAGGGCGAGAGCATAGCCGTTAAAACCTATAACCCGAGAATGGGCATAGTCGGCGGCATATCCATAATAGGCACAACGGGAATAGTCGAGCCTATGAGCAATTCTGCGCTTATTCAGACTATCCGCACGGAGACAAAAATGCTGAAGGCTCAGGGGATTGAGAATATACTGCTGACCCTCGGAAATTACAGCGAAACATTTATTCGGGATAGTATGCCCTTTTCCCTCGAAAACAGCGTAAAATGCAGTAATTTTATCGGCGAGGCTGTCGAATGCGCAAAGGAATACGGCTTTAAATCGGCTCTTATTGTCGGGCATATCGGCAAGCTTGTAAAGCTCGGAGCAGGTATCATGAATACGCATTCAGCCTTTGCGGACGGCAGAATGGAGGTATTGACCTCGTGCGGAGTAATGGCAGGTGTCGGAACGGACGTTTTAAAGCAAATTCAGGACTGCGCAACGGCAGATGCCGCACTCGATATTCTGAACGGTACGGGTCTTATGAATGAAATTCTCTCCGCACTGGTTAAAAAAATTGAATATCATCTGAATGTAAAATCTGCAGGTTTGATTAAAATCGGTGCGGTGATATTCTCTTTCAGGCACGAATTTGTTCTGAAAACATCTCTTGCGGACGAAATTATAAATCTTATCTCGGAGGAAGAAAATGGTTGATTTTGTAGGCGCAGGCTGCGGTGCGGCTGACCTCATAACTTTAAGGGGCAAAAATTTAATCGAAAACGCAGACGTGATTATCTATGCAGGCTCGCTCGTGAACCCCGAATTATTAAAATACGCAAAGGCTGAATGTGAGATTTTCGACAGCTCACGCATGACCCTCGATGAAGTGATAAATACCATTGAAAATGCCGAAAAATCGGAAAAAAATACCGTTCGCCTGCATACGGGCGACCCGTCGCTGTACGGTGCGGTGCGTGAACAGATGGACAGGCTCAATTCTCTCGGCATTGAGTATAAAATCTGTCCGGGGGTGAGTTCGTTCTGCGGTGCGGCGGCGGCTCTGCGTGCTGAATATACCCTCCCCGATGTTTCGCAGACCGTGATAATTACACGAATGGCAGGGCGGACACCCGTCCCCGAAAGCGAAAGCATACAAAAACTTGCCGCTCACGGTTCGACTATGGTAATATTTTTAAGTACGGGTATGCTTGAAAAATTATCGCATGAGCTGATAAAAGGCGGATATTCCCCCGAAACTCCTGCCGCCATTGTCTATAAGGCAAGCTGGGAGGATGAAAAAATTTTGCGGTGCAGGGTTTCGGAGCTTGCCGAAACTGCCGGGAGATACAATATCCGAAAGACTGCACTTATTACTGTCGGGAATTTTTTGGGAGATGATTACTCCCTGTCGAAACTGTACGACCCCGATTTTGAAACGGAGTTCAGGAAAATATGAATATCGCTGTTGTTTCCGTGACAAATAATGGTAAAATTTTGTCATCGGAATTAAAAGTCCTGCTGTCCGCCGGGCATGAGGTTAAAAGATACTGTTTCAGGCGATATACCGACAGTTCAGCCATTTCGTTCGACAGTGTGTATGCCGTTGTTTCGGAGATATTTTCAAATTATGATGCGATTATTTTTGTATGCGCCTGCGGAATTTCGGTCAGGGCGATTGCACCGCATATTTCCTCGAAAATCACCGACCCCGCTGTCGTGGTGATTGACGAGGGCGGAAAATTTGTCATCTCTCTGATTTCGGGACATTTGGGCGGCGCAAATGCCTTAACATCGCTGATTTCAGCGCATATCGGGGCAATTCCCGTGATAACGACAGCGACCGATACGGGCGGAAAATTTTCCCCCGACAGCTTCGCAAAGGCAAATGATTTAATAATAACCGACATGGAAAAAGCAAAAAAAATTGCCGCCGCCGTCCTGAACGGCGAAAAAATCGGCTTTTCCTGTGATTATCCGTTCAGAAATCCGCCGCCCGAAATTACGGAAAATATCTGCGGTACGGGCATATATATCGGCACAAATCCCGATTTTAAGCCTTTTCCGCTGACGCTTCGGCTTATTCCGAGAAATATCTCCCTCGGTATAGGGTGCAGGAGAAATACCCCGTTTTCGGCTATATACAGCCTTTTTCTGAAAATCATGCGTGAAAATTTAATCCTCCCCGAAAGGGTCTGTGCGGTTTCTTCGGTAAATCTTAAGGAAAACGAAAGCGGTATTCTTGAATTTTGCCGAAAAATAGATGTAAAACCGACTTTTTACACCGCTGAAAGACTTGCGGAGGTAAGCGGTCAGTTTTCGGGGTCGGAGTTTGTGAAAAAAATAACAGGCATTGACAATATCTGCGAAAGAAGTGCCGTCTGCGGCGGCGGACGGCTTATTATAGGCAAATGCGCCGCCAATGGGGTAACTCTTGCCGCCGCCGAAAGGGAAATAATTGTCGACTTTGAAAGGAAAATTTTATGAAATTGTACGTTGTCGGATTTGGCTGCGGAAGCCGTGAGGGAATGACCTTGGAGGCTGAAAATGCCATAAAATCAAGTGATTTAATTGTGGGATACACTACATATACAGATATTTTAACCAAATATTTTCCCGAAAAAACCTTCCTTTCAACGGGAATGAGAATGGAAAAGGAACGTGTTAAAATGGCTTTAAAGTGCGCTAAATCGGGAAAAAACACGGCTCTCGTATGCAGCGGCGACAGCTCCGTCTACGGAATGGCAGGGCTTGCCATTGAGATGTCGGCGGATTTTCCGTCCGTGGAAATTGTGGCAGTCGCAGGCGTGACGGCGGCTCTCAGCGGCGGAGCAATCCTCGGCGCACCCCTGACGCACGATTTCGCCGTGATAAGCCTTTCCGACCTGCTCACCCCTCCCGAAAAAATCGAAAAAAGGCTTAGATTAGCCTCCCAAGCCGATTTTACGATAGTGATTTATAACCCATCGTCCCGAAAAAGAGCCGATTATCTCGCAAAAGCCTGCAAAATCATGCTCGAATACAAGTCTCCCGAAACCGTCTGCGGCTATGTCAGAAATATCGGCAGAGAGGGAGAAAATAGTAAAATTATGACATTGAATGAGCTTTCGCAGGAAAGCGTGGATATGTTCACGACTGTTTTTGTCGGAAACTCCGAAACGGCTGTAATTCGGGGAAAAATGGTAACTCCGAGGGGGTATTTCAATGTCTGATGTTCTGATATTCGGCGGAACGACAGAGGGACGGCTTCTTGCGGAATTTTGCGCAGAATACGAAATTTCAGCCGATATTTGCGTGACCACGGATTTTGGTGCAAATCTTCTTCCGAAAAGCAAATATATCAATATTATGACAGGCAGGAAGAACCGGGACGAAATCGACGAAATCCTGCAAAAACGGCGATATACAGCCGTTATTGACGCTACTCACCCCTATGCCGCCGAAATTACCGAAAATATAAAATCCGTCTGCACGGGGATTAAATATTTAAGAATTAAGCGGAATGAGATTAAATTATCGGGCTTAATTTTTGATAATTTAAGTGAAATAATCACTTTATGCAATAATTCAAGCGGCAGTATTTTAAGTACAATGGGCTGCAAGGAATGTCATGAAATTACCACAATTAAAAATTTTAAAGAGCGTGTATGGATTAGAATACTCCCGATTGAGGCTAATTTCAGGCAATGCATTGAGGCAGGATTTCCGAAAGAGCATATAATTGCGGAAAATCCGCCGTTTTCCCTCGAAAAAAATATCTCCGATATAAGGCTTTGCAATGCGGAAATTCTGCTCACAAAGGAAAGCGGCTCGGCGGGCGGATACTCCGAAAAGGCAAAAGCGGCTGAAATTTGTGGCATTCGCCTTGTCACCCTTAAACGTCCGCCAGATGAGGGAATATCTCTTGACGAGGTAAAAAAATTACTATTAACGGGAGGATAATTTAAGTGAAAGTATATATCGTAGGAACGGGCATGGAGGGCAATCTCACACTGACCGTACAAGCCCGAAAAATTATCGAAAACTCCGATTTGCTCATCGGTGCGGAAAGAATCGTGCGCCCGTTCAAGGATATGGGAAAGCAGATTGAAATTACGTATGATACGGACGAAATTTGCCGATATATTGCGGAACTTCGGGGAGAACAGGCGGCTGTTCTCATGTCGGGCGACTGCGGATTTTTCAGCGGCGCAAAGAAGCTTGCCGAACGTCTGGACGGCTGCGAAATCGTCTGCGGTATCTCCTCCCCCGTTTATCTATGCTCGAAATTTGGCTTAACATGGGAGGATATGCGCTTTGTCAGCCTGCACGGAACGGAAAATAATATCGCCGTCAACGTGAAAATGAATCGGAAATCTTTCTTTCTGCTCGGCGGGCGGATGGATATTTCCATGCTCTGCCGTACCCTGTGCGATTATAATTTAAGTAATGTTAAGGTTTATTTTGGCGAAAATTTAAGTTATTTTAACGAAAAAATTAAGTATGATTTTGCTTATAATTTAATTAATTATACTTCCGATAATTTAAGCTGTGCGGTTGTGGTAAACGATAATTTTATTGATTATATTCCCTGCGGAATTGACGACAACGAGTTTATAAGGGGCAAAATTCCCATGACCAAATCGGAGACAAGGTGCATTATCGCCTCGAAGATGAACGTGAAAAATGCCGATATTTGTTGGGATATAGGCTGCGGAACCGGTTCTGTTTCTATTGAAACGGCTCTGCGCTGTACGGGCGGAAAGGTTTTTTCTTTTGACAAAAAAGACGAAGCAATCAGCCTTACACAAGCCAATGCGCATAAATTCGGCTGTGACAATTTAAGTACATTTAAGTGCTGTCTGCCCGATATTCCGAATGATATTCCAGCCCCCGACAAGGTTTTTATAGGCGGCAGCAGCGGAAAAATTAAGCAGATATTTAAGCTGGTTTTAGCTAAAAAATCCGATGCTTTAATCTGCGTTACTGCGGTTTCGCTTGAAACGCTCAGAGATGCTCAGGAGGCATTCGGAGAGTTTGGACTGGATTGTGAAATTGTACAAATTTTCTCGGCAAGAACGGATAAAATCGGCAAAAATACCATGCTGTCGGCGAATAACCCCGTTTTTATCCTGACAGGAGGCGGAAAATGCGCAGAATTATGATTGCAGGCACGGGCAGCGGCTGCGGAAAGACCACTGTAACCTGCGCTCTACTTAAATTATTGCAGAGATATGGGCTTAAATTATCATCATTTAAGTGCGGTCCCGATTATATAGACCCGATGTTTCACAAAAAGGTAATTTCTTCACCTTCCTATAATCTCGACAGCTTTTTCTGCGATGACAATACAATAAAATATCTTCTTGCGGAAAATTCAAAAAACAGCGATATTTCGGTGATTGAGGGGGTAATGGGATTTTATGACGGCGGCCGTGGCTCGGCATTTTCCCTCTCGGAGATAACCGACACCCCTGTGATTATGGTAATAAATTGCAGGGGAATGAGCGACTCTCTCGGTGCGGTCATGAAAGGCTTTATTACTTATAAATGTCCGAATAAAATTATCGGTTTTATATTTAATCGACTGCCTAAAAAGCTCGAAAAACAGGCAATTTCCCTGTGTGAAGAACTCGGTGCGGAGTACTTCGGATTTCTCCCCGAAAATAATTTTAATTTCGACAGCAGACACCTTGGACTTATCACGGCTGATGAAATTATTAACTTAAATGATAAGCTTGACGGTCTGGCGGACTTATGCGATAAGTATCTTTTAATTAAAAAAATACTTAAATTTTCGGCTACCGATAACTTAAATTATGAAAATATCAGCTTAAATTCTCCCGTGACCTCATACCGACCGACAATTGCGGTGAGCAGCGACAATGCATTTTGTTTCAATTATTCGGATAATATTGCTCTGCTTGAAAAAATGGGCTGCCATATAGAATATTTCTCACCGGTTAATGATAAGCATATCCCCGAAAATGCGGACGGGCTGATACTTTCGGGCGGCTATCCCGAACTTTATGCGGAAAAATTAAGCGAAAACGCTTCAATGCTCAATTCCGTGAAAACCGCTGTAAATTCGGAAATTCCGACTATTGCGGAATGCGGGGGATTTATGTATCTGCATGAATTTCTCGAAAATGACAGGGGCGAAATTTATCCTATGGCAGGAGTTATAAAGGGCAGTGCCTGCAAAACGGACAGGCTGAGTCATTTCGGATATGTTTGGCTGAAGCCCGAAAGCGACAGCCTTTTATTCAGAAAATCGGACAATATTGCTTCGCATGAATTTCACTACTGGAGAAGTACCGCAGATGCGGAGGATTTGCTGATTTCAAAGCGTGACGGCACTTCATGGAGGGGCGGAATATGCAGTAAATCGCTGTATGCAGGCTTTCCGCACCTGTATTTTCATTCCGACTTAAATCTTGCACGGCGGTTTATTAAATCATGTATTGAATTTGGTGAAAAAAATGGAAAGAATTAAGTTAATTAATCCCACGGACAAGAAATTCGCCGTGATTTCGAGGGAAAAATGGAACAGCGTTGCAAAGCCCCTCGGCAGCTTCGGCGAGCTTGAAAAAATGATTGAGAAGATTTCAGCTGTTCAGGAGTCCGAAAATGTCGATATATCGAAGAGAACGGCGGTTATAATGTGTGCGGACAACGGCGTTGCGGCGGAAAAAATCTCCCAGTCGGGACAGGAGGTCACGGCTCTGTGTGCGGCGGCGATTGCCGGGGGCAGGTCGAATATAAATGCCCTTGCAAGGCAGTTCAATGCCGATGTTGCCGTCGTTGACATAGGTATAAAGAACGAAGTTTCATGCAAAAATCTTGTCATGAAAAATATAATGCACGGCACGGAAAATATTTTGCACGGTGCGGCTATGTCTGAAAATCAGGCAAAAAATGCCGTATCTGTGGGAATTGACATGGTTAAGCAGCTTAAAGAAAATGGTAAAAATATTATAATCACGGGCGAAATGGGGATAGGAAACACCACTGCCGCCGCCGCCGTTTCATCGGTAATTCTTGGAGTTGATGCCGAAACCGTGACGGGCAGGGGCGCAGGGCTTACAGATGACGGTTTAAAGCGTAAAATCGAGGTTGTCAATGCGGCTGTGAGGAAAAATTCCCCCGACAGGAGCAGCCCGATTGATATTCTTGCGAAGGTCGGCGGACTTGACATAGCAGGCATGACGGGGCTATTTCTTGGGGGTGCGATATATCATGTGCCGATAGTGATAGACGGCGTAATTTCGGCGGTTTCGGCGGCACTTGCCTTTATGCTTTCTCCTGCCTGTGCGGATTATATGCTCCCGTCACACGTATCGGAAGAGCCTGCTGGGAAAATGCTGCTCGACTTCATGGGGCTTAAAGCGGTGATAAATGCAGGCTTGCGGCTCGGTGAGGGAACGGGCGGAATGTTATTGCTGCCGCTGCTTGACGGTGCGGTTTCGATATACAATAACTCTCACAGCTTTGAGGAGCTTGGAATAGAGAGGTACAAAAAATTATCATGACGACACTGGTTACAGGCGGTTCAAAATGCGGCAAATCGGGCTTTGCGGAAAATTACCTGCATAATTTCGGGGGGAGAAAATACTATATTGCTACAATGCGTCCATACGGCGAGGAGGCTCTGAGGTCTATCGGAAGGCATCGTTCAATGAGGGCGGAGAAAAATTTCGTGACGGTTGAAAAATATACGGATTTGCACGAGCTTGAATTTCCCGAAAATTCGGCGGTACTGCTTGAATGTGCCGGAAATCTCCTTGCAAATGAGATGTTTTCGGGAAAAGATACAGAAAACCCCGTCGAAAAAATATTGAATGCTTTCAGAAAAATAAGCGAAAATGTTTCCGAATTTGTGATTGTATCGAATGAGGTATCGTCTGACGGAATAGTCTATTCCGAGGAGACTATGCGTTATATGCGTTTCATATCGGAGATAAATGCGAAAACTGCGGAATTTGCCGATAATGTCGTGGAATGTGTGTTCGGTATACCTATTGTCATAAAAGGAGCTTTGAAATAAATCATGCTGAAATCATTACTTTCTGCCTTTCTCATGTATTCAAGAATACCCGTTCCGCAGGTCGAATGGAAAGAAGAAAACAGACGATATGCACTTAGCTTTTTTCCGCTGGTCGGGGCGGTTCAGGGCGGAATATTCATACTCTGGCGGATATTGTGCAGTTATCTCGGCATGGGGGATATATTTTTCTCCTGTGTCGGGGCGGTCATACCCGTGATGGTTACGGGCGGAATACATATTGACGGTTTCTGCGATACGAGCGATATGCTTGCTTCTTACGGGGATAAGGACAAGAGACTGAAAATAATGAGTGACTCACATATCGGGGCATTTGCGGCGATACGGCTTGCGGTGTATTTCATACTGCAAATCGGGATATATTCGGAAGTAAAAAATTTAAAATCTGCGCTGGTTATATCGCTTACGTTTGTATTGTCGAGGACGTTGAGCGGATTTTGCGCAATTACATTCAAATCGGCGAAAAAGGACGGTGCATTGCAGGCTTTTGTCAAGCCCTCGCACAGGAAAATCAGCCTTGTAATTCTGGCGGTATGGCTGGTTTTATGCGTGGCGGCATTGGTTTTAATAAATCCAAAAAGCGGAATATGCGTTATTCTTTCGGCTGTTTTGGTCATGATGTATTACAGATTTAAATTTTATAAGGAGATAGGCGGAATAACAGGCGATACGGCAGGCTGGTTCTTGCAGGTCTGCGAGCTTGTTACGGCATTTGCGGCGTTGGTTTAAAATAGGAGGAAATTTGCGCCCTTGCACTGGGAGTGAACGGAGCGCAGCGCAGTGAACGAAAGCGCAAGATTTAAGGGGCGCAAATTGACGACTTTAAAAGTGGTGATATTTATAAATATGATAATCGGAGGAGCGTATCAGGGAAAGAGAGCTTTCGCAAGAGAATATTTCGGGATAAATAATATGCTTGACGGCAGAATATGCGATTATGACGAGATATTCGGGGCGGAGTGCGTTTTTAATTTCCATATGCTCATAAAAAGACTTGTTGATGAAAATATTGACTGCGTTGAATTTACGCAGAAAATTATAGATGAAAACAGTGATATTGTCATCATAACGGACGAAATAGGCTGCGGAATTATACCACTCGAAAAATCCGAAAGGATATGGAGGGAGAATGCAGGAAAATGCGGCTGTATGATTGCCGCTTCGTCCGAAAAGGTTATACGTGTATTCTGCGGAATACTGACTGTAATAAAAAATACTGCTCCTCCGCATACGACGGCGGACAAAGAAAGAATATAAATTATGATAGTTAATTTTATACGTCACGGTCTGACGGTCGGGAATGAAATGAAAAGATATATCGGGCGCACCGATGAGGAATTGTCGCAAAGGAGCATTGAGATAATTGAAAGTATAGAATATCCGCCATGCGATACCCTGATAGTAAGCCCCATGAAAAGATGTATACAAACAGCAGGGATAATATATCCCGGTAAGGAATATACAATATGCAGTAATTTCAGAGAATGCGACTTCGGGGATTTTGAGGGTAAAAATTACCTCGAACTCATGGGAAATATCCTCTATCAGAAATGGATTGACTCAGGCGGAAGAGATACTTTCCCGAACGGCGAAAACCCCGCAGAATTTAAAAGAAGATGTGTCTGCGCATTTGAAAATATAATATCGGGTATAAATAACGATGTTTCAATGGTAATTCACGGGGGGACAATAATGTCAATACTCGAAAATCTCTGCGATGAGAAAAAAAGCTTTTATGAATGGTCTGTTGAAAATGCTCACGGCTATATCACAGAATACAACGGAGAATATATACATATATGGAAAAAATTTTAACGGCTGTCCTGCCGCCTGCTCTGGGATTTATTCTCGATACAATAATCGGCGACCCCTATTCAATGCCGCACCCTATAAGATTGATAGGAAATCTTATTTCACGGCTCGAAAAACTGATAAGAAAAAATTTCAAAAACCTGCTCACGGGCGGAATAATCCTCGCCATGTGTGTATTGATAATATCCTGCACAGTGGCGGCATTTATTTTAATTCTGTCATATAGAATATCGGTCGTATTTGGGATAATCATCGAGGGTATAATGTGCTTTTACCTGATAGCCGCAAAATGCCTTAAAGATGAAAGCATGAAGGTATACAGGGCAATTGAAAATAACGACACGGAGGGCGCAAGAAAAGCCGTTTCGATGATTGTCGGGAGAGATACGGACAGGCTTGACAAAAACGGCATTATCCGTGCGGCTGTCGAGACGGTTGCGGAGAATACCTCGGACGGAATAACAGCACCGATGATGTATATATCTCTTGGCGGCGGCGTGATTGGATTTTTCTATAAGGCTGTGAATACCATGGACTCGATGATAGGCTATAAAAACGAAAAATATTTGCAGCTCGGACGTTTTGCGGCAAGGCTTGACGATGCTGTTAATTATATCCCATCACGCATTACGGCGGCTGTGATGATATTTTCAGCATATCTCCTCGGATATGATTATAAAAGCGCATACAGAATATGGAAACGTGACAGGCACAGACACGCAAGCCCCAATTCCGCACAGACGGAGGCGGTATGCGCAGGTGCTTTGAATATCCGCCTTGCCGGTGATGCGTATTATTTCGGAAAGCTTCATAAGAAAGAATTTATCGGGGATAATAAGCGTGAAATCAGGAACGATGATATATTATCCGCAAATAAACTGATGTATATGACATCTTTTATAATATTAATAATATCTCTGATAGTAAGGGGGATTTTATGGGGAGTGATAATATAATGCACGGCGGAGATATTTTCGGAAGGGATATAATTTATGATTTTTCCTCGAATGTAAACCCCCTCGGTATGCCCGAAAATGTAAAAAAAGCCCTTGTATCCTCGGTTGGTCTCTGGGAGAGATACCCCGACAGCAGGTGCAGGGAGCTTATCGAAAAGCTGTCCGTTTATGAGAATATTCCCAAAGAAAATATAGTCTGCGGAAACGGTGCGGATGATATAATATTCAGGCTTGCGCAGGCATTGAATATAAATAAAATATTAATCTGTGCCCCGACATTCGGGGAATATGAGAGGGCATTTTCCAATGCGCAGATTAAGAGATATATGCTTTATGAAGAATATGATTTTCGTATACGTGAGGATATTCTGAACTATACGGACAATATTGACGCTGTTATAATATGCTCCCCGAATAATCCGACAGGCTTGATTCCTGATACGGATATAATGCGGAAATTATCCGAAAAATGCAGGGAAGATAATATTATATTCATATGTGACGAATGTTTTCTTGATTTTGCGGAAAATTCAAAAAATTTAAGCATAATAAATTATTTTGATAAAAATATTATAATACTCAAAGCATTCACAAAGGTATATGCAATGGCAGGTTTAAGGCTCGGCTATGCGGTTTTCGGGGATAAAAACCTCGCCGGAAGGGTAAGAAATTCAGGGCAGTACTGGTCTGTTTCCTATCCTGCGCAGATTGCCGGAGCAGCCGCCCTCGACGAAGAAAAATATATAAGCGATACGGTGATTTATATCAGGAACGAGAGGGAATATCTGACCGAAAATCTTAAAAAGCTCGGTATAAAAACCTTTAATTCGGCAGTTAATTTTATTCTTCTTAAAACGGATATTCCGCTTTATGACATACTTTTAAAAGAAAAAATCTTAATCAGAAAATGTGGAAACTACAGCGGTCTTGACGATAATTTCTACCGCATAGCAGTAAGAACGCATAAAGAAAACCTGAAACTTCTTCAATCAATTCATAATTCACAATTTATAATTCATAATTCATAATTGCTTTTGCCGCAGGCAAAAGCAAAGATTTGCAAATAAATATCTTTCTGACAAAGAAAAAAGTGATTTCTCCTGCCGCAGGTGTGGGGGTGACCAATGAAAAATATAAAAAATTCATTCAAAATACTTATTGAAAATAATATAATTCTTAATTATGCATTTAATTATGCATTATGCATTATGAATTATGCATTAAAAAGAGGTGTGATTGTTTTGAGTAAAGCTTTAATGATACAGGGTACTATGTCAAATGCCGGGAAAAGCTTTCTTGCGGCGGCTCTTTGCAGAATTTTTGTGCAGGACGGCTATTCCTGTGCGCCCTTTAAATCCCAGAACATGGCTTTAAATTCATACGTAACAAATGACGGCCTTGAAATGGGACGTGCGCAGGCTGTACAGGCGGAAGCCGCAGGCATTGAACCATCTGTCCTTATGAACCCGATATTGCTGAAACCCACTACCGATACAGGCTCACAGATAATTCTCGGCGGCAAGCCGTTCGGCAATATGACCGCTATGGAATATTTCAGGAGAAAAACCGAATTTGTACCCTATATTGAAAATGCCTACAAAAAGCTTTCCTCAATGCACGATATAATTGTGATAGAGGGAGCAGGAAGTCCCGTTGAATTAAATCTTAAAAGCGATGATATAGTCAATATGGGCATGGCAAAAATCGCACAGTCGCCCGTGATACTCGTGGGGGATATTGACAGGGGGGGAGTGTTTGCACAGCTTTACGGTACTGTTTCACTTCTTGAACCCGAAGAGAGAAAACTCGTAAAGGGCATAATAGTCAACAGGTTCAGGGGGGATAAAAGTCTTTTCGATGACGGAGTAAAAATCCTCGAAAATCTCTGCGGAGTGCCTGTTTTAGGGGTAATTCCATATCTGCAATGCGATATTGAGGACGAGGACAGTCTGTCCGAAAAGATTAAAAATCATAATTTGAACGGCGATGTGAAAATTAATATAGTTGTGGTGAAGCTCCCTAAAATGTCAAATTTCACGGATTTTGACGTATTCCTGCAATACAGGGGAGTAGGCGTGCGCTATGCCGAAAAGCCCGAAGATATTGACGGCGCAGATATGATAATAATTCCCGGCACAAAGAGTACAATTTCCGATATGAAATATCTGCGTGAAAGCGGTCTTGAAGCCGCTGTAAAAAGCCGTAAGGATACCCCCGTTTTCGGGATATGCGGCGGCTATCAGATACTCGGCAGAAAAATTTCAGACCCCTATAATACAGAATGCGGAGGAAGTATAGACGGCATGAATTTGCTCGACTGCGAAACGGTATTTTCACCCGAAAAGAAAACCGTCCGCACAAGCGGAAAATTCAATGATATATCGGGATTTTTCGGCTTTCTGTCGGGAAAATCCTTCAGCGGCTACGAAATACATATGGGTCGCACCGAAAACAGGGGCGATATTCTGACCGACTGCGGCGGCTCTTATAAAAATAATGCCGCAGGCTGCTATATTCACGGGATATTCGATGAAATCGCAGAGGACACAGTTAAAAATCTCTTCCGCAAAAAAGGTCTTGAATATATGGGCGGCACTGCCGACAGAAAAAAATACAAGG
The DNA here is from genome assembly GCA_017470905.1 of Ruminococcus sp. Taxonomy (GTDB): domain Bacteria; phylum Bacillota; class Clostridia; order Oscillospirales; family Ruminococcaceae; genus Ruminococcus. The sequence continues at coordinate 68,506 of JAFUXL010000009.1, read as the reverse complement.
AAAACCAGTTTGATATACTTGCGGAAAACGTAAGGAAAAATATGGATATTGACAAAATATATGAGATAATAAAGGGCTGATGATAATATGGAGCTTGAATATATACTTCCAAACGAAATCGAGAAACGCAGCTTTGAGATAATATCCTCGGAGCTTGAAAAAAATATCCCCGATGATATTCGCCCCGTTGTGATGAGAGTAATACATACCACGGCGGATTTTGACTATGCGGAAAATTTGTATTTTTCCGAAAACGTCATAGACAAGGCAGTTTCAACGCTGAAAAAGGGCTGTGTCATAGTTACCGATACGAATATGGCACTTTCGGGGATAAATAAAACCGCACTGAATACCCTCGGCTGTAAGGCTTTTTGCTTTATGGCTGATAAGGACGTAGCCGAAACCGCAAAGGAAAAGGGTCTTACCCGTGCGGCGGTATCGGTCGATAAAGCCGCCGGAATTGATAAGCCCGTCATATTTGCGGCAGGAAATGCCCCCACTGCATTGATAAGACTGAACGAGCATATAAAAAGCGGCGATTTTATCCCCGAACTCGTCATAGGCTGTCCCGTTGGATTTGTGAATGTGATACAGTCCAAAGAAATGATAATACAATCGGGCATTCCCTGCATAGTCGCAAGGGGAAGAAAGGGCGGCAGCAATGTCGCCGCCGCTGTATGCAATTCCCTCATGTATATGATAACGAGGAAATAACTTATTATATCCACAATTAATTTACTCCGCCGCAGTGTTGAAACTGACGGATACAGAAAAATATGAAACTTTTCATACATAAATTGTATAAATCAATGATTTCGCCAAAAATACTTGCATTTTCTGCATTTTGTGGTATAATTGTTATTATCATAGCTATGAATATATTGCAGTCGGTGCTTTTTATGTTTTATCTGCAATTGAGCAAATTTACAGTAAAAACACTGTTTCCCACACCGCAGGTGTGGGAAACCAAGAAAGATATAAAAATTTTTGTCTGTTGTTTTAAAATGCTCATTTGTGTTTTTCATAAAAAGTTAAAAGGGAAGCGTGTGAAAATCATGCACGAACTCGTCACTGTAATTGCGGAGTGCGGAGCTTTTTATGTCACTGAGAAATCGGGAAGGCTGCTCCGTATGATGATGCATAAGTCAGGAAACCTGCCGCCTGTTGTACAGAAACGAAAGTTTCAGGTCACGAGGTATTGACCGTACATTTTACGTGTCATGCCTTTCTTTAATGAAAGGATTGATTTATAATGAAAAAAACAGGTATATTTTTAATCTGCCTTGCACTCACCGCAGCAATGACTTCATGCGGAAATTCCGATACATCTTCCGAAACCAAGGTTGATGACGAGATTGTCGGCGAGGTAGTGCAGGAAACCGAACAGAAAGAGGTTGACGACGATATTGACCTCGAAACAGAAGCCGAAACAGAGGCTGAAACAGAGGCTGAAACAGAAGTATCCTCCGAAGAGACTACAGAAACCGCCTCCGAGGATACGGAAGAAGAAGAGGAAGAGGACGAAGAGGAAAATTATGACACGGGCGATGCAAGTCTCGATAATGTCAGAAATCAGGACGAAATCGGCGACAATGAACTCCTTGTCATAAGCTTCGGAACGAGCTACAACGACAGCCGCCGCCTCACTATCGGAGCGATAGAGGACGCTCTCGAAAAGGCTTTCCCCGACTATTCCGTAAGGCGAGGATTTACGGCGAATACAATTATCGACCATGTAAACCGCCGTGACAAGATACTCATTGATGATGTGGACGCAGCCCTCACGAGAGCAGTTGACAACGGTGTAAAAAATCTTGTCATACAGCCCACGCATCTCATGGACGGTCTTGAATACAATGACGTTGTGGACGAGGTTGCACAGTATGCCGATGCATTTGAAAATGTCGTATTCGGAGAGCCTCTTCTCACAAGTGATGATGATTTCAAAAAAGTTGAAAACGCAATAGTTGAATGGACTAAAGAGTATGATGACGGCGAAACCGCAATATGCTTCATGGGTCACGGCACGGAAGCCGAGTCCAACGGAGTATATCAGAAAATGCAGGATTTGCTTACCGCCGACGGATATAAGAATTATTTCGTCGGAACTGTAGAGGCAACACCGACTCTTGATGATGTTCTCGCAAAGGTTCAGGCAGGCGAATACAAGAAGGTTGTTCTTGAGCCGCTTATGGTAGTTGCAGGCGACCACGCAAACAACGATATGGCAGGCGATGAAGAGGACTCATGGAAGTCTGTATTCGAGGGCGCAGGCTATGAGGTTGAATGCCTTTTAAGAGGTCTGGGCGAAAACGAGAGCATAAGACAGCTTTATGTTGAACACGCCAGGGCAGCCATTGACTCAATAGGACAGTAATTTATATACCGGCGGGAGAATTTTAATTCTTCCGCCGTTTTGTAAGGAGGATATTATGAAAAAATTTTTAGCCTTTATATCTGCGTTTTTAATTTCTGCGGCACTTTTTTCCTGTTCTTCGGGAGATAATTCTTCCGTCAGCGCACCGCAGGTTTCTGAAGTTCAGGAAAATTCAGCCGCTGAAACGACAGAGGAAGTAACAGAAGAAATCACGGAAGAGATAACCGAAGAATTAACAGAAGAATTGACCGGGCAAACTCAGGAAAAATCCGAACCGCAGACCGTTCCCCCCGAAGAGGTAGGATATGAGGGAATGACTGCCGTCTATGCCGAAAGCCTTGCGGACGGAGAATATGAAATTTCCGTTGACTCAAGCTCCTCAATGTTCAAGATAGTAGGCTGTAAGCTTATCGTGAATAACGGAGAGATGACAGCCGCCATGACCATGAGTGGAACGGGATATGAATGGTTATTTATGGGAACGGCTGATGATGCCGAAAATGCCCCCGAAAGCGATTATATACCCTATGAGGAAACCGACGGCAGCTATGTTTTCACCGTACCCGTAAATGCACTCGACGAAGTGACTGACTGTGCGGCATACAGCAAGAAAAAGGAAACATGGTACGACAGACAGCTTGTATTCCGTGCCGACTCTCTTCCCGACACGGCATTTACCGAAATGCGTGGAAATACTGTTGAAACTCTGGGACTTGCGGACGGAACATACCAGATGGAAGCAAGTCTTTCGGGCGGTTCGGGCAAGGCAAGCATAGCCTCTCCCGCCGAAATTACAATCACGGACGGAAAAGCCGTTGCCGAAATCATATGGAGCAGCAACAAATATGATTATATGATTGTAAATGATGAAAAATACCTCCCCGTATCGACGGAGGAAAATTCAGTATTTGAGATACCCGTTGAGATATTCGACAGTGAATTTACCGTGTATGCGGATACAACTGCCATGAGTACGCCTCATGAGATAGAATACAAGATTTTGATAAATTCTGCGACATGAAGAGATATGCCCTGATAATTCCGCTTATATTCCTGACCTCCTGCGGAACTGACAATAACAATACAAATTATGAGAATGCTCAGAGTATGCAGCTTGAATATGCACAGCAGTTCACGGTTGAAAGCGACGGAGATATATCTCATGTTAAAATAGGAAACGGCGATGAATTTATAATCCTCCCCGAAGATGCGGATATTCCCGACGAATATAAAAACATGAAGATTATCCGCAAGCCCGTTGAAAATATATATCTTGCATCATCATCTGTAATGGACTTGTTCAGCGGAATAGACTGTCTTGACCTTGTAAAATTCACATCAACCAAGGAAAGCGACTGGTCTGCGGAATATGTAAAAAAGGCTCTCGAAAACGGAGATATACTCTATGCAGGCAAATACAGAACACCCGATTTTGAATTGCTTTTATCGGAAAACTGTGGTCTTGCGATAGAAAATACCATGATATACCACACCCCCGAAATAAAGGAACAGCTTGAAAATCTGGGCATTCCCGTGATAGTTGAATATTCAAGCTACGAACCGCACCCCCTCGGAAGAATGGAATGGATAAAGCTTTACGGACTTTTAACAGGTCACGAGAACGAGGCTGAAAAATTATTCAGCGAAAAGGCACGTCAGGTCGAAAATCTGAAAATCGACGATATAAACCCCGATGAAAAAAAATCCGTTGCATTTTTCTATATAACATCGAGCGGATACGCAAGCGTAAGAAAGCCGAATGACTATGTATCAAAGATGATTGAGCTTGCCGGGGGGAGATACATCTTCACGGCGGACGACCTCAATGTCGATGAAAATGCTCTTTCAACCATGAATATGCAGATAGAGTCCTTCTACGAAAAAGCCAAGGATGCCGATATTATAATATATAACAGCACCATTGACGGAGAGATAGAGAATATCTCGCAGCTTACCGAAAAATGCAGCATATTGTCCGATTTCAGGGCAGTAAGGAATAACAATGCATGGTGCAGCGAAAAGGATATGTTTCAGCAGACGGGCGCATCTGCGGATATTATAATCGAGATGAACAAGATAATAACTGACAGTGCGGAGGACGATATGGAATTTATCCATCGTATAAAAAGTGAATAGAAAGACAATAAGATATACAATATGCTTTTCCGCACTGATAATATTATATCTGCTCTTTATATTTTTAAATCTGGTATCGGGCAGTACAGACAGCGGAATAAAATATCTTTTCTCAAAGACGGACAGCGCAGAGGATTTAATCGCAAGAAATATAATATTAAATATAAGACTTCCCCGTACACTTGCGGCGGCTGTACTTGGAGGAGCATTGGCAGTATCGGGCTTTTTATTGCAGAATTTCTTTTCCAACCCGATAGCGGGACCTTTCGTTCTGGGAATATCATCAGGGGCGAAGCTCATAGTTGCGCTCACCATGATATTCACGCTTGCCAACGGCATAGCCTCAAATTCATTTATAATCGTCACAGCGTCTTTCATAGGTTCAATGATGTCAATGGGATTTATACTCCTGCTGTCGGGGAGGATAAAAAATATATCGCTCCTGATAATCGCAGGCGTTATGACGGGATATATATGCAATGCCGTCACGGAGCTTGCCGTTACCTTTGCGGACGACTCTAATATTGTAAATCTGCATAACTGGTCAGTGGGAACATTTTCGGGTACGGACATGGAAGAGGTATATTTCATGTCGGCGATAGTGATACCATGCGTAGTTTTTACATTCATGCTCTCAAAACCGCTTTCGGCATTTCAGCTCGGCGAGGGCTATGCGGAAAGCATGGGGGTAAATATAAAGCTTTTCCGTTTTGAACTGATATTATTATCGAGCATACTCTCCTCGTGCGTTACGGCATTTGCAGGACCCGTATCATTTCTGGGCGTGGCAGTTCCGCATATAATCAAGGGAATGTTCGGAACTGCAAAACCGATTGTGATAATACCGTCCGTATTTCTCGGCGGAGGGGTTATGTGTCTTTTCTGCGATTTGATTGCAAGGACACTGTTTGCCCCGACAGAACTCAGCATAAGCACGGTGACGGCGATTTTCGGCGCACCTGTCGTCATATTCATAATGCTCAGGCGAAAGAGGGGTTAATATGCTCGAAACCAAATCTCTCAATGCAGGCTACGGAAAAAGGATAATTGTCGGAAATGCCGATATAACAGTACACAAGGGCGAAATAATCACCCTCATAGGCTCCAACGGTTCGGGAAAATCAACTCTGCTGAAAACCATATCCTCACAGCTTGAAAAAATATCGGGGGATATATACATACAAGAGAAAAACATCTCGGAATACGGAAGAAACGAGCTTGCAAAAAAGCTTTCCGTAATGCTCACGGGCAGAACAGAACCCGAACTCATGACCTGTCTTGAGCTTGTCGAAAGCGGAAGATACCCCTATACGGGAACGCTCGGCATACTCTCCGCAGAGGACAGGAAAAAGGCTTATAATGCCCTTGAACTTGTCGGCGGCGAGGATATAGCCGATACTGATATAAATAAAACCAGTGACGGGCAGAGACAGAAAATAATGCTTGCAAGGGCGATATGTCAGGATACGGATATAATGATACTTGATGAACCGACCTCGTATCTTGATATTAAGCATAAGCTTGAACTCCTGACCATACTGAAAAAGCTTGTCCGTGAAAAGCAGACAACGGTTATAATGTCCCTGCATGAGCTTGACCTTGCGCAGAAAATATCCGACAGGATAATATGTGTCAAGAATAATAAAATCGACTGCACGGGAACTCCCGACGAGATATTTTCGGGGGATTACATAAATTATCTTTATGATATAAAATGCGGCAGCTATAACGATATATACGGCTTTTCGGAGCTTGAAAAGATATGCGGAAAGCCCGAAATATTCGTGATAAGCGGCGGCGGTGCGGAAATATACCGCAGACTTCAGAGACGGGGCATACCCTTCGTAGCAGGAATTGTTCATGAGAACGATGCGGAATACCCGGTAATAACCGCCCTTGCATCGGTGATTATCTCCGAAAAAGCCTATGAACCGATAAGCCCCGAAAAAATAAATCTTGCAAAGAATATAATAAAAAACTGCCGTGAGGTAATATGTCTTTGCGGTAATTTCGGCACTATGAACAGGGGAAACCTTGAATTACTGCATTTTGCCGAAGAAAACAATAAATTAAAAAAATCCCCTGTTCAGCGATGAACAGGGGAGATTTTATTTCATGCCGAGATATTCGCCCGCAAGGTACAGTGAACCGCATACAACGACTATGCCGTCATTTTCGAGGGCGAGGGCTTTGGATTTTTCGACCGCAGCTTCAAGTGATACTGCTGTTGCGGCATTTGTGTAAAATGCCGCAATATCGGCAATATCTTCGGCTTTCACGGCATTCGGGGCGAAATCGTCAACCGCCGTGAAATTATCCGAAAGCGGAGCGACAGCCTTTACGCATTCGCAGTAATCCTTTGAGCTTACCATGCCCATTACGGTATATATTTTATGACCTCTCGTTCCGAGGTACATGAGCGTGAGTGCGAGCATTGAAGCCCCCGAGGGATTATGACCGCCGTCAACTATCACGGGAGGCTTACCGTCAATCATCTGAACCCTTGCCATTACCTGAGTGGTCTCAATGGATTTTTTAATATTCTCATCGGGAATGTCAAAGCCCTTTTTCCGCAGATAACAGCAGGCTGTCAGGGCGGTTATGGAATTGTAATACTGATGAAGTCCTGCCATAGCAGGCTGATAACGCTGATTTTTATAGATAAAAGCCGCATACAGTCCGCCGTCACCGTAGGGGGAAGTATCCTCATGAGTTAAAAATTCGGCATTTTTACTCTTTGCAGTTTTGAGCATAATATCGATTACATTCTCTTTGTTGTCGGGTGAAACCGCAACGGCGGAATTTTCCTTTATTATGCCTGCTTTCTGCATGGCAATCTCCTCAACGGTATCTCCTAAAAGTGCGGTATGGTCGAGCGATATTGAAGTAATCACGGACAGCAGGGGAGGGGGGATAACGTTCGTGCAGTCGAGCAGTCCGCCTATTCCCGTTTCGAGGATAACTATATCGCATTTTTCACGCTCAAACCAGAGCAGAGCGATTGCCATGGTTATTTCAAACTGAGAATACTCTCTGTCGGACACTTTATCTCTGACAAATCCTGCAATTTCGCAGAGGGCTTCGTCGCTGATATTATTCCCGTTTATTCTCATTCTGTCGTTGTATTTCAGAATGAAAGGGGAGGTAAACTGTCCCGTTTTATAGCCCGAAAATATAAGGGCATTGGAGATATATTCAAGGGTTGAGCCTTTGCCGTTAGTACCTGCGATATGGACGAATTTAAGTCTTTTTTCGGGATTGCCGATACTGTCCATGAGTTCCTCCGCCCTTGAAAGGTCGGTAATTTTTCCGCCTGATTTGCTGTAGGAATTTATAAATTCCATGCATTGATTTATATTAGTGATGTAAATCCCTCCGTATTTTTTAATCGGAATGTCAGAATTTCTGATTTTGCCGCAGACAAAATAATTATGCATTATGAATTATGCATTAATATTCATAATCTATACAAGCCCTGTCTGTTTTTACTGCGGCGATAAATTTTCCGAAATTAACGTGTGCAGGGTGAACCTGATAAGCGTTAAGCCCGTCAATATCATCAAAATCGCAGATAAGCGAAACGGTGTAATTATCCTGCGGAGCGTCTTCGGAATTTATAACCAATTCTCCCTTTCTGAGGACTTCAACCTTTTCAATCACGTCATTGAAACGCTCTCTTGCTTCGAGGGCATTTTCGTAAGCGGTTTTTCTGTCTGTGTCTTTTAATTTAAACATTACAATATGTCTAATCATAAAAATCATTCCTTATTTTGTTAATTTGAAACTCTCATCAATTAAACTGCACAGAGAGCCGAAGTCCGTACTCCCGTCCAGCAGGATGGAAGTCCAGAGCCTTTTATTCATATGATATGCTGGGAAAGCCTTATTTTCTGCGATAAGGCAATCCCTTTCGGGGGCATTGCATTTGATATTCATTATCTGAATATTTCCCTCGCCCAGTCCGAAAACGGAGCGTTTTACCTCCATGAAAAGCGCATACCATTTCTTGTTGTCATCATGTCTCAATACGGCACTGTCGGGCGATGAAAGCCAGAGATATTCGGGGACAGAGCCGTATTTTTTCTTTGCATATTCAAATAATCTGTCACGCATTATTTTCTGAAAGCCTCAATGGACTGATTGATTTTTTCCATTTTCTCGATTGCCTTTGCAAGCTTTGCCTTTTCAGCCTCTATCAGCTTTTCGGGAGCTTTTGCGATAAAGCCCTGATTGTTCAGCTTATTGCCGAGGAAATCAAGGTCTTTCTGAACTTTAGCCTTTTCCTTTTCGAGACGGGCAAGTTCTTTCTCCCTGTCAACGAGTTCGTCCATGGGGATAAATATTCTTGCGGAGTCCGTAACGGCATTTGCACAGTTTTCGTGTTCAAATTCCGAACCGATTTCAACGGAAGATGCGGAGGCAAGCTTTTCAAAGAAGATTTTTCCGTTTTCAAAGACCTCTGCGTCATCTGTCTCTATGAAGATTTTAGCCCTTACCGAGGGGGGGACATTCATATCCGTCCTTGTGTTTCTTACGGCTTTTATGGCGGAGATTATTTTCTCAAAGGCTTTTTCTTCCCCGGAGTAGTTTATATTTTCGTCATATGTGGGATATGTTTCGAGGATTATCATGGATTTTTCATTAGTGAGAACCTGCCATATCTCCTCTGTTATGAAAGGCATGAACGGGTGGAGGAGTTTGAGCATACCCTGCATAGCCCATACGAGAACAGCCTGTGCCTTTTCCATATTCTGACCGCCAGCCTGTATTCTGGGCTTTGTGAGTTCGATATACCAGTCGCAGTAAACGTCCCATATGAAATCATAGATTTTCTGCGAAGCAACGCCGAGTTCGTATTTTTCGAGATTTTCTCCGACTTCCTTTGCAAGCAGGTTGAATTTGTTCACAAGCCACTTGTCCTCAAGCTCCAGCTCATCGGGCAGACCCTTAAATTCAAAATCTTCGGGGAGGTTCATCATGATAAAGCGTGAGGCATTCCAGAGCTTGTTTGCGAAATTACGTGCCGCCTTGACCTTATCATCAATGTAGCGCATATCATTTCCGGGGGAGTTGCCCGTTGCGAGCATGAACCTGAGAGCGTCTGCGCCGTACTGTTCGATAACTTCGAGAGGGTCAATGCCGTTTCCGAGGGATTTTGACATTTTTCTTCCCTGAGAGTCTCTCACAAGACCGTGAATAAGCACCGTATCGAACGGAACCTTTCCCATGTTTTCAAGACCGCTGAACATCATTCTTATTACCCAGAAGAAAATTATATCATATCCCGTAACGAGGGTGTTTGTGGGATAGAAATAGTCCAAATCGGCGGTTTTTTCGGGAAATCCGAGTGTTGAAAAAGGCCACAGTGCAGAACTGAACCATGTGTCGAGGGTATCGGGGTCTTGTCTCATGGGCTTTCCGCATTTCGGGCAGCTGCATGAAGTTTCCTTGGTTACGGTCATTTCTCCGCAGTAGTCACAGTAGAATGCAGGTATCTGATGACCCCACCATATCTGACGTGAAATACACCAGTCACGGATATTTTCGAGCCAGTGGAAATATATTTTATTGAACCTTTCGGGAACGAATTTTGTATCACCGTTTTTAACCGCATCAATGGCAGGCTGTGCAAGGGGTTTCATCTTAACGAACCACTGAGTTGAAACCTTCGGCTCAACGGTAGTGCCGCAGCGGTAGCAGGTGCCTACATTGTGACTGTAGTCCTCAATTTCAACAAGTGCTCCCTCTTTTTCCAAATCCTCAACGATTTTCTTTCTCGCCTCATATCTGTCCATGCCTGCGTATGCCGGGTAATCGTCAACGATAGTCGCATCATCGTTCATGACATTTATAACAGGGAGATTGTGCCTTAAACCTACTTCAAAATCGTTCGGGTCATGGGCAGGAGTTATCTTGACAACGCCTGTACCGAAATCCATTTCAACGTAATCGTCCGCAACAACGGGAATTTCACGGTGAACAATGGGGAGGATAACGGTTTTTCCGACTAAATCCTTATAGCGTTCGTCCTTTGGATTTACGGATACTGCGGTATCGCCGAGGAGAGTTTCGGGTCTTGTCGTGGCGAGTTCAAGATAATTGTCGCTGTCCTTGATTTTATATCTCAAATGCCAGAAATGACCTGCCTGGTCTTCATATGTTACTTCCGCATCGGAGAGCGATGTAAGGCATTTCGGACACCAGTTTATAATTCTCTCTCCACGGTAGATAAGACCTTTTTCGTAATATTTCACGAAAACCTCTTTTACAGCCTTTGAACAGCCCTCGTCCATGGTAAAGCGTTCTCTTGACCAGTCGCAGGACGAGCCGAGCTTTTTAAGCTGTTCAACGATACGTCCGCCGTACTGTTTTTTCCATTCCCAAGCACGTTTCATGAAGCCGTCACGGCCGATGTCCTCCTTGGTGATACCCTCCTTGCGCATAGCCTCAACGATTTTAGCCTCGGTAGCGATAGCGGCATGGTCAGTACCGGGCAGCCACAATGCGGAATAGCCGCTCATTCTCTTCCAGCGTATGAGAATATCCTGCAGGGTTTCATCGAGGGCATGACCCATATGAAGCTGACCCGTAATATTCGGAGGGGGGATAACGATAGTAAAGGGAGTTTTTTCGGGGTCAGCCTCCGCACGGAAACAGCCCTTGTCATTCCATGCGGCATAAATTCTGTCCTCGAAATCCTTCGGATTATAAGCCTTAGCGAGTTCTTTTGCCATGATAGCAGTATCTCCTTTCATTCATCCGGTGATAAAAAAAGCCCCGAACCGCAAGGGTTCAGGGCGAACATGAAGTCCGTGTTACCACCTGTATTCAGGGAATTAAATTCCCTGCGCTCTTATCTCTGTAACGTGAGAAACACGGCACGGGTTACTGTAAGTTCGCCCGCACAGCTCCGAAACTACTTCCGCAAATCCCCGACATCTGCTCACACCGGCCGCAGACTCTCTTTGCACGGGAAAATAAGCGTACTCCTTTTCATCACAGCTTTTCGTATATAATGATATTATTATAAACGATTTATTTTTATTTGTCAAGCAAAAAACGAAATTTGATGCATAATTCATAATTCATAATGCATAATTAAGGTGGGTAAACGTTAGTTTCAGAATAATCGCAGAAATTTTCAGATTTTTTCTTCTTACCTCCGCCGGTGGCGGAGGTGCAGGATTTTTTATATTTTGTCTGTTTTCCCCCGCCGTAGGCGGGGGAAAACACTGCTTTTTATATTAAAATTATGAATTAAAAAGAGAGCAGCCCGATTAACAAATCGGACTGCTCCTGTCAACACGAACGATACGTTTCTCAAATGGGGGTTATCAAAACGCATTTCATGGTCTGAGTGACGGGACTTGAACCCACGGCCTCTACCACCCCAAGGTAGCGCGCTACCAACTGCGCCACACCCAGATTATGTCTTTCGCAATCAACGATATATATTATATCACGGCGGATTTGATTTGTCAAGCGTTTTTTTGAAAAAATCAGGAAATTTTGCGAAAATGTCATAATACATCAAATTTTATGTTGAAAATATGATGCTTTTATGCAAAATATAAAAGTATTTTCTGTCTGTAACTGTCCTGCTTTTGTTTAACAGATAAAAAAATAAAAAAGGACTTGAATATTTTTCTTTTGTATGTTATAATTAACTGTAAAGTATTTGCAAAGGAGTTGCCTTATGACCGCTAAGGAAGAATTTATCTCAATATATACCGAGAATATCAAAAGACAGGGTGCGGACAAGCTCCTCGAATTTCTGAAGAAAAGCGATTTCTTCAAAGCACCGAGCAGTACACGCTACCACAGCGCATACGAGGGCGGACTGGTTCAGCACAGCGTAAATGTCTATCACTGTCTCAAGGACTACCTCTCACGCCCACGCACAAAAGAGATGTACGGAATGGATTTTTCCGAGGAGACAATTGCCATTGTCGCACTTCTCCACGATGTGTGCAAGATTGATTTCTATGCAACCGAAATGAGAAACAGAAAAAATGAAGAGACAGGTCAGTGGGAAAAAGTACCTTTCTATACCATAAAAGACAATCTCCCCTACGGTCACGGCGAAAAATCGGTATATATAATCTCGGGCTACCTCTACGGCGAGGGCAGGCTGACCCGTGAAGAGGCCATGGCTATACGCTGGCATATGGGCTTTTCGGGTGTTGAGGATAAAAATACTATTGGCAAGGCTCTCGAAATGTATCCCCTTGCGCTTGCGCTCCATGTTGCAGATATGGAAGCATCGTATTTCCTTGAGGGAAGCGACAAATAATATACAGAGGTCAAAAAATGACGGAAAATTCAATGAAAGCCGTTGAATACCATAAAAGCGGCTTCAGCTGTTCGGCGGCGGTTCTCAACGCTTTCAGAGATGAGATATTCATGGACGAAATACAGGCTCTGTCGGCTGCTGCGCCTATGGCAGGCGGAAGAATGATAAAATGCGGCGCAGTCCTTGCGGCTGAATATGTCATCAGAAACAAATATGACGGCGAAACGGCTGAAAGGAAAATTTCGGAATTTGAAAAGGAATTTGCCTCCCTCAACCAATCCCTTGTATGCAAAGAACTGAAAGGCGCAGGAACGGGAAAGGTACTTCGTTCATGCAGGGGCTGTGTTTCGGACTCTGCCGAAATTCTCGAAAGGCTTATTAAAACAGAATTTAAATCAGAATAATGTGTGAATAATCACATTAATAATATATGCCGTAAACAGAAATAATTATATATTCCCTCTAAGCAATGGGGAATATGCGGAAACAGCAGATTTCCGACGTATGATTTACGGTTAAAATATCTAAACAAAAGGAGTTATAAAAAATGAATTGGTACGACAACGCCATAATCTATCACATCTATCCGCTCGGTTTCTGCGGTGCGCCAAAATTCAATGACGGCGGCGAGATTGTATACCGCCTTGATAAAGTCCTCGAATGGATACCCCATTTAAAGGAAATGAATGTCGATGCAGTTTATTTCGGGCCTGTGTTTGAGTCCGTTGAGCACGGCTACGACACAATAGACTACAAGACCATTGACCGCCGTCTCGGCGACAATAATTCATTCAGGTTCATATGCGACCAGTTCCACGAAAACGGCATAAAGGTAATCCTTGACGGCGTTTTCAATCATGTCGGAAGAAAATTTCCGCAGTTCGTTGACATTCAGGAAAAGGGACAGGGCAGCGGCTACTGCGACTGGTTCCAGAACCTCAATTTCGGCGGTCAGAGTCCCTGCGGCGACCCTTTCTGGTATGAGGGCTGGAACGGTCACTATAACCTCGTAAAGCTCAATCTCAGGAACGTGGGCGTTGCCGACCACCTCATAGATGCAATCAACTACTGGATAGAGTCCTTCGGAATTGACGGCATACGCTTTGATGCAGCCGACTGCATAGACTTTGATTTCTTCAAGAGAATAAGGAGCTTCTGCAAGGGCAAAAAGCCCGATTTCTGGCTCATGGGCGAGATTATCCACGGCGATTACAACCGCTGGGCAAATCCCGAAATGCTCGACAGCGTTACGAATTACGAGTGCTACAAGGGACTTTATTCCTCACACAACGACAAGAATTATTACGAGATAGACTATTCCATAAATCGTCAGTCGGGTACAAACGGCGGTATCTACAAGAATATCAATCTCTATGATTTCGTTGACAATCACGATGTAAACCGCCTTGCAAGCACCGTGAACAATCCTGCACATCTCCCCCTTATTTATACCCTCATGTATTCAATGCCCGGCATTCCTTCGATATACTACGGAAGCGAATACGGCATTCAGGGAAGAAAGGAAAACAACTCGGACGACAACCTCCGCCCATGTCTGCACCTTGCCGATATGGAGAGAGAGAATATCGACCTCTACAGGCATATTGTAAAGCTCGGAAGAATTTACAAGGCTTATCCTGCACTCAGAACGGGCGGATACGAAAGACTTCAGATAACCAACCAGCAGCTCCTCTTCAAGAAAACACAGGGCGACCAGACTGTATATGTAGCCCTCAACCTTGCGGATTATTCGTATGATTTCAATTTCGGAACTCATATGAACGCACTTGTTGACGTACTCAGCGCAAGCCAGATACAGGTTGAAAACGGCAATGCCCATATCTCCATGCCGCCTTTCTCCTCGATGATAATCGTATCGGACGATATAGTCAACAACCAGCCCGAGCCTGCTCCCGTACAGAATGAAGCTCCCAAGGAGACGGAGGCTGTCGTGGGCGCAAGATACCGTCACTACAAGGGCGGAGAATATGAAGTAATCGCCCTTGCAAGACACAGCGAAAACAATGAAGACCTCGTTGTTTACAAGTCGCTTTCCGATGGTGCGGTATGGGCAAGACCAAAGGCTATATTCTGCGGAAAGGCTGCGGACGGCACGACAAGATTTGTAAAGCTCTGATACAAGTGGTGATGACCGTGAAGGCATTAAGAGCATATCAGGCGGATATTGCGGAAAATTCCCCGATGACAGGCGATGCAGGCGCAGCAGTTGCCCTCATAGCGGCATTGAGTGCGGTTTTTGTCGCAATAGGCGCATTGAAAACCGGGAAGAAATAATCAGATGCGGACTGAATGAAACCAGTCCGCATTTTTGTCAGATTATTTTTTTGATAAATTCCGTGAGTTCCTCGGCGGCGTATCTCTGGGTATCCTCCGAGGGGTGAAAATCGCAGGAAAATCCGAGCATTCCGTCCTGCATCTTAAATTCAAAGAAATATGCGTCCCCGAAACGTTCTGCGGCATTTATGACATGAGGGGAAGTCTCGCTGTTCATCATTCCGATAGCGCATATTATTTTTGCAGCGGGGTTATTTTTTCTCACGGTAATGAGAAAATCAATATATTTATCCTCAAATTCGCCGAAAGCCCATTCGTTTTTTATGCAGAAGCTGTTATCGTTCGTTCCGAGATTTATTACAATTATATCGGGAACAAAGCGGCTGAAATCCCATTTTATCTCATGGGGCTTAATATCGTTTATTGTTCCGTATGAAAAGCCCGTGCTTTCGTAGTACTGCGGAAGAACTTCCCTTGTGTTCCGCACTCCGTCGGGGGTATAGCCGCTTATAATTCCGTAGCCGCTGTATGAAAAGAGACTGTAGTCTGCATTGAGCATATCCGCCGTGAGGTATGCATAGCTTTTCATGCAGTTTTCGGCGGCGGTAGAAAATTCCGAATATACATTGCAGTTGTCAACGCCGTAGCCGCAGGTTATCGAGTCGCCTATAAATTCGATTTTAAGATTTTTGCCGGGCAGCGGACTTATGACGGCATTGTCGTCCGTTTCGGCTTCATGCACCAGCGCAAGGGAAAATGCCGCCTCGGAGAGCTTTATAATTTTTATATTTTTCGTGACGGGAATATCGCTGCTGATGATATTATATTTTTCTGTCGGATTTTCAAGTACTCTCTTTACTGTAAATCTTCCGTCACAGATTATGGCAATTCTCGGATAATTGCAGGCTCTTCCCGAAAGATATGTTTTCTCGTCACACGATATGCTTATATCGAGTCTTTTTCCCGTGAAGGAAAATTCACAGCCAGAACCCGAAAGCACAAGTGCAAGGGTATTTGCATAATTATATGTTCTTCCGGTGATTTTGGTATTTTCTGCGTTTAACGGTATTTTTTTCATAGAATATCTCCCTTTCAAGCAAGCCCTGTCTCCCAGGAATAAGGAGAAAAGACAGATTTTTACATTATTTTTGTGTAAATCACACGAATGTTTTTAAACTTGTGCGCCTATAGTTCATAATATAGCATATTTTTTCCCGAAATTCAAGATAAGTACTTGATTTTTTTCAAAAAAAGTATTATAATGTTTCTATAACTTGATGACTGAGAGAGTAAGTACACAGAATATCCGAAGAGAGAAACGAATGGTTTGAGCGTTTCGTTATTCGGCGTGCTGAAGTTCACTCACGAGAGGCAGCCTGAAAGAATTTTTCTGTGTAGGGTTTGACGCAGGTCTGCGTTAAGGACAAGAGAGTGTCAGCTCTCCCGACAAAGGTGGTATAACAAGGTTTTTTGTCTTGTCCTGTCGGACGGGACTTTTTTAATTATATACTTAGGAGTTGAATTTATGAAAGAACAGCTTGAAAAAATTGAAGTGCTTGCAAAACAGGAAATATCTTCCTGCGATGCTGTAAAGGCACTTGATGAGCTGAGGATAAAATTCCTCGGAAAAAAAGGCGAGCTTACGGCTATATTAAAGCAAATGGGAAAGCTTTCCCCGGAGGAAAGACCCGTTGTCGGTCAGCTTGCAAACAAGGTAAGGGCGGATATTGAGGAGGCTCTCTCCTTAAAGCTTACAGGACTTAAATCACAGGCACAGGCGGCTAAACTCAGGGAGGAAAGAATTGATATAACCCTCCCCGGAAAAAGCTCCCCCATCGGCAAACTCCATCCGCTTACCAAGGTCGAAAACGAGATACGGGAGATTTTTGTCGGCATGGGCTTTGAAATCGCAGACGGCCCCGAAATAGATGACGATTATCATGTATTCGAGGCACTCAACCTCACCCCCGACCACCCTGCAAGAGATACTCAGGATACATTCTATATCGAGGGTACGGACGAGACAATCCTCCTGCGCACACAGACCTCCTCCGTTCAGGTTCACGTAATGGAGAACAAAAAGCCCCCGATAAGAATTATCTCTCCCGGAAGAGTTTTCCGTTCGGACGCAGTTGATGCGACACATTCTCCGCTTTTCCACCAGATAGAGGGTCTTGTCGTTGACAGGGGCATAAAAATGAGCGACCTCAAGGGTACGCTTGAAATGCTCATGAAAAAGCTCTACGGAAATGACTGCAAGCTGCGTTTCCGTCCGCATCATTTCCCGTTCACAGAGCCGAGCTGCGAGGTTGATATAAGCTGCTTCAACTGCGGCGGCAAGGGCTGTTCAATGTGCAAGGACGAGGGCTATATAGAGCTTCTCGGAGCAGGCATGGTACACCCGAAAGTCCTCGAAAACTGCGGAATTGACAGCAGTGTGTATTCGGGCTTTGCCTTCGGTCTCGGACTTGAAAGAATGGTCATGGGACGCTACGACATAAACGACCTCAGACTTCTCTACGAGAATGACCTGAGATTTTTAAGTCAGTTCTGATAATTAAAATCCGGGTATCCGTGAGAGATACGGCGGAGGGATACGAAATATCAATAACCAAAAATGTTAAAATTCGGCTTTCAGCTTTGAATGAAAGACCGTGGAGAGAAAGTTTTACAGAGGGATATATGAAAAAGATTTTTTGTTTTGCACTGTGCCTGTTTCTTGCGGCGGTAGGTACTTCCTGCGCTGTGAAGAACGGCGGACAGATTGATGAAGAACAGACAACAGAGGCAGATTTACAGAAAATTGTCGAAAATGTATACGATTTTCAGGGCTATGTTGTAGTACCCGAAAACGAAAATTACACTGTAATGCACTCTGAACCCGATAATTCCAGCGATACGGTGACTAATCTGCATAACGGCGATGTAGTCGATATATTTGAATTTTCGGGCGACTGGTTTCACGTAAAATCAGGCGAATGCGAGGGATACGTGCAGGCTGACAGGATAGTCCTCGAACAGCCCGTCACAACAGCAGAAGTCTCCTCCTCCGCCGATACCGCAGAAACTTCAGCCGAAACCGCACCTGCGGAAACAGAGACTTCTTCAGCCGAAACCGAAACGGAAACCACTTCTGCGGAGACCTCCGAAACCACTGTCACGGTAACGGAAACTTCTGCCGAAACCACTCATACACAGCATGAGGAAACCACCGTGACCACTGCCGAACCGGTAATCGTCACGGAGATTGTGTACATTGAAGTACCCGTAACGCAGACTACAGAGCCTGTCCCCGCAGAGCCGTATTATTACGAAGAACCGCAGCCCTATCAGTATACAGATGCTTCATGGCTGCCCACAATCGACAGTGCATACATATATGCGCTCCCCTCGCCAAGCGGCTACGGATATGTATACTATCTGAATATAAGCGGAGATTATGACTATGCCTATGTTACATATGTAACTCAGGGAGTCGAAACAAAGGATACACTTTTCATAGGAGAAAACGACACAAGGCTTGCCGAAGGCTCGGAATTTTCGGGAATATATGCCTATGTCGTGCCGTACTATAACGGAGAAATCGAGGGCGAAACCGTTTTCTGCTCCTGCGAAACTCCGTATATGCAATATTAAAACGAAAGGAACTATGACTGAGCATATTTAAAAAATTATAATCAAAAACACTGTTTCCCCCGCCGCAGGTGGGGGAAACAAAGAAAAAGATAAAAATTTTTTGCATTGTTTTAAAATGCTCATTTATGGGAAAGGAAAAAGGATATGAATTTATCTATGAAATGGCTCGGAGATTATGTCAATATCGACGTGCCGATAAAGGATTACTGTCATGCCCTCACCATGAGCGGCTCAAAGGTTGAATGCTATACCGAAGAGGGAAAGGATATAAAAAATGTCGTTGTCGGAAAAATACTCTCGGTTGTCCCCCACGAAAATTCCGACCACCTCGTTGTGTGTCAGGTTGAAGTCGGAAAAGATGCCCCCGTGCAGATTGTAACAGGTGCATCAAATGTCAATGCAGGGGATATTGTTCCCGTTGCCCTTGACGGCTCAACTCTCCCCAACGGTGTTAAAATCAAGAAGGGTAAGCTCCGTGGTGTCGAGTCCAACGGTATGCTCTGCTCCCTCGGCGAACTCGGACTGGATAAGCGTGATTTTCCGTATGCGATAGAGGACGGAATTTTCATCATGCAGGAGGAATGCACAATCGGTCAGGATATACAGTCCGCCATAGGACTTAATGATATTTCTGTTGAATTTGAGATAACCTCAAACCGCCCCGACTGCCTCAGCGTTATAGGTCTTGCAAGGGAGACGGCTGCAACTTACGGCATTCCGCTTAATGTCAAAGCCCCCGAATTTAAGGGCGTTGACGGCGATATAAACGAAATGCTGAGCGTCAGCATCCACAATACGGAAAAGTGCCGGAGATACTGTGCAGGTATAGTTAAAAACGTAAAAATAGAACCCTCACCCAGATGGCTCAGGGAAAGACTACGTGCAAGCGGTGTGAGACCCATAAATAATTTTGTAGACATTACCAACTACGTAATGCTCGAATACGGTCAGCCCATGCACGCATTTGATTTGAGATATGTTGAGGGCGCACAAATCAACGTAAGAAATGCCGTAAAGGGCGAGAAAATCATGACACTTGACGGTGTTGAGCGTGAACTCGATGAAAATATGCTCGTCATCGCCGATGAGAAAAAGCCCGTTGCTGTTGCAGGTGTAATGGGCGGAGAATACAGCGGTATCATGGACGATACGACAACAGTTGTGTTTGAGTCCGCATATTTTGAGCCTGCACAGGTAAGGTGCACATCAAAGGCTCTCAAGCTTAAATCTGATGCATCATCGAGATACGAAAAGGGCGTTGACAGGCTTATCTCAATGACCTGCCTCAGAAGAGCCTTTGAACTCGTTGAACTCCTCGGAGCAGGCGAAGTGCTTAATACCGTGATAGACTGCGACTACACCGACAAGACACCTGCCGTTGTTGATTTTGACAGCAAGTGGACGAATGATTTCCTCGGAACGGATATTCCCGAAGAGGATATGATAAATTATCTTGACAGACTCGGCTTTGAGGTAAAGGACGGAAAGGTTATCGCTCCGTCTTTCAGAATAGATATTGAATGCAAGGCTGATATTGCCGAAGAAATTGCAAGAATTTACGGCTATAATGAAATACCCTCGACCGATTTCAGGGGAATTGCAAGGGCTGAATATACAGAGGAACAGAAATTTATCCGCACGCTCCGAAATACTGCTGTATCTCTCGGCGGATACGAAACAGCAACATATTCCTTTGTATCGCCGAAGTATTTCGAGAAAATCAAGCTGCCTGAAAACAGCAGATTAAGAAATGCCGTTAAGATAATGAACCCCCTCGGCGAAGATACAAGCGTAATGAGAACCACTTCGCTCCCGTCAATTCTCGATGTTCTTTCGTTCAACTACAACAACAGGAATGAAAAAGCCTGCCTTTTTGAAATTGCAAAGGAATATATCCCCGTTTCGGAGGAAAAGCCCTATATCAACGGCGATACCCTCGCAAACAGCGGAGAAAAAAAGCATAAGTACGAATATTCGCTCCCCGAAGAACCCCAGACGCTTGTTATCGGTATGTACGGCGGAAATTCCGATTTTTATGCGCTCAAAGGCATGATTGAGCAGATTTTCTCTGAAATGCACATTGACGGCATTGAATATATCAGGGCGGAGGAGTCGGACGAATTTGACGAAAAATCGGCATTCCACCCCGGCAGAAGCGCAGTTGCCCTTAAAGACGGCAAAGCCCTCGGAATATTCGGCGAAATTCACCCCGATGTACAGGAAAATTACGGAATAGGAACAAAAACCTATGCCGCAAAGCTTAAAATTGACGAGCTTATGAACGTATCCTGCTCAGAGATAAAATATTCGCCCCTCCCGAAATTCCCTGCCGCTTCCCGTGATTTGAGCCTTATAGTCGATGACGAAGTACCTGCCGCAGAGCTTGAAAGGGCTATCACAAAGGCTGTCGGAAAAATTCTTGAAAAGGTAACTCTCTTTGATGTCTATAAGGGCAAGCAGATTGCAGACGGAAAGAAGAGCGTAAGCTATTCAATAACCATGCGTTCGCATGAGGGAACTCTCACGGACGAACAGGCAGACAATGCCGTTAAAAAGGCACTCAAAGCCCTTGCCGCAATCGGTGCGGAAATAAGGTCTTAATCAATGCATAATTAAAATATCTCATATATGTAAAGCTTTGGCAGTCAGCCGTATATTCCCCCGACGCAGGCGGGGGAATATATATAACTGTTTACAGGAAATATCTCCTTTATTATTGACATCCTGATTGAAATATGGTATAATATCTGCAATATTATATAGGGGAGGACAGCCATGAAAAAATCTTATGTTAAAAAATTTGTCTCTGTTGCAAATTCGCTCCTGCTCTCGATAACGGCTCTTTCGCCGAATGTCATTAATGCACGGGAGGAAATATCCGAAAGATGTATTCTTGCTGTCAGGAACGAGGGCGAATGTGATGTAGTCTATACCGATGAGAACGGAAACGAAATATCCCCCGTACTCATACCCGATTACGGCGACAGGGCAGGGAATTATCCCTCAAAATACGACCTGCGTGCATATGATGCGGTAACATCTGTGAAAGACCAGTACCCCACAAGCTGCTGCTGGGCATATGCGGCTCTTGCGTCTGCGGAGTCAAATCTCATAATGAAAGGCTATGCGGACAGTTCAATCGACCTTTCGGAAGCGCACCTCATATGGTTCGGAGACTGCAAGGCAAGCACGGACGAGAATGACCCGCTTTTTTCCGACGGCGAAAACAACGGAATTTCGGGCTATAATCTGGGCGGCAGCAATATGACCGCAATCGAAACCCTTGCAAGGTGGAACGGCGCACTCCTTGAAAAAAATACTCCTCCTGCAACCGATATGCCCGAACTGGACGAAAGTCAGAGGTATCTTTCCGATGCGCATTTGCAGAACAGCTATATAATTGACACAGCAGATACCGATACCATAAAATCCCATATAGTACAAATGGGAGCGTGCATGGCTTCTTATTACGATGCGGACGAATATTTCTCCGAGAAAAACAGCTCCTATTACTGTAATGAGAAAAGCCGCACAAACCATGCGGTGAATATAATAGGCTGGGACGACAACTACAGCAGGAATAATTTCATATCTCCTCCTGAAAAGAACGGCGCATGGCTGTGCAAGAACAGCTGGGGCGACGACTGGGGAAACGGCGGATATTTCTATCTCTCATACTATGACACCAACCTTGCGAGAGTGACTTTCTTTGAAATGGAAAATGCGGACAATTACGACCGCAACTATCAGTATGACGGAACGGTTTCTCACTACAGGTTCTTTGAAAACTCGGGAATTGCGGCGGCGAATGTTTTCCGCACCGCAGGCGATGAAAGGCTCTCTGCGGTATCGTTCAATACCCTCGATGCGGATAATCCTTACATAATAAGAATTTACAGGGATATAAAAGACGCAGGCAATCCGACAAGCGGAGAGCTTGTATCCGAACAGAAAGGAAATATCCCATATGCCGGCTATCACACGGTAAAGCTTCACAAGCCCGTTTTTCTTCCCGAAGATACATCTTTTTCGGCGGTGGTCATGTTTGAGAAAACAGGCTCTGTATTCTATATGGACGAATGCCCGACAGACAGCGGAGTATCATTCTATGCGCCCTATTATTCCGAGGACGGCTATACAGGGAAATGGTGGGACTCATGCACAAGAATTGACAGCAACGTCTGCATAAAGGCTTTTACCAATTCGGGAGTTGAAATAAATTCCGAAACCTTCCCCGATGAGAATTTCAGACAGTTCATATCGGATAATTTCGACAGTGACGGAGATAGTTTCATCACGGACGGCGAAATAAAATCAATTAATGAAATAAATGCCGCAAATCTGGGTATATCCGACTTCACGGGAATAACTTATTTCAAGAACCTTGAGTCATTCGATTGCAGCAGAAACCCTATATCGGAGCTTGATTTGAACGGGCTTGACAATATGAAATCCCTTGTATGCGGAGACTGCATTAAGGTTTGCGATAAAGCCTCATGTACCGAAATTTCGCAGAATATAGGCGATATTTCGAAAATTTCGGATATAACGGGTGCATCTGCCGGCGAAAACGGAAGGCTTATGCCGACCGATAACAATATAAGCTATACATACGACTGCGGAAACGGCATGAGTGCAAGGCTAAGGATTTTCGTATCGGAGATAAACCACAAAAACTGTATTTTTAAAACTCATACGGAAACCGCCCATACAATCGTATGCACCGACTGCGGATATTCGGAGGAGCAGGAGCATGAATTTACAGAATATATGCAGTATGACGAGAAATCCCACGCAAAATTCTGCAAGCAGTGCGGCGAAGTCATAATGTCCGGACATGATTTCGGAGACTATACAATCAGTGCCGAGGGGATTAAAAGCCATGAATGTGAGATATGCGGATATGAGGAGTCCGAGGAAATAATCTTCACAAGGGGCGATATAACAGGCGATGACACAACAGATGTATTCGACCTCATAGCCCTTAGAAAGGCGGTTATTGACGGCATTGACGGCGAAAGGGAAAATCTCGCCTGCGATGTCAATGCGGACGGAAAGATAAATATCTCCGACCTTGTAGCACTTTCTAATTACATAATGGGAAAATCAAAATCATTATAACAAAAAAGCCCCCTGACAGGGGGTTTTTATAATATATTCATAAGACTGGGCGACTCGCTCTCCTTTATATTCCTGATTATATGTTTAAGCTTTTCGGCGGCGGCGGTTATTTCCTCTGCCGAGTCGGTTATGCAGGGCAATTCCGAACAAATTTCCTCCGCATCGTCAAATTTTTCGTTTATTATCAGGATACGGGCTGTTTTTGTGAAATCAGTCCATTTTTCTTCGAGTACTGCGGCATATTCCTCGGCTTTTCCGATGTCTCCTGCCTGTGATGATGATTGTATTTCGTCAATGATACCGAGGAGCAGGTCACATTTTTTATTGACCCACACGCCCGAAAATATACTTATGCATATGAGCGTTGAAATTATGCCCAGGCTTATTTTAATTCTTGTCATATTTTTCTCCGTAATATTTTGTATTTCTTATTTATTCCCCCCGCCACAGGTGGGGGGAATGGTGTTTTTATATTTTTCATTCCCCCACACCGTAATCGGGGAACAGTGGTTTTAATTATACTTTTTGGAAAGCGGAGGCTTTCCGTTTTCGGGAACTATATATATATTCATATTTTCATCGGCGGTCATGATAAACACATTGCTTTTATTTATATTTATATCCGACAGTATTTTTTCAATCTGCTTTTCCGTGATATTCAATGAGTCTGCGGCGGCTTTTATTATTTCGCCGTCCGATATGATAATTTTGGGGGGATTGACAGTTTCGGCATTTATTTTCAAATCCTCACGGGAGGGAATATCCAGCGGCTGTTTTTTCATTACAGAGACCTGCCCCGTGGTTTCCACAACGGCAAACTGCACCTCGGATATATCAAAAATATCCTTTCCACGCAGGGCGGTCATTAAATCGTCAACGGAAAATCTCAGCTGCCGCAGCACATTGGGGTCAACCTTGCCGTTGCTGATAATTATTTTCGGGCTGCCCGATATGATTTTTCTTATCCTGATGTACCTTAGATTTATCCACGAGACTATTACCTCAAAGCAAACGAGGGACAAAATCGGAGTTATCCCGACTATAAGCGGAATGCCCGAGTCCTCAAGCGGAAGCGTGGCTATATTTGATACAAGGATGGTTATTACGAGTTCGGAGGGCTGTAATTCACCAAGCTGACGTTTACCCATAAGCCTGACGGCAAAGATTACGAGAATATATAATATAAGCGAACGAATAAGTATAACACTCATGAAAAGCTCCTATTTAAAATCGTCAAATTTGCGCCTTTAAGCCTTGTGCTTTCGTTCACTGCACTGCGTTCCGTTCTCTCCCAGCACAAGGGCGCAAATTTTCCTCTATTTAAAATCGTCAATTTTCGCCTTTTAAGGCTTGCCATTTCGTTCACTCCGTTACACTGCGTTCACTTTAATGGCAAGGGCGAAAATTTCCTCTTGTTTATTTATTATATCCTTCGCCGCAGGCGAGGGATATTTACATTGATAATATACCCCGAAATTATCCGATAATACAAAAACGGCTGAAATTTATCAGCCGCCTTTGTCAGGAGTTATATTATCTGATTGTAAATCATTCGGAATTAAATCAATTGCACTTGCTGTAAACTGTGCCGCCCTTGAGTTCCTGACCTCTTACTGCGAAGAGTTCGGATACGGTAACTATCTGCCAGCCCTGTGATTTGAGATAGGGAGCAAGATATTCAATAGCCTCTGCTGTTGTGTCGTATGTTTCGTGACAGAGAACAATTGCATTTTCAAGAGTACCGTTATTCATAGCGTTTGTGATTGTGGAGATTATTTCCTGTGATGAAGCATTGTTCCAGTCGCCTGTGTCTACACTGCATGTTATAAGAGCAACATCATTGAGTGTGGAAAGTACAGTTGAATTGTAATCGAGATAAGGCAGACGCATAAGCTTTGAAGGCTCTGCACCGATGATTGATTTAAGCTTTGCATGAGTTGTATCAAATTCACTTCTTATTTCTGCCGCAGATTTCTGGCTGAGTCTGGGGTGAGAAGTGGAGTGATTTGCAATTTCCATGCCCTTGCTGTAAGCGTATTCAACTTCGCCCTTGTTCGAATCGTTTGTCCAGTCTCCCACATAGAAGAATGTTGAATGGAAGCCTGCATCTGCGATAGCGTTTATAATTCTCATAGATGAAGAAGTGGGGTCTGTACCCTTTGCGCCGTCATCAAAGCTTATTGCAACCATGGGCTTTGAGGGGTCAATCCATGAAATATCAACGCCCTCAACCTCTCTGGGGGTTACTTCGGGAGCCTTTGCGGATACAACACCCTTGCCTGTTACAACAGAGGATTTTGTTCCCTCGTGTGCGCCAATGAAATCGTCAACATAGTAGTCTGTTTCGCTGTCGGGAGTTTCGATGTATACTTTAAGATTGGATGCGCCCTCGGGGATTTTGAAGGAAGTATTTTCAAGCTTTGTCCATTCGCCCGATTTTGCGCTTACTGATGCGATATTGTCGTAATGTGTGTCGCCGTCTGCACCGTCATACTGGAGAGTAATTCCGAAATCAACGGAAGAACCGCTTGCCTGCATAACTGCGGCACTGAAGCTGTAGGATTTGCCTGCGGAAAAATCATTTCCGAGGACTTTGGCAATACCCTGCCATGTGTCTGTTCTGCCCGAAACCTTTGCGGAAGAGCCTGCCGAATAGTAGTTGTCGCTGTCGGTTGTGAGTGTAACATTTCCCTGTGTTGTTATGTCATCGCCTATCTTGTCGAAAGAGATGTTATAGATACTGCCCTCGCCCGATACTGTATCATCGGCAGAAGCCGTTGTTGCTGCGGAAGTGTCGGGAGTTTTTCCGTCCTTATAGCTTTCGGGGAGTGATGAAATTATTCCTGCATCGAATTTCTGTATTGAGTGAGCGTCCATACCTGTTATGCCGTCACCGTTGTTGTAAACATCGGCATTGAGGAGAGCTTCGCCCTTGAGGTCATATTTTTCGTTATTTGCAATGTACTGGAGTATTCTTACTGCGTCCGAAATTGTCACCTTGCCGTCAAGGTTAGCATCGCCCCATAATCTGTCAGAAACGGCAGCTGTCGTTGTTGCGGCAGGAGCAGAAGCTGTAACAGGGGCTGTGGTTTCCGAAGTCTTGCCCTCGACAGTACCCTGACCCGTAATTACAGGCGATTTAGTACCCTCTACAGCACCGATTGCCGTATCGATATAGAAATCAAGTTCGGGGTCTGTAGCCTCTACATAGAGGAGGAGGTCGCTTGCGCCTGTGGGGATAGTGTATGATGTATTTTCGATTTTAGTCCATTCGCCTGAATTTACATCTGCGGAGGCAACTGTTGAATAGCCCTTTTCGCCTGATGCGTCTGTATATTCAAGGGTGAGTTTCATTTCCTGTGCAGAGCCGCTTTTCTGGAGAGCCGCAAGGCTTATGCTGTAGGTATTTCCTGCGACAAATGCATCAGTCGGGAGCGACAAAGCCGCACCGTTCCAGTCTTTCTGTCTGCCCGAAACATAGAGCGAGCTGTTTCCGCTGTAGTAATTATTTGTATCGTTTGAGAGGACTGCATCTCCTCTTGCAGACCATTTATCCTTGCTGCCCTCGAAATCGCTTGTAAAGTAGCGTCCGTTTTCATCGGGCTGTGCGGTAATTTCGCCAGGCTTGTCGTCAATTATCGTGGGGTCGCCGCCGCTGCCGTCACCGATACGGAGGTCATTTTTTGTAACATTCGCAGTACCCGAACTCTGCCAGCCCTCAACATTGAGAGCGACTTCGTGCAGTCCGCCCATCTGCATATTGTACTGTTCCCATGCCTTGAAGTGGTCTGAAACGGTGATAGTACCCTCGGAGCGGAGGTCGCTGTCAACTCTTACGCTCCAGTACTGCTTAAAATGAGTAACATTCGGGTCAATCGAAGGACCGTCATGCTCTCCGGAATAGACCTCATAAGTACCGCCGTCAACCTTTATTGTACCCATTTTCTGGAAATCACTTCCGGGCGGTCTCCAGCTTCCGTAGGTGTCGCAGATATAATACTCGACAATGGGGTCAACCGTCCAGCCGTATATACAGAGGTAGGAATTTCCCGAGGGGTTGTAATCGCACGCATAATCAACGGCAATGCCGTCAAGCGTGTCCCATTGCGGGTTATTGTCCCATTTTTTTCCTGCACGGAAAAGAACATTGTGTATGCCGCTCCATGAGCATGAGTAAGTACCGTTGCTGCCTGCTGTAAGGTCAGCTGTACCCTGACCGTACTGGTTCCAGACCTCGTAGTCATATCCGTCTTTCTTGAAAGTATTCTGATAATCGGGGTCAGCCGCAGAACCTGATGCGGGTATAACCGCCGCCATTGTGAGAAAGGCAGATACAGCACCTGAAACGAGTCTTTTAAAGATACTCTTTTTCATAGCTTTTTCCTCCCAAAAAAATAATGATATTTTTCTTCACAAGCATTCGCACGAACTGTCTTTGTGAAGCTTATGTATATATTTTATTACATTTTTGTGAATATTTCAAGTCAATTATTGCTGAAAAAATTCAGACTGTTCAAATTTTGCTGTAAAATCTCCACAACTGCGGAGCAGAAATAATTATTCCCCCGTTTGTCAACTGTATAATGATTTTTTGTATTAATCTACTTTCTGTAAAAGCACAAAATATCAGTTAATGAGTATTATAAATCATTGAAAATTCCAGAAATATGCGATATAATATAATCACACTAAAGGAAAGCGGTACGCATTGGGCGTATCTGAATTAATATCATTATATTTAATTTTTTCTTGGAGGGAAAAAACATGAGAAACACAATGTTAAAAAAGAGAGTTGCTTCGCTTACAGCCGCAGCACTCATGTCCGTATCTTCCGTTTCAGGCGTTCTCGGAACAGGTGCGGTTATCGCAGGAATGACAACAGGCTCAGTCATGACCGTTATGGCAGCCGACAGCGTAAACATCACCGCATCCGTAGGATACGGCGAGGGTATGTATGCAGAATGGTCTCCCGTTGACGGCGCATCGGGCTACAACGTATACGTTGACGGCGCACAGATAGACTCCATGCTCGTAAGACAGTACAGCGGCTATTTCAGGGCTGATATGGTAGGTCTTGCTGAAGGCAGCCACACAATGAAAATCGTTCCCGTTATCAACGGCAAGGAGGACTCCTCAAAGGCAGCCGAGGCTTATGCAGATGCATATGCTCATGACAGAAGCGGTTTCGGTTTCGTGAACGGAACATCTTCCGGTGCTTACAACGATGACGGTACTCTCAAATCGGACGCAACCGTTATCTATGTAACGAATGATAACAAAGACAGCGTAACGGTTTCGCTCCCCGACAAAAAGGGAAATTCCGTTGAACTCACTGGTGTACAGAACATCATCACAAACCTCAAGAGCAATACAAGCTGCGGACCCGTTGCAATCAGATTTATCGGCAATATTGAAGACCCTGCAAATATGCCCAGCGGCGACCTCTATGTAGATGCCGTTGTCTGCGGACTTACACTTGAAGGCATAGGCAACGACACAACGGCTAACGGTTTCGGCATTGTAATGAAAAACTGTTCAAACGTTGAGGTAAGAAACTTCGGTTTCATGAACTGCAACAGCTCCGAGGGCGATGACTGCGGACTTCAGCAGAAAAACGACCATATCTGGGTTCATAACTGCGACTTCTTCTACGGCGATGCAGGTACGGACAAAGACCAGGTTAAGGGTGACGGCGCACTCGATACAAAGACCTCGACATATATCACTCACTCATACAACCACTTCTGGGATAACGGAAAATGCAATCTTCAGGGCATGAAATCCGAGTCCACCGAGAATTACATCACATATCACCACAACTGGTATGACCACTCCGACTCACGTCACCCCAGAATAAGAACCTGCTCGGTACATATCTACAACAATTACTTTGACGGAAACGCTAAATACGGCGTAGGTGTTACTCTCGGCGCATCGGCTTTTGTTGACAGCAACTATTTCAGAAACTGTCCCAAGCCCATGATGAGTTCAAAGCAGGGTACGGACGCTCTCGGCGAGGGTACTTTCTCAGGCGAAAACGGCGGTATCATCAAGTCTTACAACAACCACATGGAGGGTGTCAAGAGCTATATAACATATGCAGATGACAATACAAGCTTCGATGCATATGAGGTTTCCTCCGCAAATGAGACCGTTCCGGGCAGTGTAAAAACACTTGCAGGCGGAACTGCATACAACAATTTCGATACTTCGGGCGTAATGTACAGCTATTCCGCAGACAACCCCGAGGACGTTCCCTCAATCGTTACTTCAAAGGCAGGACGTGTTGACGGCGGTGACTTCAAATGGCAGTTCGACAATTCCGTTGATGATGAAAGCTACGCTGTAAACCAGCCTCTTAAAGATGCACTTGTTGCATATGATGACCAGATAGTTGCTATCGGCAGCGGTTTCAAATCCGACAGCGGCTCGACAACTCCCGTAACCACAACAGCTCCCTCAACTCCCACTCCCACAGTTACGACAGCTGCTCCCTCAACACCTGTTTCAGCAGGAACGCAGGTTCACAACTTCACAACCAACGGCACTTCAAGCAGCTTCTACAGCATTACGGGCAATCTTTCAACTTCAAAGGGTACAGCAAGCTACAACGGACTTACTCTTACACAGTGCCTCAAAATGGAGACAGCTACTTCCATAACGTTCGCAGGTTCGGGTTCTATCACGCTCGTATTCGGAGATGCCGCATCAACAGTAAAGATTGACGGCACAAAATATACCGCTGATTCAAACGGTGTAGTTACCGCAACACTTTCAGCAGGTTCTCACTCAATAACAAAGGCTGATTCGGCTAACCTCTTCTATATGGCATTTTCGGGCGAGGGTTCGGCTTCCGTAGTTACAACAGCTCCGCAGGGCGGCGATACTCCCACCGTTACAACAGCACAGGGCGGCAGCGGAAATGACACTGTCGGCGATATAAAGGTCGTAAATGTAGGCGGCTGGAATGAAATGATGTATCTCGTTCTTTCGGGTGTCAAGGACGCAGACGTAAAGGGCGTTTCATATGACGGTACAACCAAGGGAACTCTCACGGGCGATGACTTCACATACCTCGTAAGAGATACATCCGACGGACTTCGTGTCGATA
Source organism: Ruminococcus sp. (assembly GCA_017470905.1). GTDB lineage: Bacteria > Bacillota > Clostridia > Oscillospirales > Ruminococcaceae > Ruminococcus. Next base: position 37,537 of record JAFUXL010000009.1, on the reverse strand, counting down.
TTCTCGGAGTACCCGCAGGTACATATTCAATCTCTCTCGATACAACCAAGGGCAAAATCACACAGTCAGGAATTAAAGTTTCCGAGCAGGACCGTTCGGGCTATGCTCACTACAACTACAATGCAGGCGTAGGTGCATACACAGACGGCGGTACAATAAAGGCTAACGCAAAAATACTCTATGTAACAGAAGAAAACAAGAACAAGGTTTCCGTTACATCAAAGGACGGCACTACCGTTACGGGTATCGGCAATATCCTCAACTCAGCAGGCATGGAGTCGAGCGGCGGCAAGACCTCAAACGGCGGTACTGCAAACTCCAACAAGGGTATCATAAAGAAACTCGCCGAGGACGGCACTCCTCTCGTTGTAAGAATTGTCGGAGATGTTAAGGCTCCCGAGGGTGTTACTGAATTTGACTCCGTAAACTACGGCGGTACTGTCGGCGACAACGGCGGAATGGCAAGAATGAAATCGGGCAAGGACATCACAATCGAGGGTGTAGGCTCTGACGCTACGGTAAACGGCTGGGGCTTCCACTTCATGGCTGAGTCTGCTGCTCCCGACTTCGGCAAGAGCTTCGAGGTAAGAAACCTCCACTTCAGAAACGTTCCCGAGGACTGCGTGGGCATGGAGGGTGTTCAGGAAGGCAGCAAGCTTACGGCAACCGTTGAAAGATGCTGGATACACAACTGCGAATTTTATGTTCCCAAGATTGCTAATCCCGCAGAGTCCGACAAGGCTGAGGGAGACGGAGCGTGCGACTTCAAGCGTGGTATGTATTTCACAAACAGCTACTGCTACTATGAGGGCTACCACAAGACCAATCTCGTAGGCGCATCCGACAGCAACCTCCAGTTCCACCTCACATATCACCACAACTACTGGAAGAACTGCGAGTCAAGAGGACCTCTTGCACGTCAGGCTAATATCCATATGTACGACAATGTATTTGACGGTCAGACAAGCTACTGCCAGAATACAAGAGCAAATGCCTACATCTTCTCCGAATACAATGTTTTCAACAGCTGCAAGAACCCACAGAGAGTTGACTCGGGTGCTATAAAGAGCTTCAACGATGTTTTCACAAACTGCACAAGCAACAAGGTTACTCCCGGTACTATCGTTACTGATAAGAGCACAAAGGTATCGAGCGGCAACACATACGAAAACTTCGATACAAATTCTTCAATCAGCTATATCCCCTCGAATAATTATAAACTCGACACAGCTTCATCAGATAAGCTCTTCACAACCCTCTCGGCTATCTTCGAGACTGACGGCGGATGCATTGACAATCTCAAGATAGCTTCCGGAGAGCTTACCGTTGACGGCGGCAGCACAACAACCACACCTGCTGCAACCACAACAACCGCCGCTCCCACACCGGCACAGACAACAACTACTGTAAACGGCGAGACAAGCACAATCGCAGGCGATGCAAACCTCGACGGCAAAGTAAGTATTTCTGACGCTGTAAGAATACTCCAGTACCTCTCGAACAGCACAAAATATCCCCTCGAAGGTCAGGCAGCAGTGAATGCCGATGTATACCAGCAGGGTGACGGAGTAACAGGCATGGACGCAGCATCAATCCAGAAATACGATGCAGGTGCTTTGACAAAACTCCCGGAATCGGTTAAGAGCTGATTGCGGTTTCCCTAAATATAATGATATAATGGAAAAAGAGCCTCCGCAAGGGGGTTCTTTTTTCATGGGGGAAGAAAATATAAAAATTTTCCGAAAAGCTATTGACATTCCCGTTGGTTTATGATATAATGTGAATGTTGCCGAAGTGGTGGAATGGCAGACACAGCAGACTCAAAATCTGCCGGTAGCAATATCGTACGGGTTCAAGTCCCGTCTTCGGCACTTATTTTTGCAGGTTCTTTCGGGAGCCTGTATTTTTTTGCAAAAAATCCGTATGCGCCGTGCATACGGATTTTTAATTATTAATCTAATGCCGCAGAAAGTAAGAAAAAATACAATTATTAATCCCCCTGCCGCCGCAGGCAGGGGGAACAAGGACAATTATAGTTATTAATCGTCAATCCTTTGCTTGATTTTTTTGAGATTTTCTCTTTCTCTCTGCATATTTGCGCCGAGACTTTCCGTGGATTTCGAGACATTCTGTATTGTCTGATTGGCTTTTTTAAGGCTTGAGCTTATTCTGTCAATATCATCGGGAGTAAGACTGCCCGAAGAGGAATTGTGCTTCATGTGCTTTACCGTTGCGAATATCAGGAATGTTCCGAATGCGCCGAGAGCCGTTCCGAGGAGGAAATATATCAGCTTTCCGAGCGAACCGTCCGATTTTGAAGAAGATGAGCCGCTGTCGGATTTATTTTTTGAAGAGGACGATGTTGCAGCCTCCGATGTGTTTTCGGAAGAGACAGCAGTGCTTTCCTCCGAAGCGGCGGCGGTTTCGCTGTCTGTCGGACTTTCGCTCACGGTCTGCGTAGCTGCCGTATCGGGGAACAGAGAATTGTCGTCATTGCTGTCATTGTCGTTATTTTCGTCTCCACCGTTGTTATTATCTGCAACGCTGTAGTCATAGCTTATGTTGCCATTAATGTCATATGGCACACCGTCAATATATTGATATGCATTGTTGTGGTTGTAGCTTATACTGCCGTCAGCAGTGTGCGGTACGCCGTATTCATCTACATATCCGCCGCTGTTGCCGTTTTGATAATTTCCCTGATACATATCGGCACTTGCGCTCATGCCGCCCGCAAAGCAGCACAGCGACAGGGCGCAGATAAATGGTATAATTTTTTTCATATTTAAACCTCCTGTCAGCGTGTATATATATAATCTTCTCCGGGCTTTCCCGTTACAGCCTTTTCGGAAAATCCGTTTCCGAAATGCCCCGCAAGCAGATCACTCATTGCGAACATATAAGATGTATTTTTAATCATTTCGGGGTAGACCTTTGAATTTAAGGTGCTTTCAAAGGCTGAACCGTCTGAAGCAAGCAGCTTTCTTATGGAATTTTTTGTCTCCTCCGAGGGATTTGTTATAAAGCAGTCCTTAAAGAACTCCTTTATATCGCTGTCGTAAAGGAAAAGCGAGATTATATCCTGCGCATATTTGCAGAAATCCTGCGGAACGTCATCGGGCATATAGTTTTCGGATTTTTTGTGCTGTACCATATTTTCCTCAACATCTTCCTGGTTTACAGCCCTTACGAGATTGAATTTACTGCACCTTTCGGCACGTATGCTGTTGAATGTGAATATATTTGACGGGTCTGTCTCTTTCCATGATACTACAAAATCAACGCTGTTGTCTGCGGGGCGGATATTATTTTCGCCGTCCGTGTCCTTGTATACATCGAGATTTGAAAGACCCCTTACAAGATGAACCTTTGCATCAACATCAGGGACTTCAATATAGCATTCCTGACTGAATGAGTTCTGAAAATATGCCGAGACCTTTTTGAGAAAGCTGTCATTGCCGTCCGTGAACCAATCCGCAAGCGTAATTCCCTTTGCGCCGCCGCCGTAGAAGCTTATATTTATTGAGGTTTTTTCGTCACTCTGACACATTGCAAGGGCGGTTTCCGTGAAATCCTTTATCACGGGCATGATAACGGCATATCTCATAATTATATCGGCTTTTATTTTTATATCGCATTTTCCGCTGTAGCTTGCCGAACTCTTTCTGCCGTCGGCGGCATTTATCTCGGCGGTGTCGATTAATTCCATGAAATTATTCTGCCAGCTTTCATTCCGGGGCTTGCCGCCCTTGCGCTGATTGGGATAGAATTTATTGCATATCTCCTCAATCACGGCGGTTGTCTCGTTCTCGTCATTGGGTATTATGAAAGGATTGAGGTGGTTGTTTTCGCTGCCGAGGAGAAATTTCTTTACATATTCACGGAATTTGTGAATATCGTTTTTCATTCCGATACTGCTGAGCATTGAATGAAAGCTCTGTTTAAGGAGCTTTTTGCCTGCGTAATTTATCGAGGAATATCCGCAGAGGCAGGCAGATTTGCCTCTTTTAAGCACGGCTGACATATCCGTTGTGGAGTCGCCTATATCGACATTCACTCTCAGTACATTGTCGCCTACGCCCTCTGTTCCGTTGGAGATTGCGATGCTTTCATAGAGGAGATTTTTATTTTTTGCGTCTATGACATTTTCTATCTCTATATCGAAAATTTCATGCATTTCCATTATAATCTTTTTCCAGAGTCTCGAATAGGGGACTGCAAAATTTTCATTCGGGAAAGACGGCAGGAATATTATCTTTCTGCAATCCGTATCTATCGCATGGCACAGGGCGGTATAGCACATATTATATATTATTGAAACCGTGCTTTCGTGGATATTGCCGTTAAGGAGGTCGGATTTGTGGCTTATGTCTATTTGCAGCTTTCGTCTTTCAAAGCTGGTAAGCCTGTTGGCAAAGGGAACAAACCCGAGGTGATAGGGCATAAATTCCCTTGCCTCCGAGCCGTTGAGCGATATATTTGCAGAGAACACGGACGAACGCTTTGCCTTGTCTTTATAGAAATTCATATAGTCGCAGTAGCTGTCGGGGTCGCATTTTGCAAGAAGCTTGCGGACTATCCGTGTACCGCCCGTTATATCCTCCGTATTGAGCGCACCTGTATTTATTTTATATCCGAAAGCACTCGAACTGCTGCCGAAATCGAAATACGCATACATGACATTGTTTGCCTTCTGTTCCTTTACGGAAAAATCTATCTCGACGGTTTTGCCGTTCATAAGCAGAGGGGCATAATTCATGCCGTTTTTGCGCAAATTCAGAATATATCCCGAAGTATCGGAGCTGTTGAGAGAAGCCTTTATCAGGTGGGAGGGCTTTTCCGCATTGCGGATATGCAGTCTCCCTCCGAGGGGGATTGAAATATAGTCCACATTTTTCAGTTCATAATTTGAGGGAACGCCCTTTCCGTGGACGGTTGAATTGAGATTTGAGACATAAGTATACCTTTTGCATCTGTTTTCGCTTTCGAGCGAAATATTCGGGAACATACAGAAAGTCCCCATATCATCGGCACTTTTGATATGCTGTGTGTCATAGATATGCCTTTGGTCAAAGACATAGGGGATATATTTCTCTTCCGAGTCGCCCGTAAATTTCACCTGATAGCATATCGAGGCGGTAATTTTCACAGCCTCCGTTATGACCTTTCCCGTCTGTTTTGAATACGAGTCCGTAACGAGCATTTTTATGTCTCTCACGGAGCTTATGCAGTTTTCCATATCCTCAGCCATTTTATCCGTGAAAGGGAAAAGCGCATAGTGCGAGCCGCTTATAATGGTTGTATATATGTCATTTCTCAGAACCTTTTCGGGAATGTCATTTCCGTCAGTGCAGTAGAAATCTATCCCGAACAGCTTTTTTGAGGGTATATCTTCGGGGAAATTATTTTTCATGCTGACGAAGAGATTTATTATATCCTTTATTATCTGCATGGGGCTGTTGTCGGAGATTGACCTTGCGGAGAGAACAAGCCGCATTTTTGTCTCTGCGTCCTTTATCCTGCCGAAAAACTCCCTTGCGGTCATGTCATCGTCAATAAATTCAAGATATGCCTTTTTCCATTCGGAATTATCGGCTCTGACCTCACGGGGGGGAATTATGAAATATCTTGACGAACAGCAGCCGACAACCGAAGAATAGTCCTCGTTTTTAATCTCATATACATTGAGACCCTGTGAAATACGGTTATCCTCCGAATTATCGTCCTTACCCTCGGAGATAAATTTATCCTTCCATATTTTCAGGTACTCATTTTCTTCATATGGCAGGGTTCTGACGGATATATCATTTCCGCCGCTGCGCCCGTAGATTATCATGCAAACCGCCGCTGCGAGCCAGCTTTTAAGGCAGGTGCTTCTTTCTATTGCGGAAACGCAGTCCATGATATTTTCAAAGCTGTAATTTTTCCACAAATCCTCCAAAGCCCTCATTGTGCCGAGAAAATGGTCACCCGAGCCTTTGCCCGTATACTGCGGACAGATTTTTTTTACCTCCTGCGCATAGCTTTCAAAATCTTCCGCAGCGGCGAAAAATCCGCCTGTTTCACTCACGAGGGATTTATTTTTTACTATATTTGAAACTGTCAAATTATATTCCTCCCGCAAATTCTCTTGATTTTTTCATTGTATATTTAATTATCTCTTCGGAATATTTCTGTGCGCTCCCGTCATTTTCCTGCCACTGTGCGCATACGGGGAAGTTTTCGATATAATTTTCCGTAAATGCAGACAAAGCGGAGTTGAGTTTATCATCGGGAACGGGATATATATTTTTCACTATGCCCTTGATATTATTCTCCGTTTCCTGACGTGAAATATAACTCAGCTTGAATTTTATAAGGCTTTTCGCAACGGTTTTTGTCTTTCCCGAAAGCATACACGACTGTTCGGAAACGCTGTCAATCTCTTCAAATACGGCGAGGACGGGGCTTATATATCCCTTGATAAATTCATTTAAACAATTTTTTACCTTGACGGCGAACTCCTTATTTTTCGGGTTTTCCGTGAAGCTCTTGAGTAATTTTTCGCCCGATGACGAGAAGATATTAAAAATATTATTTTTTCTCACAGCCCATTTTTTGATTATTTCTATATGTTCAATGCCGCACTTGTCCGAAAATGAGGTGCGGACAAATCCCGAAACCATCACAGACATAAGCATAAACGAAAGCACGGCTTTTATTTCGTCCTTTTTGAAAAATACGCTGAAATTATACTTATCCGCAGCGGACGAGCCGAAGGAATATATTTTTCCGTCGCTGTAGCTGTTCTGATTTGATATTATTTCCCTGACCGAAAGCGCATTGACGAAGCTTGTTATATCAATTTTGCGTCCGCTGTCGTCTCCTATTTTATCCGAGACAATATCGGGAAAGAGGAAATTGCTGCCGTCCGTTTTCATATTGATAAAAGATGCCGAAACGGTGGAATTTGCGGACGAGACATAATCCATAAACCGTATCATGGAATAAACGGGATTAAGACCGCTGAAATTATATCCGTCCGAAACTATCTCCTTGTATTTTTCATTGAGAGAGTCGATATTTTTTTTATTTTTTTCTACAAAATCTTCATTTTTATTGAATACATCATGGCTTTTTATTTTTTCCGCCTTTTCCATTATTTTGATAATTCGGGGTATGTCAAAAATACTCACCCTGTCGGGAATGGGCGTACTGCTGTCGTATATATCGGGAAATTGCAGCGGAACATCGTGTACAGCCGAGGTACAGGGTCCCGAAAGGACGTTGTATCTTTCGGCATTTACGGGAACGGAGGACTCCTTTGATATTAATGCAGTAAAATCTCCGCAGCAGCTTCCGCAGTTTATCAGCGTAAAATCGCTGTCGGGGAGAGTATTAAAAAGCTGACTGAAGTCATTTTTGGAAAAAAATATCTCCCCCGCATTAGTCCTGCCGTATGTGTTTTTTCCCATATCGGCGGATATTTCTTCATCGGAACAGCCGAGCAGAAGCAGATTGCTGTCGCTGTATCTGTCGGCGAGAGAGCCTTTTATCTGCAATACGATATTTTCGCTTTTTATATTTTTTTCTCCGAAAACCAGCCCGAAGTATTTGTCATAAGCCTTCAGAACGGGGGGAGCCTCGGTCATCGAAAATCCCACGTATCTCATGAGTATTTCGCATTTATCGTCACCGCACGGCAGACCGATGCAAGCCGCCGCCATAAAGGCACTTGCGGAAACAGCACCGTCTTTTCCCCAGAAATTTATAATTTTTTTCATATAAAAACCCCGGTGTAAATTTTAATATAAATGAGCATTTTAAAACCATGCATAAAAATCTGTATATTGTACTTCTTTTTAATTGTTGTACCTTTGCGGATACATTAAGAAAAATCAGATATATTCCTGATATTTCTGAACAAATCCGCCCTTTTAACAGTTGTCAACGGTCAGCCGCAGCCGACCGCCGATAACGGTTATTTTTATATCTCCCCGCCGCTGACGGGGAGATGTATTCATGATGTCAGAATATTTCGCCTTGTTTCACTATATTTTCCGAGCTGTTTACAATGCACGGAATAATACTGTTGTCGTCACTTATGAATGATAAATCGCATTTGTATACGTTTTCGGCAACCTGTTTGCTGTTGAAGGGACCTATCTGATTGGGCAGAACGAAGGTGCATTGTCCGTAATTGTACAGAATGAATTTTGAGTCTCTGTCGCTTGAATATTCAAAATTATTTTTTGACGGGTTATACACACGGTAATCCGCATTTTCCTTGCGCAGCTTTCTGACGGTTTCAAAAACCTCGCTCATTTTAAGCTGAACTGCGTCCGAAGATACGGGAGCAGCCGTTTGCTGTGATGTATCAGGCTGACCGCTTACCGCAGAATTGTCCGCAGCCGGATAAGACTGCGCCGCATTGGGCTGACTGTACATTCCGTTTCCGTTCGGATAAGACTGCGCTGCATTCGGCTGACCGTACATTCCGTTTCCGTTCGGATAGGGCTGCGCCGCATTGGGCTGACTGTACATTCCGTTTCCGTTCGGATAAGACTGCGCTGCATTCGGCTGACCGTACATTCCGTTTCCGTTCGGATAGGGCTGCGCCGCATTCGGCTGACTGTACATTCCGTTTCCGTTCGGATAGGGCTGCGCCGCATTCGGCTGACTGTAAGCCGCAGCAGAATATTTCTGCTGCAGGCGGGACATTTCATCTTTAAGCCCTGTCAGCTCTCTCTGGGACTCTTCATATTCGTATGATATATTAACCAGTCTTTCAAATTCTCTGTCAATATCAGTAAGCAGATTGCCGTTTACCCCCGACTGTTCGGAAGCCGCTTTAAGATTTTCGAGTATACCGTCTGCGTCATTGTTCAACTTTTCTATTCTCTGGTCAATCATATCGAGCTTTGAAGAGTCACCGTCTCCGTGAGCCTTCATTTTCTGAACAGTTACGATTATGAACAATCCCGCAACAACTCCGATTACAAATGCGATAACGATATACAAAATCGTATCCATTTCATTAACCTCCGAACTGGTAGCCTGAAACCATAGGTGTTTTGGATATGATTTGATTGCTGTTGTATCCTCTGTGGAATTCAGAGATAAGCTTGCTTACGGTGAACATAAATATTGCATTCTTCACCATTTCGGGATATATGCTTGAATGTGTCGCACGGTAGAAGCTGTTGTTGTTTGCAGTTTTGAGAAGCTCTCTCCTCATAGCACTCCTCATACTCTCGGAGGCATTATTCACGAAGTTTTGTATAATAGCCTCGATTGCATCGGGATTATTGTCATGGTTGTTTATGAGCTTTTCAAATATCTCGTTGTTGAAATAATCCCTGAATTCATCAAGCGGTACATCGGGGTTGTCCTTGCTGGAATAATCCTTGTAATAGCTTGCAGGGTCGTTGAGTATTTCTTCATTTGCCCTGTGTGCAACGGTAATGAGAGCGTCGCCGCCCGGGTTAGGCAAATTCTCGCAGTCATCCATTGATTTGAAAGGAACATTGAGGGCATTGCGGTGAACGGGAAGAACGAGAGTGCCTACTCCTGCATCGGAGTCCTCCCATTCTTTGTTGAGGTCAGCCTTTTGCTGGTCATTCATTACTGGGCTGTTTTTAAGAGTAATATTGAAGAATCCCTGATTGTTTGGGTCGGGATTGAAGTCCAGTCCGTCAAGACCGTCAATAAGTGTGTCTTTTCCCGTTTTTCTGCCGGGCTGCGGAGTTATTCCTCTTACAGAGACAGTATATTCGGAAAATTCCTTTATGAAATAATCATTGAGAATTTTACCCGAATTGTTGTAGCTGCGGTTGTCTACGACACTCAGCAGCTCGATACCCTTTGCAGAACCGCCCACAAAATCTATGATTATTGCTCCGTTGAACATATTGCCTGCAAGCTTTATCGCAGTGCGGACAAAATCCTTTACAACGGGCATGAGTATCATATATCTGAGTGTGAAGTTTGCGGCAACCTTCTGGTCGATACCGCTCTGGAGGTTGCTTATGTCGAGAATATCCATTACCTTATTCTCCCAGGTATCGTCTCCCTCCTTGGGAGATTTGAGAGTGTCTCCGTCAAAGAACTTTCTTATAAGGTTGTTGATTTTTCCGTCATATTCCCTTATGCCGTCGTTGCTTTTGTCAAACGGTGTAAAGAGAGGAGAAAAATTGCCCTCACCCTTAAACATTTTTTCAGCGACACCCTTCGGCACGTGTTCGAGAATATCCCTGATTGTCTGCTTGATTAAGTTCTTTCCTGCATACTCAATTGAAGCCTGACCGCAGGGGTGTACGATACCGTCTTTAAGTATTACTGCGGACATATCGGTCGTACCGTCGCCCATATCCACGCTCACCATGAGAGTACCTGTAGGTTTGCCGGGTATACCGTTCGATACGGCGATACTTTCGAGGAGATACTGAATATCATCGGTTTTGAGAACGTTGTTTATTTTAAGACCTGGGAAGATATTCTCAATATTCCTGATTGCGACATCGTTCCATATCCTGAGGAGGCTTTCGAGATATTCCCTGTTCGGAAGAGTAGGTGCTATAAATACCTCGTCACAGCCCTTTGCGACAGCATTGCAGGCGATAGTGTAGCAGAGATTGTTGATTATAATATTAGGGCTTAAAATCTCCGAACTCTTTACAAGCTTTGTCTTTTCGCTTGCGGAAACCTCTATGTCAGGTTCATAACCTGAAAGGTTCTTTATCACGGGCATCCAGCCGTCCTTGTATACGGAATAATCCGAAACGCCAAGAGAATTGTCGTATACCGTTGATACCGACATGAACTTATTGTAGTTGTTTGTCTTGGGGTCGTTGATTACGAACTTATAATCTTTTTTCATATATTCCGCAAGGAAAGTGCGGACGATACAGTCCTCAAGAACAGTTGAACCCTCGATAAGGTTGCCGTTTGCTATCTTGTACTTCATGCAGCTTGTACTGCTTCCGAAATCGACATAGGCATACATCGGCTGTTTCTGCTGTGCGGCAGGCTGGATAAGCTGAATTGTGAAGCTGCCCTTCATGGGATTTGTGAGAAGTGCGGGAATATCGCTTCCGTTACATCTTATATTGAGTGCATAGCCGCAGCTTGTGCCGTTCATATCGCATACATCAATGAAATGCTCGGGAACGGTTGCGGTGGTAGTGAATATATTGCCGTTGGGGGATTTTCTGGTGTAATATATTCCGTCACTCACACCCCTGCGTATAATAACCTGTCTGTTTCCTGTTTTGTCAACAACGCCCCTGAATATGCCGCCCTTTGCGTGTTCTACAGCACGCACACCGTTCATCGGCACATTGAGTATCTCCGAACCGTCGAGGCTGAAATAGGTAAATTTCTTGCACCTGTCCTCATATTCGGCGGAGATGTTCGGGAACATACAGATTGTCTGAAGCTGACGCAGGTTTACTATATTGTCCTTTTCGTATTTCTTGGATACATGGTATATGTACTCCAATTTACTGTTGAGCGGGTTTGTGACCGCAGCGACATTCGCAGCCGCAAGGAAGAGCAGCTCGTCATAGTAATCAAAGCTGAATGTTGCGCTTGCAAGGGTATTCGGTCTGCCCTGTTCGCAAGCCACACTGAACTCTATCTTTTTCATGCTGCTTCTTCCGCTTTTAAGACCTCCGACGAGTATATCCGTTATCGGGTATGTGGCACGGTAGATATAGTTGCCGTCATTATCAAGGTCTATACCGATGTATATATCCTTGCTCAGAATGTTGTCAAGGTCGATGACGGAGGCTGTCTTGTAGAACTGTATACGGCATATTGTCTTGAAAGAGGGGATATTTGCCGCATTTGCGAGGTTTAATTTGTATTCATTGACACTTATGTTGCGCACGATAATATCCTTTATGAGCTTTATAGGCTCCGGCGCACCTGCAGGTATCGAGTATGCACTGAGGTGGAGAAGAACCTTCTGTCTTACGTTGAGGGTGTTTATGTACTTTGCGAAATCCTCACGGTGGCTTATAAGCTCAAAGTACTTCATTCTCCACGGAGATATGTCCTCATAGACGCTGAGTTTAAATTCCTTAAGGGGAATTACGAAGTACCTGCTTGAATAACAGCCGAGAATATTGGGATAACTATTGTCGGCGAAAGAGATTATATTGAGCGAATGCTCTCCGTCGCCAAAGGGTTCGGCGTTTCCGTTCACGGTATATGAGCTGTCGCTGTCGTTGGTCTTGCCCACGCCGTCAATATCGAACTTGTCTTTCCACACCTTGAGATACTCAACACCGGCAATCGGTGTCTTTGTATCCGTAGTTTCGTCGTATGTTTCAAAGGGGATTTTCTGTATGCTGAGTAAATTGTCTCCGTCGAAACCATATATCATAGCGCAGAACACGGCACTTACCCAGCTGCACAGTATGTCGCTGTTCTGGATTGATTTCATCACGGCAGGGATATTTGCAGGGTTGTTGTTGTATTCGGAAACAAGAGACTCTATTTCGTTGAAAGTACCGATGAAGTGGTCGCTTCCGCCAGATTGTGTGGGAAACTCCTTTTTCAGCTCTGTTACATATTTCTTGTAATCCTCATTGACCTGAAAAAATCTGTCGGTCAGACCTGTTCCGTTATCCGTTATATTAGCTGTTACAGACATGGCATATCACTCCTTTTATATGAAATTGTTCTTAAGGTGGTCGTAGGTGTATCTTATGAGCTGCTGACAGTAATTCTCGGCATATTCCTTGAGATTATTGTCGTTCACATCGGCATTCCATGTTCTTTCCTTGTCCATACTGCCGAACTCGGGCATACCTATCTGGAAAACTTTAAGGAAATCATCTCCGCCTTGTTCACTTTTGATTGTGGAGAGGGACTGTGAGAACTGTTCAAGCTTTCCGTTTCTGGTCATAACTTCGGCGAGAATGTTCTGTATTGTGTCATTTATTGCCCTGGCATTATTAATAACACTGATATTTATTCTTGTGTTCTGGTCAACAGTAACGCTGTCGATTAAATCGCTTACAATACCGTAAAGACCGTTTGAGAAAGGACTTCCTGCAAGCTGTTTTTTTGAGAAAAATTCCACATCTTCCGATGTGTCGTCAACATCTTTGAAAGCAATGAGAACGGGCTTTATGTATTCATGAACAAAGTTTGCAAGATATTCGGTTACAGTGTTTGCGAATGCAAAATTGCGTCTGCCATGCTCTTTTCTGTTGTCAAGGATAACCTTTGCATCGCCGATAAGGGGCTTTTTGGATAAAGCCCATTTTTTGAGCATTGTATCAGCACCGGGAGTGGTTATATCATAGAAACAGTTATAAAGATATTTTATCATTATTGCAGAGAATGCAATAAATCTGTATACCTTTGCCGCATCATCGGCATTGAATACTCCGTCAACAGTGTACTTTTCAACATCGGGGATATTGAACGAGTAGATAGTACCTGCAGCGTAGTCGCCTTTGTCGTGGTTCATGGCTATTTCCTGAATGGTAACAGCACTGAGGAGATTGGTTATATGAAGTCTGTGGCTCTGACCGTCTGCTGCAAACGCATCGCTTGTAACATCATAATCATATGAGTCACCGTCGGGAACAAGGGGGTACTTCATGTTGATGAAAGGAACAACATCATTGAGAGTTGCATCGGAGCTTACTCTGTCGATGAACCTCGGCATATAATTCTTGGGGTTGAGGTCTGCATAGTTGTTTTTGTCTATATTGTCCCATATTTTTTCGAGAAACTTGATATTTTCGGAGTGGTTTCCGCTGTCCGAAGAAACAGGCTCGGTATTTCTGAGTCTTTCGAGTATTTCTCCCGAGTCGAATATATCAATATCTCCGTTGAGCGAAGCGTCGCCGTATATTTCGGGGTGGGGGAGTTTTGTGTACTTGTTGAACTGTGTCGAGGGGCCTACTATTACATCATACCTTGAACACTCTTTGACTTTGTGGTTGTTTTCCTTGACACGGTGGCGGTTTTCAAGGTAGATAAAAGTAGCAGCAGTACCGCCGCCCTTGTATCCGCCTGCGTTTATTACAACAATACTGTCCGTTGCACTGTTATAGAGGGGGGCAAAATTCGTATCTGCATAGTAAGCCTCACCAATCCAGGGCTTTCCGTATATACCCCTTTTTATATCAAGACCCATTTCCTTTTCGGAAAATCCGAGTGCAAGAAATTCGGGGTTTGCGTATTTCTGATTGAGCTTGGGCTTTTTCTGGTTGAGAAAGCTGTTCATCTGGATATTTTCATTCACAAGGCAATTCTTTGCCTCGTCTCCGAATATGATTTTGAAATACTTGTTATAAGCCTCTTTCATATTCTTCCATCTCTTGTCGTCGGGGGACTCTGTCGCAAAGTCGAGACAGCGGAAACGTATATCCATGAGATTGCCGCCGTTATCCTTGATGTCGCTGAACATTCCGACAGAAGCCATTGTGATGAGCGATGCAGCGGTAAGGTACCCTTCACCGCCCCATAAGTTGGAAAAGACCTGCATTTAAAATACTTCCTTTCATTATGTTATTTGTCTGCCGCCTGTGGGCATGACGGCAGACGTAAAATTTTAAGCGTTTTTAAGGGGTTTGCAGAAAGGGAGCGCAAAAACCACGCCCGTAAGTACTGCCTGACCGATGAGAACCCATATCATGAGGGGCTTTACGAGGGCGAGCTGCCACTGGAATGCAAAGCAGTGAATAAGAAATCCGACAACTGCCGTAACGACTGCCGTTATAACCGCAAATGCGAGCCAGCCGCTGTAGATGTACTTTGCGCCGCCTACATTGGGGACGCACGACCATTCGTTTTCACTTCTGCCTGCGATTTTCTTGTATTCGATTATGTACATTATTATTGCCGCAATCATGCTGAGGGCTGCGGAAAAATATCTGAAGCCGTGCTTTGCGAAGATGAAGTGTATGGACCATTTGTCCACGAAGCTGCCCGACTGCGAATAAAGGTATCCGACAATATAGCAGATTATCGTAAGCACCGCAATTGCGGCGATACCGATTATCATGGAAGTGGTTTCCTCACTTTTTTCCTTGTGTGTTAAAGCGTTTGACATAGTAGTATAAACCTCCAATCATTATTTAGCCTGTTCGTCGAACACAAGCACGAGATTTACTCTGCTGACTGTTTCCGACTTTGGGACTGTTTCAGGTGTGCCTGATATTCTGTCACCCTCTTCGGGCATTGACTTGTAGCCTGTGATTTTGTCGATAAAGCTGTCGAAGCCGTAGGTCTTTGTATACTTCAGCTCCTCGTTCTCCGGGGTCAATATATCAGGAACCTTGCAACTGTTCACCCACTCCCTGAATTCCTGACTTATATTTATTATATCCGAAGAAACGCTTTCCGTTGTATAGGAAAATGTCACAGGTACGCTTATTAAGATTGACGGCACGGTTTCGGCAGAAAGGGTATCCGAGAGCTTTACCGCCACGGTGTCGCCGCTTATTGAAGCCACCCATATATCGCCTTTCAGGGAGTCAGCCTTTACCCAGCCCGTCTGAGTGTCCTCCGCATCGAACGAAGAGCCGCCGCCCTCGGCGACATAGGTATATATTACGGCATTTTCGCTGTCAAGGTCATATATATCGGAATTTTCGAGTTTTAGCGACACGGCAGCACCGAGATTGCCCTGATACGGAACGGTATTTATGAACATAAAGGGGGCGCTGCCGAAGCTTTCGCCGAAAAATCTCGAAAAATCGCCTGAACTTTTAAGATTTTCGAGACCCTGCGGCTTTTCGCCGCCATCGTCTGCGCTTTCCTTTTTGCCGCCGCCGTCTCCGAAGAGGTCATCGCCGTCATTGTCGTCCTCGGGTTCTTCTTGCGGTTTTTCCTCGGGTTTTTCATCGGAAATAACGTTGCCGTCTGCGTCGGCAATATTGATAACAGGCGGATTTGCCGCAAGGAAGTCCTCGTTTTCTATTTTTTCGCCTCTCTTGTCTCTGGTGACGGTCTCGTCCTCGGAGTAGAAGAAATCACGGTACATATAGGCAGTCATCGGGAGATTAATATCCCTGAAGCCCTCTTCAACCTTTGTGCAGAGAGCCTTGAGGGTTATATGGTCGCCGAATACAAGGGCATAATAGGTTCTGTTTACCGGTTCGCTGAATGCCTTTGTATCGACCTGACTTTTGCTGTCGCCCTCGTTCTCGAAGGTCGGGGCGGATATATCACCTTTAAAGGGCAGAGTATAGGAAATAATCAGCAAATCCTTTTCGGGGTTGGAATTGAGAAGTTCCTTTACCTCCGCACCTGTTTCGGAGAGCAGACCGTAATTTTCGTTCAAATCGCTGATATAGACGATGGTTGAACTGCTGCCGTCATTAATAAGACTGCGCACTCTTTCGAGCCACATTGTAACGGGAGCCTGACCCGCTGCAAAATCGGCGGTAGGAGTATTGCTTGTATACGCAACTGTGCTTCCGAAATCCTTTAATACGTTGTTTGCGTATTCTTTCCATGTGAGGGTGTTTTTGTCATCGGGCTGGAGAGTATAGGTGGTATACGAGCTTGCGCAGTCGAATGTATCCTTGAAAGATGTCATGGTTTTTGCGAACATCTGATAACCGATGTCGTTCTTGTCTTTTTTCTGGGCATTGATATAGCCGAGGAAACAGCCTGTCGTGTTGTCGTAGTATACATCAAAGCTGTTTTCGGCGAGAATGTCATTGGGTTTTCTTTCCGTGTCGTCGGTAACTGTTTTTGATTGTTCCAGAGTATTTACGACCTCAATTGAGGGGTCATAAACTTCTTTAAATTCATCGGGCAGAGCAGCTATGGGAAATATCGGTGGGTTGGAACAGCCGCAGAAAGCCATAGTCATTCCTGCACATAAAGACAGGGATACAACAGTTCTGCCTATTGATTTAATATTCATTAAAAAAGCCCCCTATATTACTAATATATTTTTATCGGCATAAAGATATTATAACATGATACTACATTAATGTCAAATTATAATTAAGGAAATACAGCAAGTTTGGAACAATGCACAAAATACGGATATATAATTTGTTATTAAAGACAGGTGCTATTAAACAATTAATTTAATCAGAATTAGAAAGAAATCCCCTGCCGCCGGCAGGGGGATTTTTTATTATCCTATTATTATTTCGAGCGTGTAAGCGTCATCATTGCGTACATATCTGTAAGCACTTATCTCATAATCCGAGAAATATTCTGTCGAATATATATTCTTATCTTCAATCAGGTCTGAAACAGCCCCTTTATAGGCACTTTCGTTTGCAAAACGTACTGTTGTGTTTCCGCCCTTAGCGGATAAAATCCTGTCAAATTCCTAAAAGCTGTAGCTTTCCATATAATTTCCGGAATGCCGCATATAATTATATTCCGTAGCCGTACATTCGGGAACAAAGAGATTATCTTCACCGAGAGTGTCTTTATTTCCTATCACATGATTGTGCAGAAGTTCATCTGTCGTTATGAAGAAATAAGTATGCGCTACTTCGCTCGTATCAATCGGGTCGCCGGAATAGTCAACCGGGTCGTCCCATGTAACGTCAATCCAGTAATATTCGCCCTCATACTTAACATAGTTCCATTTATGAGCCTCTCCGTTTCTTGTTGCAAAGCCCGAAACACTTCCGCAGGGAACACCTATTTCATGCATGAGATACTGAAAAGCCTTTGTATAGCCGCTGCACACGCAATAATGCTGTACAAGGCAGCCGTAAGCACTGTAATACATATGAGAGTCCTCATATGGGATTGATACATAATCACTTGCATACTTCGTATGCCTGACTATATAGTCATGAATGAAAAGTATCTGCTCATAGAGAGAGGCATCCTGCGGCAGGCGTGAGAGTATGTTCTGTGCCTCCTCTTCAAATCTTGTTCGGTATTCTGCGAGATTTCCGCTGTCTATATCATTCACGAAGCAGAGACTCAAACCTGATGATGTATCGTCATATGTGATTAGATAACCTTTAGTCAGCCAGAATATTTCGGGGTGGTCCTCGGAAAAACATTGGTATATATGTTCTATTTCTTCTGCGGTATATTTTACATCGAATTTCACATCAATGTTTCCCGACATGAGTGTATTGTATATATTATCATATGAAGCCTTGTCCTGTTCCGAAAGGCTGTCTCTCCAGAAGCCCGACACGGGCATCTGCAAACCGGCAGATATTTCCGCTCCGCCGTTATCTACGGGAATGATATTAATACCCTGATTATCCGGATTTTCAGTCTTGTCGTAGTCGTCACCGAACAGGCTGTCTTCCTTTTTTTCGGAGGAGTCAGCCCGTGAGCTTTCCCCGGCGAACATTGAGGGGGGAGTGCTGTCGTATAAATCTACTTTTTCGCCGCAGCCCGTTATTAAAATCAAAAGCACAAGTGCAGCACTTAATTTTCTGAACATAGGCAATTACCCTCTTTTAATTTAATATTCATTAAAAAAGCCTCCATTTTTATATTTTGTCCCGGTTTTCCCCGTACCTGAAAGGATTTCCGTCGGTAATAAAAGGCGGAGGATAGAAATGCACAGGAATTTTTATCCCTCTGCCAACGGCGGAGGGATATTAAAGCACATGGTATATAAAAAATATATTATTTAGTATTTATTTGCAGTATATAAATTTCGTCGTTTCTTGTATAGAGATAACTGCTGTTCGCATTCTCCGTGTAATATTTTGTCGAATATATATGATTGTTATTAATCAGGTCAGTGACGGCATCTTCATATGCCTGTGCGTCTGCGAATTTTATTGCTGCGTTTCCGTTTTTCTCCGAAAAAATCCTGTCAAATTCCTCAAAGCTGTAGCTTTCCATATAATTTCCGAAATACCGCATATAATTATATTCCGTTGCCGTGCATTCGGGAACGAAGAGGTTGTATTTGTCTCCTATGGAATGATTGAGGAGGAGTTCGTCTGTAGTTATGAAGAAATAATTGTGCGATATTTCGTCCGTATCTGTTGTGTTTTCGGAATAGCTTACGGGGTCGTCCCATGTCACGTCAATCCAGTAGTATTCGCCGTCATATTTTACATAATTCCATGCATGAGTTTCATTATTTCCCGAAGTCAGACCGCATTCAATGCCCAGCTTGTGCATGAGGTACATAAAAGCCTTTGAATATCCCTCACATACGCAGTAATGCTGGACAAGACAGCCGTATGCATTGTAATACATCTGCGACTGTTCATACGGAATTGAACGATAGTCCGTTGCATAGTCCGTATTTTCGACAATATAATCATGAATGAAAAGGATTTTCTCGTACATCGAAACGTCCTGCGGAACGAGGGAGAGTATCTTCTGCGCCTCTTCCTCAAATTCCCTGCGGTATTCGGGGAGATTTTGGCTGTTTACGTCATTTATGTAATTAAAGCTTATTGACGAGAAATTATCTCTCCACCTTGTCGAATATGTCAGGGTCAGCCAGAATATTTCGGGGTGGTCTTCTTCGAGACAGTCGTAAATATATCCCAGTTCCTTGGTTGTATATTCCTTTTCAAAGCTTGCGGTCAGACCGCCCGAAACCAGCGTTTCGTACATCTTGTCATACACGGCTTTATCCTCTTCGGAGAGGGTATCTCTCCAGAAGCCCGATGTGGACTGATTTAAATTATCGGTTTCGGGGAGGACGGGGCTTTCCGTCTCCTGAATATTTTCCTGAATATTTTCGGTGATAATTTCCTTCGTGTCGCCATAAACGTCCTCATCAAAAAGGCTGTTCTTTTTCTTTTCGGAGGAGGTAATCTTTGAGCTTTCCTCGGCGAACATCGAGGGCGGAGTGCTGTCGTAGAAATCAATTTCTTCGCCGCAGCCCGTCATCAGGAGCAGAAGCAAGGCGGCAATACTCAATTTTCTGAACATAAGTCATTATCCTGCATTATTTCTTTCCGAAGAACGAGCCGAGGAAACCGCCCTTTTTCTTGCCCTCGGCTGATTGCGGAGAGTCGGAGCTTTCCGCACCCGATTTTCTGTCTTTCAGCTTATTGCAGGCAATTTTCACCGCTGTACTCAGGGTTGCGAAATTTATGCTGCCCGACTCAAGGTCTTTCAGGGTATTGGTATCGAAATGCTGCGAGAAAGAACCGCCCTCGGAATTATCCAGCACAAACCAGATATTTTCGCCCGGAGTATTTTTAAGCTCCGCCTCTATTTCCTCACTCTCGGTTTTCACGGCATTTTTTTTCAGCCCCATTAATTTCAGTTCTTCCTTTTTCATCTCGATAAAATGCTTCTTTGAAGTCCTTGCGAGGTAAATACTGCTTAAATACGGTTCGTTTTCGCTGATTTCGGCAAGAGCCTTTTTAATGTCGGCCTCCTGCATGATAATTTTTCCCTCTTCAAAGTTTTCATCATAGATATTCGCTCCCTTGCTCTCCATTTTGAATGCAATGGGCAGCTTTCTCATGGGATAATCCGTGAGTGCGAAATTATGCGGAATTTCCCTTTGCATATCATCGAAAAAGCGGTCAATCTTTGCGGCATAGTCATCATCGAGCGATTTTCTTGCGTGCTGCGATATATTGCATATCCATTCATAATCGACCTTGTATTCATATACACGGGAATTTCTGAACTCATCTGCGGCGACCATGTACATTATATCCCTGAGATAAATTCTCCATGCGGTGCGCCTGTATTCTTTCGGAACGAAAATTCCTTTCATTGAAACCGTTCCGCCCGAACCGATATTGAAGAAAGAATAAACGAAAAATCCCTCGTCAAAGAAACAGCAGAAAAGGCTGTTTTCAAGTCTGCCGCTGTCGTATGTCTGACGGCATTTTTCATTTGTCCTTGCGTAGATATTTTCCAGAATATTCAGGGTCTCCGCCGAAACCTCCGCATTGAAAAGAATGCCTTTTGAAGTCATATCGAATGTGTACATGAGTACGGGAAATTTTTCGGGCATAATTACACCTCCTTGAAAAATGTGTACATTGAATAGCTGCTGTCGGAGGCTTGCTGAACCTCCCACTGCATATTGCAGGCGAATTGTCTTACAGCCTCCGCCTCTGCCTTAAGCTTTATGAAGCGCAGACCCTTTTCCTCGTTATAGGTCATACTGTCGCCCGAAAGAACCTCTTCATCGGTATTTCCGCCGTTATCCTCCGCAATGCTCCACCTGAAAACGGACTCTTTGTTTTCGTTCTGTCCGAGACAGCATTGGAGTACGTATTTTTTTCTCTCGGCAAGCCCGTCACTTTCTGCGGCAAGCTCCGCATTTTCGATATTAAGGAAGGTATCTGCGCCGAGTGTTCCGAGAGATGAGGGATTGACTGTCGAGAAAAATTCATTCACATCATATCTCTTTGCGCATTCCTTCATCATCACTTCCGCAAGAGGTCCGAAGAAGAAAGCGAAGGGCTTGCCTGCAAATTTTATTTTGTTTGCAAGCATACGCAGCGCAGTTTTTTCCTCTATCGTACTGAATGCGGCTATATCCTTCGGGACAGGCGGAGCGTCCTGGTCGTATCCGTCATAATCCTCATAGGGGTTGTAGTAATACTTGTCCTCGATTTCGACAGATGCCTCCCCGGTCGGGGCGAGACGGCCGCAGAGGGGGAGTCTGTTATCCGAAAGCTGCATTATTATTGACGGCAGCGAGGCGAACATTATATCAGCCTTTTCGTAAGGACACCATATTCCTTCGAGAGACCAAATCTGACGATCCTGAAAATCGAGAAGCACCTCGTTATTTGCACCCGATGTTACCTTTGCGGCTCTGACGAGCAGGCAGCTTTTATACTGCGGTCTGATTATGAACATAAAGGATTTTTCGTATGCCATGGGGTCATTTTTTATAATTTCCCTCCATGCAGCGTCCTTGCCCTCTCTGCAATTAAAAAAATGCTGACAGTCCTGAATAGCCTCGATAGGGAAGCCATCGGGCTGCGCTCTCATTTTGAAGCCGTCTGTACGCTGAACACCTCTTGCATAAACAAAAGCATCCCATTTCATATTACAACACTCCGTTTCCTATGTATTTTTATGTTTTCAAATCACTCCGCAAGCGGCGGAGAGACAGGATATTTATATTTTCTCCGTTCCCCTCCGCCGCAGGCGTGGGAAAATTATGTTTTGTTATTATTTCTCCATGTATTTTGCGGCATTGGCGAGAGGATACATATTTTTTATCGCTGAACAGAGATTTTTCCTTGCAATTCTCACGTCAAGCTGCGCCCTTATGTTTTCTCTGTTGAAAACACCTCTTCTCCTGCGTATGGTATCGTTGCAGTTGTCGATTATATTTTCGAGCCTCATGCGCATTAGCGGCAGTGCAAGGGTGACTGTATCGAGCAGAAGCCTGTCAACCTCCCACGGGCTGAAATTCGGTTCTTTGAGGATTTCGCCGTTTTCGTCAAATATATCGCTCTTGTTCTGACTGAAAGCGGAGACGGCTCTTTTCTCGAATACTATGGCATTTTTAAGGCAGTACTGAACGAGCGGTTCGGCATTTTTTTCAAAGAGCCTGTAAAATTCCTCGAAGTCCCTGCTCCTCATCTCATCGGAGAGAATATCGGCTTTTGTGAGGGCGAATACGACCCTCGGCTTTTCGTTGGAGGTATCAAAGGCTTTTTTCAGCTTTTCGCAGACACGCTCCATATAAGCCCTGTCGTTATTTATCACGGCACTGCATTCAACGACAACGAGAATTACCGAAAATGCGTATGATTTAAGCTGTATATAGTCCTTTTGCTCTTCGGTTATATTTGTAAAGTGTATTCTTCCGCAGATTTCATCGTTTATTATAAGTCCGAGTTCGACAAAATCGGGGATATGTTTTTTTTCGTCCGACAGTATATTTTCGAGGTCGAATATTTTTATTCTGTCGAACGAAGCCATTTTATTCTGGAGCAGTTCGGTATCGCCGAGAATTTCCTCACCCTTGTCCATAGCGGAAAGCTCCCATCTGTTTCCGTCTATGAATACGGGGCTGTACATGAATTTATGTATAATCGAGCAGACGAGGGCTTTTCTTCCCGAATTTTGCTCTCCTATAATGTATATTCGGTTGGTTCCGTCATATATCATAATTATTACCTTATTTTAATATTTTTTCCTGTTCCCACGTGGGGGGAAGATAAATTTTTATATTTATTTACTTACAACAGCGTCTATCTCGTCAATATTTGAACGGTGCATATTATTTATTTTCTTTGCGAATACGTCATTCATCTGTGAGATTGCACTGCGGCATTTTTCGAGGGCTTCCTTCTGGTTCTTTAAATCATCCGCCTGCTGTTCGAGATTAGCCTTTTCAGCCTTTGCCTTTTTGCCTATGGGGATAATCCGCCTTGCCTCTCTGGAAAGTCTTTCAATTGCCGTGTCCTTGTCGGCGAGGATTTTTGATATTGAAGAAGCTATCGAAAATACGATTGCGATGTCGATATTTTCGGGCTGAATATTTGCGCCTGATTTTATATGGTTGCTTTCGTCAACATTTCCGTTTCCTATTGCCGAAACGGGAATTATGCCCCATGAGTCGGTTTTTTCGTCCATTGAACTGAATGTGCTTGCATAGATATTGTCATAGATTACCTTGCTTATATTTGCAAAATTGGATTTTCTCATCATATCGGTGACTTTAAGGCTGTCGGTTTTCGTGAGTGCGACAACGGTAGTAAGCGGTCTGTTTCTCTTTTCGATTACTTTTTTAACTGTCGGGAATATCATATTTATTATGCGTGCGCCTGTTTCTTTCTGTATGAGGTTATTGTTTCCGAGGTATTTTGATATGATAACCGAGTCCGCCATTACTATGAGCGCATCGCTTTCGGCGATATTGTCGCAGAGCTGGTTGAGGTTATTAGCCATAGCCTGGTTGTTCGGGTCGTCAATAAGCTCTCCTGCGTAGTCGGCAATAATAATTTCACAGCATGGGAGATTGTTTATAAGCAGGTCGAAAGAAAATTCAACCGAGTCTGCGGTAGCTATTCCGAAGCCGTTGTCCTCTCCGTCTATGAGATATTTTGCAAGCAGGGCGTTGTTGTTCATTGACTGGACGAGAGAGCCTGAGCCGTCATCATCGAGAAAATACGAGCTGCTCTGTTTAATGCCCTTTGAACTGAGCATAATGGTGCTTTTAGTTGCGCCGTCGCCTACTATTATGGGATTTACAATCATTGAGTGTATTATTCCGGAGAAGAAAGAAGTTTTTCCCGTACCGGAACCGCCCAGCATTGATATTCTTATTTTTTCCATAACTGCCTCCGTACTGTAAATTAGCATTTTGAAACAATATACAAAAGTTTTTATAATTTTGTCTGATCCCCCGCCCGTGGCGGGGGATCTGTACTTTTATATTCAAATCAGCATTTTGAGAAAATGCACAAAAGTTTTATATTTTGCCTGTCCCCCCATGGGGGGACAGGCAGTATATTATTATAAATAATTCTAAATTTGCTCAATTGTAATTCCGCATGATATAATTTACGGCAAATACCCCTACAGCGAGAAATTCAGCCGATTTTGCCAGAAGAAGAATACGTCTGAAATGGTTCATTCCACGCATGAGACCCGATACAAATTTTTTGACCGTGCCGATGAATACTGCGAATGATATAACTGCGACCAGCAGAAATATAACCTTCTGCGGCAGAGGGAGAAAATTTGTTTTTTCATAGAACATACCGCACATATATTTCGCCGAAAAGAGCATGACGAATGATATTATAAGCCAAAGCACCATATCTCTGACAACCTGCGCCGCAATTACGGGGTGCATTCTGTATTCGTCATCACGTATATCTGCCGGGCGCAGATTGACGGCAATGCCCGACTCTTCTATTTTTGCGGTATATCTGAAATATTTTGCGAAACAGTCATTGCAGACGAAGTTTGCATATTTTTCGTATCCGTTCATAATTTTGCCCTCTGATACTTTTTTATGGCAGACCGCACAAAATTCGGGTTCTTTGAGGACGACCTTTTTCTTGAACGTCATTCTATCATTCCTTTACCATGAAAAAAAATTATATTTCTTTTTATATCCTCCGCCGCAGGCGGAGGATAATTTTAAAAATTTTATTTCGCCGAATAGGGCATGAATACAGCCGTGCAGCTGCCCTTAAGGATATAATTTCCGCCGCCGTCAGGCATATAGAAAGCCGCCGACGCCGATATGCATTCCTGCGTGTCAAAGCTTATATTAAACTGCACTTTTCCCTCCGAGAGACTGAAACCGTTCGGGAAATCCGAAATATAAAGCGAACCTACGGGGCATATTACATCGCCCTCGGGGTCGAATGTACTCTCTACAAAGGAATATTCCTTCGGTCTGCGGTAGAGGAAAAGACGGCAGTAATTTTTCGCTTTTTCGTCATCTGTGGGATTGCAGACAGCCGTGACGGTAATTCCGCCGTCCCTCAGTGACGTGCCTGCCCTTGCAAGACATTTGAACATCGGTCTTTCGCCGTATGCGCCCACGGTAAGTATTCCGAGGTCGTATGTAAGCTCCGATATGCACTGCTTTTCCGTATTTTTTTCCGCAAGGTAATTGGCATAGACCGCCGCACCTCTCGAAACTGCGGTGGGATAATTTATATAATGGATTTTGCATTCATACTCCGAGAACATGGAAATTACCATATTCCTTATCGAGGGAGTGAGCGATGCGCCGCCCGTTACTATGACATTTTTAATCTCGTTTATATTCACTCCGCAGTCGGAAACGGCTTTTTTAATTCTGGCTTTAAGCT
Organism: Ruminococcus sp.; assembly: GCA_017470905.1. Lineage (GTDB taxonomy): Bacteria > Bacillota > Clostridia > Oscillospirales > Ruminococcaceae > Ruminococcus. The sequence continues at coordinate 11,855 of JAFUXL010000009.1, read as the reverse complement.
TTGAAACCTCTTCTTTTATGAGTATCTCATAGGGTCTGCGCTTTACCGAGAGGGTAACCCTCTGCTTTTCGTTCTTTTCGGGAACATTTATATTCACATCACATACAGCCTTGTTGTCGCAAGAGAGCATGATTTTAAGCTCCTCTGCGGCATTTCTGATAATGGCGGCATTTTCGCCGAAAGCGTCCTTTTCAAGCCCTGGCTCCTTTTCGCTGCTCATGTTCACGAGACTGCGGACTGCGGGGGATTTTATCAGTTCATCATAAAGCTTTTGCGTGAGGTCTGCGCCGCCAAGTCTGCCAATGCCGTCAATGCTTTCGGATACGACCCTTGTGCCGTCCTGCGTGTCCGAGAAATTTATAAAGCTTATATCGGTAGTGCCGCCGCCGACATCGAAAACGAGGGCATTTCCGCCCGAACTGTTTCTCATTCCGAAGAAGAAAGCGGCGGCTTCCGGTTCTGTGAGAATATCGGGTTCAAAGCCCGCCTCTCTTGCGGCGGTCAGGAGCAGAGTTTTCATTCCTGCATCGTAGCAGGCAGGAAGTGTCAGGACGATTTTTGAATTTTCGCTGTCAAGCTGAAATTTTTCCTGCGCCTTTGTGTACAGAAAGCGCAGATACTTAACGGCTGAATTATAATAAGTCTCCTCGATAATATCGCCGTTTTCGGCTTTTATGCGGATTAAATCCCCTGTTTCGACATTTCTCTTGAAGCACCTCGAAACGGCTTCGGGACTGCGCATGAGGGCTTCACTTCCGAAAAGGCATTCATTTTCCGATATGTAATAAATCGCCGTGGGAACAGAGCCGTCACCCGGGAAAATATCCTCCGAACAGCCGTTTTCGTTTATGAATGAAACGGAGCTGTTCCATGTTCCGAAGTCTATTCCTATATTGTGCTTTCCCGAAAGTCTCTTTACGGGTATGCGTTCGGGTTCGGGGGATTTGTCGGGCGATACATTGCAGATATATTCCTTTGTAAAAAGCCTGTAGGGTATTTCGAGCCTGAAATCAAGCCTTTCGGGGACGTATCTTTCACCGCCGTATTCGTAGATTTTTTTGCTCTCCCACGTATTATAGGCGGTTTCAGCGTTTATAATTTCCTCTGCGATACATTCATGTAGGGTATTTTCGGTTATTTTAATTTTAGCCTGTGAGGGATATGCGGATATAATCATCTTCATGACGGTATTCAAATCGGGTCTCAGTTCCCTGTTAAGCTCCGTGCATTCGGATATTATATCCCAAAGAAGCTTGTCCTCTCCGCCGCAGCTTTCACCGTATAATTTTTCATATGTAAGAAATCTGAACGAGTCCTCGCTGTCCTCGATAAATTCCGCAAGCTCCTCGGCTTTTTTCGGGTCGGGAATATCTCCTGCCGCAAGGGTGTACATTATCATTCCCATGCAGAAAACAGCGTCTTTTTCGTCAGATTTTTCGCACTTCGGAACGGCAAAGAAAGTATCATCAAAGGGCAGGTTCATCTTATAAGACACATCGAAATAATTTTCATCGCCGTCAATGCTTTCCTTAGCCGTTGCGACCGTGAAATTTTCGGGTCTTAACACGAAAGAGGGGCTGTCCTCGTTTTTCTTGTATAATTCTATTATCTGCGCCAGTATATCAAGGAGTGCCCTGCGAGAGCCTCCGTCCTTTGCAAGCTCGGTCAGTTCCATAAAAATCTCCCCTTAAAGTCTCACATCGAGTTCGGTTTGTGTGCCGTCATACTGCGTGACGATTATTTTCAGTATTTTATCCTCCGTAAATCCGAAGCTGAATTTAAGAGTTCTGTGCTTGACGAAAAAGCCCTTTTTGAGGGATATAACCTTGCTCATGAGCGTTGTATAGGACGAGACGGAAAATTCCCCCTTGTATTCGACAACGGTTATATTTATCTCCCATGCGTTTTTGTTTACGGTACTGTATTCTCTTTCTGCGGAGAAATTCTCGTCAATTACATCTCCCTCACGGATTATGGTATCAACGTCCGTGCGGCTTTTTATCAGCACACCTATGGACGTATATGCCACATTGTCAACGTGAATGCTTGCGTTGCTGTTGCATATCGCCGCACCTCTTGCAACGAGATACATGGAGTCATCGGGGATTAATATTTTATCCCTGCCGAAAAATTCCTCAAGGATTTTAACCAGGCAGTATTCATGAGCCATGCCGCCCACAACGAGAACCTTGCTTGTCCTGTTCATTTCGACTGCATTCCTGCTGTAGAGTCTTTTGATAATATCACGCATTTTCTGTGCAGTCTCCTGCATTGCGTTTTCGTAGTCTCTGCGGCTCAGCGTGAAATCGAAATCATAGTCGGGGAGCAGCTCGTCAATATACACCTCCGCATCTTCATCGCTGTCGGAATAGAGCTGTTTTTTAATCGGCTCTATGTAATTTCTGAGCATTGCGGCGGCTGCCGACTGTTCGCCCGAATAGCGCATATCATTCGGCGGAGCGGAGAGGTCGCATTCTTCCTCGTCGATTATCTGTGTGCACATGAGATTTAAAATTATCTCATCAACGGTATTTCCGCCGAGGAAGAGGTCGCCGTCCCAGCCAATCGGGATAAGGCGGTCTGCGGCTGCGGAGTTTCCGACTATTTTTGAATGTATCAGCGAGAGGTCGAAAGTACCGCCGCCAATATCCACAACGAGGAGAGTATCGCCGCCGCTGAGATATGTGCTGTAGGCAACGGCTGCGGAGATAGGCTCGTCCGTGAGCGCATTCTTTTCGTTCACCTCAAAGCCAGCCCTTTTGAGAGCGTCCTTTGTCGCCATTCTCGGAATTTGGGAGTCAAATCTTGCAGGAACGGTGACGAATGCGTTGAAGGATTTTTCGTTCGGAAACTGTCCCGAAAGCTCGTTATATACCTCGGTGAGGATATATTCTGCGGCTTTTTCCGCATCTATGCACATTCTGCCCATAGTCCACGACTTATCTTTTCCCATGAAATACTTTGTATTTTCGAGGACGGTTTCGGGGGCATTGATTTTTCTGTCGAGTGCAGGCTGACCAACGAGTATATTCCCGTCATCGTCAACGGAAATACACGATGGGAGCAGGCATTTGTTTTCGTTTCTGCCGTTTGCAAATTCGATTTTTGATATGCCGCCTGCATCGTTTACATAACAGGCAAGAGTATTTGTAGTGCCGAGGTCTATTCCGATATTCATAAAAACCGCCTCCGTATCAGGTAAAAAATTTTGCGAAAGAGTCAAATACTTTAAGGAACCATCCCGTGCCGAAAGGGGTGTACATCGTGAATATTATCAGCAGAGAGGTAAGGGTTTCGGCGGCTGTGGGTGCAAATGACGGTATGGTGTGCCAGAGGGTGTATCTCTTGACGGGTATGGACATATCGTTCAGCTGGACAGTCCTGTCGTCCCATTGGAGAACGGAAAGCCTGGTTATGCCTCTTCCGAGGTATTCCGCATTTTCAACATCGAAAATCCCCTCAAATTCCTTGCTTGTCACGATATTGAAATTAAATTCTTTTCCCCGTGATGTTGCATTGTATTTCCATGGATTGTCGCCGCTGCGCAGACCACGCCCCATATAGTAAAGCGAAGCGATATTTTTCACATCAACCGGGTCGGGGATTATGGCTTTTTCTTCTTTGAGACAGTGGTAGCCGTAGATTGGCTTTGCGTGGACATATTCCTTGTCAATATCGGGAACTGATTTATTTATATGCATATATACATTGCTCCTGCGGTATTCCGCATATGTCGAAAGGAACATGAAAAAGAGCGTGAGCATTGCGAAAAATGCAGGTATCGAGTCGGAGACAGCCGAGATATTATATTTTCTCACGGAAGATAATTTCAGCAGCTCCACAGCGGAATCCGCAAAAAAATAACCGATTATCGCAAACAGCATGGGGACTATTATGAAGCTCTTGCGGAAATGATAATCAAAGATATGCAGCGGCTTTTTCTTGGTTATATTGCTCATGACGGCGCAGCAGACTATGGTTATGACAGTGCCGTAAAAGGGGAATACTGAAACGAGGGTAAGCCAGAGAATGCGGTTTAAATTTTTCTTGTTTTTCAAAGCGACTATTATTCCCACAGCTAAAAACACAAAATAAGCGATAATGAACCATTGCGGAAATACGTTATGATATTTATCAAAAGCCATTAACAGTTCTTCCATTTTGAGACCTCTCCGATATAGTTTTATATTCTGTCTTTTCCCCCCGCCTATGGCAGGGAGTTGTTTTCTATAATAAAGAATTTTAAACCAGTCATATTACATTTTATCATACATTTAAGTAAAAGTCAATCGTTTGCAGTATGTACGGAATAAAAATGTCAATTCAGACATTTTTTGCAGATAGTATTTGTTCAATATGCATATTGATGATTTTCGGGAATATCTCCCCACCTTGCGGAGGATTACGGATAATTAAAAAAAGCAGACCCGTTTCAGGTGAAACAGGTCTGCCCTAAATCAATCCTCGCCCGTTTTAAGCTTCATTTTGCCACGATATGCAATATCCGTCATATGCGTGCCGCACCAGCCGCAGGTATTTGTGGTATTTCCCGTTGTGTGACAGCTTATCTGTCCGCAGCCGCCGCACCTTACGAAATTGGTCTGTTTGCAGAAAGGACAGCCGCCGTAGGAAGCTGTGCTGTAGACATCGGCAACGATTGAAGTCATGTCAAAGCCCTCCGACTTAGCCCTTTCCTCGTCAATGGGATAGGAATACATCATATCCCAGTTATCGTCATTTCTTTTCTCTATGGTTATGCCGAACAAATTTTTATTTTTACTGCATCTGCACAGCAGAACCTGCGCAATTTTTTTCGAAGTCATTTTAAATTCCTTTCTACAGATGAGCATTTTAAAATAATTCACGGAAATTTTTATGTTTTGTCCCTGTTCTCTCCGCCTGCGGCGGAGGGAAGAGTATTTTTATTATATTTTCTGCATATTATCACGAACAATTTTAAATTTGCCCAATCATAGTTCCTTTCCCTGCAATCGGATTAGTCAGCCCCCGTGGGAACGGTCGTCTCGTCCTGATTGTCAAATTCGGTCAGCCTTGCACTGCACCATGCGCATTCGGCGGAGTCGCCGTCCTTTGGATTGCAGTTAATTCTGTGGCATATTCCGCACTGAAAAAAGCTCAGTGTGCGGCAGTAGGGACAGCCTGCAAACGATGACGAAAAATACATACTCGCCGTTACGGTGTTGCTGTCAAAGCCCTCGGACTCGGTTCTTTTTTCTTCTATCGGATAGGAATACATAAATTCCCATTCATTGCTTGTTCTTTGTTCCATGGTTATGCCGAACAATTCCTTGTTTCTGCTGCACCTGCACAGGAGAAGCTGTGCAACTTTTTTTGAAGCCATGCGGCGGTACTCCTTTCTTAATTCCGAAAAATCAATTATCCGCTTTTGGTGTGCTGCCGGTCAAATCCCCGTCCGCATCGGATTTATTATACACATCGTCCGCAGCCTTTGCAAGCTCGTCAAATCCCATTTTATCGGGGATAATCTCTTCCTGATACGAGGGAGCCGCATTTTTGCTGCCGTCAGCGGTCTGGTTCAGATTTTCGGAGATTATCAAGCCCGTGTTCTTTCTGTCCTTTGTGTCCTCGTCATGGTTGTCTGAGTGCTTGATTTCCTCGTTTATTTCATCAATGAGATTTTCGGAAACCGTCTTTTCCGCAGTATCATCGGCTTTTGTATCGTCAAGGATTTCAATCTCTTTCGGTTCGAGTTCGGGCTTGATTTCCTCCTCTTTGTCCGTGACGGGACTTTCGGGATTTTCGGGAGTTTCCGAAATATCCGATATTACAAATTGTTTCAACACATCGTCAACATCTTTTTCAGGGTTATTCTGAACATTCGGAGCAATTTCTTCCTCTGCGGCGGTAATTTCCTCTTCGTTCGGGATAATTTCTTTCTCAACGGGGATAATATCTTGTTCAGCCGGGATAATTTCTTCCTCGTGCGGAATATCCTGCGCAAGGATTTCCCTTATTTCTGCGCTGATTTCCATGTCCTTTCTGGTGATATATGCACTGTGTGCTGTAATCTCACGCTCGCCGCTGTCCTTTGTATTTCTGAGATTTTCGTATTTTGCCCTTGCTTTCTCAAAATTCTCTCTGGCTGACGATTTGTCGCTTTCGGCATTTATGCGTGCTTTTTCGTTCTCTCTGAGAATTTTTTCCGCATTCAGATAATCCTGATAATTCTTTGCAATATCCGTTTTAAAACCGTTATATTTTGACTTTTCGTCCTCTGCCTTTTTTATTGCTGCCTTTTCAGCCTCTACCAGTTTTTGATAACAATCTATCTTTTTCTGACTTTCGGCAATCTCCCTGTCTTTTTCTTCTATGCTCTGATTTAATACGGAAATTACCTTCTGACGTTCTTCGGGTTTTAAAACTCTGTGCCTTTGGAACCAGTTGGTAATTTTATTTAACAGCTCTTTCAGCTTGCCGATGGTTTTGTTAATTCCCTTTAACTCGTTTTCTTTATCCTGATATTCCTTTTCATATTTTTCCATATTGCTTTTAGCCGCATTCAGGGAGTATTCGCTCACGCCGCCCTGTTTGTCCTTGAGTTCGTAGAGTTGGATTTTTTTTTCGCCGAGGTCGTGCTGTTTTCTGAAAATTTCCTTAAATCTTTTAAGCTGTACGAGGTCATAAATACCTGCAATCGACATATCGTCCTTGCTTCCGTTGCGGCTTACGGAGATGAGTTCATTTTCGAGAATATCCCTGTAGCCGCCGCCCCTGTCTGCGAAATTGAAGCATACTTTCCTGTAGTAATTATACAGCCCCTCGCCCTGTCCGAAAGAGTCGTCCATGCCGTCAGAAGCGAGGAATACGGCAATCGGATTTTTCCCGAATATATGTATTCTGCAATCCTCGGGGCGCAGGTCGCAGAGAGAAGAGGTCTGATTAGCCATAGACCTGCTGTCCGCCGCAATGGGCTTGTTGCAGGAGCAGTCCTCATAAAAGGCAACACAGGTTCCGTCACCCGTCTGGACGGCAAGCGTATATTTTTCGCAGAACAGGACGGCAATCAGCGTACAGCCGTATGCTTTCTGAAAATCCTCGCCCTTTTTGTATCTTTCATGATAAGAACGGAGCTTTTCGAGCTGTTCTTTCGTATCGGCATCGGGCATTTTATTCCTGATTATATCCAATTCCTGCTGTGTAAAGGGATTATTTATAAAATCCGTCTTTACCCTGTCGAACCACTGCTGATAGATAAGCTTTTTGAGATTGGTCTGATTTTTCTGTGTTGTAATATCCGTCACCTTGTTCATTACGGTGAGGAAAACATCCCTTGCGGCTTCGCAGGCGAATTTTGAGCCTCTGTCGCTGCGGAAATACTGCGGACTGCCATGTCCGTCCGAAATTACGGCGATATGATACTTTCCCGTATACTTTGAATTGGGGTCTGTAATTTCGCCGCTCTCCGAATACGAACAGTCCTGAAGCGGAAGATTTTCGTCAATATGCCTTGCACCTCTCTGCACGACATTAAAAGAGCAAATCTGTTTCATTGATTACCTCCACGGTATTAATCCCAGTCGTCATCAACAACATTGAAATCGTCTGAAATTTTCTTGTCTGCCTTTACCTCGTTTTGCAGCTGTTTTTTGAGTACAACCGTAGACGGGGCAACCTCGTCTATTTTGACATCTGCGGAATTTAGCTGCGAAACACCCGAAGAGCTTACCGTTACGGAATTTTTTACAACGATATTGAGAATTTTTCTCAGAGCCGCCGTGTTGTGGGTGGTATATACAAGCTCCTTGTCGCCCGTGAAATTTTCGCAGAGCGTCTGATTTGCGCCGTCTCCCACAGCTATGGCAATTCTGTAAGCACCACGGAAGTACTTGTTTTTGTTAAGCTCTGCGATACCCTCATCGCCGTTTGAGTTAAAATTTGCATCGTTTGCATAGCCGTCCGTAAGGAGGATAATAACAGGCGGAGTAATCGTCCGTCCTGCGGCGAATTTAAAGAAGCCGTTCGTACCCGAAAGCTTTTCCTTGAGAGTGCGGCAGGCGGTATTGAAATATGTCAGACCGTCCACGGAGAGGTCATTCCAGAAGCCCTCACAGGGGATAAGACCCTCATCGCCCGTTTCCCATGTGCAGTTTGTGCCGAAGCTGAGAATGGCAAAGCGTATCTCCGAGTCGGAGCTGTTGTAATCGTGCAGTTCTCTGACAATTTCCTCCATTGTGGAATTGACTATGCCGATTTTATTTCCTGCCATGCTCTGTGATATATCTATCATGAAGAAAACGGGAGTAATTTTCAATGCGCTTATGACATCTGTTTTATATTCCTGACTTTCTATCATGCCGCCCGAAAATAGACTTTCTGTTTCGTTCAATGGCATTAAAATCTTCCTTTCTTTTAAATTAGTCCGAAAATTTTTATACTTTTTATTTTCCCTCCGCACAGGCGGAGGGAATGGTATATTTTTTTACTGCTCCTCATGTGACGGGGGAAAATATTTTTTTATCCTTTATACAATATGCGGAAAAATCCCGAAAATTGTCACTCTGCGGATTATTTTCAGTCCCAGTCCTTTATTTCGGTTGAAAAGGTGTCGGGGATTTCGTTTTTTATTGCACCGGCAAGCTGCTCGGTGTTCACGGAAAATTCGTTCGGATTTTTGACTGTCGAAATATCCGATGCGCCCGAAGAGCTTACCGAAACGGAATTTTTTACAACGGCTTTCAGCACCGCTTCAAGGACTTTTGAACTGTACACGGTGTATACAAGCTCTTCATCCTCCGTGAAATTGCGGCAGAGAATAAGATTAGCGTCATCGCCTATTGCGATTGCAACCTTGTAAGAGCCTTGGAAATACTTATTCTTTCGCAGCTCACTTATGCCTGTCATGCCGTTTGCGTCTCCGTCCGTGGGGTATCCGTCCGTGAGGAGGATAACAACGGGCGGTGTTATGGTTTTTCCCGATGCGAATTTAAAAAGACCGTTTTCCTTTTTTCCCGACATACGGTCTTTCAGGACGAGACAAGCCTGATTGAACGAAGTGCCGCCGTAGGTACTCAAATCCTGCCACAAGCCGTCACACTGAATAAGACCCTGCTCGCCCGTTTCCCATTTGCAGCTGTCCGTAAAGCTCATTACGGCATAGCGTATCTCCGAGTCGGAGTTGCTGAAATTTGACAAATCGTTCACAATATCCTGCATTGCGCTGTTCACAGTGCGGATTTTTGAGCCGCTCATACTTCCCGAAACGTCAATCATAAATATCACAGGGGTTATTCTTCTTCCTGCGATTTCGTTCACGGGCATATTGTCAATCATTCCGCCCGGCTCCATAATATCAGTCATATGAAAACACCTCTTTTTCTCTGCTGTCCCCGTTACTGACGGGGGAGGGTAATTTTTATTGCCCCGTCATGGACAGGGGCAAAGTTAATTTTTATTAATCCCAGTCGTTGTCGTCGATTTCGATATTTATATCCGTGAGTTCCTCTTCCTCAAATTCCTCCTCGATTGCCCTCTTTACGAGGTCAACACGGGGCTTTACGGGGTCAGGCTCCTGAATAACCTGCGTGTCCGAAGTACCCGAAGAGCTTACCGCAACGGAACACTTGATAACTCCCTCCAGTATCTTTTTGAGGGCGAGGGAATTATAAGCCGTGTAGACAAGTTCCTTGTCGCCCGTGAAGTTTTCGCAAAGCTTCTGGTTAGCCTCCTTGCCGATTGCGATAGCGACCTTGTACGAGCCGTTGAAATACTTGTTTCCGCTGAGTTCGGCAATGCCAGTTTCGCCGTCCTTGTTGCCGTCATTTGCGTTTCCGTCCGTCATGAGGACGAGAACGGGGGGAGTTATGGTTTTTCCTGCGGCAAACTTAAAAAATCCGTGACTGCCCGAAAGCTTTTCCTTCAGTTCCGAGCAAGCCGTATTGAAACAGGTAAGACCGACATCTGCGGCACTAAGTTCATTCCAGAAGCCGTCACAGCTTATCAGACCGCCCTCGCCTGTTTCCCACCTGCATTCCACGCCGAAACTGAGGACGGCAAAGCGGAGTTCTGCGTCTGCGTTGTTGAAATTTTTGAGGTCGTTCATGATTTCTTCCATAGCCGAGTTGACGGTAGCCATTTTTGAACCCTCCATGCTTTTGGAGTTGTCAATCATGAAGAAAATGGGGGTAATTCTGCGGTTTATGCATTCAACCGGGTCAATCACAATCATACCGCCGTCATTCGGTTCAAATTCTGTTTCGCACATAAAAAATCCTCCCTTGTAATTAATGCATAATTCATAATGCATAATTCATAATTAGTGCATAGTGCATAAATTTTTTGTGTTTTGTTTTTTATTCCCGCCGCCGTGGGCGGTGGAACGGGTATTTATTTCCGCCGCAGAGGGCGGAAATATACTGATTATATATTATTCAAGATTTATATCCATTCTGCTGTTGCCGATTTTTACGGACATACCGTCAAAGAGCCTGAATGTTCCGCCTGCCTCGGCAATTCCCGATTTTCCGTTGAGGTCGAGTGACCAGTTTATATCGGAGAGGTTGGAAACGGCAACGAGATTTTCGCTTGATTTCGTGCGCACCGTGCCTATTCTCTTTGAATAGAACTGCTCCTCCGTCGAGAAGTCGTCTATATGCTCCTGATAGATACCCACGTCCTTTACAATCGGGATATTGTATTTTCCGATATTTATAATTCCGTGCATGGGGTAGGGCTTTTTGCAGCACTTGCACACGGGAGAGGAGCTGTCGTTGTATGTCTCCTTTCCGCAGAGCGGACATCTCAGAAAGTACGTGCGGAACTGGAGCAGAGCCTTGCACCATTCTGTCTCGATAGGATATTTTGCCTCGTTTTTGAGCATAGCCTCCTGACTGAAAGTCCTCGTGAAAAGTTCCTTAATCTGCTTTGTCATGAGAGGCCATCTGCGGAAGAAATTGCCGTGTATTTCCTGTGTATATCCGTTGGACTTGTCGTTGGGGTCGGCGATGAAGAGGGGCTGTTTTCCGTAGTGGAGCTGTAAATAATAGTCATTCATTTCGGGTGCGCTGAGTGTACGCACGCCCTCAAGGGGGTGACATCTCATGAAGAGCATGAAGAGGCATACTCCGAGCGAAAAGCGGTCTGTAAGACGGCTGGGCTTTCCTCCCATTACAACGGAGGGAGCCATATATCTTGCCTTTCCTGCAATTCCCGAGGGGTGGTCGGGGTCGGAGACATTATCGTTGTCGCATATGAGTACATCGCCGTCCGATATGCGCACGAAGAAATTTCCGTTGTTCAAATCCTGGTATACATAGCCCTTTCTGTGGAGTACACGGAATGCGGATACTATATTCAGGGCGCAGTTTATCATTGCGGTGAATGATGAAAATTCGCATTTTGCGAGGAGAATATCATCAAAGGTGACGTAGTCCGAGGGGCGCAGCTCCATGATATAGCCGAAAGTGCCGTTCACGTCCCTGGTAATGTCCTCCGGCCAGATAAATTTTTCGGAGGGCGCACCGTTGCTTATATTGCGTTTGAGGTTCTGACGGAACCATTCAAGATTTTTGACGGACTCCTCCTTATACATTTTGAGGACTTTGGGCTTGCCGTTGTAATTTACCTTGTAAACTCTTCCCTGACCACCCTCGCCAATCATGCTTTCGATTTTCACGGAAAGACCTTTTTCTGTTGTGACAGTAGTTCCTGTTGCTAAACCAGCCATTTTTTACAATCTGCTACTCAAAATATGGACAAACATACCCATATTGAGAAAATTCCTGCTTCAACCTGTATGCTTTTGAAAGTGACAAGCCACTGTCTACTCACAAGTTCATGTACAGTCCACAGGCGTAAATTCCCGTATAGCCTACGGT
>JAFUXL010000008.1 GCA_017470905.1 Ruminococcus sp. | reverse complement strand
TGCTCTTGTTTCCTGACGGAAAGAACAGCTCGATTTCTTCCCACTGCTTGTCTGTCAAATCACTTTCGTAATTTGTTGCTTTGTATTCCTTTTTCATAGTTCTTATTATACCATATTTCTTCTATGAACACAAGCTCTCAGAAACCATGACACTGCTCTGAAAAAAGTCAATATTTCCGTAGGCTATGCAGAAAAGGAAAAAAATAAAGATGAAAAGGCTGCCGAGCCTGCTTATCCGCAGAGTGATTTTCACATAAAAGACGGTATTTTGATAAGCTACAGCGGTTCTGACATTGATGTTATTATCCCCGACAGCGTTACAGACATTGCAAACGGTGCTTTTTCGCATTGTGACATTCTTAAATCGGTGACAATAGGAAAAAACGTTAAAAGTATCGGAGCATATGCCTTTTCGGAGTGTAAGAGCCTTATGTCGGCTGAAATATCCGAGGGGGTAAAAAGTATTAGATACAGGGCTTTTGAGGGCTGTTCAAACCTCCGTTCAATAAACATTCCGAACAGTGTTAAAAGTATCGGGGAGTATGCTTTTTCGGGCTGTTCGGGTCTTCAGTCAATAGCCATACCCGACGGCATTACAAATATAGAGAGGTATACTTTTTTCTGGTGTACCGCACTTAAATCAATAGTTATCCCGGACAGTGTAAAAGAGATTGGGACAGGAGCGTTTGAGGGCTGTTCAAATATCAAATCTGTGGCAATACCAAGAAACTGTAAGATTAAAACAGGTCTGCTCACTTCTTCTTTCAGAATGGACACGAAAATCATACGCAGATAATAAAAATATATAACTATTCCCTGTGGATTTTCTCATCGAATTTATTCTTTCCGCCTGCTCCTGATATATCTACGGGATAATTTCCCGTAAAGCAGCCGCTGCAATAATTTGATTTATTTATAAGCTGACCGAGACACTCAACAGGCAGATATATAAGGGAGTCCGCACCGATAAATTTTGCGATTTCGTCGGCGGAGCTGCATTTTCCGGCTATGAGGTTTTCTTCGGAGTCTATATCCGTGCCGAAATAGCATGAGTGCAGAAATGGCGGAGAGGATATTCTTACATGAACCTCCTTTGCGCCTGCATCACGCAGAAGCCCGACAATTCTTGCGCTTGTCGTACCACGCACAATCGAGTCATCGACCATTATGACACGCTTATTTTTAACGGTCTCACGGATTACATTCAGCTTTATTCTGACGGCATTTTCACGCTGATACTGGTTTGGCTGAATGAAGCTTCTGCCTGTGTATTTATTCTTGATGAAGCCGATACCGTAGGGGACGGAGCTTTTTTTTGCATATCCGAGGGCGGCATCAAGACCCGAGTCGGGTACGCCTATCACAGCATCGGCATCGGTGCAGTCATTTTCGGCGAGGATTTCGCCTGCCCTTATGCGTGCATGGTGTACGGAAACACCCTCTATAACGGAGTCGGGACGGGCGAAATAGATATATTCAAAGATACAGATATTACCGGTTTTATTTACATGGGTGTCAATGGATTTTATGCCCTCTCTGCTTATGACTATTATTTCTCCGGGTCGGACATCTCTTATAAATTCTGCGCCGACCGTTTCGAGCGCACAGGACTCCGAGGCGGCAACGTATGCGCCGTCCGGGGTTTTTCCTATGCATAGCGGACGGAAACCGCAGGGGTCACGGAAAGCAATAAGCTTTGTCGCCGTCATGAGTATGCAGGAATATGCGCCCCGTATATTCGGCATGGCTTTTTCGACAGCCTCTTCGGTTGAGCGGCTTGAAAGTCTCTGATGTACTATTTCGTAGGCGACAGCCTCCGTGTCCGATGTTCCGTGGAATATTGCCCCCGACAATTCAAAGGAGCGTCTGAGCTGTGCGGCATTCACGAGGTTTCCGTTGTGGACGAGAGCCATATTTCCCTTTATATGGCGGATAACGAGGGGCTGGATATTATTGTGGCTCTGTCCGCCCGTGGTTGAATATCTCACATGACCGACCGCCATATTTGCAGTACCGAGTTTATTTATTTCGTCCTGATTGAACACCTCAGAAACAAGACCGTCAGCCCTTTTGTATCTGAATACGCCGTCATCGCAAACGGCGATACCGCAGCTTTCCTGACCTCTGTGCTGTAGGGCATAAAGACCGAAATAAGCGGAAAGGGCGGCATCAGACCTGTTGTTTTCAAATATACCGAAAACACCGCATTCCTCATGAATATTATCAAACATTTCCACATCTCCATTTAAAATCGTCAAATTTGCGCTTTTAGGCTTGCGCTTTCGTTCACTGCGCTGCGCTCCGTTCTCTTTCAGCGCAAGGCGAAAATTTCCCTCTTATTTAAAATCGTCAGTTTTCGCCTTTAAAGAAATAATCATGTTTGTCTATCTCTCGCCGCAGGCGGAGAACTAATTATGAATTATGCATTAATCACAGGTATTGTTCGTTGATTTTGTCGATTATTTCAAGAGCCGCAATATTTTTCTTCCTGCGCTTGTTCATTGCATACTGTTCAAGATATGAATGCGCCTGCGCCTCTGTCATTTCCTTATACTGCATGAGCATGAATTTAGCCTTGTCGATTGTCTTTATTTCGGTTATCTTGTTTTCAAGGCGGATTGTCTCAAGATACAGCTTCTGCGAACGTTTAAGACTTATATCCACGGTTCTTACAAGCTGATATATAAGATCTCTGCCAAAGGGCTTGCCTATGACGATTATTCCGCTTTTTTCGGCTCTTTCGGAGAATTTTTCGGCATTTTCACGCTTTATCATCAGTATACAGCATGAAAGGGTATCGGAGACTATATGCTCGGCAAGTTCAATCCCCGTATCGTCCATAAGGGGGGAATTTATCACAACCAGCTCGAGTGACGGGTCTTTTTCGAGAAAGCCCTCCGCCTGATATGCCGACTCCGCAGCTTTAGGAACACAGCTGAAATTTTCCTTGAAAAACGACGCAAGGGACTGCAAGGCGGTTTTGCTGCTCGAAACTATAAGAACATTTTCCAAAGCTTACCTCCTGTCAGAGACTGTAGAAATATTTCTGTTCCTCAAAGGCTTCCCTGTCGTAGGCGGAGGAATATTCCTTCCATTCGCTGCGCTTTGTATTCAGAAGATATGAGAGTATATTTTCGGGGATATATTTTTTAATAAAGTCCGAACCCCCGGCTATGTCCGCCGCCTCGGAGAGATTTTCGGGAAGTCTGCCTGCAGTTTCGTTTTCTGGAGGGAGTGCAAGGCTGTTTTCAATTCCGTCAAGCGATGCATATATCATAAGTCCGAAAACATAATACGGATTGCACACGCAGTCTGCGGCACGGAGCATTGCATTTCCGCCGCATATCCTGATTATCTGTTCGCCCTCTATGCTTGACCATTTTACATCTCTGGGTGAAGAAAACTCCGCAAGTCTGGTGTATGAATTTACGATTGAATTTGTAAAAACGGCAAAATCCCTCATATACTTCATTATTCCTGCCGCAGATGCGCCGATAAGTTCATCGTGACCCTGTTCCGCATCTTCGAGGAAATCGCTGTCACGGATAATATTAAAGCTTATATGCATACCGTTTCCGCATTCGCTGCGCAGGGGCTTGGGCATAAAGCTTGCGTGTACGCCGTGATTTTCCGCAACGGATTTTACGGCGGATTTAAAGCTGAGAAAAGTATCTGCGGCTTTCAGAGCCGATGAGGGGTTGAAATCTATTTCATGCTGACCGCAGCCGCTTTCATGTCTTGAAGAGATAGTGTGTATTCCCATCTGTTCGAGGGTAAGGCAAACATCACGGCGGATATTTTCGCCCCTGTCATCGGGTGCAATATCGCAGTAGCCTGCGAGGTCGTGGGGGATTTTCGTGGGCATACCCTTTTCGTCCGTATTGAAAAGGGTGAATGCGCTTGCCGTGCCGAACCTGAAGCAATATCCCGCAGACACGGCTTTTTTCATGGCTTTTTTTAGAAAATATCTGCTGTCGCCCTCAAAGTGCGTGCCGTCCGCATACTTTATATAGCAGAACATTCTTATAACTCTGCCCTGCTGGGGTCTCCAGGGGAGAACCGTCATAGTCTGCGCATCGGGGAAGAGAAACAGGTCTTTTCCCTCCGCCGTCTCAAAGCCCTCAATCTTCTTTGCGGTAATTCTTGCGCCACGCTCGAAAGTCACGGCAAGTTCCGAAGAGAGAATTGAAATATTTTTCATTTTGCCGTTAAGGTCGCAGAACGTAAGCTTTACGAATTTGACATCATTTTCGTCTATATACTGTAATATTTCGCTTTCCGAATATATCATATATTCCTCCTTATTTAAAATCGTCAAATTTGCGCTTTTATATCTTGCGCTTTCATTCACTGCGCTGCGCTCCGTTCATTCTCAGCGCAAGGCGCAAATTTTCCTCTTATTTAAAATCGTCAATTTTCGCCTCTTGAAACTTGTGCCTTCGTTCACTGCGCTCTGCTCCGTTCACTCCCGGCACAAGGGCGAAAATTTCCTCTTAATTAATTAAATATTCGTGTACCCCATGAGGAAAATATCAGCCTCTGCCGCCGCATCTCTTCCCTCTCTTATAGCCCTCACCACAAGCGACTGACCGATATGCATATCTCCTGCGGCGAATATCTTCGGGATATTGGTCTGATGACCGCCTGCATTCGTCCTGACGTTCGTGCGCCCGTCAAGTTCAACTCCGAATGCCTCCGCAGTATAATTCTGACAGCCCGTAAAACCTGCCGCTATAAGGCACAGTTCACACGGAAGAATTTCCTCGCTGTCGGGTATTTCATTCGGGGAGAGCCTGCCCGTCTTTTCGTCCTTCACGAAATCAAGCTTTACCGTTTTTACTGCGCAGAGTTTTTCGTTTTCGTCACTGATAAATTCCTTCACAGTTGTCTGATATATTCTCGGGTCGTGACCGAATACGGCTATAGCCTCCTCCTGACCATAATCCGTCTTGCATACTCTCGGATACTGCGGAAAAGGGTTATTCTCCGCACGCTCATCGGGAAGCTTCGGCATCATTTCAAGCTGTACAACGGATTTGCAGCCGTGTCTTATTGAAGTGCCAACGCAGTCGTTTCCCGTATCGCCGCCGCCGATTACGATTACATTCTTATCCTCTGCGGATATGAAGTCATTATTCTTCAATCCAGACCCGATAAGGCTTTTTGTTGTCGATTTGAGGAAATCCACCGCAAAATATATTCCGTCTGCATCTCTGCCGTCAGCCTTTATGTCACGGGGCTGTGAAGAACCGCAGGCGAGTATAACCGCATCGTATTTGTCGGTTATCTCCGCCGCAGATACATTGTGACCAATGTCGCAGTTGAGTTCAAATTTAACTCCCTCCGCTTTCATAAGCTCCGTGCGGCGCATTACGACTGATTTTTCAAGCTTCATATTCGGAATGCCGTACATGAGCAGTCCGCCTGCACGGTCGGAGCGTTCATAGACCGTTACGGAATGTCCCCTCTTGTTGAGGGTATCAGCCGCCGAAAGACCTGCGGGACCCGAACCGATTACGGCTATATGCTTTCCGCTCCTAAGAGCAGGTATCCGGGGCTTTATGATTTTTTCCTCAAAGCCGTATTCGATTATTGCGTTTTCGTTCTCCTTAACGGTAACGGGTCTGTCGTGTACTCCGCATATGCAGGCTTTTTCGCAGAGTGCAGGGCATACACGGGAAGTAAATTCGGGGAAGTTATTCGTCATGAGCAGACGTTCGAGAGCCTGTTTTTTGTTTCCGTGACAGAGCAGGTCATTCCATTCTGGTACTAAATTATTCAGCGGACAGCCCGAAATCATTCCGCCGAGCATTTTTCCGTTCTGACAGAAAGGCACACCGCAGTCCATACATCTTGCCGCCTGTTCAAGGCGGATATTTTCATCGAGCGGAACATGAAATTCATTGAAGTTTTTAATTCTTTCAAGCGGCGGAGCGCAGGTATTTTCCGTCCTTGCATACTCCGCAAATCCTGTAGGTTTTCCCATAATTCAAGCCTCCTTGCGGTACATTTTCGCATAGTCGTGAGGTATTATTTTTTTGAAAGAGCCGATATAATTATCAAAACCGGCGAGAATTTTAGCTGCCTTTTCCGAGCCTGTAGCCTCTGCGTGTTCCTGTATCATGGCTTTAAGCTCCTCGATGTCCTCTTTTTCGGAGAGTATTTCGAGGGATACGAGCGATTTGTTCAGGCGCATATACAAATCGTGGTTTTCGTCGAGGACGTAGGCAATGCCGCCCGACATTCCGGCAGCGAAGTTTTTGCCTGTTTTTCCGAGGATTACCGCTCTGCCGCCCGTCATGTATTCGCAGCCGTGGTCGCCGACACCCTCACACACTGCATAAGCACCCGAATTTCTCACGCAGAACCTTTCGCCTGCAATGCCGTTTATGAAAGCCTTTCCCGAAGTTGCGCCGTAGAGTGCGACATTTCCTGCTATTATGTTTTCGTCGGCTCTGAAGCCCGAATTTTTCGGCGGATAAAGAATTAATTTTCCGCCCGAAAGACCCTTTCCGAAATAGTCGTTGCTGTCGCCGCAGAGTTCGAGTGTCAGACCTTTCGGGATAAATGCGCCGAACGACTGTCCGCCGCTGCCGCTGCACTTAACCGTGAAGGTATCGTCATCGAGGGTATTTTCGCCGCAGGCTCTGGTTATCTCCGAGCCGAAGAGCGTGCCGAACGAACGGTCTGTATTTTTTACATCTATTTCAACGGTCTTTGCCGAACGGTTTTTCAGTGCATCCGAAAATTCCCTGACAAGCACTCTCCTGTCGGGAGTTTTTTCGAGTTCAAAGTCAAATTCGCATTCGGGAATGAAATGCTGCGGCTGATTTTTGTCGGTTTCTGCGAGTATCTTTGAGAAATCCGTATTTCTGCCCTGAATGCAGTCCTTTTTGCGCAAAAGGTCTGTGCGCCCGATTAATTCGTCCACCGTGCGTATTCCGAGCCTTGCCATGTATTCACGAAGCTCCTGTGCGACAAAGTGCATGAAGTTCACTATATATTCGGGCTTTCCCGAAAAACGCTTTCTGAGTTCGGGGTTCTGTGTGGCAATTCCCATGGGACAGGTATCGAGATTGCAAACCCTCATCATCACACAGCCCATGGTTATGAGCGGCGCAGTTGCAAATCCAAATTCCTCCGCACCGAGCAGAGCCGCAACGAGAACATCTCTTCCCGTCATGAGTTTTCCGTCCGTTTCAATTCTCACCATAGGGCGCAGATTATTGAGGACGAGTGTCTGATGAGCCTCCGCAACGCCGAGTTCCCACGGGAGACCTGCATTGTATACGGAGCTTTTCGGGGCTGCACCCGTTCCGCCGTCATATCCCGAAATCAAAATTACCTGTGCGCCTGCCTTTGCGACACCTGCCGCAACAGTTCCGACACCTGCCTCCGATACAAGCTTTACGGATATGCGAGCCTTGTCGTTGGCATTTTTCAAGTCATATATAAGCTGTGACAAATCCTCTATGGAATATATATCATGGTGCGGCGGCGGAGAGATAAGCCCCACACCTGCCGTTGAATGCCTTGTCTTTGCAATCCACGGATAGACCTTTTCCGAGGGGAGATGTCCGCCCTCTCCGGGCTTTGCGCCCTGAGCCATTTTAATCTGAATTTCCTTTGCGGAAACGAGATATTCGCTTGTAACACCGAAACGACCCGAAGCAACCTGCTTTATGGCGGAGCATTTGTCGGAATTTAGACGTTCGGGGGACTCTCCGCCCTCGCCCGAATTTGATTTTCCGCCTATGCTGTTCATTGCGGCAGCCATGCATTCGTGAGCCTCCTGCGAAATTGAGCCGTATGACATAGCACCCGTCTTAAATCTGTGACATATGCTCTCGGCAGACTCAACTTCTTCAATGGGTATTCCGCCGTTTTTGTCGAAATTGAAATCGAGCAGACTTCTGAGGGTCAGCATATTGTCCTCACGGTTTATGCAGTCGGAATATTTTTTATAAGTCTCATAGCTGCCCGTCTTTGTCGCCTCCTGCAAAAGGTGAATGGTTTCGGGGGTATAGAGGTGCTGTGTTTTGCCGCTGCGGAGCTTGTGACTGCCTGAGCTTTCTATATTAATATCGGTATGCAGTCCGAGGGGGTCGAATGCGGAGGTATGGAGCATTTCGGTGCGCCTGCTTATGTCGTCCATGACTATTCCGCCTATCCTGCTGACCGTTCCCGAAAAATATTTATCTATAAGCTTTTCGGAAATGCCGACAGCCTCGAAAAGCTTGCTGCCCTGATAGGACTGAATTGTCGAAATTCCCATTTTTGAGGCGATTTTAACAATTCCGTGGAGTATTGCGGAGTTATAGTCGTCCTCTGCGGCATAAAAATCCTTGTCGAGCATATTATCATCTATAAGACTGCGTATGGTTTCATGCGCAAGATAGGGATTTACCGCACACGCACCGTATCCGAGGAGTGCTGCGAAATGATGTACCTCTCTGGGTTCTGCGCTTTCGAGTATCATGGCAACGGCAGTTCTTTTTTTTGTATTGACGAGGTGCTGCTGCAAAGCCGAAACCGCAAGGAGTGAGGGTATGGGGCAGTGATATTCGTCAACGCCCCTGTCGGAGAGTATGAGAATATTTGCGCCGTCACGGTAAGCTCTGTCTGCGTCTATGAAAAGCTTTTCAACGGCTTTTTCGAGCGATGTGCCTATGTAGTAGATTATCGGTATAACAGCGGATTTAAGCCCCTTTGCGTTGATATTCTTTATTTTAAGCATATCCGTCCCGGTGAGAATGGGATTTTCTATCTTGAGGACACGGCAGTTTTCAGGGACTTCCTTCAGGATATTGCCGTCCTTGCCGATATATACGCTTGTATCGGTGACGATTTCCTCACGGATAGCGTCAAAGGGCGGATTTGTCACCTGTGCGAAAAGCTGGCGGAAATAATTGAAAAGAGGCGGCGACTGGTTATCGAGAGAGGGAAGAGGAATATCACTTCCCATTGAAATAATCGGCTCTGCGCCCTTTTCAGCCATGGGGAGTATGCTCTTCATTATATCCTCGTAGGAATAGCCGAAAGCCTTGTGAAGCTGTGCAAGCTCCTCATGCGTATATGTGGTTATCCCCTTGTTGGGGATATGCAAATCGTGGAGGTGTATTAAATTCGTGTCGAGCCATTCGCCGTAGGGCTGACGTGTGGAATAGAAATTCTTTATCTCCTCATCGTCTATAATTCTTCCCTGTTTCGTATCGGCGAGGAGCATTTTTCCGGGTCTCAGCCTGTCCTTTCTGACGATTTTTTCGGGAGGAACGTCAATGCAGCCCGTTTCGGACGAGAGTATCAAAAATCCGTCCGAGGTTATGCAGTATCTTGACGGGCGCAGACCGTTTCTGTCGAGGACTGCGCCCATGATTTCGCCGTCCGAGAATAATATTGATGCAGGTCCGTCCCATGGTTCCATCATTGCGGCGTAGTACTGGTAAAAATCGTATTTGGATTTTGAAATGCTGCGGTTATTCTTCCATGGTTCGGGGATGGTAATCATCACGGCAAGCGGAAGGGGCATACCCGACATAAAGAGAAATTCGAGGGTATTGTCGAGCCTTGCGGAGTCCGAGCCGTTCACATTCAGCGTGGGGAGTATCCTGTGCATATCGTCCCTTAAAATATCGCAGTCCATAGTCTCCTCACGGGCAAGCATTTTGTCGGCATTTCCGATAATGGTATTGATTTCGCCGTTGTGGACAATCAGGCGGTTGGGGTGGGCTTTCTGCCAGCTCGGATTTGTATTGGTAGAAAATCTCGAATGCACCATGGCAATTGCGGATTTGAAATTATCGCTCTGCAAGTCCTTATAGAACTCCCTTAACTGGGTGACAAGGAGCATACCCTTGTATACGAGGGTTCTGCCCGAAAGGGAGCATACATATGTATCCTCGTTGGAATGTTCAAATTCACGTCTTGCAATGAACAGCCTGCGGTCAAAGTCAATGCCTTTCGGACAATTTTCGGGACGTTTCACGAAAGCCTGCATTATACGGGGCATTGCCGAGAGAGCCTTGCTGCCGAGTATTTCGGGGCATACAGGCACATCTCGCCAGCAGATAAATTCCATGCCGTTTTTCTTTATAATCATTTCAAACAATTTCTTAGCCTGACCGCATTTAAGCTCATTCTGCGGCATGAAGAACATACCGATACCCGTATCGCCCTTTTCGCCCATATCGTGACCGAGGGAATTTAATTCGTTCTTAAAAAAATCATAGGGTATCTGTACGAGAATGCCCGTGCCGTCGCCTGTTTTTCCCTCTGCGTCCTTACCTGCACGGTGTTCAAGCTTTTCGACAATGGTGAGGGCATTTTGGACAGTTGTCCTTGAGCATTCGCCCTTGATATTGACGACCGCACCTATACCGCAGTTGTCATGCTCAAAACCGGGGTAATAGAGACCCTGCTGGGGGTAGGGAAATTCCGTTCTGAAATTGTCCATAAAATTCACGCCTTTCAAATATGCAAATACAAGCCGCAAACGGATATATAAGACTCCTATTTTTCTTGTTTCCCTCCGCCGCCTGCGGAGGGAAACGGTCTTATTTATACGTTTACAGCAAATAAAAAACGCCCACAACGGACAAAATGCCCGTCATGAACGTCCTTGTTCAAAAATATATTATCACTTCACGGCATGATTGTCAAGAGAAATCAGACAAAAATTTGAATTTGAAAATTATTTTGTGAGAACAGCATAATTATTTTGGTGCATTCTGCGGATTAAAATATGTATTTCCTCCAAACTTGAAAAAATTTCGCAAAACCCCTTGACAAATTCCGCAAAATGGTCTATAATGGCATTGTAAACAGCAAGGGAGCTGCGGATATGAAGTCTGCGGCTCTTTTTTGGTTTATAACGTTAAAAATCCATACACAAAGGGGTGTATGAAGTCTTACGGGACTTCTGCACCCCTTTGAAATTTATGCTGTTGATTTAATTATATATCCCCCCATCTCCGGTGGAGGGATAGGGAAACAGGAGGATAACTATGGATACGCAGGCAATAATTCAGGAAATAACTCAGCAGACAAACAGCACTGTTTTCGGCGTATGGTTCATGATAGCGGTTTCACTTGTATTCTTCATGCAGGCAGGCTTCGCTATGGTCGAAACAGGCTTCACAAGGGCAAAGAACGCAGGAAATATTATAATGAAGAACCTCATGGATTTCTGTATAGGTACGGTGATGTTCATTCTCATCGGCTTCGGACTTCTCTTAGGAGAGGACGCAGCAGGACTTATCGGAAAACCCGGCTTTGATATATTCACAGGCTATAATGATTTTCAGTGGAACCAGTTTATATTCAACCTCGTATTCTGCGCCACTACCTCGACAATAGTTTCGGGTGCTATGGCGGAAAGGACTAAATTCCTTTCATACTGCGTATATTCGGCGGTAATCAGTGCTGTTATATATCCCATAGAGGCGCACTGGATATGGGGCGGCGGCTGGCTTGCACAAATGGGCTTCCATGACCTTTCGGGTTCGTGCGCAATACATATGACAGGCGGCATATGCGCCCTTATCGGTGCGAAATTCGTCGGCGCAAGAATAGGAAAATTCACAAAGACAAAGGACGGCGAAATAAAAGTAAACGCTATCCCCGGACACAACCTCACAATCGGCGCACTGGGAGTATTCATACTCTGGTTCGGCTGGTACGGCTTCAACCCTGCCGCCGCTTCGGACGTTGCACAGCTTGATACAATATTCGTAACTACTACAATAGCACCTGCCGTTGCGACTGTCACCTGCATGATATTCACATGGATTAAATACGGCAAGCCCGATGTTTCGATGTGCCTTAACGCATCGCTTGCAGGACTTGTGGGAATTACGGCAGGCTGTGACGTTATAGATGCCGCAGGAGCGATAGTTGTCGGAGTGGTTTCGGGCTTGCTCGTATGCTTCGGCGTATGGCTCCTCGATTACAAGCTTCATATAGATGACCCCGTGGGCGCAGTGGCAGTACACATGATGAACGGTATCTGGGGTACGATTGCGGTAGGACTTTTCGCAACGGAGACTTCCCCCGGATATGCAATACAGCTTGAAAGCGGCGGAATTAAGGCAGAGGGCTTGTTCTACGGCGGTGGCTTTGAACAGCTCGGCTTACAGCTCCTCGGATTTGTCAGCGTTGCGGCATGGGCGGCAGTTACAATTACGGTTACATTCATAATCATAAAGAAAATTTTCGGACTCAGAGCATCCGAACAGGAGGAAATCCTCGGACTTGACATCACCGAACACGGACTTATTTCGTCCTATGCGGATTTTGCTCCCTCAATGGGCGATGTTTCAATGCACGGCTACACAAAGGACGATGCAAGGAGCGTGGTTAAAGTACCCGTTAACGAGGCTGTAAAGGTAGAGAATTATGTTGCTACCTCACGTGACGGCGGTGTAAAGCTTACAAATATCGTTGTGATATTCAAACAGCAGAAATTACAGGATTTCATTCAGGCTATGGAGGCTATTGACGTAAAGGGCATTACCGTTACGAATGTTCTCGGCTGCGGTATGCAGAACGGTCAGAGAAACTACTATAGGGGAACTACCGTTGAAATGAACCTGCTCCCGAAGGTAAAGGCTGAAATTGCAGTCTGTGCAGTGCCTGTGGATAAGGTAATCGACTCCGCAAGGGCTGCGCTCTATACGGGAAATTACGGTGACGGAAAGATGTTTATCTATGATATAGAGAACGTCATAAAAATCCGTACGGGCGAAGAGGGCTACAATGCGCTCCACGACTCGGAGGAATGGGAAAAATCCTGATAAATCAATATTCCACCGCCTGCGGCGGTGGAAAACACAAGAGGAAAATTTGTGCCTTGCCGTACGAACAAAACGCAGTGAACGAAAGCGCAAGCCACAAGGCGCAAATCTGACGATTTTAAATAAGAGGAAATTTTCGCCCTTGCCATGAGAGTGAACGTAGCTTTGCGGAGTGAACGAAATGGCAAGGTTCAAAGGGCGAAAATTGACGATTTTAAATAGGAGAAAAGCAATGTCAAAATTCATTTTCGTAACGGGAGGAGTAGTTTCGGGACTCGGCAAGGGCATAACAGCCGCTTCTCTCGGCAGACTTCTCAAACAGCGTGGGTATAAGGTCACTATCCAGAAATTCGACCCATATATCAATATCGACCCCGGTACAATGTCGCCCTATCAGCACGGCGAAGTATTTGTAACGGATGACGGTGCGGAAACAGACCTCGACCTCGGTCATTATGAACGCTTTGTAGATGAAAACCTCTCGGTGCATTCAAACGTCACCACGGGAAAAATCTACCGAAGCGTTATAACGAAAGAAAGACGGGGCGACTATCTCGGCGGAACAGTTCAGGTAATCCCACATATCACCAACGAGATTAAAAGCAGGGTCTACAGTGCCGCAAAGGAGGCTGACGCAGATGTGATAATTACCGAAATAGGCGGTACTGTCGGGGATATTGAGTCAACACCATTTCTTGAAGCTATCAGGCAGGTGGGAACGGAACAGGGCAGGAACAATGTATGCTATATTCATGTTACGCTTGTGCCGTATATCGCAGGCTCGGAGGAGCTTAAATCCAAGCCCACACAGCATTCCGCAAAGGAACTCCTTTCGCTCGGCATACAGCCCGATATTATAGTTCTGCGCAGTGAAAAGGAAATTCCCGATGACATAAGTGACAAGATTGCGCTCTTCTGCAATGTCCGCAAAGATGACGTAATACAGAATTTGACTGCGCCGTCCCTGTATGAAGTACCGCTGTGGCTCGAAAACGAGGGTCTTGCCGTGAGCGTATGCCACCACCTCGGACTTGAAAACAATCCCCCCGACCTTGCGGAATGGACTGCAATGGTTCGCCGTGCGGAGAATGCGGAAAAAACCGTTACAATAGCCCTTGTCGGAAAATATGTCGAACTGCATGATGCATATCTCTCCGTTGCGGAGGCTCTGCGCCACGGCGGAATTGCAAACGATACGGCGGTAAATATCAGGTGGACTGACTCGGAAAAGATAACCCCCGGAAACGTTCACGAAATGCTGAAGGGCTGTTCGGGAATTATAGTCCCCGGCGGCTTCGGTCAGAGGGGCATAGGCGGCATGATTGAGGCAATCAGATATGCCCGTGAGAATAAAATTCCGTTCTTCGGAATATGTCTCGGTATGCAGATGTCTGTCGTTGAATATTCAAGGAACGTCTGCGGAATTGAGGACGCAAATTCGGCTGAATTTGAAAACACTTCAAATCCCGTCATACATATCATGGAGGAGCAGAAGAATATCTCCGAAAAGGGCGGAACAATGCGCCTCGGACTTTATCCTTGCAGACTTGCGGAAAATTCGCTGTGCAGGAAGATATACGGCGAGGAACTTATATATGAGCGTCACCGCCACAGATATGAATTTAACAATGCCTACCGCAGGATTTTAAAAAATTCGGGAATGGCGACTGCGGGGCTTTCGCCTGATGAACAGCTTGTCGAGATAGTGGAGATAGCAGAACACCCATGGTTTGTGGGAGTGCAGTTTCACCCCGAATTTAAATCCAGACCAAACAAACCGCATAAGTTATTTGCTGATTTTATAAGGGCTTCGCTCGAAAACAATTCACAATTATAATGCATAATTCATAATTCATAATTAATGCAGAGTAAAGAAAAAGGCAAAAATTGACCATTTTAAATAAGAGGAAATTTTTGCCCTTGCCATGGGAGTGAACGGAGCTTTGCGGAGTGAACGAAAGCGCAAGCCACAAGGCGCAAATTTGACGATTTTAAATGGAGGTATTATTATGGAAAAGGTAACAGAATATTTCGGCTCAATGGTGTTCGATGAGAGAGTTATGAAAGCCGCTCTCTCGGAAAAGGTCTACAAATCCCTCAAAAGAACCATCGACAGGGGTACTCCCCTCGATATTTCAGTTGCGAACGCTGTCGCAGCTGCCATGAAGGACTGGGCTGTCGAAAAAGGTGCTACGCATTATACACACTGGTTCCAGCCCATGACAGGTGTCACCGCCGAAAAACATGACAGCTTTATCTCACCTGCTCCCGACGGCAGAGTTATCATGGAATTTTCGGGAAAAGAACTCGTCAAGGGCGAACCCGATGCGTCCTCTTTCCCCTCGGGAGGACTTCGTGCCACATTCGAGGCAAGAGGCTATACCGCATGGGATCCGACTTCATATGCATTTATCAAGGACGGCACGCTGTATATCCCCACTGCGTTCTGTTCGTATACGGGAGAAGCCCTCGACAAGAAAGTACCTCTCCTGCGTTCAATGGAGGCTCTCAGCCGTCAGGCAAAGCGTGTTCTTAAACTCTTCGGAAAAGAAAATATCAAGAGCATAAAGACCTCCGTGGGACCCGAACAGGAATATTTCCTCGTTGACCGTGAACTCTGGAAACAGCGCAAGGATTTGATTATGACGGGGCGCACGCTCTTCGGTGCAATGCCGCCCAAGGGTCAGGAAATGGAAGACCATTATTTCGGTTCGATAAAGCCGAGAGTTGCGGAATATATGGCTGACCTCGACCGTGAACTCTGGAAACTCGGAATACTCGCAAAGACAAAGCACAATGAGGTTGCTCCCGCACAGCATGAGCTTGCGCCGATATACAAGACGACAAATATTGCCGCAGACCATAACCAGCTCACCATGGAGGTAATGAAAAAGGTTGCCGAAAGACACGGACTTGTATGCCTGCTCCATGAAAAGCCCTTTGACGGCGTGAACGGTTCAGGAAAGCACAACAACTGGTCTATTGCAACAGATACGGGCGAAAATCTCCTCTCCCCCGGCGAAACTCCCTCCGAAAATGCGCAGTTCCTGCTCTTCCTCACGGCGGTCATAAAAGCCGTTGATGATTATCAGGATTTGCTGAGGCTCTCCGTTGCGACAGCAGGCAATGACCACCGTCTCGGCGCAAATGAAGCACCTCCGGCAGTTATCTCGATTTTCCTCGGCGATGAGCTTGCGGCAATACTCGACGCTATCGAGAACGACACCCCCTACGGCGGTACTGCAAAGGAGAAAATGAAACTCGGTGTTGATGTTCTTCCGCAGTTCAGCAAGGATACCACCGACAGAAACAGAACTTCTCCCTTTGCATTCACGGGAAATAAATTTGAATTTCGTATGCTTGGCTCGTCAAACAGCATTTCATGCGCAAATATTCACCTCAATGCCGCAGTTGCGGAGTCTCTCAGACAGTTTGCCGATGTTCTCGAAAATGCAGATGATTTCAACTCCGCACTCCATGACCTCATAAAAGAGAATATAAAGGCTCACAAGCGCATAATCTTCAACGGCAACGGCTATGACGACAAGTGGATTGAAGAGGCTGAAAGGAGAGGTCTTTCAAATCTTAAAACAACCGCCGACTGTATGCCCAGAATATGCGACAGGAAAAACGTTGATATGCTCGTATCCCACGGCATTTTCACCGAAACGGAAATTTTCTCACGCCGTGACATAATGCTCGACAACTACGTAAAGCAGGTCAATATCGAGGCCAGCACAATGGTTTACATGGCTCGCAGACAGATACTCCCTGCAATTTCAAAATTCACGGCTGATACGGCGGCATCTGTTTCAGCAAAGAAGAATATCTGCGATACCGCCTGCGGATATGAGACAAAGCTTATCTCGGAGCTTTCTAAGCTCACGGACGAGACAGACAATGCCGCAGACGAACTCGAAACGGCAATTTCAAAGCTTAAAGAAATTGACGTAATCACGGAGCAGGCTGAATTTGTGCGTGATGTAATGCTTCCTGCAATGGATAAGCTCAGAAAACCTGCCGATACCGCCGAAACACTCACTTCCGAGGAATACTGGCCTTTCCCTGCATACGACAAGCTTCTTTTCGGTGTCTGATTAATATAATTACTGCCCCGTGTCTTTCCTGCACGGGGTATTGTATTAATGCGCAAAAATCAGAAATACCATTCAAAATCGTCCTCTTCGTCCTTTGGCTTTTCGGTTTTTGGCTTGTCATCGTAATTTCCGTCAAGGATTTTCACGAAATTGCTGTCATTTACAATCCAGTCGAAATTCGCAGTCCAGTTACGGTTGTTATTGCCTTTCATGAAGGAGGAATTTTCTGATTTCTCAAAGACCTCACGTATTTTGTCAAGTCCGTAGGTATTCAGTCTTGCTTTTATTTCCTTTCTCCGTGAGTCTGAAACGGTCTTTACTTTCGGGTATGGCCTGCATATATTATTAAAAAAATTAACAATTTCGGAGGGGTGGCTGCCGCAGGCGTCGATGTAGAGCATAAAACTTTTTTTCATAAAAATACCTCCGTGGATTTAATGCATAATGCATAATTCATAATTATTTTTCTTTATTCCCCACCGGCGGCGGCGGAGGGAACAGTATTTTCTTTGTCTCCTCTGCCGGCGGCGGAGAGGTAAGATTATTTTTGCTTTCTATATATGCTCTGAAATGACCGCTTTTTCAATGCAAAACCGTTGTTTATCAAAAAAATTTTTTCTTATA
Organism: Ruminococcus sp.; assembly: GCA_017470905.1. GTDB lineage: Bacteria > Bacillota > Clostridia > Oscillospirales > Ruminococcaceae > Ruminococcus. The sequence continues at coordinate 1,699 of JAFUXL010000008.1, read as the reverse complement.
ACAAAAAAATCCCTGCCGCATGAGCAGGGATTTTGCTTTTTTGTATATATCACGAGTCGTAGAAATGCTGTCCGCCGTCCGTAACAAGACGCTCCGTTTTCGGATATTCAAAAATTGCGGAGTTTCCGCCGTTTGCCGTGAGATAGTCTGCGAATTTAGCCGCATACCACTTCGCCATTGCAAGATTATGCATGAGATAATTTCCGCAGTTCCTTTCCTCCGCACCGGGTACGATTTCGGCACTTTCAACCGATTTGAAAGCATTCAGCACAAGTTCGTATATTTCCTGCGGAGAACGGCTGCCCTTTAAAATAAGATAAAATCCCGTAAGACAGCCCATGGGACCCCAGTATATGACTTCGTCCTTCCATTCGGGGTCATTCCTGAGATATGTCGCTATTATATGTTCGAGCGAATGCATTGCAGCCACGTCAATTGCAGGCTCACGGTTAGGACGTGTAAGCCTTATGTCGTATGTGGTTATTTTTCCCTCTCCCACATTGTCCACACGGCTTGTGAAAATGCCGGGGATAATTCTTGTGTGGTCAACGGAGAAGCTTGCTATCAATTCCATGTTAATACCTCCTTTGAAAATTCTGCGCTGAACTAAATAACAGATAAAAATTTTGTATTTGTCTTGTTCCCCCACGGGGGGAAACAAGGTTTTCCATATATTATCGTTCAATCACAAAAACACATATCGATTATAAATGTTTCGTGTGACAGAACAATGATTAAACAGTGATTAAATTATGATTGAATTTATATTATTACCGCCCTTTATTGTGAAAAATAACAAAATTCGTCCGCTTATTACAAAAATCGTCAAATATTATTGACATTATATTCAAAATGTGATAAAATGAAATTGCTTTATTTATAAATTTATTACCGCTCGGGCTGTCCATGCCCGAAATTAATCAAGCCCCTGTCTGCAGAATGGATTTACTGAACAGGGGGGTGAAAACATGGACATATGTGTAGAAAAGTGTTAAAATATGTTCATGAGGTGATGAGATGTTAAAATCCTATAAAACTGAAATCTTCCCTACACCTGAACAAAAGCAAATCATTCACAGAACCATTGGTGTGTGCAGATTTATTTACAATTTTTATCTTGCGCATAATAAAGAAATCTATGAAAAAGAAGAAAAATTTGTTTCAGGATATGATTTTTCAAAATGGCTGAATAATGAGTATCTTCAACAAAATCCTGAATTTTTATGGATTCAGGAAGTCAGCAGCAAATCCGTCAAGCAGAGCATCATGAACGCCCAAAGAGCATTCAGAAACTTTTTTGAACATAGAACCAAATTTCCAATATGGAAGAAGAAAAAAATTTCTGACGTGAAAATGTATTTTGTAAGAAATGGAAAAACACAGCCCGTTTCATGCGAACGGCACAGAATAAAAATTCTTACTCTGGATTGGGTAAGACTGAAAGAAAAAGGCTATATTCCGACAAATTCAGAAACACATATGATTAAAAGCGGTACAGTTTCCATTAAAGCAGGGAGATATTATGTTTCTGTCTTAGTGGAAGAACCGGAACCGGAAAAGCCTGTTCTGAACAATTTTGGAATTGGCATTGACTTAGGTTTGAAAGAATTTGCAGTCTGTTCAGACAGCAAATTCTTTGTAAATATTAACAAATCTGCTCATATCAGAAAACTTGAAAAAAGTCTGAAACGACAGCAGA
>JAFUXL010000007.1 GCA_017470905.1 Ruminococcus sp. | reverse complement strand
GAACGGAACATAGTGAAGTGAGCGGAGACACAAGGCTCAAAAAATGCAAATTCGACGATTTTAAATCAGAGGAGAATTTGCACTCTTGTGTCGAGAGTGAACGGAACATAGTGAAGTGAGCGGAGACACAAGGCTCAAAAAGTGCAAATTCGACGATTTTTAAATGGAGGTTTTTATGTTATCAGATATAGAAATAGCCCGTAACGCTAAAATGAAAAAAATTACCGAAATTGCCGGGCAGCTCGGTATTGACGAAAAATATCTCGAACCCTACGGACATTATAAGGCTAAACTCTCGGAGAGCCTTTATTCGGGTCTTGCTTTCAGACCTGACGGAAAGCTTATTCTCGTTACCGCCATAAACCCTACCCCGGCAGGTGAGGGCAAAACCACCGTGAGTGTCGGTCTTGCCGAAGCTATGGGCAAAATCGGCAAAAAAGCCGTTCTTGCACTCCGTGAACCCTCCCTCGGTCCTGTATTCGGCATAAAGGGCGGTGCGGCAGGCGGCGGCTATGCACAGGTTGTCCCCATGGAGGATATAAACCTGCACTTCACGGGCGATATGCACGCAATCACCGCCGCAAACAATCTCCTTTGCGCCATGATTGACAATCATATACAGCAGGGAAACGAACTGCGCATCGACCAGAGAAGAATATTGTTTAAGAGATGTATGGATATGAATGACCGTGCTTTGAGAAATATTGTTGTCGGTCTCGGCGGAAAGCCCAACGGAATACCCAGGGAGGACGGCTTCAATATAACAGTTGCATCGGAAATAATGGCTGTACTTTGTCTTGCCGCCGACCTGAAAGACCTGAAGGAACGTCTCGGAAATATCCTCATAGGCTATGACCTTGACGGTCAGCCCGTATTCGCACAGCAGATAGGCTGCTGCGGTGCAATGACTGCTCTGCTCAAGGATGCATTGAAGCCAAATCTCGTCCAGACCCTCGAAAATAACCCCGTACTCATTCACGGAGGTCCTTTCGCAAATATCGCCCACGGCTGCAATTCAATAAGGGCTACAAAGCTTGCCCTTAAACTCGGCGATTACTGTATCACGGAGTCAGGCTTCGGCTCTGACCTCGGCGCAGAAAAATTCTTTGACATAAAATGCCGTTACGGCGGTCTTTCACCTGCCTGTGTAGTCCTTGTCGCTACGATAAGAGCATTGAAATACAACGGCAGAGTACCAAAGGACGAACTCTCAAAGGAGAATATGTGGGCTTTGGAAAAAGGCAGCGAAAACCTTAAAACCCATATCGAAAATATGCACAAATTCCATGTACCTGTTGTTGTTGCCATAAACCGTTTCCATACCGATACAGATGCAGAAATCGAATTTGTACGAAATTTCTGCAATGAAATGGGCGTTGAAGTCTCAATGTGCGATGTATTCGCAAAAGGCGGCGAGGGCGGCATTGATTTGGCTGAAAAAGTCTGCGATACCATCGCTCTTTGTGAGGATAATAACGATAAATTCCGCCCGATTTATTCAACTGACCTCTCGATAAAGGACAAAATCGAAAAGGTCGCAAGGGAAATCTACCGTGCGGACGGAGTTTCCTATACCGCACAGGCTGACAAGGCTATAAAGGAAATTGAAAATATAGGCTTCAGAAATCTCCCCATATGCGTTGCAAAAACTCAGTATTCCCTCTCGGACAACCCTGCACTCCTCGGCAAGCCCAAAAATTTCAATATAACAGTCCGTGATGCAAGAGTTTCCGCAGGTGCAGGATTTGTGGTAATCTATACGGGCGAGATACTGACTATGCCGGGACTGCCCAAAAAGCCCTCCGCCCTGAATATCGACTGCGACAATAACGGCAATATCATCGGTCTTTTCTGATATGGAAAAAATAATTACCCATTCCCGTGAGGAAACCGTGAAACAGGGCGAAATTTTCGGAAGAACACTCCGCAGGGGCGATATTGTCGCATACATCGGCGGTCTCGGAGCAGGAAAAACTGCTTTCACATCGGGACTTGTCATCGGTGCAGGAATTGAAGATGCAGAGGTCAGCTCCCCTACTTTCGCCCTCGTAAACGAATATATCGGTGAAAATATAAATATATATCATTTCGATATGTACCGCATAGTGAATGAAGAGGGACTTGAATCAACAGGTTTTTTCGACTATGATTTTGAAAACAATATTGCCGTTATTGAATGGTCGGAAAACATATCCGACTTCCTGCCGAAGCATACAATATATGTAACCATAAACCAAATCGGCGAAAACGACAGGGAGATTATTATAAGGAGACAGATATGCTGATATTAGGAATTGACACTTCGGGGAAAAATGCCTCCGCCGCTCTTTTCAATACGGATAATGAGGTTTTCCTCGCCGAAAATACTGTCTGCACACAGAAAACACATTCTCAGGTTATAATGCCCATAGTTAAAAATATCCTCGCACAGACGGGGAAAACCATGCAGGATATAGACATAGCCGCCGCCGCAAACGGCCCCGGGTCGTATACGGGTCTCAGAATAGGTGTCGCCGCCGTGAAAGCCATGTCATTTGGTCTTGATATAAAATGCTGCGGTGTTTCAACCCTCAAAGCCCTTGCGTATAATAATATTGCTTTCAAGGGTGTTATCTGCTCCGTCATGAAGGCAAGGGCTGAACTGGTATATGCCTGTGTCTACAAAAGCGACGGCTACGCTTTGAAAAATATCTGCGGTGAGAAAATTTTCAGCCGTGACGAGCTTGCGGAGCTTATCGCCGTGAACGGTGAGGAAACTTTGCTGTGCGGCGACGGTGCGGCGGATTTCTTCACGGATTACCGCTCGCCTATGTTTATCATAGCACCGCCCCACGCACGTTTGCAGAATGCGTGCGGTGTATGCCTTGCGGCGATGTCGGAAAAATTCATAATGCCTGATGAACTGGAAGTATCTTATCTGCAAAAGGTAAAGGCTGAAAAGGATTTGGAGGATAGGCTGAATGGCGGCTGATGTAAATAAAATTAACGAAGTCTCCCGTATCATAGAGAGAATTGCCGAACTTATGAACGGCGGAGATAATTCCGCAGAAATCAATGTTCTAAAATTGCGGCTTGAAGAAATTACGGGGAAAAATAATATTGACGTTGATAATTTCCGTGATTTTTGGGCGTTTACAAGCGTTGAGTCCCTCGCCGAAAGACTTCTCATGCCCAATGCAAAGAAAATGAACCTCTCCGATGATAGAATTACAGAAATTATCCGCAAAATCTGCCTCTGCGACTACTCCGAGGCGGAAACGGACTACTGGATTGAGGTTCTTGAAAAGGAAACGGGTATCTGCGTAAGCGATTACATATATTTTCCATATACAAAGGGGCTTGAAATTACTGCGACAGAAGAAGAAATAGCAAGGACTGTTTTGCTTGACAGAAAGCTATATTAATGCATAATTCATAATTAATTATTAAGAGGAAAATTTGCGCCTTGCACTGAAAGTGAACGAAGCGTAGCGCAGTAAACGGAATGGCAAGGTATAAAAGACGAAAATTGACGATTTTAAATTGATTTTAAATAAGAGGAAAATTGCGCCCTTGTGTCGGGAGTGAACGTAGCGTAGTGAAGTGAACGAAAGTGCAAGGTATAAAGGCGCAAATTTTACGATTTTAAATAAGAGGTGATATAATGATAGCTATTGGCTGTGACCATGCAGGTGTTGAAATGAAAAACGCTGTTATAAAAGCATTGTCCGAAAAAGGATTTGAATTTATGGATATGGGTACTGACGGTCAGCCCTGCGATTATCCCGTTATCGCAAAGGCAGTATGCGAAAAAGTACTTTCGGGCGAATGCGAAAGGGGTGTCTTAATCTGCGGTACGGGCATAGGTATGTCTATTGCCGCAAATAAATTCAAGGGCATAAGAGCCGCACTGTGCAGTGACTGCTTTTCGGCAAAATTCACAAGACTTCATAACGATGCGAATATTATGTGTATGGGAGCAAGAACGCTCGGCTGCGGACTTGCTGCGGAGCTTGCCGAAATATTCCTGACAACAGGCTTTGAGGGCGGCAGACATCAGAGAAGAATTGATTTGATAGCAGATATAGAAAATGGTTAATAAATAAGAGGAAATTTTCGCCCTTGCCGTATGAGTGAATGAAGCTTTGCGGAATGAACGAATAGGCAAGCACCAAAAGGCGAAAATTGACGATTTTAAATTAAGAGGAAATTTTCGCCCTTGCCGTATGAGTGAATGAAGCTTTGCGGAATGAACGAATAGGCAAGCACCAAAAGGCGAAAATTGACGATTTTAAATTAAGAGGAAATTTTCGCCCTTGTCATGAGAGTGAACGCAGCGTAGCGAAGTGAACGAAATGACAAGGTTTAAAAGGCGAAAATTGACGATTTTAAATAAGGAGGTGTTTCAAGTGGCAGATTTACATATCATAAATCACCCGCTTGTACAGCACAAAATTTCACTTTTAAGAGACAAAAACACAGGCACAAAAGAGTTCAGAGAGCTTGTATCGGAAATAGCAATGCTCATATGCTACGAGGCTACGAGAGATTTGCCGTTAAAGGAAATCGAAATCGAAACCCCTGTTGCAGTCGCAAGGACTAAGATAATTTCGGGCAGAAAGCTTGCGGTCGTTCCGATACTCCGTGCCGGTCTGGGAATGGTTGACGGCGTGACAAGTCTCGTTCCTGCCGCAAAAATAGGTCATATAGGACTTTTCCGTGACCCCGACACAAAAACCCCCGTACAGTATTACGCAAAGCTCCCCGATGATATTTCGGAGCGTGATGTAATATTGGCAGACCCCATGCTCGCTACGGGTCATTCCGCAAATTCCGCAATAAAAATATTGAGGGAACATGGTGTAAAGAATATAAAATTCATGTGCGTAATCTGTTCCCCTGAGGGAATAGCGGCTGTCCGTGAGGCTAACCCCGATGTTGAAATCTATGCAGGCGTTATGGACGAAAAACTCAATGAGGATAAGTACATCGTTCCCGGTGTGGGCGATGCAGGCGACAGAATATTCGGTACAAAATAAATAAAAAAGACTGTACGTTTTGCGTACAGTCTTTTTTATCCGTAGTTATGATTTAATTACTTATTAACGTTGAAAGCAGCAATTCCGGGATATACTGCCGAGTCGCCGAGTTCCTCCTCGATGCGGAGAAGCTGGTTGTACTTTGCAACACGCTCGCTGCGGCTGGGTGCGCCTGTCTTAATCTGGCAGGTGTTGAGTGCAACTGCGAGGTCAGCAATGGTTGTATCGGCTGTTTCGCCCGAACGGTGTGAAGAAATAGCTGTGTAGCCTGCCTTGTGAGCCATCTTGATAGCTTCAAGAGTTTCGGAAACAGAGCCAATCTGGTTAAGCTTGATAAGGATTGAGTTGCCTGCGCCGAGCGAGATACCCTTTGAAAGTCTTTCAGTATTTGTAACGAAAAGGTCATCGCCAACGAGCTGAACCTTGTGACCAATCTTTGCAGTCATCTTCTGCCAGCCCTCCCAGTCCTCTTCATCAAGACCGTCTTCGATAGAGATAATGGGGTACTTGTCAACAAGAGCCTCCCAGTGAGCGATAAGCTCATCGGATGTAAACTCCTTGCCGCTCTTGGGCTGCTTGTAGAAGCCCTTGCCTTTTTCGCTCTTCCACTCAGAAGATGCAGCGTCCATAGCAATCATGAAATCCTTGCCGGGTTCAAAGCCTGCTGCCTTTACAGCTTCAAGAATTTTCTCGATAGCCTCTTCGTCGCTTGTGAGCTTGTTGGGAGCGAAACCGCCCTCGTCGCCTACTGCCGTAACATCGCCCATATCCTTGATAAGCTTTTTGAGAGTATGGAATACCTCTGCACACCATCTGAGAGCCTCTTTGAATGAGGGTGCGCCAACGGGCATAATCATAAACTCCTGAGTATCAACAGCACTGTCAGCGTGTGCGCCGCCGTTGAGAATGTTCATCATGGGAACGGGAAGCTTTGTACCCTGAATACCGCCGAGGAATCTGTAAAGCGGAATACCGATGGCTGTAGCGGCAGCTCTTGCGGCAGCGATTGAAACTGCGAGGATAGCATTTGCGCCGAGATTGGACTTGTCCTTTGTACCGTCAGCCTTTATCATAGCAGCGTCAACTGCATAGATGTCGGAAGCGTCCATGCCCGTAAGAACCTCGTTGATAGTTGTGTTGATGTTTTCAACAGCTTTCTGAACGCCTTTTCCGAGGTAGCGGCTCTTGTCGCCGTCACGGAGTTCGAGGGCTTCAAATTCACCTGTAGATGCGCCGCTGGGAGCAGTACCTCTGCCTACAATGCCGCAGCCGAGATAAACTTCTGCTTCAACAGTGGGATTGCCTCTGGAGTCCATGATTTCTCTGCCGACAACCTTTTCAATTTTTAAACACTTCATAAAAAACTCTCCAATCTGCCGTCATGTGCGACGGCTTTTTGTTTTACTGCGGTAAACGCAATAAGTGCAGTTAAAATTAACCAGTTATATAATACCACTTTTTTGATATTTTGTCAACAATCAAGACAGTCAATAAGTAATTTTCGGTTAATCCCTACAATTATAGAGGATATTTTTTATACAAACTATATAATTTTATTCTGTGATTTTTCTTGCCTCTATGTAAAATCTCTTATCGTCCGCATGACCCATGGAGAACGTTTTTCTGGGGAGCGCACCGTCCTTTATAACGGTCGGGAAAAGCTCGGATTTGTCCATATCGGGGAGGATAAAGCCCACGGAGTTTTCTTTCTTCGAGAGCGTGTCAATTACATCGCTGCCGTGAATATAATCAACCTTTCCGCCGATTTCGAAGAGTATTTCATCAAGTGCCGTCTGCAATGAGCCTACCGCAAGGTTTGAGAGGGGATTGTTTATATATGCATCTCTGTGTACACCGTTTTTGACTATGGTAATTTTCTGTACTCCGTTATCTGAAAGACCGAGTTTTTCCGAGAGGTCTGTAAGCAGTTCAGTCACGTTTACATCGGTTACTATACGGTGTATGGCTTCAAACTGCAATGCCTCGCTGTGGAGGTTTACAATTTCCGCAAGGGCATAGCGTGCAGGGTGGTTTGAAAAATCCTTGTCGGGATTGGATTTTTTAAGCTGCTCGTAAAACTGCTTTGCAGTCGCAAGAGAATGATTTCCGTCGCCCATAGCATAGAGGAGTACGGGGGTATTTTCCATGCCGTATTTTTTTGAAAAGGCTTCGGGGTCGGAAAGTGCGGTCAATGCCCTGTCGATAAGCTCCTGGGTATCATCGTCAATGAGATAGCCGCTTATTTCTCCGCCGTTCTGCATAAGCCTTGTATCATAAAGCTTTTCAAGCTTGTTCTTGTCTATTGCAGAAAAAACGCTGTCGCTTTCATCGTCAATGAGTATCATAATATGCGGAAGTTCAAGAGGTGCGCCCTGACGGACTTTTATTCTGGGGGGTATTCTCTCGACAACGGTAGCCTCGGTAGCCCTTACCTGTGAGGTGCTGCCCTTTGAAAAGTCGTATTCTTCGAGGTCTATCGCACCTATTATGCCCTTTCTGAGAATGCCGTTGCTCTGTACCCTCTCGACATAAATCATTGAGTTTTTATACTCCGTGAATATACCGTCACTGATATATTTATCCATGCATTTATGGATATTTTCAATTCTGTCGGAAACATCCTCATCTTCGAGGTAGATTTCGGGAAGAATGAGGTTAAGTGACGAGGGGGAGCTGCCGACAGTCTCATATACCCCGTCCCAGTATGCCGGGTCGCTGGTGTACTGGTCGCAGGCGATAACCGCCCATTTCTCCATGTTTAAATCCTTGTTCGGGATAAGAATATCCGCATTGTGAAAAGCTGTTGTATTCATATTATTCTCCTTTCAGCGATTTGATAAATTTTTTTAAATGTATGTTAAGCTCCGATACGGGAAGTCCCACAACATTGAAATAGTCTCCCTGTATCGAATTTACAAGCAAAGCACCTTTTCCCTGTATTCCGTAGCCGCCTGCCTTGTCAAAAGGCTCTCCCGTTGAGATATACCAGTCAATATCCTCTTCGGAAAGCTTGCGGAAAATAACCGTTGTATTCCTGAAACACATATTGTCGATATTTTCGCCGTGAATTATACAGCATGATGTCATTACGGTATGTCTTTTTCCCGAAAGCATTCGCAGGTATTCCCTGCACTGTTTCTCGTCCTGCGGCTTTCCGAGGATTTTATTTCCGAGTATGACCACCGTATCGCAGCCGATAACAATATCATCGGGATACAGCCTTGCGGCGGCTTTTGCCTTAAGTCCTGCAAGGTATGTCGATGCAAATTCGGGGGGGGTATCCTCCGGCAGTGTTTCGTCAACGTCCGTTGAAACTGCTTCAAAATCATCTGTTATGAGTTTCATAAGCTCACGTCTCCTCGGCGATGCCGATGCAAGGATTATTTTCATAAAATCACTCCTTGTTACTGATTTTTTTTGAGATATTTTTAATAACCTCGCTGTCGCTGTCTGATTTTATTTTAAATTCCGTCCGTGAGTAGAAATTATCATTCACGTCCCACAAAACGGGTACAAAATCATAATCAACCGCCATATTGAGGATAGTGCTTAAATATTCCGAAGAAGTGCCGCTCTGACCGTTTTCGATATGACTGCCGTCATAAATTGAAGTACATTCGCCGACAAATACGGGGATTTTATTTATCGAAAATGCATCTTTAAGCTTTTCGCACTGCTCCGTGCTGTACGAAAGCCAGTATTCTCCGCCGATTTTATTTGACCAGTAGGGAACGTTGTCTATATAGTGAACCGATACCATGAGCCTGTCCTCGGAGGTATCGAGAGGCATTTTGAACATGGGATTTGTTGTGTTGTCGATATTAGTCCAGTAGCCTGAAACTATGAGAATACGGTTTTCATTGTTTCCGCCCGTCTTTCTGACAGCGTCAACGAAATGCTGGTTCATGGCATTTACATATGCATATGTTTCCTGTTCGGAGAGGGTCGTGCCGTCCTGCGGAGTTCCGAGAGCCTCGTTGAAGCCCTCAAATATCAGATAATCGGAATAATCCCTGAAATACTCCGCTATCTGTGTCCAGATTTTGTCAACTATATCATAGACTTCCGCCTGCTCGTGATTTTTGATTAGAAATTCATCGTAGTGGTGAACGTTTATGACCGCATAAAGCCCGTCATTTCGGCAGTAATCAACGATTTCCCTTACTCGTGCCATATAATCGGCATCTATATTGTAATTCCCGTCATTCTTCATCATATTGCCCCAGTAGACGGGTATGCGGACTGTACTGAAGCCTGCTTCCTTCATGCCGTCGATACATTCCTGCGTAGTGACCACCGCACCCCAGCATTTTTCATAATCCTGCGGTAAATCCCCGACCTTGGACGCTCCCGAATTTTTATTGTTGGTATCCTGCCAGTAAGCCTCCATAGTATTTCCGAGATTTATGCCTATGCCCATATCATGAGCGTAATCCATAGCGGAGAGGTCTTTTCTGATTTTGCCGTTTTCGCCCGACTGTCCGCACGAACAGAGGGAAAAAGCCGCAAAGACTGCGACAAAAGCCGTAAACATCCTTTTCATAATATCATACCTTTCATAATCAGCGGATTAACACACATATATTATAACACATCTTCGCAAAAAATTCAAGCCTTCTTATCAATTCACAATTCATAATTCATAATTGAATTGCCTGCGGCAATTCGGAAATTATTATTTAAGCGGCGGAGAGATGAAAAATGCAAAAAAATATAATAAAAAACCCTGTTCCCCCACGCCTGCGGCGGAGGGACAAAGAAAAAATAAAAAAATTTTTGAGTTTTGTATTGCTAAATCCGAAATAAAGTGATATAATGTAGTATGTGTTTTATTGATATTAATTGATACAATGCATAATCATCATAAGTAATTATTAATCTATGACTGAGCAAATTTAAAATTGTTTGTGATATATAAAGTATGATAAAAAGCAAGACAAAATATAAAAATTTTTGTGCATTATTTAAAAATGCCCATTTATAATATTAACTATGAATTATGCATTATGAATTATGAATTAAACAGGAGGCTTTATGATGAAGAATGTAACTGAAATATTCTCGGAAAATGTTTTCAATGATGAGGTGATGAAATCCAGACTGCCGAAAAATGTCTATAAGAATTTTATGAATACCGTCACAAACGGCGATACCCTCGATATGACCACTGCCGATATTGTCGCAAATACTATCAAGGAATGGGCTATCGAAAAGGGCGCAACCCATTATACACACTGGTTTCAGCCCCTCACAGGCTCAACCGCCGAAAAACATGACTCCTTCATAGCTCCTGCTCCCAACGGAATGGCTATTATGGAATTTTCGGGAAAAGCTCTCGTAAAGGGCGAACCCGATGCCTCGTCATTCCCCTCGGGCGGATTGAGACAAACCAGCTCCGCAAGAGGTTATACCGCATGGGACCCCACTTCATACTGTTTCGTAAAAGAGGGCAGCCTTTACATACCTACCGTATTTTTATCGTATACGGGCGAAACGCTCGACAAGAAAACTCCCCTGCTCCGTTCAATGGATGCCCTCAGCAGGACTGCCGTGGAATTTCTTAAATTGTTCGGCAACGAGAAAGTCACAAGAGTTACTTCAACTGTCGGTGCGGAACAGGAATATTTCCTCATAGACAAAAAAATGTACGACCAAAGAGAAGATTTAATTCTCACGGGAAGAACTCTTTTCGGCGCAAAGCCCCCCAAGGGTCAGGAGCTTGATGACCAGTATTTCGCAAATCTCCGCCCAAGAATTGCCGCATATATGGCTGACCTTGATGAAGAACTCTGGAAACTCGGCATATATTCAAAGACAAAGCACAATGAAGTTGCCCCTGCACAGCACGAAATGGCTCCCATTTTCACCACGTCAAATCTCGGTACAGACCAGAATGAACTCGCTATGGAGGTAATGGAAAAAGTAGCCCTGAAACATGGTCTTGTATGCCTCCTGCACGAAAAGCCTTTCGAGGGTGTGAACGGTTCGGGAAAGCACAATAACTGGTCTATGGCAACGAATGACGGTCAGAATTTGCTCGACCCAGGCGATACCCCCATGGAGAATTTGCAGTTTTTAACCATCCTCTGCGCATTAATAAAGGGAATTGACGAATATGCCGACCTTATGAGGATTTCTGCGGCATCAGCAGGAAACGACCACCGTCTCGGCGCAGACGAAGCCCCTCCTGCCATAGTTTCCATGTTCCTCGGCGAAGAACTCGATGCGGTTTTGAAGGCTATCGAGGAAGATACAGTTTTCAAGACCGAAACACAGACATTCGAGATAGGTGTGAATGCTCTCCCCTCGTTCCCGAAGGACTCCACCGACAGAAACCGTACATCTCCCTTTGCATTCACGGGAAACAGATTTGAATTTCGTATGGTAGGTTCATCGGATAATATCGCCTGCCCGAACGCACTGCTCAATACAATCGTTTCAGAGGAATTAAGTCAGTTTACGGAAATTCTTGCGCCCTTTAAGGGTACGGACGGTTTTGAAAACGAAGTAAAGAAACTGCTTAAATCCGTTCTCAAAAAGCACAGAAGAATTATCTTCAACGGCGACGGCTATTCCCTTGAATGGATACAGGAGGCTAAACGCAGAGGACTGCCGAATTATCCCTCAACCGTTGATTGTATGCCGCATTATACCGATGAGAAAAATATGCGCATATTCAAAAAATTCGGCATATATACCGAAAATGAGCTTAAAGCAAGGACGGAAGTCCTCCTCGAAACCTATTCAAAGACTATCCGCATTGAGGCTCGCACAATGATTGAAATGACCAGAAAGCAGCTGCTCCCGGCAACCCTTGAATATATTCACTGTCTCTGTGAGGCTGTTGCAGTGAAGAAACAGATAGGTATTTCGTCATTCACAGAAGAGAAAATGGCTGAACGTCTCAGCGACCTTGCGGACGCTCTCTACGACTCGGCAAACAACCTTGAAATACAGGTAAATACTGCCTGCGAAATCGGCGATATACTTCCGCAGTCACGCTATTTCCACGACAATGTACTTGCCGAAATGGAACGTATGCGCACAACCTCCGACACGATAGAGAGAATTATGCCGAGCAGTCACTGGCCTATCCCCGACTATTCACAGATGATTTACAATGTTTAAATAAATCTGAGGATTTTAAATAAGAGGAAATTTTTGCCCTTGCTGTGAGAGTGAACGAAGCGAAGCGCAGTGAACGGAACAGCAAGCCTCAAAGGCAAAAATTGACGATTTTAAATAAGAGTAAAATTTGCGCCTTGCACTGAAAGCGAACGTAACGCAGTGAAGTGAACGAAAGTGCAAGGTATAAAAGCGCAAATTTTACGATTTTAAATAGAAAGGAAAAAAATATGAGTGAAAACAAAAAAAATTTTGAAATTCCCCGTCCGGTTTTCCCGAAAAGGGCGGTTATCACGGGCGGTATGCCCTACGGAAATAAAGAGCTGCATTTCGGTCATGTGGGCGGTATGCTCGTATTCGCCGATACATATGCAAGATTTCTACGTGACAGAATTGGAAAGGAAAATGTCATATTCGTAAGCGGTACCGACTGCTACGGCTCTCCCATTGCCGAGGGCTGGCGAATAAAGCACGAAAACGGCGAATTTGACGGCTCTCTCGAAGAATTTGTAAATTCAAATCACGAAAAACAGAAGAATACCCTCAAATCTTACGGAATATCGCCCAATCTCTTTGCGGCATCGGGTCTCGGCCGCTCAAAGGAAATTCATGCGGAGGTTACGGACTGGTTTATAAGCTCTCTCCATAAAAAGGGGCAGTTAAATCAGATAACTACCATGCAGTTCTTTGACGAAAAGGCAGGTGTTTTCCTCAACGGCAGACAGGTTATAGGCAAATGTCCCGTGGAGGGCTGTACCTCGGAAAAGGGATATGCGGACGAATGTGACCTCGGTCATCAGTATATGCCCGAAAATCTTATCAATCCCGTAAGTACGCTCACAGGCGAAACTCCCTCCATGAAACCTGTCACAAACTGGTATTTCAAACTCCGTGACTACGAAAAGCTCATGCAGGAATGGGTTGCTCAGTTGCAGAAAAGAAAAGATGTTCGTCCCGTTGTGTGCAAGACCATCTCGGAATTTCTCAAGCCCCCTGTTATATATGTAAAGCGTGAATTTGAAGAAAAATATTTTACATTGAAAAACTCCATGCCCGAACACAACTACATCGAGGATAAGAAAAAGCCCTCGTTCACTATCGAATTTAAGGAATTATCCGACTGTGACGAGGCTTGCAGAATACTCACCGAAAACGGCATACGCTACAGAACGGGCAAAACCCTCGTTCCTTTCAGACTTACGGGAAATATCGAATGGGGAGTTCCTGCACCTGTCCTTGACGGTGTTGAGGGACTTACCGTATGGGTATGGCCTGAGTCGCTCTGGGCTCCTATCTCATTTACGCAGACTTATCTTGAACAGATTGGAAAAGACCGTGACGAATGGAAGAATTTCTGGTGCAGCAAGGATGCAGCGGTTTATCAGTTCATCGGACAGGATAATATTTATTTCTACGGTATCGCCGAACCTGCCATGTGGATGGCACAGCAGGAAAATGATGTAAAATCCTCAAATCCTGATGAGGGCGAATTGCAGATGCCCATAATCGTTGCAAATCACCACATACTTTTCCTCGACAAAAAGGCATCAAGTTCGGGCGATGTAAAGCCTCCCATGGCTGACGAACTGCTTAATCATTACACCCCCGAACAGCTCCGTATGCACTGGCTCGGACTGGGACTCGGACAGCGTTCGGTAAGCTTCATGCCAAAGCCCTATAATCCCCTTGCCAAACCCGAAGATACCGACCCCGTTGTAAAGGACGGACTTTTGCTGTCGAACGTATACAACCGCATTATAAGAACCGCATTCTATACCACGCAGAAATATTTCGGCGGAATACTCCCCGACAATGCCCCCGAAGAAAAATTCCTCGAAGATGCGAAAAAAGCCGTTCTCGAATTTGAAAGGCATATGTCTAAATTTGCTTTTCATCAGTGTACATACGTTCTTGACAGCTATATCAGGAACGGCAGCAAGTATATGTCAAAAAATATAACCGCAGAACTGGAAGATATGGATGCTCTTAAACAGACACTTGCAAACCTTTTCCACATCATAAAGACCGCCGGCATACTCCTCCACCCCCTTGCGCCTTTCGGAACGGAAAAACTCAGAGAATATTTACAGGTTGACGAAAAAATCTGGTCGTGGGATAATATCTTTGAGCCGCTTACTTTCTTCACAGGAAATAATCATGAGCTTAAATTCCTCCCTCCGAGGACGGATTTCTTTACAAAGCACGAAAGTCAGTTCACAAATGAAGAATAAAAAAATTCCCCCATACGGGGGATTTTTTCATGTATTTTTATCAACCTCGTGGAATTTTTTAAGGTTTCCGATTTTCTCGTTTCTCTCATCGAGGACTTTTTCGACCTCCGACCATTCAAGACCCTGATTTGCACAGAGTACCATTATATGATAAAGCAAATCGTTTATTTCGTTTTTAAGCTCACCGTTATCGCCGTTTTTTGCGGCTATAACCGTCTCTGTAGCTTCTTCTCCGACCTTTTTGCATATTTTGTCAACGCCCTTGCCGAAAAGATAGCAGGTGTAGGAATTTTCTGCGGCAGTACCGTTTTCGTACTGTTTTTTTCTCTCTTTGATTACCTCAAAAATTTCTTCATAAACTGTCATAATATTACTCCTCTGATTTAAAATCGTCAATTTTCGCCTTTTGGAACTTGTGCTTTCGTTCACTTCACTCCGTTTCGTTCACTTTCAGCACAAGGGCAAAAATTTCCTCTGATTTAAAATCGTCAATTTACGTCATTGATGGCTTGACTATTCACTCACTTCATTACATTCTGTTCGTTCACACGTCAAGGACGCAAATTTCCTCTTATTTTATTATTCTCCGTAAATTTCATTGAAGAAACAACTGTAACTTCCCGTATGACAGGCAGCACCCGTCTGTTCAACATTGACAAGCAATGTATCGTTATCGCAGTCGCCATAGATAGAAACCACTTTCTGAAGGTGTCCCGAAGTCGCACCCTTATTCCAATATTCCTGCCTTGACCTGCTCCAAAACCATGTGTAACCCGTTTCGAGGGTTTTTTTAAGGCTCTCCTTGTTCATATAGGCAAGCATTAACACCGTTTTTGTGTTGACCTCGTAGCATATCGCAGGAATTAATTCTCCCTTGACGAAAAATTTATCCAAATCGTTAATATCAATTTTTATCATAAATTCTCCTTAATTTTAATTAATGCATAATTATGAATTATGCATTATGAATTATGAATTATCGTATAATTACTCCTCTGTTTCTGCAATAGGCTTTTACTTCCTGAATAGTCAGCTCCCTGAAATGGAACAGAGAAGCCGCAAGTGCGGCGGTTGCACCCGTTTCCTCGAATACTTCCGCAAAATCATTGATTTTTCCCGCACCTCCGCTTGCTATCACGGGGAGCGAACAATTATCGCATACGGCTTTCAGCATGGGAATATCAAAGCCGTTTTTTGTGCCGTCAGCATCTATCGAGTTCAGACATATTTCGCCTGCGCCGAGTTTTTCAATCGTATGAACCCATTCTATCAGGTCAAGACCCATGTCAACACGTCCGCCGTTTATGTAGACAGTCCATTTGTTTTCGGCGATTTTCTTTGCATCAATTCCCACGCATATGCACTGACTGCCGAAAATATCCGCACCGTCCTTGATTAACTGCGGATTTTTGACTGCCTGCGAATTGACGGAAACCTTGTCCGCACCTGCACGGAGTGTCTCCCTTATGTCATCGACAGTCTTTATGCCGCCCCCGACAGTAAGCGGTACGAACACTTTCTTAGCTGTCTCACGCACAACATCGAGGAAAACTCCCCTGCCCTCATATGAAGCAGTAATGTCATAAAATACGATTTCGTCCGCACCCTGTCTGTTGTATTCCTCGGCATATTCAACGGGGTCGCCGACATCTTTTACTCCCTCGAAATTTACGCCTTTAACTACCTTTCCGTTTCTCACATCGAGACACGGAATTATTCTTTTTGCGAGCATTTTTCAGCCTCCTTTTTTATGAATCTCCATTTCAAGCTGTCTGCAATAATGAATGAAGAATCACAGTTTTTCAAATCAATACTTGTTCCATAAACTTCAGGGGAAAAATATCCGTCAGACCATACAATAAGCCTGTCGTCACGGGTTTTCCCCATAAGATTTGTGTGGAATTTAAGATAACATCCATATATTTCATTGCTGTAAATATCCCTGAATCCGCACATATTGAAATGCCTTACACCGGTAAAAATCATTTCAATGCGTTTAGTCCATTCACTGTCAAAAATCATTCTGAGTACATATTTACAGCTTTGATTCTTTATTATCATGCCATTTTTAACACTTCCGCAGCCCATGGAATATTCAGCAGAAACCAACACAGAATCATGCATACTGCCTGATACTTTCATGAAGAAATCTATATCTTCCTCGGTTTCTATTTCATTCCACATTTGCATATTCTATTGCCTCTCTGAGACTGAGAGTACCCTTGTAAATGGATTTTCCGCAGATAGCCGCATAAAGTCCCATTTCCTTGCATATGATTATATCGTCCATTGTATGCACTCCGCCGCTTGCTGTAATAAATGCTCTGTCCCCGACAGCGTTGTTTAATTCTTCAAGCTGCTCGGCATTCACTCCCGAAAGAGTGCCGTCCTTTGAAATATCGGTGAAGATAAAGTATTTAACTCCGACATTTATCATCTGATTTGCGAGATCGATATAATTCACATCAGTCGCTTCAAGCCAGCCCTCTGCGGCAACCATTTTATTTACGGCATCAATGCCGACAGCTATTTTCTCACTGCCGAATTTTTCAACCGCATCGGATACAAGCTTAGGATTTTTAAGAGCCACCGAGCCGAGTATAACCCTTGAAATACCCATATTGAGATATTCCTCGATAGTCTCAATATTTCTTATACCTCCGCCGAGTTCAACCTTCAGATTTGTCTTTTCGGCAACATCGGTATAAATTTTAGTATTGACGGGTCTGCCCTCTTTTGCGCCATCAAGGTCAACCATATGAATCCATTCTGCGCCTGCGTCCTCAAAGCCTTTTGCGGTTTCGAGGTAATCCGAGGCTACTTTTTCGACAGTATTGAAATCTCCTCTGAAAAGCCTTACACAGTTGCCGTCTTTAATATCTATTGCAGGAAAAATAATCATAAAAGCCCCCTGTTAATGCATAATTAAAAATTCATAATTAATTTGGAATTTTTTGTTTTTCAGTTATAAATCAGATTGTATTTTCCGAATGGATGATAGTAAAAAAACAGAAATTCCTTTAGAAAACGATATAATTATGAATTATGAATTAATAAAGTTTCTGAGTATCTGCAAGCCTGTTTCTCCCGATTTTTCGGGGTGAAACTGACAGCCGTACGCATATTTTCCGTCATACACAATTGCAGGAATTTTTCCGCCGTATTCGGAATATGCGGATATGTATTCATCACCGCAGAAGCCCCTGTATGAATGTACGAAGTATACATATGCATTGTCACCGATATTGTCGAGAAGTCTGCAATTATTTAAAACTTCAAGCTTATTCCAGCCCATATGCGGGATTATAAGGTCAGGCTCATCAATTTTATCCACACAGCCCCCGATTAAACCCAGACCGTCCGTTTCCTCAAATTCATAGCTTTTCTCAAACATAAGCTGCATACCGAGACATATTCCGAGAAAAGGCTTTTTCCTTGCCTCCTCCTTGATTATATCCGTAAGACCCGATTGGTCAAGCATTTTCATAGCCGCAGGAAATGCCCCTACTCCGGGGAGAATTATCTTATCTGCGTTTCTTATTGAGTCCTCGTCACTTACAAGCCTGTTTTCAATTCCCAGATAATCAAGGGCATTTTTAAGGCTGAAAATATTTCCTGCTCCGTAGTCGATAACCGCTATCATTAAAGTACCCCCTTTGTGGATAAAGCCGAGCCGTCGGAATTATATTCAACGGCTTCTTTAAGGGCATGAGCGACAGCCTTATATATCGCCTCCGCCTTGTGGTGGTCGTTTGAACCGCAGAGAAGATTTATATGCATCGTAATCCCTGCATTGAAAGCAAGCGCACGGAAAAATTCCTCCGTCATGCATAAGTCATATTCTCCGCAGGACTGGTTTTCAAATTCCGCATTGAATATAAGAAAAGGTCTGTTTGATATATCCAGACTGCACATCGCAAGAGCCTCGTCCATGGGAACATAAAAAGTCCCATAGCGGACAATTCCCGATTTAGTGCCGAGAGCCTGTCCGAGAGCCTGTCCGAGCGCAATGCCCGTATCCTCGACAGTATGATGACAGTCAACGTACAAATCGCCCTTGACCTTTATGGTCATGCTTATTCCGCTGTGAACGGAAAATGCCGTGAGCATATGGTCAAAAAATCCTATGCCCGTATCAATATCCGCACTGCCTCTGCCGTCAAGCTGAATGAATATATATATATCCGTTTCTTTGGTTTCACGTCTGGTTTCGCCTGTTCTGATTTTATCCATTAATAATCGCCCCCAGTTCACTGAAAAGAATATCCATCTCTTCATCTGTTCCGACAGTTATTCTTAAATAATCCTTTATAATCGGCTTATTCCAGTAGCGCACAAATATTTTGCGCTTTTTCAATTCTTCAAAAACGAAAGCCGCAGGCTTCTCAGTCGGCTTTGCGAAGATAAAATTGCTCATCGAGTCGGTAAATTCAAAGCCGAGTTCCCTTAACCTGATTTTTGAACGCTCACGGGTTGAGATAATTTTATCAACCGTATTCCTGAAATACTCCTCGTCCCTTATTGCCTGCGCACCGCAAATCTGTGTTAAGATATTCATCGTATATGAATTTATCGAAAACTTCACATCGTTCATATATTTAATAAGCTTTTTGCTGCCCATAGCAAAGCCTATCCTCATGCCTGCCATTGAACGGGATTTCGAGAAAGTCTGTATAACAAGGAGATTTTCGTATTTGTCAATCAGTTCAAGACAGCTCTTTCCGCCGAAATCAATATATGCCTCGTCAATCATAACGACAGAACCGGGATTTGATTTGACTATATCCTCAATCATGTCAACGCTTTCGAGGACACCTGTCGGGGCATTGGGATTCGGGAAAATTATACCGCCGTTTTCGCCCCTGTAATCATCGGGATTTATGGTAAAATCGGGATTAAGCGGCTTAGTCTCATATGGTATGCGGTACACGTCTGCCCACACGTCATAGAAAGAATATGTAATATCGGGGAAAAATATCGGTTTATCGGAATTAAAGAAAGTGAGAAAAGCCATTGATATTACATCATCAGAGCCTACGCCGACAAATATCTGTTCTTTTTCGAGGTTATATCTTTCGGCAACTGCACCCGTCAATATATCCGCATCGGGCGGAGGATAAAGCCTCATATCGGATATATTGAAATTATCAATAATATCCCTGACACCCGGCGACGGCGGATAAGGGTTTTCGTTCGTATTCAATTTTATAACTTTATCTTTTGGCTGTTCACCCGGAACATAGGGAATAACCTTTCGTACATTATCTTCCCAGCCCATATATACCCCCCTTAATTAATGCATAATTCATAATTAAGAATTTATTCTATTATTAGAATGAACATTCTAAAATAATGCACAAATTTTTTATTATGCTTATTTATTATCACAAGCAACTTTGAATTTGCTCAATTATAGCTGTCATATCTGACAATGCGAAGCATTGGCAATTATGAATTATGCATTATGAATTATGAATTTATTCAAATCTTACTTTTATGGCATTTGCGTGAGCAGTCAAGCCCTCTCTTTCGGCAATGAGGACAATATCGTCCTTAGCGGCGGCAAGTGCTTCCTTTGTATAGTATGTATAACTTGTACGCTTTGTAAAGCTTGCAACGCCGAGCGGTGAGAAAAATCTCGCCGTGCCGCTTGTGGGAAGAACGTGATTGGGTCCCGCAAAATAGTCTCCGAGAGGTTCGGACGCATAATTTCCGAGGAATATCGAGCCTGCATTGTCGAGACTTCCGAGGAGTTCAAAGGGATTTTCCATTAATACTTCAAGGTGTTCGGGAGCGATTTCATTGGCAAGCTCTGCACATTTTTCCCTGCTGTCAGTTATAATAATTGCGCCGTAATCGTCGAGGGATTTTTCGATAATACCCTTTCTGGAGAGATATTCTTTCTGTCTTTCGATTTCCTTTAATGTATCGTCGGCTAATTTTTCGCTCGTGGTAATCATAATAGCAGAGGCAAGGACATCATGTTCCGCCTGCGACATAAGGTCAGCCGCCGCAAATTTTGCTTCTGCGGTATCGTCTGCGATTACAAGTATTTCGCTGGGTCCTGCAATCATATCAATATCAACCGTACCGTAAAGGAGCTTTTTTGCGGTTGCAACGAAAATATTTCCGGGTCCCACTATCTTATCGCATTTGGGGATTTGCTCCGTACCGTATGCAAGGGCTGCGACAGCCTGCGCACCGCCTGCGAGGAATATCCTGTCAACACCGCATATAGCCGCTGCGACAAGTATATCCTTATTGGGAGTGCCGTCCTTAAGGGGCGGAGTAACCATTATGATTTCCTTTACACCTGCGATTTTTGCGGGAATGGCGTTCATTAAAACACTTGACGGATATGCGGCAGTACCGCCGGGGACATAAAGTCCTACTCTTGCAAGACCCCTGACCCTCTGACCGAGGATTACACCGTTATCCTTGGCATTGATAAAGCCCTGTTCGACCTGTCTTTTGTGGAAGTCTGCGATATTCTCCTGCGCATTGAGCAGGGCATTGACAAAGCTTTCGTCAGCTTCCGTGAGCGCATCATTTATAACATCACGGGGTACTTCGTAATACTGCGGAAGCTTGCCGTCAAATTTAAGGGTATAATTATTCACGGCAGTATCGCCGTTTTCCTTTACATCTTCGATGATAGCCGAAACGGTTTCAGTAACTTTCTTATTGGTTTCGCCTGCTCTTCTATTGAGTTCGGCGAGGAATATTTTTTCAGCCGAACCGTCTGCAAATATTTTCTTCATCTTTTTCTCCTTATTTAAAATCGTCAAATTGCGCCTTTGAAACCTTGCGCTTTCGTTCGCTGCGCTGCGTTCACTCTCATGGCAAAGCAAAAATTCTCCTCTGGTTTAACTTTAATTATGAATTAATCAAATGTGGTTTTTTATTTTTTCGATAAGGCTTTCAATTTCAGCCTGACGCATTTTAAGGCTTACTGTATTGACGATAAGTCTTGCGGAAATGGGTGCAACGTCCTCTATGACTTCAAGCCCGTTTTCCTTTAAGGTAGTACCTGTTTCAACTATATCGACAATTCCGTCCGCAAGCTCCAGCAGCGGTGCAAGCTCAACAGAACCCTCTATCTTGATTATCTCCGTGTCCATGCCTTTTTTCTCGAAAAATTTTCTTGCGACATTGGGATATTTCGTGGCGATGGTTTTAATTCCGTAGCCCCTGTAAAAATCCCAGCCCTTTTTAGATGCAAGGGCGAATTTGCACTTTCCGAAGCCGAGGTCGGCAAGTTCAAAGAATTTACCGCCCATTTCCATGATAGTATCCTTTCCGACAACACCCATATCGCATACGCCATGCTCAACATAGGTTATTACATCATTTGCCTTTGCGAGGACTACTTCGAGATTTGCATCGGGGACGGGAAGAATAAGCTTTCTGCCCTTTTCCCTGACGGCTGTGCAGTCAAAGCCGATTTTTTCAAGAAGTCCGACTGTATCCTTTTCAAGTCTGCCCTTTGTGAGAGCCATTCTTATAGGTCTGTTCATTCTCCTGCCTCCTGTGAATTTTCATCTGCAACGACTATTTTCGGGATTTTTCTCTCTTTGGCATATTCTCTTGCGGACTCAATATCGCTGAAAAGCGCATTTTCGACAACAAGACCCTGTTCACGCAGTTCCTTCGCCTTTCTGAGGGCAAGAGCCTCATATCCCTCCTGCGCATAGACAATCGCATCTATCCTGGGAATTGCAGGAAGTACGCCGTTCTTTTCTATTACCTTTGCAACGGCATTGACATTCACGGCAAAGCCCACAGCAGGAACATCGTATCCAAATTCCGATATAAGCCTGTCGTAGCGTCCGCCTGATATTACTTCATCGCCGTGACCCTGCAAATAGCCCTTTATTATAATTCCCGTATAGTAATCCGTTTTATTGACAAGGCCGAGGTCAACCGTTATATTTCCCTCATCTCCGCAGAGTTCGGCGGCATCATTATATATTTCCCTGAGCTGTTCGAGGAGCACGGCTATACTGTCATCGGGCATGATTTCGAGAGCCTTTTCAAAAACTTCGTCTCTTCCGAAAAGTGCAGGAAGTTTTTTGAGAGCGTCCACAACGGAATTTTTTCCGAACGAGTCGAGCATATCGTTGAGTGCGGGGAAATTCTTGTTTTCGATTAATTTTCTTATTTTTTCCTTTTCCTTATCGCTTGCATCGAGACGGCTGACGAGTTCCTTGAAAATGCCTATATGTCCTATTTCGAGGGAAAATTCCATGCCGAAGGCTTTCATAGCATCTACGGCTGCGGAAATTACTTCGAGGTCAGCCATTTTCAAATCCGAGCCTATTATTTCTATGCCTGCCTGAACGATTTCATCGCTTCTGCCCTTGAGAGCCTGTTCGGTGCGGTATACCGTCTGATTGTAGCAGAATTTAAGCGGAAGAACCGCATCACGCAGTCTTGTTGCCACAACTCTTGCTATGGGCATGGTTGTATCGGGGCGCATGACAAGCAGTCTGCCCTTGTTGTCGGTCATTTTGTAGAGATTTTCCTGCGGAAAGTATCTTGAATTTAAATTAAAAACGTCAAAAAATTCAAGTCCCGGAGTAATAATCTCGCTGTAGCCTCTGCTCCTGAAGAGATTTAGCAGGGTATTTTCAATATTTCTTCTCACGATACACTCACCGAAAAGCAAATCCTTAGTGCCTTCGGGAGTAATAAGGTCATAATTTCTCATTTTTCCTCCTATTTAAAATCGTCAATTTGCGCCTCTGAAACCTTGCCACTTCGCTAACTCCGCTATGCTGCGTTCGCTTTCATGGCAAGGGCGCAAATCTCCTCTTATTTAAAATCGTCAATTTGCGCCTTTGAAACCTTGCCTATTCACTCACTCCATTACATTACGCTCGTTCATACGGCAAGGGCGCAAATTTCCTCTTATTAATCTGCCAACAGACCAATTATGAATTATGCACTATGAATTATGAATTATCAAATCGCTTTAGCGTGCTAACATGATAACATGATAACATAATAATACAATAAAGTCAAGTCAAAAGAACGACATCTGCGAAGATTTGGGCAAATCACCAAAAGCACCTATGCTTTCAAGCATCTCTATTGTGGTCTTTGACGCACCGCTCATCTCCTGAAACTCCTCTATCGAAATAAATCCGCCTGCCTGAGCAGCTTCATAGATACTTCCTGCGGCATTTTCGCCGACACCCGACATAGCACAGAAAGGTATCCTAAGTTTTCCGTCCTCTATGAGATAATCCGTCGCATGGGATTTGAAAATATCTATCGGCAGAAATTCCATTCCTCTCGAAAGCATTTCATTCGTTATGAGCAGAATATCATACAAATCATTTTCCTTTTTGGTCTTGCTGTTTCCGAGTTCTTTAAGGCGTTCAATTTCGGCACGGACGGCATTTTTGCCCTTTACGGCGAGGTCTGCATCGAAATCCTCACCACGAACCGAAAAATATGTAGAATAATATTCAAGCGGTCTGTACAGCTTGAACCAGCCTATTTTTATGGCGGCTATGACATAGGCGGCGGCATGGGCTTTCGGGAACATATATTTTATTTTCAGACAGCTTTCGATATACCAGTCGGGAACATCGTGTTCTTTAAGCATCTGAATAATTTCGGGAGTAAACTGCTTTTTCGCCTTTCCCTTACGTGTCCATTCCATAATCTGGAAAGCCATTTTAGGCTCAACTCCGTGATACAGGAGATATGTCATGATACTGTCTCTCGTACCGATAACCTCTGATATGGTACACTTGCCCTCTGCGATTAAATCCTTTGCATTTCCGACCCATACGTCCGTACCGTGCGAAAGTCCCGATATTTGCAGAAAATCGCTGAATTTTTTGGGCTTTGCCTCGAGGAGCATCTGAATTGTGAAATTAGTACCCATTTCGGGAATACCGAGGCTTCCTGTCTTGCAGTAAATATCCTCTTCGGTAACGCCCAGAGCCGTGCAGTCCGTACACATTCTCACGACCTCGGGGTCTGATGTGGGAATATCCTTGATTTTAAGCCCTGTCAAATCTTCGAGATGCTTGTATATTGTCGGCACGACATGACCGAGTTCATCAAGCTTCAAAATCGTATCGTGCATGGAATTGAAGTCGAAATGTGTGGTTATGACTTCGGAGTCCTCCGAGTCAGCAGGGTGCTGGACGGGTGTAAAATCGTATACTTCATAGTCCGAGGGTACGACTACCATTCCGCCGGGGTGCTGACCGGTAGTTCTTTTTATACCCGTACAGCCTGCGGAAAGCCTTGTCATTTCGGAATTGTTGAGATTTATATTATTGTCCTCACAGTATTTTTTAACATAACCGAATGCTGTCTTTTCGGCAACGGCTGATATTGTACCTGCCTTGAAAACGTTCGATTTTCCGAAAAGCTGTTCTGTATACCTGTGCGCCCTCGACTGATATTCTCCCGAAAAGTTGAGGTCTATATCGGGGGCTTTGTCGCCGTCAAATCCGAGGAAGGTTTCAAACGGTATGTCATGACCGTCACGGTACATATCCGTTCCGCAAACCGGACAATTTTTCTGCGGCAGGTCAAATCCCGAACCGTATTTTCCGTCAAGCAGAAATTCGCTGTGTTTGCATTCGGGATTTGTGCAGATATAATGCGGCGGCAGCGGATTTACTTCGGATATTCCTGCCATTGACGCAACAAACGATGAGCCGACAGAGCCTCTTGAACCGACAAGATAGCCGTTTTCAACGGAGTTCCAGACAAGCTTCTGCGCTATGATATAAAGCACCGAAAATCCGTGCTTTATAATCGAGTCGAGTTCTCTTTTCAGACGTTTCTCAACGAGTTCGGGCAATGGGTCGCCGTAGATTTCATGAGCCTTTTCGTGGGTGATTTTTACGAGTTCCTCCTCCGCACCGTCAATATTCGGGGTGAATGTACCTTTCGGGATAGGTCTTACTTTTTCGACCATATCGGCTATCATGTTTGTATTTGTGACAACGACTTCCTTTGCCTTTTCCTCTCCGAGAAAGGCAAATTCCTTCATCATTTCATCTGTAGTCCTGAAATACAGCGGAGCCTGATTTTCCGTATCACGGAAACCCATGCTCGCAAGAATTATCTTGCGGTATACAGCGTCCTTGGGGTCTATGAAATGAACATCACAGGTTGCACATACGGGGATATTTAATTTTTCGCCGAGTTCGACTATGTACCTGTTATAATTTTTCAGTTCTTCTTCATCTTTTGCAATGCCCTCACGAACCATAAATTCGTTGTTGCATATCGGCTGAATTTCGAGATAATCATAGAATTTCGCAAGATATTCGATATGCTCACGGGGCTTTTTTGTGATTATAGCCTGAAATAATTCTCCTGCCTCGCACGCACTGCCGAATATAAGACCCTCACGGTATTCATTCAGCAGAGATTTCGGCATAAGCGGCTTTTTATAGAAATAATCGAGGTTGCTCAGTGATACAAGCTTATATAAATTTCTGAGTCCCGCCTGATTGCGGACGAGAATTATCTGGTGATAGCTTTTAAGCTTTTTGACCTCTATTTCGCCGACAAGCCCGTTAAAATCATCAAGTACCGAAAAACCTCTCTTTTTCGCCCTCTCCGTGAGTTCTATATAGATTTTCGCAAGCATAAGGGCATCATCGGAGGCATGGTGATGGTCAAATTTTCCGAGTTTTAAATTCTTCGCCACAAGATTTAGTTTATATCTTCCCATATCAGGGAGCATAGCCTGACACAGCACAAGGGTATCTATCCAGTTGTATTCAAAATCTATGCCGTGTCTCTGACAAACTCCGTTTATGAACGATGTGTCGAAATTTGCGTTATGCGCCGCAAGCACGGGATTTTTACCGCAAAATTCCATGAATAGTTCAAGGGCTTCATTTTCTTTCGGAGCGTCCTTTACATCTTCATCGCTTATTCCCGTGAGTTCGGTAATTTTTTCGGGGATATGCATTCCGGGGTTTACCTTTGTGTTGAATGTATCAATTATCTGTAGATTTTTAAGCTTTACCGCACCGATTTCCGTCAGCCTGTCGGACGAATAATTAAGACCAGTCGTTTCAACGTCAAATATAATTATCTCTTCGTCAAAGCTTCTGCTGTCGGGCTTTTTGACTATCATTTCACGGTCAATGTCATTCACGACATATGCCTCACAGCCGTATATTACCTTAAAATCCTCGGGCATATTGTACATACAGTCGGGAAAAGCCTGTACACAGCCGTGGTCGGTTATCGCCATTGCCTGGTGACCCCATTCCTTAGCCCTGCTGATAAGTGTCACGGGGTCTGTCACTGCATCCATTGCCGACATATTCGTATGGCAGTGGAGTTCCACACGCTTTTCGGGGTAGTTGTCTTTCTTCGGTATGCGCTTTACGGATATTATCGAATTTGGTGCTATGACAATATCACGGGCATATGTATCGTAATCAACTTTTCCCTGAATGAGAACTGTGCTGCCCTTTTTTATCCGTGAGAGGGATTTTATCTCGTTCTCGTCGCTGCCCTTTATGAATAATTTAATCATGAGAGAACCGCTGTAGTCCGTTATATTGAAAGTCATTACAGTATGATTGTTTTTTGTTTCTTTGGTTTCCTGTGCGAAAACATCGCCCACGACAACGACCTTTTCGCCGAGTTTTTGGACAGCCTCCGATATTGCGCAGGGGGCTTCACGTATAGCCCTGCCCTTTATGATTTCGGCGGACTGCGCATCAAATTCCGTATTCAGTGAAGTTATGTCGATTGATTTTACGGGGACGGCATTTGCGATTTCCTCTTTTATAAGCTCTTCGGGGGATTTTTCGGGGATAAGCTGACTGCTGTAATCGGGGGCGGCTGATTGTATATCCTCCTGCATTTTGTCAAATTCATCATCGGAGACATTTTCGCCGCCCAGGAGATTTATTCTCATCGGCAAGCCGAACTGATTATATATAAGCTGATACAGCTTTCGGCAGAAAGAATACTGTTCGAGAATGGTACGTCCGCCGTGCATGAGGGTTATATTTATTTCTTCTCCGCCGAATGATACCTCCGCATTGTCGAGAAATCCGTTTATAACGGATACTTCCCTTTTGAGCAGCTTTATGAGGGTGTCATAGTGTTCTTTTCCGAATATCTCCTTTGGATAGCGGCAGTGCAGGCGCACCGACTGAGCTTTCAGAGCCGTCTGCATGGATTTTTCAAACAATACCGTATCTTCAAAGGAAACCAGCTCCGAAAAATGTGCATATATGCCGATATTCTCCATATTTTCGGAATATGTAATGCGGAATATGCTGCCTTTTTTAAGGCTTTCGGGGATTTCGGCATTAAATTCTTCAAGAAATTCCGTAAGATTAATATTCATTAAAGTCTTTCTACCTCCGCAAGCAATTCTTTTACTATATCCTCTTCCTTTATCTTTCTGTGTGAGCCGTCCTTTCTGAATATTACCGCACAGCCGTCACCGCCTGCGATACCTATATCAGCCTCTCTTGCTTCGCCCGGACCGTTCACGACACAGCCCATTACGGCAACGGTTATATCTTTATCGAGGTCTTTAACTGCGTCCTCGACTTTCTTTGCAGTGCCTATCAAATCAATCCTGGTTCTTCCGCAGGTGGGACATGAGACAAGCCTTACACCGCCCCTCCTGCCGATACATTTTAGAATGTCCTTTGCGGCATATATCTCCCTTACTGGGTCGTCCGTGAGTGATACACGGATGGTTTCGCCTATTCCGTCACAGAGGAGCGAGCCTATTCCCACGGCGGATTTGATTATACCCATTCTCTCCGTTCCGGCCTCGGTAACTCCCAGATGCAGGGGATAACTGCATTTCTCGGCGGCAAGGCGGTAGGAGGCTATCATCTTGTTCACATCAGATGATTTAATTGATATAACTATATCCTCAAAATCAAATCTTTCGAGCAGAGCCGCATGAGCCATTGCGCTTTCGACAAGTGCTTCGGGTGTGGGAGAGCCGTACTTTGCAAGAATTTCCTTTTCGAGAGAGCCTGAATTTACGCCTATTCTTATCGGGATATTTCTTGATTTGCAGGCATCGGCAACAGCTTTCACCCTGTCAATGCCGCCGATATTTCCGGGATTTATGCGTATCTTGTCAATACCTGCGGCGGCGGCTTCGAGTGCGAGCCTGTAGTCAAAGTGAATATCCGCAACAAGCGGTATATTCACGGCATTTTTTATGGCAGGTATTAGTTTTATTGCGTCCATATCGGGAATAGCCGCACGGATTATCTCACAGCCTGCCTTTTCGAGCTGAACAGCCTGTCTGACACTTCCCTCTATATCGTCCGAACGGACGTTTAACATTGACTGTATATATATATGCTTTCCGTCAAGCACACATTCTCTTATCTTAACGGGTCTTACATTTCTCATAAAAACCTCCTCATTTTTAATGCATAATTCATAATTCATAATTAAGAATTATGCATTATGAATTATATACTGAGTTTTGTTCCGTCTTTTGATATTAACACATTCGGGAATATATTTTTAAGTTCCTCCTCATAAATGAACGGGTCTTTTTCGGCAGGGCTGTAATGCGTGAGCCATAATTTTTTAACATTCGCACTCTTTGCAAGTTCACAGGCATCCTGCATGAGCATATGCCCCTTTTCGTTCATTGACTGTTTTTTCGACATATCGCCGTACATTCCCTCGCAGACGAACAAATCGGAATTTTCCGCAAATGGTACTATTTCGGGCAGAGGGAGAGTATCGGTTATATATGTAATCTTCACAGGCGGACGTTTTTCGCCCGTCACATCTTCGGGCGATATTTTCCTTCCGTCACCGAGGATAACACTTTCCCCTGCATGGAGCTTTTTCCACATCTGAACGGGTACTCCGAGGGATTTTGCCTTATTCGGCTCAAATACGGGTTTTTTCTCCAGTATGAAATTATAGCCTGTGCATTCAACGCTGTGTTTAAGCGGAATTGTATTTATCGTCAGCATGGGGTCGATTTTATCGGCAGAAAACGATACAGGCTCATTGTCGGGCAGAGTATGGATTATTGTTTCATACGGCAGATAACCGCACACGGACATTAAATTATTTATCGTTTTTTCGCAGCTTTCGGGGATATATATATCGAGCGGAGAAGTTCTCGAACAGTTTCCTATCGAGAGGAGAAGTCCGGGAAGTCCCGTCACATGGTCTGCATGGTCATGGGTTATCAGTATCATTTCAATTTTGCTCATTTTAAGACCGTGCATACCGAACGCAACCTGCATACCCTCTCCGCAGTCGATTAGAATGGCTTTTCCGCCGTACTCTGCATAAAGCCCCGTTAAAAATCTGTCTTTAAGGGGCAGCATTCCCCCCGTACCCAAAAGGCATATTTCAGGCATTTTATCACTCCCTTTATCTAATTCATAATCACATGAACGAACATAAATATCAGATTATCGGATTGCCGCAGGCAATCTAATTCTTAATTATGAATTATGCATTCTTAATTGTTTATAAGTCTTGCTATGTCGTTGTAGGTTGCGAATATCATCAGTCCGAAAAGAAGAACCATTCCCGCAAGGTGAACATATCCCTCGTGTTCGGGCTTCACGGGCTTTCTGCGTATCAGCTCTATGAAACAGAATACAAGCCTTCCGCCGTCAAGTCCGGGAATGGGCAGAAGATTGAATATACCGAGATTTATCGTTATGAGTGCTGTCATATAAACGAGATTGAATATTGTATCTTCGGTACTTTCGCTCTGTTCGGTTGTTTCATTTATTGCGGAGACAACGCCTACGGGACCCGAAACCTCGTCCTTGCTTAATTTTCCCGTGATGAGCTGTTTCAGCGACATTCCGACAAGATGACCCATTGACATGAAAACATCTCCCGAACCTTTTATAACGGTAATGGGATTTTTCTCCTTGTATACAAGACCGAAATCGAGCATACCGCCGTTGCTTTCGGGGTGGGAATTGTGAAATCTTACGTTTGTGAATGTAATCCTTTCGCCATTTCTTTTAACGACAACCTCATGCTCCGTATCCTGCATTGTGCCGAACATATAGCTTAAATCAATAACGCTGAATATCCTCGTTCCGTCAATGGATACTATAATATCGCCCTTTTCAAGTCCTGCGTCATGGCTTGCAGAATAATATGTGATTGAGTCGTCATCGTTTCTCACACCGCTGAAACCGCTTATCTGCGTGGTGGGTACTTCCTCGTACATCATCATCATTACAAAAACCATTACAAAGCCGAGAACGAAATTCATGAAAGCTCCTGCGGCAAGGACTATAATTCTCTTCCAGAGCTTTGCGTTTCTGAAGCTTTTGGGATTTGTCTCATCGGAGCTGTCCTCTCCCTCCATTGCACAGTAACCGCCCAGCGGCAATGCACGGAGCGAATACATTGTCTCGCCCTTTTGTTTCTGGATAATTTTAGGACCCATTCCGACAGAAAATTCAACAACTCCTATTCCGCTTAATTTTGCACATATGAAATGGCCAAATTCATGAACGGTAACAATCAGTCCGAAAATAATAAGCGCAATAACAATACCCATGTACATTTCCTTTCTGTTCTGTATTTATATGCATGAAAATTTTTATATTTTTTCTTATTTCCCTGCCGCAGGCGGAGAAACAGTACTTTTCATTATATCATAAAATTGCTAAGTAACCATTTTAATTATGAATTATGCATTATGAATTATTCATTATGAATTATGCATTATGAATTTTTTCAGCCACATATTCTCTTGCTTTTCTGTCCGCAGAAACAACGTCATCGTATGATTTTATCTCGGAATATTCAAATTCATCAAGAACGGAGGAGACTGTCTCCCCTATCTGTATGAATTTTATCTCGTCATTGAGAAAAGCCCTTACAGCCTCCTCATTTGCGGAATTTACAAGACAGGGATATGCTCCGCCACGCTTTATTGCCTCTATCGCCGCACCGAGACACTTGAAAGTATCAATGTCGGGCTTTTCAAAGGTCAGCGTTCCGTAATCCGTCAGAGACAGCGGTCTCGTGGGGCATTCTGTTCTGTCGGGATACAACAGCGCATACTGTATCGGGATTTTCATATCGGGTACGCCCATTTGAGCGATTACTGAATAATCATTGTATTCAACGGCTGAATGCACAACGCTCTGACGGTGTACGACTATTTCTATCTGGTCGGGGCGCAGGCCGAAAAGCCATTTCGCCTCGATAAATTCAAGTCCCTTGTTCATCAGCGTTGCGGAGTCTATGGTAATCTTGCTGCCCATTTCCCAGTTGGGGTGTTTAAGAGCCTGCTCCTTTGTCACATTTTTTAACTCCTCATAGGATTTTCCGAAGAAAGGTCCTCCCGATGCGGTGAGTATCATTTTTCTGAGCTGTTCACGCTTATTTCCCTGCAAGCACTGGAACACTGCCGAATGTTCGCTGTCTATGGGATATATTTTAACATGGTTTCTCTTTGCGGTCTCCATAACAAGCTGACCGCCTGCGACCAAAGTCTCTTTATTGGCAAGGGCAACGTCCTTATGATTTTCAAGAGCCGTGAGGGTGGGGAGCAGTCCTACCATTCCGACAACGGAATTTAAAACAATATCATTTTCCCTTAACGATGCAATTTCGCACAATCCCTCCATGCCGCAGAGGATTTTTATATCCGTATCGGAAAGACGCTGTTTCATTTCGTCATATTTTTTGTCATCGTATATGCAGACATATGAGACATTGAATTTCCTTGCCTGATTTTCGAGAAGCTGCGTATTGCCGTATGCCGAAAGTGCAGTTACGTCAAAGCCGTGTTTTTCGCAGACTTCAAGGGACTGTGTGCCTATAGAGCCTGTCGAGCCGAGTATGGATATTTTTTTGTTCATATATTTTCCCCCTTTTTTATAAAATAATTCTGTTGATTTCTTGTTTAATCACTGAAATTTATATGAAATTTCCGCCGATAAAATGCGAAAAGGGACTACCCGTAAAATAAACGTTCAGTCTCCTTTCCGCAAAATTATTTAAAACGCATTTCGCCGAGTATCAGCGATATAAATGTATAAAAGGTCGGCGCAACGAATAATACGCTGTCAAATCTGTCCATCATTCCGCCATGACCGGGCATTATATTTCCGTAGTCCTTAAAGCCTATCTGACGCTTAATCATGGAGGCGGACAAATCGCCTATGGTTCCGACAACTCCGCATACCGCACCTGCAAGTGCCATCAAAAGGCAAGCCGCAGCTGTCGGCATGGAATGCTCGGGGGCGAAAAAATTTGAATATACTATATCTATCGCAACAAATACAACGGCATTTGTCACTATTCCGCCTATAAAGCCCTCAACAGTCTTTTTCGGGCTGATTTCGGGGCATAGCTTATGTTTTCCGACTGCAACGCCCGTGAAATACGCTCCCGAATCCGCAAGCCATGCTCCGCCCAGTCCGAGAACGAGAAGTATTATCCCGTGAGACTCGCTGTAGCGGTCAAGCCTTATGAGAGTTGTCATCGAGTTCGGTATCAGAAGCATACACGCAAGGCTGAACATTATCTGGTCGTACCGGTAGGTTCTGTGATTTCGCAGCCATGTCAGAAATACGACAAAGACCGCCGCAAGGTTTATGGAGAATACGAATTTTTCCGCCTCAATTCCGCAGAGTATCGGGACGGATACCCCGGCAAGCTCCACGGCGCACAGCACAGGCATACATCTGTGCATCTTTACAGCCCTCAGAAGCTCATAAAGCATTATTGCGACTATGGCGGCAACGGCTATGGGGAGGACTATTGTCTTATGGAATGCAAGAACCGTAAAGACGATTACAAGCCCCACCGCAGCCGAAATTATACGTGTCCGCATTACACACCTCCGAAACGGCGTTGTCTGCTTGCATATTCAATTAATGCCTTGTCGAGTTCATCGGGCGTAAAATCAGGCCATAATATATTCGTGAAATAATACTCCGCATATGCGCACTGCCATATCAGATAATTTGAAAGGCGCATTTCTCCGCTCGGACGGATAACGAGGTCTACATCGGGATAGCCTGCCGTATAGAGATTTTCGGCAATCATGCTTTCCGTTATTTCATCGGGTGAAATTTCCCCGTTCCTGACTTTTTCCGCAAGGATTTTTGCGGCATGGGCTATATCGTCTCTTCCGCCGTAATTTGCGGCGAGCATGAGTGTCATTTCGCTGCAATTTCTGGTTTCGTCCTCGATTTTGAACATTTTCTGCTGTATATCCTCATCAAAAGCGTCCTTGCTGCCGAGGAATACCATTCTTGTATTTTCTGTCAGGAGTTCCCTTACGTCATCGAGATATTCACGGAAAATATTCATTATAGCCTGAACCTCGTCGGCGGGACGCTGCCAGTTTTCCGTTGAAAAAGCATAGAAGGATATATTCTGCAAGCCTATATCCTTGCAGTGGCGGACGATTTTCCTGAAAGTCTTTGCGCCCTCCCTGTGACCGAACGGACGGGGCAGACCACGCTTTTTAGCCCATCTGCCGTTGCCGTCCATGATAAATCCCACATGAGCGGGAAGTACTTCGGGGAATGCCGTATCATCGTCTTTTTTTTTGAATAAAGCCATAGTTCACCTTATACCGTCATGATTTCCTTTTCTTTTTCGGCAACAGCCTTGTCAGCCTCTGCGCAGAATTTATCGGTAGCGTCCTGAACCTTCTTTTCGCAGTCCTTGAGGTCGTCCTCGGTTATTTCGGAATTTTTCTTCATAGCCTTCAGCTTGTCCATTGTATCACGGCGGATTGAACGGATAGCGACTTTACAGTCCTCTCCGAGCTTCTTCACACTCTTGCAGAGTTCCTTACGTCTTTCCTCGGTGAGCTGGGGGAATGCAAGGCGGATAACGTTGCCGTCATTAGTGGGGTTTATGCCGATATCCGATGCCTGTATTGCCTTTTCGATGAGTTTGAGAGATGATTTGTCCCACGGCTGGATAACGAGTATTCTCGCCTCCGATACGGAAACCGCAGCCATCTGGTTTACGGGAGTGGGTGCGCCGTAGTAATCAACGAGTACCTTGTCGAGTACGGCAGGATTAGCTCTGCCTGCTCTTATTGCGGCAAATTCTTTCGAGAGAGAATTGAGGCTCTTTGTCATTTTTTCTTTCATATTGCTGATTTGTTCTTTCATGATAAAAATTCCTTTCGATTAGTCTTCATATACGAGAGTTCCGACATCTTCGCCCATAATGGCATCATAGATATTGTCGGGGCGGCTGAGGTCGAAAACAAGCATTTTCACTTTATTGTCACGGCACATAGCTGCGGCGGTGCTGTCCATTACGGCAAGCTCCTCGCCTATAACCTGACTGAAAGTAAGTGTCTCATATTTCTTTGCATCATCGTATTTATGGGGGTCTTTGTCGTAAACGCCGTCAACAAGGGTTGCTTTGAGGAAAATATCGGCATTTATCTCAACCGCCCTGAGTGAAGCGGCAGTATCCGTCGAGAAGAACGGATTTCCCGTGCCGCAGCCGAAAATAACAATTCTTCCCTTATTGAGATGACTTACAGCCTTGTTGCGTATATAGGGTTCGGCAACCTGACGCATGGTTATTGCAGTCTGTACTCTCACATCGCAGCCGAGCGACTCCAGCACCTCTGCAACGGCAAGGGCATTCATGGCAGTGGCAAGCATACCTATATGGTCGGCTCTTGTCCTGTCCATTGCACCGCTTGAACGTCCTCTCCAGAAATTTCCTCCGCCGACAACGACAGCAACCTGTACGCCCGTATCGGAGCATTTCTTTATGCTCTTGCAGATACCCGTGATAACGTCATAGTCAAGACCGATTTTCTTTTCGCCTGCGAGGGCTTCTCCGCTGAGCTTGAGCAATATTCTTTTATACTTTGGTTCCATAGTACACCTCTCAAAAAACTTTACTATGTATATTTTACACTAAAAGTCCGCTGTTGTAAAGTACATTTTTGAAAAAAAACGGATTTTTTTTAAATTTCTTTTATGACACATCGCATAATCGGGAAAAAAGGGGGATTTCAAAAATCTTTTGTAAGAAATGCATAAAAATGTTGAAAATTTATCGTGAGATATTTTCGCAGAAAATGCTTGACATTTCCGGAAAGCCGTGATATAATATAAAAGCTGACTGATTAAAACATATCTGTCACGCACAGAAAAATATAATACGGAGAGGTATCGAAGCGGTCATAACGAGGCGGTCTTGAAAACCGTTTGACTTAACGGTCACGTGGGTTCGAATCCCACCCTCTCCGCCAATTATTTACCATTATGCGGATTTACCCAAGTGGTGAAGGGGCTCCCCTGCTAAGGGAGTAGGTCGGGAAACCGGCGCGAGAGTTCAAATCTCTCAATCCGCGCTGATTATGTCCTGCCCGTCATGTAGACGGGCAGGATTTTTATTTTTTTAAACTTGCTTGACATTGTATGGGCAATATGTTATAATTTAGTCAAGAATTTGTTTAAGAGAGGCAGAATACAATGAAAAACATTAAAGTCCGTACAAGCTCCCCCTACGATATAATCATTGAAAGAGGAGGTCTTGACAAATGCGGAGAATTTATCAGCTCCGCACTCAAATCAAAAAAAGCTGTCATAATAACAGACGACATCGTTGACAGACTCTATTCACAGCGTCTTGTAAAATCGCTTGCGGATTATGACATAAAGTCAGATGTATTCGTTTTCCCGAACGGCGAACAGTCAAAAAATTTAAGCACTCTGAGCGATATATATGACTTTCTCTGCGAAAAAAATATCACAAGAAGCGATTTTCTCATTGCGCTCGGCGGAGGTGTTGTCGGCGATATTACGGGATTTGCGGCGGCATCTTACCTGCGTGGCATTGATTTCGTCCAGATACCGACAACCCTCCTTGCACAGGTGGATTCCTCTGTCGGCGGAAAAACCGCTGTTGATATAAAAGGAGGAAAAAATCTCGTCGGTGCTTTCAAACAGCCCGCTCTCGTCGTATGCGACAGCGATACCCTTAAATCTCTCCCGCAGACGGAGCTTTCCTGCGGTATGGCTGAGGCGATAAAATACGGAATGATACGTGATGCAGATTTATTCAGGCTCATAGAAAATCACGATATATCCGATATTAATGACGTAATGGACGAGCTTGTCTATACCTGCATCGACATAAAGCGTGATGTTGTCGAGCATGACGAATTTGACAAGGGCGAAAGAATGATTCTGAATTTCGGTCATACCCTCGGTCACGCAATCGAGGGCTGGCATAATTATACTGATTATACGCACGGAATGGGCGTTTCGGCAGGTATGTGCATGATAACCGAAAGGCTCTGCTCAAAAGCACTCTCCGACAGGCTCAAAAACTGCGTAAAACGCTATAATCTCCCCACAGGCACGGAAGCCCCGATTGGCGAACTGCTCCCCTACTGCTCAAAGGACAAGAAACGTGATGCAGGGGATATAAATTATATCATATGCCCCGAAACGGGAAAAGCAGAAATACACAGGGTAACTGTTGCCGAATTTGAAAAATTAATGGAGGGATAACCAATGGATATGCTGATTAAACCCTCCGTATTAAAGGGGGATATAAATATACCTGCCTCGAAAAGCTGCGCCCACAGAGCAATAATATGCGCCGCCCTTGCAGACGGTGTTTCAAGACTTTCGGGCGTTACTATGTCAAAGGATATTGAGGCTACGCTGAACGCAATGTCCGCCCTAGGTGCGGAATTTGACATTGACGGGGAAAATATAACCGTCAGCGGAATTAAAAATATCCCGGAAAATGCCGTTGCAGACTGCGCCGAAAGCGGCTCTACCCTCAGATTTGTTATCCCCGTAGCAGCCGCATTGGGTGTCGGTACCGAATTTCTCGGCAGGGGCAGACTTCCGCAGCGTCCGATTGATATTTACGTCAGAGAACTCGGAAAGAACGGCATAAATTTTGATTATAACAATACAATGCCGTTCGGCATATCGGGAAAGCTCAGAAGCGGAAGATATGAGATTGAGGGAAATGTCTCCTCGCAGTTTATAACAGGTCTGCTCTTTGCGCTCCCCCTGCTTGACGGAAATTCCGAAATAATCCTCACATCGCACCTTGAGTCACGCCCGTATGTCGATATAACGATTGATATTCTTAAAAGATACGGTATAGATATATCCGAAACGGAAAACGGCTTTTACATAAAGGGAAAGCAAAAATACAAGCCCCGTGACGAAAAAATAGAGGGCGACTATTCGCAGGCGGCATTTTTCTTTACCGCAAATACAATAAATTCGCAGGTAAATATAAATAACCTCAATCCCGACAGCGTTCAGGGCGACAGGAAAATCCTCGATATTATATCGGATACCTGCCGTAACGGAAAAATAAATTCGTTTGATGCGGACTGCTCGGATATTCCCGACCTCGTGCCGATACTGACCGTCCTCGCCGCATACGGAAATGCCCCGTCAAGGATTTACAATGCCGAAAGACTTAAAATAAAAGAGAGCAACCGCCTTGAATCCGCCGCCGCCATGATAAATTCCCTCGGCGGAAATGCAGAAGTAACCGACGACGGAATAATCATAACCCCCACGGGAGGATTAAAGGGCGGCACGGTTGACGGCTTCGGCGACCACCGCATTGTCATGTCAGCCGCAGTCGCAGCCCTCGGCTGTGAGGGTGATGTTATCATCAGGGGCGCACAGGCTGCCGAAAAATCATACCCCGAATTTTTCGGGGACTATATAAAAGCAGGAGGTAATGCAGATGTCATCAGTATGGAATAACCGTATATCAATTTCTGTGTTCGGAGAAGCAAACGGTTTTGCTATAGGAGTGACTATAGACAACCTCCCCGCAGGAGAATATATAGACAGCGAAAGAATAATTTCATTCATGCGCAGGAGACTTCCCCTTTCGGCGAACCTCTCCGACAGCGCACAGAAAATAAAAGCTCCCCTCCCGAGAATGGTTTCGGGAATAAGAAACGACCGCACAACAGGTGCGCCGCTGTGCGCCCTCATTCAGAACAGTTCATGCCCCGAAAAAGAAAATAATAATGTCTCAAAATCCGCCCTCGCAGGTCATGCCGACTATACGGGAGCGGTAAGATACAGGGGCTACAGCGATGTAAGGCATTTCGATAATTTTTCGGAGCTTTTCACCGCACCGCTCTGCTTTGCAGGGGCTGTATGCGCACAGATACTCGAAAGACGGGGCATATATGTCGGCGCACATATATCGGCAATACACAATATAAAGGATAATCCCTTTGACCCCGTGAACATAAAAAGAGACGGCATTCTCAGCATAAGACAGAAGGACTTCCCCGTCATAAACGACAGGAAAGGCTGGATAATGCTCGATGATATGAAAAAAGCAAACGAATACGGCGAAATCCTCGGCGGAATTGTTGAGTGCGCCGCCGTGAATATCCCGGCAGGTGTAGGCTCGCCCATGTTTGACGGTCTGGATAACAGCATAGCACAGCTTGTATTCGGCATACCTGCTGTAAGGGGTGTTGAATTCGGAGCAGGCTTTGTTGCGGCACAGATGACAGGAAGTCAGGCGGAGGACAATTTTATCAGCGACGAATATGGTCACGAGGTAACAAAAACCAACCGCCACGGCGGTATCCTCGGCGGTATATCTTCGGGTATGCCTGTTACGATTAATGTCGCTTTCAAGCCGCAGAGCTACAGATATTGTACCCCCTCGCAGGACAATGCGGCATATTACTGCCCGTGCGTTGTTCCCACGGCAGTTCCGTGCGTTGAGGCGGCTGTAAATATTGCAGTCCTGTCTCATATGATAGATTATCCTAATTTCTGTTAAGGTGATAATATGCAGGATGAAAATATACACAAGATGTCTGAATTTGCGGATACGGAAATAAAGGACATTCCGGCAATAAATATCCTTATCTGCTATCTGCTTTCAAAAATGACCGTTACGGTTGAGGTTGACGAGCTTTATGAAATAGCCGTAAGCTCGGGAATTGTAAATTATTTTTCCTATCAGGACTCATTCGACTATCTGGTAAAGAATGAACTTATGGAAATCATACCGGAGGGAAGTACACAAAACTGCATACTTCTCGAAAAGGGCTTTGAGTGCGCAAGGGAACTTAAAAAATATGCTCCGAGGTCTTACAGAGACAATATAGTCGCCGCCGCAGAAAAATATTTCTCACGGATTAAAAAGGGCAAGGGTGTAAGGGTAGAATATACCCCCCTCGAAAACGGCTGCTATGTCCGCATACGCTGCATAGACAACAAGTACGACCTCATGGATTTGAAGCTGTATGCGCCTGATATGCACTATGCGGAGCTTATAGGCGAGAGAGTACTCACCGACCCAGCAGAATTTTACGGCAAAATCATAGGTCTTGCCGTTCGGGAGGGAGCAGAGGAAAATGTTTGACCGGGCTGCCGTTCTTATAATACTTGCCGCATTTACAATATCATTCGTTCTCTGCGGAGTGATTACATACCGCATAAGACGGTCAAAAAATAAAAAATCAGATGAAAACCGGGATTAAAAAGTCTTGTCTCCGCCGCATGCGGAGAAACAAAGACATTACATACGCTTACGGGAAACAGACAGGAGGATACATATGAAATTAAAAAAAATTATCCCGACATTTATTGCCTTATCCGCACTCGCAGGCGCAGTACCCATGAATACCCTTGCGGACGAGGCAGCAGTACATACCGTCACAATTCTCGATTTTGACGGCAATGTCATGGACAAAATTCAGGTTGAGGACGGTCAGAATGCAGATTTAAGCTCCGTTGACACCTCCTCCCTGACCGCCCACCCCGATGTATATACGGAAATACGCTTCAATACATGGAGCAGCAAGGCGGAAAACGTCACAGAGGATATTACTGTTCAGGCTCTTTATACAAAAATGACAATCTCTCTTGACGGTGTGCCGAAAAGGACGGAATATTTCTCGAAAATCGGAAAGATTATGCTTGACGGTCTTAAAGTCTCGATAACCGCCGAAAGACAGCTGCCCGAAACTGATGAAGGCGGAAATTACAGGGCAGAATCAGAAATGCTCGATATAACCTCATCATGCAAGGCTTCCGTCACCGAGCTTTCGGAGGCTTTCGCCTCGGGTACGTCCTCACAGGTCAGCATATATCCCATAAGCAGCACAAAACCGATTTTAACCTATGACATAAATTATTTTTCGTCACTGGGCGATGCCGATGCGGACGGATATGTAAATTCTGTCGATGCGTCCTATGTCCTCAGCGTATATGCCAAAACATCCGCAGGAGTAAATGTTCCCTTAACGGAAACAAGAAGAAAATGCTGTGATGTTACAAGGGACGGCATTATCGACTCGACCGATGCATCGCTTATACTGAATTTCTATGCCAATGCCGCAACGTCCCCTAATCCGGGCTGGGAAAAATTCCTCTACGGAAACGAGTAAAGTTTTTATACTATGATTGAGCAAATTTAAAATTGTTCGTGATAATATACAAAACAGTATTATAAAAAACAATGTCCCCCCGCCTGCGGCGGGGGGGACAAAGACAAAATATAAAAATTTCTGTGCATTATTTAAAAATGCTCATTTATAGTTTTTATAATTATTTTTCGGAATATGCTTGCATATTCGTTCATAATGTTGTATAATTAAATTATCATAAATTAAGGGATTTATTTCCTAATATCAAAAAGGAGTGTTTACAATGTACAACGACCTCATGGATACGATTGGTTTCGTATCACAGTACGACCCCGAAGTCGGAGATGCTATGAACAAGGAGCTTGCAAGACAAAAGAGAAATCTTGAGCTTATCGCAAGCGAAAATATAGTTTCCCCTGCTGTTATGGCTGCTATGGGCAGCGTACTCACAAACAAATACGCAGAGGGCTACCCCTCAAAGAGATATTACGGCGGCTGTCAGTGCGTTGACATCGTTGAGCAGATTGCAATTGAAAGAGCAAAAGAGCTTTTCGGCGCAAAATTCGCAAACGTTCAGCCCCATTCGGGTGCGCAGGCAAATACTGCCGCTTATTTCGCAGTACTCCAGCCGGGCGATACCGTTCTCGGAATGAGCCTTGCTGACGGCGGTCATCTCACACACGGTTCTCCCGTAAACCTTTCGGGAAAATACTTTAACTTTGTTTCATACGGTCTTGACGACGAAACAGAAACCATCAACTACGATACCGTTGCGGCTCTTGCAGAGGAGCATAAGCCCAAGCTTATCGTTGCAGGCGCAAGCGCATACCCCAGAGCAATAGATTTCAAGAGACTTTCGGAAATCGCTCATTCAGTCGGCGCACTGTTCATGGTTGACATGGCACATATCGCAGGACTTGTTGCGGCAGGTGTACACCAGTCACCCGTTCCCTATGCGGATATAACTACAACTACAACCCATAAGACATTGAGGGGACCCAGAGGCGGTCTTATCCTCACGAATGACGAGGCTCTCGCAAAGAAGATTAATTCCGCAATATTCCCCGGAACACAGGGCGGTCCTCTCATGCATACCATAGCTGCAAAGGCTGTATGCTTCGGTGAGGCTCTCAAACCAGAATTTAAAGAATATCAGCAGAAAATCGTTGAGAATGCAAAGGCTCTTGCAGACGGTCTTTTAAAGAGAGGATTTAATCTCGTTTCGGGCGGCACGGACAATCACCTCATGCTCGTTGACCTCCGTCCTTTCAACATCACGGGAAAAGAACTTGAACACCGTCTCGATGAAGTTTATATCACAGTAAACAAGAATGCTATACATAACGACCCCGAAAAGCCTTTCGTAACAAGCGGTATCAGAATTGGTACTCCTGCCGTTACAACCCGTGGTCTCGGTGTTGAAGAAATGGAAAAGATAGCTGAATATATCTACCTCTGCGCTACCGACTTTGAGAACAAAGCCGATGAAATCCGTGCAGGCGTTAATGCTATCTGCGAAAAATATCCGCTTTACGAATAATGACTGTTATTATTCCCTGCTC
The DNA here is from genome assembly GCA_017470905.1 of Ruminococcus sp. Taxonomy (GTDB): domain Bacteria; phylum Bacillota; class Clostridia; order Oscillospirales; family Ruminococcaceae; genus Ruminococcus. The sequence continues at coordinate 255,860 of JAFUXL010000007.1, read as the reverse complement.
CTGTGGGCAGGGAATATTTTTTAAAGGAGGATTCTATGTCCGCACCATTAGCTGACAGAATAAGACCGAAAACTCTTGATGATGTTGTGGGTCAGGAGCATATACTCGCAAAGGGAAAGCCGCTGCGCAGAATTATCGAAAGCGGAAACGTTCCGAATATGATTTTCTACGGCTCTTCGGGAGTCGGCAAAACCACCGTTGCAAGAATTATCGCCGAAAACTGCAATATGTCACTGCATAAGCTCAACGGCACAAATGCATCAATTTCGGATATAAAGGATATTGTCTCGCAGATAGGCTCTTTCGGTACGGAAAACGGGATTTTGTTATATCTCGATGAGATACAGTACCTTAACAAGAAACAGCAGCAGAGCCTGCTTGAATATATCGAAAACGGCGATATAACGCTTATCGCATCTACAACTGAGAACCCATATTTTGCGGTATACAATGCCGTTATCAGCAGAAGCACGGTATTTGAATTTCGTCCCGTTTCCGCCGAAGGATTAATTCCGGCAATCAGAAGGGCTTTCAGAATAATGGGCGGTGATATGAATAAAAATATCATCGCAGACGATGATATTATAAAAACCATCGCTTACAACTGCGGCGGCGATGTCAGAAAGGCTGTCAATACCGCAGAGCTTGCCGTCATGTGCGGCGATATTTCGGAAGATAATATAACCGTCACGGCTGACTCCCTCTCGATACTTGCACAGAGGAGCAATATGAGATACGACCGTGACGGCGATATGCATTATGATATTTTATCGGCATTTCATAAATCCGTGAGGGGTTCGGACGAAAATGCCGCTCTGCACTATGCCGCAAGACTTATCGAGGCAGGCGATATTCTCCCCCTTTGCAGGAGATTGCTGTGCATAGCAAGCGAGGACGTAGGTCTTGCCTATCCGCAGGCAATAGTTATAACAAAGGCTTGCGTGGACAGCGCATTGCAGCTCGGACTGCCCGAAGCAAAGCTCCCTATCGCAGAGGCTGTTGTACTCCTTGCAACCGCCCCGAAATCCAACAGCGCATACATGGCTATGAACAATGCCATAGAGGATTTGAAAAACTGTGACAGGCTTGAATTTCCCCGTCACCTGCAAAACAAGCATTTTGACGGACAGGGAGCGGAAACTGTCGGTCAGAATTATCTGTATCCGCATAATTATAAAAATAATTATGTCAGACAGCAGTATCTCCCCGATGCGATAAAAGACCATGTTTATTATAAATTCGGAAACAACAAACAGGAACAGGCGGCTTTGCAGTACAGAATGAAAATATTAAAGGATTTATAAGTAATTTTTCAATAAGTCACCTTTTTTATAAAAAACAGTTGACATAGGTGAATTAATGTGATATAATATATCTCAGGAGAATTTGCACGCTTGTGTCGAGAGTGAACGGAACGTAGTGAAGTGAACGGAGACACAAGGCTCAAAAGTGCAAATTCGACGATTTTAAATCAGAGGAGAGTTTGCACTCTTGTGTCGAGAGTGAACGGAACGTAGTGAAGTGAACGGAGACACAAGGCTCAAAAGTGCAAATTCGACGATTTTAAATCAGAGGAAATTTTCGCCCTTGACGTATGAGCGAACTTAATGCAATCGAGTGAGTGAATAGTCAAGCCTAAAAGGCGAAAATTGACGATTTTAAATGGAGGTATTTTTATGTCACAGACTGCAACAGCATCACACAAGGCTTTTACCACTAAGGAACTTGTCATGACCGCCCTTATGTCGGTCGTGATTGCAATATGCTCATGGATTTCAATCCCCATAGGCTCGGTTCCGTTCACCTTGCAGACATTCGCAGTATTCTGCGCAATGCTCATACTCGGCGGAAAAAAAGGTACGTTCGCCGTATTGGTATACATACTCCTCGGAGCTGTCGGAATACCCGTCTTTGCAGGATTTACGGGCGGAATAGGAATTATACTCGGCACTACGGGCGGATATATCATCGGATTTTTAATTCTCGGATTATTCTATTGGCTCATCGACAGTGTTGCAAAGGACGATATGTTTCCCAAAAATAATCTGATAATAAAGATAGCCGCACTTGTAATCGGTCTTTTGCTTTGCTACGCTTTCGGAACGGTATGGTTCATGCAGGTATATGCAAAACAGGCGGATGCCATAGATATTAAAACCGCCCTTGAATGGTGCGTTATACCTTTCTTAATTCCCGATGTTATAAAGCTGATTATCGCTGCCGTAGTCTCGGAAAATGTCAGAAAATATGCATGAATATAATATCCGTCCGCACCATATCATCTGTATGAGTTTCTTTGAGGGAAAGGGCTACAGCCCTGAATTTACGGAGAATATGCGGAATATAATCGATAATCTTGAAAAATTAAACCCCCGTGTGAGGATAACGGAAAATGCCGATATTATCTGCGCCGAATGCCCGAATAATAATAACAGCATATGCACAGGCGAAAAAGTATCACGCTATGACAAAGCCGTCATGAATATCGGCGGATTACAAAACAATGATTTAATCAGTTGGAGCGATTTGAAAAAAATCAGCGGATATATTATATCCTGCGGTCTTGAAAATATCTGCGGCGATTGTCAGTGGTTTTACATATGCGGAAAATAGAAATGCCCTTTCGGGCATTTCTATTTTATGAAGTTTTTTATGTCGTCAAGCATATCAGCTGCGGTCTTTCTGCCAATGCGGTAGACTTCGAGCAATACCTCGTGGTTGTGTTCGATATGACCTATGGGTAGCTTTTCGGGAGGTGCTATGACCAAAGCCCTGCCGTTTTTCTCGGAATTATTCACATACGCAAGCTCATTATTATACATATCGTGTCTTTTCACGCAGGCATTCACGAATTGGGGATATTTTCTGTAGACATTTTTAATCATGCCGATACTGCGGCTTTTTTTCTTGATATATCCCCTCGGCTGTGTGAGGACTACTATATTTTTATCATAGCCGTTTTTCTCCATAAATTCAAGCGGTATCGAGTCCGAAATACCGCCGTCAAGAAGCTTTCTGCCGTTTATATTTACAATTCTTGCAGCCAAAGGCATTGAAGCCGATGCCCTTATCCATTCAAGCTCGCTGTGGTTCATGTCATTGAATTTATGATATACCGCCCTGCCCGTTTCTATATCGGTGCATACGGCATAAAAATCCACGGGATTGTTTTTAAAAGCCGTACTGTCAAATATATCAAGCTCGTCGGGAATTGTATGATAGCAAAATTCAGCCCCGAACATATCCCCCGTCCTGATAAGCGACAAGGTACTGCAATATCTCCTGTCACGGCAAAAGCGCAGATTATATCTTATGACCCTGCCTTTCTGGTTTGATTTATAATTGCAGCCGAAAGCCGCACCTGCCGAAACTCCTGTAATTCCGTCAAATTTTATTTCGTTTTCCATGAGAACGTCCATAACGCCTGCCGTGAATATTCCACGCATTGCGCCGCCCTCCAGTACAAGTCCGTACTTCATAAATATTTAACTCACCCCTTGGTTTAATTCATAATTCATAATGCATAATTATATTGCGATAAATGAAGATTTTAAGATAATGCGAAAATTTTTATATTTTTCCTTTTCCTACGCTTTAAACGAGGAAAACAGTGCTTTTATTATATTTTCGGTAACAATTATACTTAAAACCTCAAAATTAATTATGAATTATGCATTATGCATTGTTAAACGTTTTCCCTGATGGGTATCAAGCTCTTTCATGCGTTTGTCAATCGCTCCCAGTACGGCTATTTTATTCGCAGTCCACAGGGGGGCGATTAATTTTTTTCTGTCTCCGTCACCCGTAATGCGCTCTATGACCGTTTCGGGAGGCAGTACTTCAAGCTGTCTGATTACTGTGTCGATATATTCTTCCATGGTAAGAAGATGAAAAGGCGACCGGTTATATCTTTCGGCAAGAGCCGTACCCCTTATTATGTGGAGCATCTGAATTTTTACGGCATCGGGTCTTAAATCCGCCGCCTGCCTTGCCGTTTCAGTCATCATATGGGCGGTTTCACCGGGCAGACCGTTTATAATATGCAGACAGACCCTTATATTGTTTGATTTGAGCCTTTCGCAGCCTGTCAGAAATTCCTCGTTTGTACAGCAGCGGTTGATTGCCGATATGCTTTTTTCGTGAACCGTCTGCATACCAAGTTCAACGGTAAGATATGTCATTTTATTAATATCCTTTAATAATTCCAGTACCTCGTCCGAAATGCAGTCCGCCCTTGTGCCTATAGAAAGCCCGACAGTATGCGGAAAATTTATCGCCTGAAAATACAGCTCATGCAGTCGCTCAACGGGAGCATAGGTATTCGTATTAGCCTGAAAATACGCTGTAACGGGAACTTCTCCGTATTTTGCGGATATGCGCCGATATTCCGTTTCAAGCTGCTGTGTCACGGACATTCCCGGATGTGTGAAATATCCGCTTCCGCCGTCACAGAATATACAGCCGCCCCTTCCCTTTGTGCCGTCAATATTCGGACAGGTGAACCCTCCGTCTATGACAGCCTTGTATATTTTCCTGCCGAATGTTTTTTTAAGATGATAATTCAGCGTATGGTAACGCTTGTTATCGAGAGAATAAATAAAGCCCTCATGCATACTCCTCACCCAGTAAATACTAACACAATCCGCACATTTTGTCAAGAGCAATTTATAATGCATAATTCATAATGCATAATTCATAATGCATAATTCATAATGCATAATTCATAATTATTAACTGTGATTTGGCAAATTTAATACTGCCGGCAATAATACGCAAAAATCTATAAAAAATATTGTTTTCTCCGCCTACAGCTAAGAAGCAAAGAAAAATACAATAAAACTGCTGTTTCCACCGACGCCGGCGGTGGAAACAAAAAATAAAAGAATTTCTGCACATTACTTTAAAATGCTCATTTATAGAATTTAAATTAACTTTTGTGCATATTATACAATCAAAAAACTTAAAATATATATATTTGCACAATTTTCTCTTATCAACAAAAAACTTCTTTGACAAATTATTTTTTTTGTGTTATAATATAAATTAAGATTTTATCATGTTTCATTTCCCGTGCGTTTTTATTAAAAAATCTGCGGCTTTGCGAAACGGAAAGGATTTAAAATGTCTAAAATAATCGCTGTTACTTCCGGCAAGGGCGGCACGGGCAAATCTACCGTCTGTGCAGGCTTAGGCTATACCCTCGCCAAACAGGGTCACAGAACCCTGCTTATTGAGCTTGATTTCGGTCTGCGCTGTCTCGACATCATGTTCGGTATGGAAAATTCCATAAAATATGACCTCGGCGATGTACTCAACGGAAAGAAAAAGGCTCTCGATGCCATAGCAGATGTTCCTATGGCAAGCAATCTCAATCTCCTCTGCGCTCCGAAAACCCTTACAAGCGTTACCGCAGAACAGATAGTAGAAATATGCCGTTCAATAAAAAAATATTTTGAGTACATAATAATTGATACCGGCGCAGGCATAAACTCTCATGTATTCGATATTGTCGAGCAGGCTAATTTAATTCTTGTAATCTCTACCCCCGACCCCGTGTGCGTAAGAGATGCAAGCCTTATGTCCGATGAATTTTACAACAGAGGAAATAAAAGTCAGCGTCTTATTATCAATAAAATAAGCAAAAAGGTAATCGGTGACGCTCTCGTAACCAACCTTGACGAGATAATTGATAAAATCGGCGTTCAGTTAATCGGCGTTGTACCTGATAATTTCAAAATGACTGTGGCTACCGGAAAGGGCAACCCCATTCCGACAGACTCCGCAGCATTAAGAGCATTTGATGCTATTTCAAAACGGCTCGGCGGAGAATTTGTACCGCTGACGGTGAAAACGGCATGAATAGAATAAATCCGCAAAGCGGGGAAAGGACAGAAAAAATGAAGATTGCTATTATCGCCCATGATGCGAAAAAAGAACTTATGGTACAATTTTGCAGTGCCTACTGCGGAATACTTTCAAAGCATTCACTTATGGCTACAAATACAACGGGAAAACAGGTAAGCGAAGCTACGGGACTTCCCATAAAACGCTATCTCAGCGGACGCGGAGGTGCCGAACAGATACTCGCCCTCCTTTCATGCAATGAGGTTGACGTTCTCCTCTTCTTCAGAGACCCCAATAATCCCAAGGTAACTGATGCAAATGATATGAATCTCCTGCGGCTCTGTGACGTTCACAATGTCCCTGTCGCTACAAATATTGCAACCGCCGAAGCTCTCATTCTCGCCCTCGAAAGAGGCGACCTCGACTGGCGGGAGGTCGGCACTCCCGGAATATAACAACAAGGACAAATCAATTGACCAATTGTCCCCTGTTTACGGGGGCAATTTTCATGCAGAGAAAGGCTGATAAAAAATGGCTGTAAATATAAAACGCCCCAACGGTACGGAAGATGTTCTCCCCAAGGATGTCCACAAATGGCACACTGTCGAGAAAATCGCAAGGGAAACCGCCGAAAGCTTCGGCTTCGCAGAGATACGTGTTCCCACCTTTGAAAATACCGATTTATTCCTCCGTTCGGTCGGCGAAACCACCGATGTAGTCCAGAAAGAAATGTATACCGTAAAGGCAAAGGAAACTGAATTTACGCTCCGCCCCGAGGGTACGGCAGGCACAATAAGGGCTATGCTCCAGAACGGTATGCTCAACGAGGCTCTTCCGCAGAGAGTTTATTATATACTCTCCTGTTTCCGCCACGAAAGACCGCAGGCAGGAAGGCTCAGGGAATTTCACCAGTTCGGTCTTGAAATGGCAGGAAGTCAGTCCCCTGCGGCTGATGCGGAGGTAATATCCCTCGCAAAAACCCTCCTCGACCGCCTTGAACTTAAAAATATCGAATTGTACATAAATTCAATAGGCTGTCCGTCATGCCGTGCGAAATATCACGATGCTTTAAGGACTTATTTTTCCGCAAGAAAAGACGAACTCTGCGACACCTGCAAGGACAGGCTCGAAAAAAATCCCATGCGCATACTCGACTGCAAAAGTCCGATATGTCAGGAAATCGGAAAGGATGCCCCCGTTATCCTCGATTATCTCTGTGAGGAGTGCGGCGACCACTTTGAGAAATTAAAAAAATATCTCACCAAACTGCATATAGATTTTAAAGTAAATCCCAAAATCGTAAGGGGTCTTGACTATTACACAAAGACCGTATTTGAATTTGTCACTACCGAAATCGGCGCACAGGGTACTGTCTGCGGCGGCGGAAGATATGACGGTCTTATCGAACAGCTTGGCGGTCAGCACGTCCCCGCCCTCGGCTTCGGAATGGGAATAGAAAGGCTTCTCCTCGTCATGGATAAACAGAACTGCGACTATATGAAGCCCCGAAAATGCGATATTTATTTCGCCGCTATCGGTGACGAGGCTCTCGAGGAGGCTATGGAGCTTTCAAGGGAGCTGCGTGAATTCGGCTATTTCGCAGAGTACGACCTCATGGGCAGAGGACTTAAAGCCCAGATGAAATATGCAAACAAGACAGGTGCGGCATTTACCGTAGTCCTCGGCGAAAATGAACTCAACGAGGGCAAGGCGAAGCTTAAAGAAATGGAAAGCGGCGAAGAAACGGAAATCCGTCTGAACGATAAATTCCCTGCCGCCTTTGAGGAAATTTATATGAATAAAATGCTCAATTTCCTCGAAGAAGAAACGGACAACGGCTCGCTCTTTGCTTTTACAGACGGCAAAAACTGATTTAAAAGGCTTCTGCGGAAGCCTTTTTCAGATACTGAACAAGGGAGTGAATTTATGAATAAAAAAATAATTCCTGCGGCTTTATGTGCAGGCATAATGCTGACAGGCTGTTCCATGACCGAAACGGAAACCCTCAAAACCGCCCATACCGTAAATATTCCGCCGAGAATACTCTTCTTAGGCGACTCTATCCCGGACGGCTACGGGCTTGACGGATTTTCAAGGGACGATAATTCGCACTGTATGTCATATCCGAATATCCTCAAAGACAGATACAGAGAAGAGCTTGACGGAGTTACGGATACAAAAATGATTAACCAAGCCGTTTCGGGCGATACCACACAGGATTTAATTAATATAATCGACAGCGGCAATATTGACGATGCCCTCAGAGACAGCGATGCCGTCGTGGTATCTATCGGCGGAAACGACCTCATGCACCCGATTTACGGTATACTCAACGGTCTGAAAGACGAGAACGTAAATTTATTTTCGCTTGCTGCCTCGATACCGAATATCGGTGACGATATTGATGCGGCTCTCGTCACGTTTGAGGAAAATTTGCAGGTTATATCCGACAAACTAAAAAATAAGACGGACGGAAAGATATATATTCAGAATTTATACGACCCCACGGAATATCTCGCTCTCGATATTATAACTGACTTCACGGGAGAAAAAATAGCCGCTTTCAATGATATAATATCCTCTCATGCGGACAGCTATTCAGTTATTGATATTTACCTCCATTTCAAGGGAAAAAGTGCGGAGCTTACCAATATGCCCGATTTTGATATTCACCCCAACGCAGAGGGTCATAAACTCATTGCGGATATAGTTGACACGGAGCTTAGAAAATCCGAATTTACATACTACACATACGAACAGCAGGAGCATATTTCAAAGCCTGGCATAGGTCTTATATGCGGCTGTGCGGCACTTGCGGCTGTCGGCATAATCTCCCTTATTACAGCATTTGTCAGAAAGAAAAGCTGAATATATCCCCCGATTTCTTCGGGGGATATTATTTTCAGTAATCGTCCAAAATCTTCACAGCCCTGTAGCAGCGGTATGCGGCAAAGCATATCCCTGCGGTAAGAATTGTACATATTATAACCGAAACAGACTCAATAAAAATCCCCGCAGACATATTGCTTACGGCATGAAGAAGTATCGCTGCCGGAACAGCTATTTTTGCCCTGTCGGTGTATATTCCATAGAATACAATAACAGTCACCGAGACAGTAAATGCCGTTCCCTCGGCGGCTGCCCATAAATTAAACAGGAAAATATCGGGAGCTGCCCTGTCCGTGCCGATAAGCCCCAGACACGAAAGACCTGCACCCAGCTCTTCATACATACCATGACCGATACCATAAACCACTGCGTTCTTCGGACGGAGGTCTGATTTGAGAAAATAACGTATAACAAGATATTTCGTACCCTCTTCGAGAATACCGTAAAGAAGTCCCTGACTTATGTAATAAACCATGAAATTATCACGACCGAAACCCGAACGAATTGCCCCTCCGATTATGAAAACAGGAAAGCACACTGCAAAGGCTATGAATGCAGGATAAAGTCTTGCACCCGTTTTTCTGCACCAGACAAACAACAGTATAGGTGAAATGCAAAGTCTTGTCATTCCTGCAAGAAAACAATTTATATCCGTCATAATATCCTCCGTCTGCAATCAATTTATTTCATTCTATAGCATTATACATCAAATCCCTTGTCCTGTCAACAAATATATAATCACGTTGTGATTAAAAAAACAGGTATATAACTGTCCTTTTGGAGTAGAATATAATATCAGAGCATGATATAATAACCATATCATACTGACAGTGTGATTTTTTTAAAGCTCTTAGTTAGAAATTACTAACAGAAAGGAAGATGTTATCATGAGCAAAATTGCAGTTGTATTCTGGAGCGGTACGGGAAACACAGAGAAAATTGCCAACGCTGTCGCTGACGGCGCAAAAGAAAAGGGCGCAGAGGTTGAAATAATCTCCGCCGCAGATTTCAGCGCAGACGCTGCCGCAAATTATGACGGTATCGCTTTCGGATGCCCCGCAATGGGTGCGGAAGTCCTCGAAGAAGATGAGTTTCAGCCCATGTGGGACGCTGTAAAAGGCAGTCTCAGCGGAAAGAAAATCGTTCTCTTCGGTTCATACGGCTGGGGCGACGGCGAATGGATGCGCAGCTGGGAGGACGATGCAAAGAGCGCAGGAATTACTCTTGCCGCTGAATGCCTCATCGTAAACGAAGCCCCCGATGACGATGCAAAAGCCAATGCAAAGGCTCTCGGTGCTGCTATCGCATAAAAAAGATTAAAAATAAACCACAAAGCCGCCGTCTGTATGGCGGCTTTTTTGTTATATTAATATAACTTGAATATACTGTCATCAATAATTTCAATGCTGTTTGCTTATGCTTATAATTTATATATAAATCGCACGAAATTTTCTTCCAAACTATTGACTTTCAATAAAAATCATGCTATAATAATAAAGATGTATCCAGTGGGTACGTCAAGTTAAATTTAAGAGGTGTTTTTGAATGAAGATAAATGTTATCGGCGAACCAATCTCACAGCAGGAGATTGATGCCTACACGGAATACGGAAGAAAGAAATACAGCGACAAGGAAATAACCGAAATGACCGTGAAAACGGACGGAGATTTCGTTGATTTGAAATTTGATTTCGCAGATATTCCCTTCGACCGCATAAGAAGAATAACAGGTTATCTTGTCGGCACTCTCGACCGCTTCAACAACGGAAAACGTGCCGAAGAACACGACCGCATCAAGCACACTGTATAATATCAAGGAGGTAATAATTATGGCAAAATTTGTATGTCCCGTATGCGGATACGTTCACGAGGGAGATGCCCCCCCCGAAAAATGTCCCCAGTGCGGAGTACCCGGTTCAAAATTCATCAAAAAGGAAGAGGAAACATCTGAGCTTACTTTTGCCTGCGAACACGAACTCGGCGTTGCTCAGGCTATCGCTGACAAGTACCCCGATATAATCGAGGGTCTGCGCTCTAATTTCACCGGCGAATGCACAGAGGTCGGTATGTATCTGGCTATGGCAAGAGTTGCCTACAGAGAGGGCTATGCTGAAATAGGCGCATACTGGGAAAAAGCCGCTTTTGAAGAGGCTGAACACGCCGCAAAATTCGCAGAGCTTCTCGGTGAGGTGCTTTCGTCATCGACAAAGGAAAACCTCGAAAAGAGAGTTGCCGCAGAACAGGGCGCAACAGAGGGCAAACTCAAACTCGCTAAAAGAGCGAAGGAACTCAACCTCGATGCAATCCACGATACCGTTCACGAAATGGCAAGAGATGAAGCACGCCACGGCAAGGCTTTCGCAGGTCTTTTGAAGAGATATTTCGGATAATGAAAAAAGCTGCTGTAGAAATACGGCAGCTTTTATTTATAAAAAACAATATTCCCCCCGCCTGTGGCGAGGGGAAAAGAAAAATATAAAATTTTTGTGCATTATTTCAAAATGCTAATTTATATTTATAATATTAATCGTATCTGAGAGCGTCTATCGGGTTCATCTTTGCGGCCTTACTTGCAGGATAAAGTCCGAAGAATATGCCCGTGAGGGTCGAGAAAACCAGCGAAACCACAATTGCAGTCACTGACGGCACAACCGTTATATCTCCGAGTATTTCGCCGTATTCGGGGCTTGATGACACGATACTGCCTGCGATAACTCCTGCAAGCTCGCCGTTGAGAATGCCTGCGATTATTCCGATTACACCGCCTATGAGACAGATTATTACAGCCTCCGTGACGAACTGCTGTTTTATGGAGCGTCTCTTCGCACCGAGGGCTTTTCTTATACCTATCTCCCTTGTACGTTCCGTAACGCTTACAAGCATGATGTTCATAACTCCCACACCGCCGACTATAAGCGAAATTGCGGCTATGACCGTTATAACAAGAGTTACTATATTTATTACCATGTCTATGGTTTTGAGCTGGTCTTCCATGCTGATAACTTCCGTTCCGAAATTCTTGTTTGCCTTGTACTGTTCATCGAAATATTCGGTAAGGTGGGCTTTCAGGAGATTTGCATCATATTTAGCATTATAGGTAAAATTGACGCTGTAGAATGTCTTGGGATAATAATTGCCATTCAAATTATCTGCAACCGTATCGGGAATGTATACCGGTGTGCGCATTGTACTCCTGTCGCCCATACCGTTGCTAAGCGAATTATATTTATAAACACCCACAATTGTAAAATTCTGTATTATGCCGTTTTCGAGGGAGATATTCAGATTATATCCGACAGGCTCTTCCCTTTCCTTGAAATACTGCTCAACGAATATATCCGACACGATACAGGTATGCTTTTTGCCCTTTATATCCCCTGACGAGAGATTTCTTCCTGCAATAAGCTTATATGCATTAAATGAAAGAGTACCCTCATATGCGCCGACAATATTCATTTTTACAGTCTTGTTCTTGGAATTTAAGATTGTTGCGTTTCCTATGGGGTTTTCGTTTGCAACCTGAAATTCACCTGGATATTTTTCAAGCAGCCCGTCAATCATTTCCATGCTTATAAAATCGTTGTCAGTCCACTCAATCTCGACCGTATCATAGTAATTATCAACATTTTTCTGCTGTATATAGACTGCCATGAGGTTTGAGCCGAGACTGTTGAGAGTATTCTTTATCGTTGCACGGAGAGTACTTCCGAGTGTGGTAATGGTTATAACTGCGCTTATGCCTATGATAATTCCGAGCATGGTAAGCAGTGAGCGCATTTTGTTTGCGGCTATGGAGCTGAACGCCATGCGCAGGTTTTCAAAGATATTCACTGTGCATCAGTCCCCCTTTCATCTTTTGAAAGGCTGACGGGCTTGGGCGGATTTTTCACGACATCGGAAATTACAGAGCCGTCACTGATGGTTATTATTCTCTCCGTCTCCTCGGCGAGTTCGGGGCTGTGGGTAATAAGGACTATAGTCTTTCCCTCCTGCTTGTGAAGTCTGTGGAAAATATCCATTACGAGGCGGCCTGTTTTGCTGTCGAGTGCGCCTGTAGGCTCATCGGCGAGTATGATAGAGGGGTCGTTCGCCATAGCCCTTGCAATGGCTACCCTCTGTTTCTGACCGCCCGAAAGCTCATTGGGCTTATGGGTTGACCTGTCCTGCATATCGACCATTTCGAGTAGCTTTACGGCTTTTTTTGCACGCTCTCTCCTTGAAATCCCTGCATAGAGCATGGGAAGTTCGACATTTTTGAGGGCGGTAGTTCTGGGTATGAGGTTGAAGGTCTGGAAAACAAAGCCTATCTCCTTATTTCTTATCTTGCTGAGTTCCTTGTCGGAGAGGCGGTTTATATCCGTGCCGTTGAGGAAATACGAACCCTCTGTGGGCTTGTCGAGTGCGCCGATAATATTCATCAGGGTACTCTTTCCCGAACCCGATGCGCCGACTATTGCGACAAACTCCCCCTCATGTATATCGATTGATATTCCGTTGAGTATCTGGAGTTCGTTGGGCATACCTATGTAATATCTTTTAATGATATTACTCATCTGAATAATAGTTCTTGCCATATCACTCACCGTCCTGTGAGTCTGCCGTATCGTAATAGCTGCCTGCAACTCTCACCTTGTCACCGTCACTGATGGAGTCAACGTCCGTTATTATCAAATCGCCCTCATCAATATCATAGGAGCTTATTTCGGTAAGGTAATTGGTTTCAAGACCCTTGGTAACCTCGACTTCCTTTACGGTACATTCGCTGCCTGAACCCTCTGCGACAAATATGCTGTATTTTCCGTCATTTTCAACAATTGCATCGTATGGAACGGCGAAAACGTTTGCCTTTTCTTCGAGGATTATTTTAACCTTTGCGTTCATTCCGAGCAGGAGCATATTTTCATCGTCATCAACGGTTATTTCTGCGGAATATCCGCCGCCCGACGTGTCGCCCGTAAGGGCATTTGCGGACTGCTCGCTCATGATATTTACAACTCTCGAAACAGTACCCGAAAATTCCTTGTCTCCCGTTGCGGAGGTGGTTATCGTAGCTTTCTGACCCTCATGAACACTGAGAATATCGGCTTCCTTGATGGTTACATTTATTTTAAGCTTTGAGTTGTCCTCAATGGTCATGATAGAGTCTTTTGAGGGGATACTTCCCTCGGAAACCGCAAGAGCCGTAATTATTCCGCTCTTCGGAGCAGTAACGGTGCATTTGTCGATTTTCTCCTGTAATTTTTCAAGCTGTGTTTTGGTTGAGTCGTCCGTCATGAATTTTTCTGAGTTGATAGTGTCCTTTGCGGACTGTATGACCTTATCGGCATTTTTTACGGCTGAATTATATGCATCTGTTGCATCATCTACAGCATGGTCGTATGAGCTTAACTGTTCGCCCCACGAATTATATTCAGCCTCCGCACTTCTGAAGAGCTGGTCATATTCCTGATATTTAGCCAAATCCTCGGGAGTGCCGTCATCGGAATAAGCCCTGTTGTAATATTCATTGCTTTTGTTGTAGTAGTCATTCTTTTTATCTTCGAGGTCATAATATTTATTCCATGCGTTGTCCCTTGCCTCGATAGCATTGTTCAGGGCTCTCTGTGCCTTGTTGACAGTGTCCTGCTTGTCGGCAACGGCATCGTCAAGCGCACGCTGGTTAATATCATGCTGGCTGTCGCTTTTTTCGTTGTTCTTGTTGGAGCTTGATACGAGATTATCATACTCGGTCTGAAATTCGGAGCTGTCAAAAACGCAGAGAACATCGCCTTTTTTTACGCTGCTACCGATTTCGACATTAAGGGTCTTGACCTTTGCGGTGAGGTCTGTAGTGACCTTTACAATATCTGAACCCTCGACACGACCCGTAACGCTTATGTCGTTTTCGATTTTCTGCTTTTCGAGTTCATAGGTATTTACGAACTTACCCATTTCGACATCAGAAGATGCACACGAAACCGTACTCATAACGGCAGCAGCGCACAAAGCCGCCAATCGGAAAATTTTTCTTTTTTTCATTTTTAATAATCCCCCTTATGTTTGTCAGAAAAAAACTGCAAGCTAATTATATCATACGTTTAAATATTTGTCAATAACAGTTATGCATAAAATATATAATCAGATAAACAGAATTTTTTACAACAAATTGTAACAAGTGTACTATGTTTTATAATACAGTTATATTATATATCATCGTTACACATTTGTCAATAGCTTTTCAGAAAATTTTCAAAAAAACTCCCCCTTATCCAAATAAGAGGGAGTTTAACAGGATTTTCCACAGGAAAATCAATTATGAATTATGGAATTTAAAATGGGGGAAGCCGCCCTTTGAACCTTGACATTTCGTTCACTGCGCTACGCTCCGTTCACTCCCATGTCAAGGGGCGGCTTTCCCCCAAACCCCCTGTCTAACTTAATAGCCAAGCTCTTCGCCGACAATGATAACCTTTATTCTGCCCTTGTGTCTCTGGTGTGCGGATATGAGATAATTACAGCATATTCTTGCATCGCCGCCGCAGCCGTCATAAATCTGTCTGTCAGCCTTATTCAGCGATACACATTCGCCCTTTTCTGCGCAGTAGGTATTGCAGTCAAGCCTTATGCAGTTGGGAGGTGCGGCATCTCTTTTCACACGGATTTCGGCTTCTTCGAGGTTCCTGACGATTTTATTATATCCTGCGATAATTATAACGGACTTGGGGCCATAGGCAATAGCGGCAATTCTGTTGCTGTTTCCGTCAACATTATACAATATGCCATCCTCGGTTATTGCGTTGGAGCTTGAAATGAAAACATCCGCCGAAAAAGCCTTTATATAAAGTTCGGGGATTTCCTCGGGCGGAATTTTCGAGCGGTCGAGATAATTATAATCGGGCGAGGATATTAATTCATTTATACCGCACTCTTTCATTGAGACAGTTCCGCCGTGTGTTATGACATCGCCCTTTTTAATAAGCTTTTCAAAAATCGGCTTTACATCTTCCTTTGTGGGGGCATAGTAAAATTCCATATTATTTTTCTTAAGATTTTCGCCTGTTCTCATTATTCTTTTTTCGATTACTGCTTTTTTATTGTTATCCATAGCTAATACTCCTTAAACACAATATGCGGAGCGCAATGCCCCGCATAAATTTCAATCATGTCATATCATCAGGTATTGTCGGGTTCGAGAACGGCATAATTGCCGTCATCACGCTTGTAAACGAGGTTTATCTCACCCGTACCGGCATTTGTGAAGAGGAAAAACTCATGGTCGAGCATATTCATCTGGAGAATAGCCTCATCAATATCCATGGGGCGCATCTTGAATTTCTTGCGCTTGATTACCTCATAGTCGGGTACTTCTTCAACAGGTTCGGCAAAAGCCTCCTTGAAAGCGGTGTCCTTGAGACGCTTTTCGACTTTTGTCTTGTTCTTTCTTATCTGTCTGATAATCTTGTCTATTGCATCATCGAGGGCAGCGAATTTATCGACAGCCTTTCTTTCCGAGCGGAAATAGAGACTGTTATATTTAACGGTAAGTTCGAGAATTATCTCGTTTTTAAGCTCTGACAAAACGATTTTTGCTTCCGCATCATCTCCGAAAAACTTGTCAAGTCTTGTATCAATTCTTTTTTCTGCGTATTCGGTGAAGTTCTGGGGTATCTGCATTTTTTTTGCTGTAATGGTGGTTTTCATAGACGGATGTCCTCCTTTATTTAAATGCACCTTGTCCGAACGGAAAGGGCATAAATATTGTGATTATATTATAGCATATAATAAATAAATTTGCAAGCGATTTTGATATTTTTGTATATTCTGTATAGTGAGATGATATATTTTTGTAGGTTTTAACAAAAAAATAACTCCCTTTCGCACGAAAGGGAGTGTTAATCAACTGCAAAGCGAATTTAACAATACAGTTGCTATCTGTTCGGTGGTAACGCCTGTGGAGTACATATTCTCTATGAGTATGCAGAAGGCTATGGGGTGTCTTGTATCGTCGAGGAACCCGACAAGCAGGGAATTTTCCTCCATACCCTCCTTTACCTGAGCAGTACCGCTTTTTACTCCGACATTATAGCCGCTTATCGAAACGGAATAATTATTTGCGCCGTTCGTGAGAAGTATCTGTCTTACAGCCTGCGCCGTGGTTTCGGAGCATATCTTGTCGCTGTATCTGGTTTTTGCGATTTCGGTTATATTTCCGTGAACGCTGAAAACCTTGTCCACGAGATACGGCATTGTCATTTTGCCCGTGCCGTTTGCGACTGCGCTCTGCCACATCATAAGCTGTACGGGGCTTGCGAGGGTATCGCCCTGACCAATACAGCCCCATTGTGTGCGAAATTCATTTTTATCGACAAGGGTAGTCGAGGCTTTTTCGCAGATTATGCCGTCTATGTCTATATATTTTTCCTTGTCGTCATTCACGGCATAGCCCATTCTCCTGTAGCCCTGAATTATATTTTCGAGGGGAAGTTCGGGGTCTGCGACAAGCTGCGCAAAATACGGATTGCAGCTGTTTTCGACAGCCTGCTGCAAATTCAGCTGACCGTGACCGAGGACGTTATGACAGTCGATATAATCTCCGTTTGCGTTTAAATATCTGCCTGTGCAGTTGTAGCTTTTTGCGAGGAGATTATCCCTGCCGAGAGCCTCCATAGCGGATATAACGGTTGAGACTTTCTGCGTTGAGCCGGGGACTGTGCCGTACATGGCCTTTGAAATGAGAGTACCCGTTTCAAAATTTGCAATATCCGCATAGCCCTTTGTTACATCAACCGAGGGGATACTTGCGCATACAAGGATTTCTCCCGTTTTGTAATTATACGCAACGGTACAGCCTCTTGCTCCGGCATAGGCATCATATACCGCACGGTTTGCGTAATGGTCGAGGGTGGTATATATAGCCGCCTGACCGCCTGTTTCGAGCAGTCCCTCCGAGAATGAATAATTATTTAATTTTTCGATATTTCTTGCGACAAGTGTATTTTCCATTTGTCCCTTGTCATCGCCGATTAAATTTCCCACATCGAGAAAATAATTATCCGCATACTGCCCCGTACCCTGACCGTCAAAGAGTACATCGCCGTTTCTGTCATAGACCATTCCGAGTTCGTGGTGGTCGGAGTTCATCATATAAAACGGAGCCTCACGGTTTATCTTTATGACGAGAGCCGCCATTCCTGCTATGAATATAAGCAGGAAAAGAGTTATTATATGCTGACATCTTCTTATGCTTTTCATGCGGCATACCTCCTGCGGACGGGAGTATTTTCAGTTTTTTTCTTTTTCGGCTTAGGCTTTCTGAACACAGGCGACTGCGCCGCAACGAGCATACCGGCCATAAATCCGCTTGTCACCATTGAGCTTCCGCCCATTGATATAAACGGTATAGTTACTCCCGTGAACGGTATCATATTGCACGAGCCGAAAATATTCAGTGCCATCTGTACCGTAAATGCCGCACATATTCCTGCGCACATCGTTCCGTGATAGTAAGAGCGTGGAGGATTTATCAGCGGAGATGCGGCTATAAGCAGTATTACAAGCGTCATCATTATCGCATACAGAAGCCCCCATTCCTCGCTTATCGAGGAGAAAACTATATCGCTTTCGTGTGCGAAAACATTGTGCAGAAAGCCATTGCCCGGACCCTTTCCGAACCAGCCGCCGTCGGCGATTGCTATGAGAGCCTGCGACTGCTGATAGCCGTTTCCGTCCTTATCGCTCCATATATCTACAAAGAGCCTGTCCTTTACGTATTCGGGGGCGATTTTTATGCCTATGAGTGCGGCTGCCAGGACGACAGAGCCTGCGATAATAAGCGTTTTGTTTGAAAATTTTGCCTTGGGGTAGCATATTCTCAGGAAAAATCCAGCCGCATAGATAGCCGCAAAGGTGGGAATGCTTCCCAAATCCCTGCACCACCACTGCAAAAGGCATACAGCTCCCGTTATGCCGAACAGTATAATATTCTCCCATACTATGTCGAATTTCCAGACCCTGTGCTTGTTCTGCTGTTCGGTAATCGAGGTTGCACAGGCAAGCACGAGCAGGGGCTTCATAAATTCCGAGGGCTGCAACGAAAAAGAACCTATATTTATCCACATACTTCTGCTGCCCGTGAGGGTTAAAATAATAATCATGAGCAGACCTATGCCGAGCCAGATATATTTTTTCTGCTGCTGAATCCAATTATGATTGTATGTCAGGATATGCCCGAAACGGCAGGCTATAAGGGCAGCTATGCAGGTGATATAATGCTTTGTTGAAAAGCTTACTCCTCCGAAACAGGACTGGAATATCACGCTCATATTCAGTATTAGCAGAAGCATGAAATCAACCGTATATGTATACTGCTTAAAGAAAAGCATGATTATATAATACGATATATCCAGACCGAGGACGGCGGCGGCAAGTATTACCAAATCCTTTATGTCATCATATTTTCCGTTGTAGAAAATATTTATCAGCATAGCACCATGCGCCGCAAGCACAAAAAGGCATGAAAAAAGATATGCAAAGGGATTTTTAATCATCTTTATCCTCCTATTTAAAATCGTCAATTTGCGCCTTTTTAAATCTTGTGCCTTCGTTCACTTCGCTACGCTTCGTTCACTCCCGGCACAAGGGCGCAAATTTCCTCTTGTTTATAATTCATAATTATATTTACTTCCATAATATATTTAAATTATCACCGCAATTATTATTTATGATTATTCCGTATTGCCGCAGACAACAGCAACTATGAATTATGCATTATGCATTTAATTACGCTTTTTACTTTTTTTGTTGTCAGTAATCTTTCTAAGGGTGAGCTTTCGGTTGCCGAGAGTTATTACATCATTCTCGTGCAGACGTTTTCTCTTTACGAGAGTTCCGTTGACGTATACCCCTGATTTCGAGCCTATATCGGTGATAGTCCATACCCCGTCGGTTACTGTCAGCATGGCATGATAGCGTGATACGGATATATCGGGCAGTCTTATATCTGCGCTTGCGTGTCTGCCTATGAGTATTTCATCACAGCCGAGCTGATATGTAAAGCCCTGCTCGACAAGTTCCATATTTGCGGATATTTTCTTCCATTGCTTGTTGCCCGTGCTTCGTTCCCTGTAAGATGCTATGATAAGCACAAGGGCGCATATATCCAGTGCCGCCGCAGACACGGCGCAAAGCATTAAATTCATATCTTCCATAAAAAACCTCATTTAAAATCGTCAATTTGCGCCTTTTTAATCTTGACATTTCGTTCATTCCGTTACACTTCATTCACTCCCATGTCAAGGGCGCAAATTTCCTCTGTGTTAATGCATAATTTATAATTATTATAATTTATTAATTATTCTTTTTTCTTTATTCTTTAGCCTAAAACTTATATGAATTATATTATATCACATAAATGAAAATATTGCAACATAATTTATTTTCATAAATGAAATATAAATTTTGGTTGACAAACAGACAAAAAAATTGTATAATTATATCACAGAAATTTTTTGAGGTGATGATAAGATGAAATTCAAAAAATCAGGCTCTGTCCTGCTCTCGGCAGCTCTTGCGCTCTCCTGCGCTCCCCTCTCCATGAGCGCATATGCCGCACCTGTAGAGCTTGTGAACAACACCTTCGAGGAAAGCTTCGGCACCTGGAAAGCAAGGACTTCGGGCAGCACGGAAATTAAGCTCACGGACGAACAGGCTCATACGGGCAAAAAATCCCTCGGCATAACGGGAAGAACCGTAAACTGGAACGGCGCAGGCGCATCAATGATAGGCATTATGTACCCCGACCGGCAGTATTCTTTAAGCGTTGCCGTCTACTATGATGATGAAGTCGGCGGTCAGTCACAGCAGTTCAACCTCCAGTGCCTTTATACCGACAAGGACGGAAAAGAGAATTACAAGTACATTTCAAGCGTGAACGCTCAAAAGGGTCAGTGGGCTGAAATAAAGGGCAATTATACTGTTCCCTCCGATGCAAGCAACATCGTTATATATGTCGAAGCCGCTACTCTGAGCGATTTCTACATGGACGACTTCACGGTAAACGGCGAAAAAATTGAAAAAGACTCCTCTGCGGACGGTTTCTCCGATGATTTCGATGACGGCACAAAAATGAGCTGGCAGACAAGAGGTTCAAATACAACCCTTGAAGTTACCGACAAGTATTCCCACAGCGGTAAATATTCCCTCTATACAGACGGCAGAAAACAGCTCTGGAACGGCGCAACCTGCAACAAAACCCTTGTCCTCGAAGCAGGAGGATATTACCGTTTCGGCTGCTATGTCATGTATGAGGGCGACAAATGGACTGACACGCAGAAATTCTCAATCAATCTACAGTACGACCTTGACGGAAAGGAAAATTACTATACGATATATACCGAAACGGCAAACAAGGGCGAATGGACTTATGTCGGCACGGAATGCACTATCCCCGAGGGCGCATCAAATATATATGTATATGTCCAGACCGCATACAAGCCCGAAGCATCTGTAACAGAACAGGATTTAATGGGCTTTTATCTCGATGACGTAACGGGCGAACGTCTGCCCGACCCTGCAATACAGGAGGATATTGCCTCCCTTAAAGACGTTTACAAGGATTATTTCAGGATAGGCTGTGCCGTTGCAGGAAGTGAATTTACACAGAGCGCAACGAAAGACCTTATTCTAAAGCATTACAACAGCGTAACCATAGGAAATGAATTAAAGCCCGAAGCTGTTCTCGACCAAGCCGCAACAATCGAATACATGAACAGCAACGGCGGCGACCAGACCAATCCGCAGGTATCGCTCAAACAGGCTGCCGCAATGCTCAAATTCTGTGAGGACAACAACCTCGATTTAAGAGGTCATGTTCTTGTATGGCATTCACAGACCCCCGACTGGTTCTTCAAGGAAAATTACGATGCCGATGCGGATTTTGTTTCCCCCGAAATTATGGACAAGCGCATGGAGAATTATATAAAGAATGTAATGAATGCCATAAAGACGGAATATCCCAATCTGAATGTGTATTCATGGGACGTTGTGAATGAGGCTGCCTCGGATTCGGGTACCATGCGCAATGCAGGTGCATATTCTCAGGGTGACGGCTCTTCGGGCTGGGTGAGCGTTTACGGCGACCAGAGCTATATCAAAAAGGCTTTCCGATATGCAAGGAAATACGCTCCGCAGGGCTGTAAGCTTTTCTATAACGACTACAACGAATACAGCGACTCAAAGCTTAAATATATAAAATCCGAAATTCTCCAGCCCCTCGTTGACGAGAAACTGATTGACGGCATGGGTATGCAGTCGCATATCGGCATGAGCAGTCCCTCGATTTCGCAGTACGAAAACGCTCTGCGTGAGTATTCCGACATGGGTCTTGAAATTCAGATTACGGAACTTGATGTTTCACTCCGTTCAAATACGGACGAGGATTTGTTATCCCTTGCGGAGCGTTACAGACAGTGCTTTGAAATGTACAAGAGAGTAAAGGATGACGGTGTGAACCTCTCCGCAGTCGTACTTTGGGGCATTACCGACTCAACAAGCTGGATAGGCGGCTATCCGCTTCTCTTCGACAAGGACTATCAGGCTAAGGACGCATATTATTCCGTTATTGACACAGATGCGGAGGTTCAGACAATAAAGTCCGTTCCTGCATATATGCTTTCAAGTGCAGGAAGTACAAATACCTCCGTATTTGAGGGGGCTGTCGTAAATCAGGTCGGCGACAAGGGAAGTTTCCAGGTCGCTTATGATAAGAATATGGGAAGTATATGTTTCCTTTTCAAAACAGCAAAGGGCGCACAGGTCACTATCGCAGGAGACTGTTTCAATACACGTACCACAACTGTTCCGAACGGCTCTCTCGAACTCGTTGCAAGCAAGCCGACAAGAGAACTCAAAGAGGGCGATATTGTAAGATTTGAGGTAATCATTGACGGCACTGCATGGAATACCAATAATTATAAAGACGAAAACTCCGAGCTTTCATACGGAAAGCTTACACTTAAAAAGCTTCCCTCAATCGCCGAGGCTGCCGCAGGCACTCCCGTTATTGACGGCAAAATTGACGATATATGGGAAAATGCTCCCGTCATTGATGTAAATAACTATTCAATGGGTACGGACGGCGCAACAGGCACTTCACGCATGCTCTGGGATAATAAATTCATTTACATACTGACAGAAGTAAAAGACCCCGTTCTCAGCAAGGCAAGCGCAAACTCCTATGAACAGGATACCGTTGAGGTATTCTTCGATGAAAACAATCACAAGTCAAGCTCATACGAGGCGGACGATATTCAGTGCCGTGTGAATTTTGACGGCGAAAAGACGGTCACGGACGGATTAAGCACGGATAAATTCATATCCGCCGCAGTTAAAACTTCTGACGGCTATCTCGTTGAAATGGCTATACCCTCGACACTCGGCGGTTTCACTTCGGGTCAGGTTGTCGGCTTCGATGTTCAGGTTAATGACGACAACAACGGAGAGGGCAAGCGCACGGGCATAGCAAACTGGTTTGACCTCACGGGCATGGGCTATACCGATACTTCGGGCTTCGGACTTCTCAAGCTTACGGGCGATGCACCCGAATCCGATACGCTCTACGGTGACGTGAACCTTGACGGAAAAGTAACTGTTTCCGATGCCGTGAGAATACTCCAGTATACCGCAAATTCCGAAAAATATGCCCTCAATGAACAGGCTATGAAGAACGGCGATGTATACAACAACGGCGACGGCGTGACTGCAAGAGACGCATTCACCATTCAGCAGGTTGATGCAGGCGTATACAAAGCCGAACAGCTCCCCGTCTCATACAAATAATTCATAATTCATAATGCATAATTATATTGACTTCCATAATTATTATTTATTCTTTATTCATTATTCTTTAACTATGATTGAGCAGATTTAAAATTGTTCGTAATAATATACAAAAAATATCATAAAAACACTGTTCCCCCCACCGCAGGTGACCAACGGAAATCCCTTTAGGGACGAGGGGAACAAAGAAAAAATATGAAATTTTTGTGCATTATATAATTTATTATTTATTCATTATTCTTTATTCTTTAAAATATTCGGCACAGGCTTTACGGCTTGTGCCGTATTTTTTTATTTTTATCTGTCAGAAAGTTGACAAACCGAAATAAATGTATTATAATAAAGATTGCGATATTTTTACAAAAACATATACCCCGTATTCGGGGGAGATATAAAATGCCCATTGATAATATAATAAAAGCACTGTTTTCCCCATACGGAGGGGGAAAACAGGACAAAATATAAAAATTTTTGTGCATTGTTCTAAAATGCTCATTTATAGCTGTAGTTTATCATTCAGAGAGGTGTAATAATGAGTAAAAAAAAGCATGGTATGAATAAAACGGCGGCAGGCTTTCTGATTACTGCTGTCTTACTCCTTGCATCGGGTGCTGTGGCTTACAACTGGGTACGAAACAGCGAGGTTGTCCCTGCAAGTGCCGAGGTAAATCTTGAAATATCGGACGTTCAGGAAGAAAACACGGAGGAAATAACCGAAGAAATACCCACAGAACCCGAAATAATTCTTACGGATTTCAGATACCCCGTAAAAACCGAAGGCTCAAAGGAATTTGATATAGATACGGAATATCCGCCGAGAAATGTAGTCCTGATGGATGCCGACACAGGCGGAATAATTGCTTATAAAGCAAATGATGAAAAAATGTTCCCTGCATCTCTCACAAAGGTCATGACACTTATTATAACTGTCGAAAATACCGAGAATTTCAAAGATACTGTCGAAATGACAAGCGAAATGATTGAGCCTCTTTTCGCCGATGATGCCTCCCTCGCAGGCTTTCCGGCAGGAGACAAGCCGACCATAGAGGAAATACTCTACGGCATAGTCCTCCCGTCAGGTGCTGACGCTACAGTCGCCGCCGCAAAATATGTCGCAGGCTCGGAAAAGGCTTTCGTCAGGCTGATGAACGAAAAAGCCGAACAAATGGGACTTAAAAATACACACTTCATGAATACGTCAGGTCTGCATGACGAGAAACACTACAGCACGGCAAATGATATGGCTGCCATTTTGTCCTATGCCTATAATAACGAAATTTGCAGGAAAGTCCTCTCTACCGCAGAATATACCATTCCTACAAACAATGTGAGAGAAGAGGAAATATATTTGCAGGCTACGCTCTTCAAGAGAATGTACGGTGACGAAATGCCGAATGTTCTTGTAAGGGGCGGAAAGACAGGCTACACGGACGAGGCTATGCACTGTGTCGAGGCTTTCGCAGATGTAAACGGAAAGACATATATAGGCGTTGTCTGCGGAAGTACGTCAAGCTGGAGTTCAACGGGCGACCTTTTAAGCCTTTTCAGCGTTTACTGTGCCGACGGCGAACCCTATGACGAGACGGTGAATGTCCACATCGAAAATGAAGAGACAGAAGAAGAAATAACAGAAGAATTTACGGAAGAAATCACGGAGGAAATTACCGGGGAGTCCGCAGAAGAAAATACAGAGGAATAATCTGCCGCTTTACTACGGTCAGCGGAAAGGGGGACTGAAGCTTGAAAAGAAAGAGAAAATTAAAATTCAGGTTCGGAAGATATTTGTGCTTCCTTGCGTTCCTGTCAGTCCTGATATTCGCCTCCGACAGCATTTGCAGAGAATTTACACGCACTCCCACCGTTGACGGAGTAAAGGTAGACGGAGAGTTCGTCAGGAAAAATAACGGCGGAAATGCAGACTTCGGTCAGGGAAAAAATATCCCGTCAAGCGGCAGTCCCGGTATCGGGGAAAATTCCATACGCTCCCTTGGCTCTTCCGAGGCTGCCCTCCCCCTTTCAAAGCTCTCTCAGGGTTCTCTCGTATTAATAGACAAAAATCACAAAACGGTTTCCGTCAGGAAAGAAGATACCGTAAACCTGATAGACTATACAAATTCATTCTATACGATAAACGACTATTCCATGCGTCTTACCGAAGAAACTGCCGTTTCGCTCGGAGAATTGATGTTCGGATATTCCAATTCAACAGGTAGCAACAATCTCGTTGTGTACGACACGGCGAACGGTATTGCGGCAAATTCCGCTTCATGTCCGTGTCCCAGATATTTTTCGGAAAACAACCTCGGAACCTGCGTTGACATCGCCGTGAAACAGGGTGATGACATTGCCGCATTCAACACCGCGGGGGCTGAAAGATGGATTTTCGACAACTGCACGAATTACGGCTTTATTCTCCGCTATCCAGACGGAAAAGAGGATAAAACGGGCGAAAAATACTGCCCGTGGCATCTGCGCTATGTCGGAAAAGTCCATGCAAAGCTTATGTATGACAATAACCTCTGTCTTGAGGAATATCTCGTCTATCTGAAAAATTATTCGGAGGAAAATCCCCTGTTCTGTCAGGCGGACGGCTCGAATTATGCCGTTTATTCAAAGGAGTGCGAGGGTCAGGAAACCTGCGTGAATGTACCCATTAACGGAAATTATGATATTTCCGGCGACAACTCCGAAAAATTCATCATCACAATAAAGCTGAATTAATTCATAATTGGCAATGCCTTCGGCAATGCAGATTTATTTTATTATTCTTTAATCCCGAAAGGGTGGTTATTTGAGTTCTAAATTCATAAAGGGTATGTCGCACGGCTTGCCTGTCGCTCTGGGCTATTTTTCCGTCTCGTTCGGTTTCGGAATTAAAGCCGTAATGTCAGGGCTTTCCCCTGTCGCCGCATCTGTAATATCCCTGACAAGTCTTACCTCGGCAGGACAGGCGGCAGGGGTCGATATAATCGCCGCAGGCGGTACTCTGCTCGAAATGATTCTTGTACAGCTTACGATAAACCTCCGCTATTCGCTGATGTCGCTTTCTCTTTCGCAGAAACTTGACAAAAAATTCACAATGCCGCACAGACTTCTTGCATCATACGGCATAACGGACGAAATTTTCGCAGTCTGTTCCTCTCAGCCCGGACTTCTTACTCCTGCCTATATGTACGGCATGATATTTATTGCGGCAATCGGCTGGGTATCGGGGACTTTTGTCGGCGCATCTGCCGGGGAAATTCTTCCGCAGTCCGTATCCTCCGCAATGGGGATAGTATTATACGGAATGTTTCTGGCTATAATAATACCGCCTGCAAGAAAGGAAAAAAGCATTCTGTTTGTAATATCTCTTTCGGCTGTTCTGAGCCTCTTGTTCTATTATGCTTTCAGATTTGTATCATCGGGATTTGCAATGATAATATGCGCAGTTATTTCTGCGGCGGCAGGAGCAATTCTTTTTCCGCACAAGGACTGATTATTATTTATTGCTGTATGATAAGCTGTTCCCTCCGCCTGCGGCATGGGAACAAAAAAATATAAAGTTTTTTATTCTTTTTCAGGAGATATTCAAGTTATGAGTACAGGAATTTATATAACTGTCATGGCTGTCATTACTTATGTCATAAGAATGATACCATTCACTTTTTTCAGAAAAAAGATAAAATCGGAATTTGTACGCAGTTTCCTGTATTATATCCCCTATGCCGTACTCAGCGCAATGACTCTGCCTGCCATACTCTACAGCACTGGCGATATGATGACGGCGGCTGTCGGAACGGTTATCGCACTTGTCCTTGCATATCTGGGCTGTCCGCTTATAGTCGTTGCGCTTGCGGCATCTGTGGGAGCATATATCGCAGGACTTTTTTAATTCTGTATGCGAAAGGATTTTTTATGATATTTAAACTCAAACCTGTCGGAAAAGACTATATCTGGGGCGGCTGCCGCCTCAAAAACGAATACGGCAAAAATATCCCCCTCTCCCCTCTCGCTGAAACATGGGAATGCTCCGTACACCCCGACGGCGAAAGCACTGCGGACGAGGGAGAATTTTCGGGTAAAACACTTAAAAATATCCTCAGCCTGCACCCCGAATACTGCGGAACGAATAACAAAGACGGTATGCCTCTGCTCATAAAGCTGATTGATGCGGCTGATAACCTCTCCGTGCAGGTTCACCCCGATGACGAATATGCCATGCTTCATGAAAATCAGAACGGCAAGACCGAAATGTGGTACGTCCTCGATGCAGACGAAAATTCATGCCTTATATACGGTTTCGATAAAAATTATACAAAAAGCGAAATCGAAAAATCACTGATAAGCGGAGATATAATCGAAAAGCTTAAAAAAATCCCCGTCAGAAAGGGCGATGTTTTCTTCATTCCTGCGGGGACTGTCCATGCGATAGGCAAGGGCGTTCTCGTTGCCGAAATACAGCAAAGCTCAAATCTGACCTACCGCATATATGACTACAACCGCACGGACAAGGACGGCAATCCCCGTCCGCTGCATATAGAAAAGGCTCTCGATGTTATGAATTTAATGCCTGCTCCGGGATATATCCCCTACGGCGATAAATTAAATACCACAGGCTATTCGCTTCAAACGCTCTGCGAATGTGCTTATTTCACGGTTAAAAAGCTTGATTTAAAAAACAGCTTCACCCTCATATCGGATATTAAAAGCTTTAAAATAATCCTCTGCACGGACGGCGGCGGAACTATATCCGAAAACGATAATATAATCAACTTTAAAAAGGGAGACTGCATATTCGCAGCGGCATATTCCGAAAATGCCGAAATTCACGGCAATGCCGAAATTTTAATCATATCATCTTAGCTTTTCAGCCCACTGCGAGCATAATTCTGCGGCTGTCTCGGAGGAATATGCCTGTGCCGTGAGGGATATTCTGTTTTTTCCGCTTCTTTTGAGGATAATTCTGCCGTTTTCGCTTTCAATCACCTTGCCCGATGTTTCCGAGTCCGAAACTATATCACGTCTTGCCGCCGCAATGGAGGGGATTTCTTTCATTATCCTGCCGAGGGAATACCTGTTTTCGGCTATATGCGTACACATATATAGAGCGTCCTTTAAAAACCTCTGCCCTACAGCCTGCGGCGGCATATCGTTATAATCAAATCTTTTTACATTAAGCTTTTCGATATAGTCTGCGGCATAGTGTATATCCCAAGGGAGATAGACTGTGCTGTTTTTGTTGTGCATGACTGCGTAGATTAATATTAATTTTTCATACGGAATAAAGCCGTATTCGTTTGAATATGCATTGACCCTGCTGCCGTCGTTCGATATTTGAAAAATCAGTTCATCGTCATCGCCTGTGAAAAATTCGAACCACAGCGACCTGACCGCCCTGTCTCCGCAGCTTA
The DNA here is from genome assembly GCA_017470905.1 of Ruminococcus sp. GTDB lineage: Bacteria > Bacillota > Clostridia > Oscillospirales > Ruminococcaceae > Ruminococcus. The sequence goes on along the minus strand of JAFUXL010000007.1, from coordinate 226,921 downwards.
TCCCGGCAGGCATCGCAGATGATATATTCAGACTGTCGGCTATATTATTTATATATATGTCACGGAATGATGTCAGTGAAGATATTCTGCCGCATTTTTCGGATTTTTTCGCAGGCTTGCCGTTCATTATCTCAATGAGGCGCACATCGGGGAAGATAAAACCGTTTCTGTCATAGAATATTATTTTTCCGTCACGCACATATATTCCGCAATCCGCAGATATAAGCGGACAGCCGAATACAAATGATGGTATGTCCGTATTTTCGCAGATATATACATCTTTTCCGCACTCCGATATTCCTCCGCAGAGCGAATAAACCAGAGGAAGATTTTCAAATCCTCCGCAGCCTATGCTGAACCTGCCGAACAGCCCCGAAAGAACCCTCCCCAGATATGCCGCACCCGTGGTATCTATGGAATGACCGTTCTTTCCCTCGCAGCCGCCGTCACGGAAACTGAAATAATTATTTTCGCCAACATAACCCATAACAAAACTCCTTATTTAAAATCAATTTAAAATCGTCAATTTTTGCCTTTTGCGGCTTGTGCCTCCGTTCACTTCACTACGTTACGTTCACTCACGGCACAAGGGCAAAAATTTCCTCTTATTTTCTTATGAGTTTATTATTTACAGTTAAGGGAAATTTATACATATTTATTTTTCACTTTGTCACATAGAATTATCAGTGCGCATATGTTCGGTATTATCATAAGTCCGTTGAATATATCTGATAATGTCCAGATTTCTTTCATTCCCCCGACCGCACCCGATGCCGCCGCAAGGGAGAATATTATGCAGAATATCATGCTTTTTTTCTTTCCGAATATGTATTTATATGCGCTCTCTCCGCAGTAATACCAGCCGATTACCGTGCAGAACGAAAACACTCCCATTTCTGCCATGAGAAAAGGCTCCCCGATTTTTCCGAGCATCATGCGGCATATTGACATTATATCCCCCTGACCCGAACAGAGTACGGCGAGCGCAGTCAGCGTACAGCATATGCAGGTATCGAAAAATACCTCAAACATGCTCCACATTCCCTGTGTCTGCGGACTGTCGCTCTCTGCGGCACTGTGAAGTATTGGCGAACTCCCCAGACCTGCCTCGTTCGAGAATATTCCCCTGCGTATGCCGACCGAAACCGCATAGCCGATACCTCCTCCGGCCGCCTGACGTATACCGAACGCTTCACGGAATATCGCCGAAAACGAGGGGAGTATATTTCCCCTGAATTTTATCATGACCGCTATGCACAGGACAGTGTAAAATAACGATGCCGCAGGCATGAGATACTGCGCCGCCGTGCTTATTCGCTTTGCTCCGCCTGATACAACGGATAATATAATCAAAAATATAATCAATGCCGCCGTGTATTTATTTATATAATATACGGAAAGACTTTCCGCAAAGGCATTGACCTGAACCATTCCGCCCATTCCGAACGAACAGAATATGCAGAATACCGCAAATATTACGGCAATTATACGGCTTTTAAAGCCCTTTTCGATATATGCGAACGAACCCGGTGAGCCTTCGCCGCCGAATATAACGGACAGGCTGTTTTCGGCATATACAATCGCCATTCCGAGGAAAGCCGACACCCACATCCAGAACACCGCACCTGCTCCGCCGACCGTAACCGCTGCGGCTGCGCCCGTGATATTACCCGTCCCCATTGACGTTCCGAGCGACATACAGACCGTTTTGAACTGCGAAATTCCCTTGTTGCTTTCCCGTGAACCAATGCTTTTCCACAGAAACAGCGGCATACGCAGCTGTATGAATTTAAGCCTGACGGTATATAAAAGACCCGTTGAGAGCAGGAGGAATATAAGACCGCCGCCCCATATGAAATTATTTATCTCCGTAAGTATCTCATACATATTAAGCCCCTTTTGCGCAATAATTTTTCATCTGCGTTAAATCAATATTTTCCGCCCGAAAACGATAAATTAATTTTTAAAAATTAATAATATACTGTACTTTTTCTTTTCTTTGTGATATAATATATTTGATTATATTACCGCACATGAAAATTAAGAACAAGCTGTGACTGAGCAGATTTAAAATTATCTGTGATAATATACAGAAAAGTATAATAAAAAGCAATCTTCCCTCAGCCTGCGGCGTAGGAACACAGGCAAGATATAAAAATTTTTGTAAATTATTTTAAACCGTTCATTCACGAAACAAGGAGGAGTTTTTTGAAAAAATACAAGCCCGACCGAAAAGGTCTTTTAACTATAAGGATTGTATCGGCTGCCGCTTCGATAATTCTCGCCGTCGCCGCAAAAATGTATATAACTATCGAATTTCTGTTTTTTATAGTTATAATTTTTATAATAACAACGGCAATATTTATAATGTTCGTGTACTTTCCGCTGTATATATCCTCTCTCAGCTATGAGACCACCTCCACGGAGGTAATCAAGCACAGCGGAGTTCTCGTGAGAACCCACCAGTCCGTAAGATTTGACTCGATACAGTATACGGCGGTTATAAATACTCCGCTTTCGCAATATACAGGCTTCAATTTCATAGTATTCTTTGTCTACGGCGGACAGCTCCGCCTTGATTTTCTAAGCAGACAGGACACCGTTGAAATACTTAAAACCACCCGTACCAACAGCATGAGGGAGATATGATATGTACCACGAACATCCGCTTAAAGTGCTGAAATATTCAATGAAAAACATATGGCTGCTTATTTTCCCCCTGATAAGAGGCTTTACGGTTCTGCATTTCAATGCATACGATTTATATGTCTGGATAAAGGGCGCATGGTTCGACCTCGCCGTGATAGGTGCTATCCTTATTTTCGGCTTTGTAAAGTGGCATTTTTCTACTATAGACATTGACGAAAATGCCATAGTTCACAAAGAGGGAATTATCATAAAGATAAAAACATCAATTCCGATAAATAATATAAGTGTCGCAACCGCAGAATATCCCATGTACCTCATGCCCTTCAACGGTGTAAGACTTAGCTGCGACACACGTTCGGGATTTTTCAAAAATTCCGACATGAAGCTGCTCATAACCAAAAAAGTCTGTGACGAAATAATGAAATATATGCCCGATGTAAACACCGAAAACCTCAACAAGGAGATAGAAAAGCCCGATATGCTCTCCGTAATACTCTTTTCATTCCTTTTTTCAAGCGGATTTTCGGGAGTTGTATACGTGGCGACATTTTTCGTAAAGGGCGGAAGCATAGCGCATGATATAATTTCCGCATCGCTTGCAAGAATAACCGAAACCACCGAAATGATTAACAGCAAGCTCCTGATAGGCATACCCACCGCCGCCGTAGCCGTGGGAGTTATTTTCATATCTGCATGGCTTCTGTCGTTTGCAATGAACCTGCTCAGATACTCAATGTTTCATATAGAGTCGGACAACAGCTGCATAAGCGTCACCTGCGGTCTTACAAACAGGAGAGTATACAGGATAAAATGTCCGCATATAAATTATATCGACCTGCGCCAGAACCTCATAATGAAAATCGCAGGCGCAGTAACCGTAAACGTAAGCTGTGCGGGATTTGGGTCGGACTCGCAGTATCTTCCTGTGATTTTTCCGATAAAGCTTGAAAAAAATATCAGTGGTCTTGAAAAAATGGGCATTTCGGACAGGCTTATGCCCGATTTCAGACCGAGACTTTCAAGCTGGTGGACTTATATATGCCAGCCCCTTATACTCACCGCCGTGATTTTTCCGCTGCGGTATCTGTCGGACAGATTTTTTCCGCAGTTTGCGGAGCTTTCGTTCTTCACCGCCGTGATGCTCGAAATACCCTGCGTATGGCTGATAGCCGTAAAGACGGCGGCTCTGCTGACAAGCGGCGTTTCCGTATACGATGGTAAGATAGTTTTCAGATGCTCAAAAATAAATAAATTCCATACTGTCATTGCAGAGAGAAATCACATGATAAAATTTGAGATACATCAGAATATTTTTCAGAAAATAAGCAGAAAATGCGATATAATCTTCTGGTTCTGCGGAGAAACGCATTCACGCTTCCGCATAAAAGCAATATATGTCGGGGACGCAAAAAAGCTTGCGGAAATAATGGAATATTCCCTCGAAAGCAAAAGCAGCAGACTGATATAATTTTTTAACAAAAAATACCGTTTCCCCCGTTGACGGGCAAGCAAAGAAAAAATATAAAATTGATTTCGTTTCTATTGACATTTGTCCGCTTTTTTAGTATAATAAAATTGTATTATTTATTTTCGGCTTTTTTGGCGGCAAGCCATTAAGATATATTTTTCAATCCGGATAATAACTGTAATATTATTTAAAAGCTTTACTTTGCATTTATGCTCTCTCTTTACAGTGTATTCTGCACTCCGGATTGCTCCATACGTTTTTACGGAACTGCACATGAACGCCTTGTGCCTTCCATATCCATGAAAGTGAGGTTATAAAGTGAACGAAAAAGATACATCGGCAAAAATGAACAGGAACTCTTCGCCTGCTCCGCAGAGAAAAAGATATTACAAAAAGAAAACCACTCCCGACAATCCCCCCGAAAATACTCCGACCGAAACCGTCAAAAAGGGCAGAAAGCCCAGGGAGACAAAGCATACGCCCGTAAGAATAATCCCTCTCGGCGGTCTTAACGAAATAGGCAAGAATATGACCGTCTTTGAATGTTCAAACGATATGTTCATTCTCGACTGCGGTCTTGCTTTTCCCGATGCGGATATGCCCGGAGTTGACATAGTTATCCCCGATTTTACCTACGTTGAGCGCAATGCCGACAAGATAAGGGGCATTGTCATCACACACGGCCATGAGGACCATATCGGCGGTCTTGCATATCTCCTCAAAAAAGTAAACGTCCCCGTATATGCCACAAGGCTGACAATCGGTCTCATAGAGGGCAAGCTCAGGGAACAGGGGCTTTTCGGCAAGGTAAGCCTTAATATTGTCGAACCGAAAAAAACCGTCAAAATGGGCTGTATGGCTGTAGAATTTATCAAGGTAAATCACTCTATACCCGACTCCGTGGGAATGGCAATCCATACCCCTGCCGGAGTTATCGTCCATACGGGAGATTTCAAGGTGGATTATTCGCCCATTGACGGCAATATAATCGACCTCGCACGCTTCGGCGAACTCGGCAGCAAGGGCGTTCTCGCTCTCATGGCTGACTCGACAAATGCCGAAAGACCCGGATATACTCATTCCGAGAGAACTGTCGGTGAGTCCTTCGACAGGCTTTTCAAAAAGGGTGAGGGCAAGAGAATTATCATTGCTACATTCTCTTCAAATATTCACCGTGTACAGCAGATTATCAACTGCGCACAGAGATACGGCAGAAAAGTCGCCGTTTTCGGCAGAAGTATGGTGAATGTCATAAATACCGCAATAGAACTCGGCTATCTCAAAGTACCCGACGGCATAATGATTGACATTGAGCTTATGAGCCGCTACGAAAATGAGAGAATTGTCCTCATCACTACGGGAAGTCAGGGCGAGCCTATGTCCGCCCTCACAAGAATGGCTATGAACGACCACAGAAAAGTGGTCATAACCCCGATGGATTTCATAATAATTTCCGCAACTCCTATACCCGGAAACGAAAAATTCGTGACCCGTGTGGTAAATGAACTCATGAAGTCGGGCGCAGAGGTAGTCTATGAGGCTATGTATGAGGTTCACGTTTCGGGTCATGCCTGTCAGGAGGAGCTTAAACTCATGCTCGCCCTTACAAAGCCCAAATTCTTTATCCCCGTACACGGCGAATACAAGCACCTGAAAAAACACGGCGACCTCGCTCTGCAAATGGGAATACCCGAAAAAAATGTAATCATTGCCGAAATCGGAAACGTCATCGAAACGGACGGCCTTACCATGAAGATAGTTTCGCAGGTTCCCTCCGGCAGAGTACTCGTTGACGGTCTGGGCGTGGGCGATGTAGGCTCTATAGTGCTGCGTGACAGAAAGCACCTCGCTCAGGACGGTCTTATTATAATAGTAATAGGCATCGAGAGGACGACAAACGAAATAATCGCAGGTCCCGACATAATTTCAAGGGGATTTGTCTATGTGAGAGAGTCGGAGGAATTAATCGTTCAGGCTAAGAACGTACTCAGCAATACCCTTGCCGCCTGCTCATACAGCGAACTAAGGGAATGGAATACCCTTAAAGGCAAGATGAAGGACGCTCTTTCGGATTATATATACCAGAAAACCAAGCGCAGTCCCATGATACTGCCCATAATAATGGAAACCTGACCGAAAACCGGAGACCTGACACGGGAAGATTAAGGATTATACAATTTATATTATGAATGAGCAATTCCGGCAAAAAGCACTGTTTCCCCCGTCTGCGGCGGGGGAGCAAATAAAACCGTTGTTTTAAAATGCTCATTTATGGGATTATATACAAAAAGGCACAGAAAGGAGAAAAAAGTGAAGAAAAAATATCCGCTTGCATTACTGCTGTCCGTTGTTGCCATGTTTATCCTGTCTTTCCTGACAGCCTTACTGCTGACAAAATACAGCTTTGTATGCGGAATGGCCGCCATGACAGTTTCTGCTGTCCTGTCTGGGGTGATACTTGTGTTCATACTGCGCAGCTCTGTGAATGTCATGAAATTCGTTTCTTCAATGAACGAACACCTTGAAAACGCAACCTCGGAATATATGAACTCTCTGCCCTCCCCGATTGCCGTCATCGACAGCAACAACTGCTTTATATGGTACAATCATATGTTTTCGGAAAAGATATGCCCTGATACGGAGCTTTACGGACTTGATTTCGAGGGCTTCGTAAAGATAAACCTTGCCGCCCTTGAGCTTGACGGCTCTGCGCAGTGCCATATAAACGGAGCAGTATATAAGGTCTTTTCAAAGCGTTTCGAGGAAAATGACATGGTTTTCTTTGTGCTTTACTTTCAGGACGAAACAGCTCTGTTCAATATAAGGAAACGCTCCGAGGAGGCAAGCCCCAATGTTGTTATCATAGAAATAGACAGCTATGACGACATAATGCAGAACGCAAAGGAGAGCGAAAAGGCACAGGCATCTGTCGAAACCGAAAAGCTCATCGAGCAGTTTATGAACGGTCAGAACGGCATTATCAAGAAAATATCCTCCGATACATTCTATGCCGTAATCGAAAGAAAACACCTCGACCAGCTTATAATGGAGAAATTCAGCATTCTCGACTCCGCAAGGTCGATAACCATTGCATCCAAATATCAGCTTACATTCTCGATAGGTGTCGGTCAGGGTGCTTCAACTCTTGCGGAAAGCGAGGAAATAGCCCGTCAGTGCCTTGATATGGCTCTCGGCAGGGGCGGCGACCAGGCTGTCGTAAAAACCGACAGCGGCTACCGCTTCTTCGGCGGTGTCTCAAAGGGTGTCGAAAAAAAATCAAAGGCAAAGACGAGAATTATCTCCAATGCCTTGCAGGATGTCATCACCACTTCGGGGAGAGTTTTTCTCATGGGCCACAGGTTCGGCGACCTCGACTCCGTGGGTGCTTCGTGCGGTATGGCAGGGGCTGTGCAGATGCTCGGCATTGATGTCCGCATTGCCGTTGACAGGTCTAAAAACCTCGCCGTAAACCTCATAGACTACATTGAACGGAAAATGGGAGTGGGAGTATTTATACCCCCCTCCGAGGCTGTTTCAATGATAAACGAAAACGATTTGCTCATAGTTGTGGATACACATAACAAGAATTTAATCGAAAGCCGTGAGCTTTATGACAAGGCAAAATCCGTGGTTGTCATAGACCACCACAGAAAAACGGTCAATTTCATAGATGATGCGGTAATCTTCCATCACGAGCCGTATGCCTCCTCCGCCTGTGAAATGGTTACGGAGATAATTGAATATTTCCGCTTTGAAAACGGCGCAAAGCTTGCTCCGTGGTATGCGGAGGCTCTGCTTGCGGGAATTATGCTCGATACGAAAAATTTCGTAATGCGAACGGGTGTCAGGACTTTTGAAGCTGCCGCATTCCTGAGAAAAAACGGTGCGGATACCGTTGCGGTCAAGCAGCTTTTTTCAAATTCGTTCGATGCCTACAAGCATAAGGCACAGATAGTTTCCGCCGCAAAAATCCACGGAAACTGCGCAATCGCCGCCGCAGATTTCAAGAGCGACGATATACGCATTGCCGCTCCGCAGGCTGCGGACGAGCTTCTCGGAATAACGGGGGTTGACGCATCGTTTGTGGTTTTTGCGACAGGAAGCACGGCGAATATATCCGCACGTTCCCTCGGTGCGGTCAATGTACAGCTTATTATGGAAAAACTCGGCGGCGGAGGTCATCAGACCATGGCTGCCACACAGCTTGAAAACACAACGGTTCAGGAGGCTGTTAAAAAGCTTATTCATGCCATTGACGAGCGTGAAAGGGAAATGCTCGAAAACGGCTGATATAAAATAAGAAAGGATTATGATTTATGAAGGTTATTTTTTTACAGGACGTAAAGGGTTCGGGAAAAAAAGGCGAGGTTAGGAATGTCGCCGACGGTTATGCAAGAAATATGCTCATTCCGAAGAATTTAGCAGTCGAGGCAACGGCAAAAAATCTCAGCGACCTTGAGGGCAAAAAAGCCTCCGCACAGCATAAGATTGACATGGAAATAAAGGAAGCCGAAGAATATGCCGCTAAGGTAAAGGGTCAGAAGGTTGTAATCAGGGCTAAGGCTGGCTCAAACGACAGGCTTTTCGGTTCGGTTACGGCAGGTCATGTAGCCGATGCACTCAGCGAACAGTTCGGCGTCAAGATTGACAAGAAGAAAATTTCGCTCGGCTCGGATATAAAGAATTTCGGCTCTTACAATGCCGTTATAAAATTCTATGCAGGAATAAGCGAAAAGATAGATATAGAGGTAGTTTCTGAATAATGGACGGACAGAATATTTCAGCAGGAGAATTTCCGCACAATATCGAGGCGGAGCAGTGTGTCATAGGCTCTGTGCTTGCAGACCCCTCCGTACTTCCTGCGGTTATTGAAAAGATAAGCCCGAATTATTTCTACAGCGAACAGCATCAGGCTATTTACGGAATAATTCAGCGTATGTTTACAAATAATATCCCTGTGGATATAGTAACGGTTCTGAATGAGGCTGAAAAGCTGCATATATTTGAATCCGCTGCGGAGGGCAGACGCTATCTCATGGAAATTGCCAACACTCTCCCATCCTCCGAAAATATACATACATACTGCAAAATAGTCACGGATAAATTCTATATCCGCAGTCTCAGTATCGCCGCAAGGTCAATCCTCGAAGAGATACAGTCGGGTGAAACGGATTCGCAGCTGCTGATAGACTCTGCGGAAAAGAAAATATTCGACATACGTCAGGGAAAGGACATAAGGGGGCTTACTCCTCTCAGCACGGCTGTCCTTGAAGCTTATGACAGGCTCGGAAAAATATCGGGCGAGGACAAGGAAAAATATATCGGCGCAAGGACGGGCTTTACTCTCCTCGATACGATAACATCGGGACTTAACAAATCAGACCTGATAATCATAGCCGCCCGACCCGGTATGGGCAAAACCTCCTTTGCAATGAATATCGCAGCAAATGTCGCAAGGCGGAGCAGGGATATTGAAAACAAAAAAGAAGTAGCCGTTTTCAGCCTTGAAATGTCAAGGGAACAGCTTGCAACAAGAGTTCTCTCAACGGAATCGGGAGTGGACTCACATTCTCTGCGCAGCGGCAGGATAAACAACGATGAGTGGGTAAGACTTGCTACGGGTGCAGGCTATTTAAGCACGTTCCCGATATATATTGACGATACTGCCGGAATAAACGCACAGCAGATGAAATCAAAGCTCAGACGAATGAAAAACCTCGGTCTTGTTGTCATAGACTATCTTCAGCTTATGGAGTCCACATCACGCTCCGACAACCGTGTTACCGTTGTCAGCGAAATAACCAGACAGCTAAAAATCATGGCAAAGGAACTGAATGTTCCCGTTATCCTGCTTTCACAGCTTTCGAGAGCAACAGAGGGCAGAAACGACAAGCGTCCCATGCTCTCGGATTTGCGTGAGTCGGGTTCTATCGAACAGGACGCAGATATTGTTCTCTTTCTCTACCGTGACGCTTACTACAATAAGGACAGTCAGAAAAAGAATATCGCCGAATGTATAGTTGCCAAAAACCGCCACGGCGAAACGGGTACTGTCGAGCTTGTCTGGGACGGTCAGTACACAAGATTTTCAAACCTCGATTCAGGCACACAGCAGCCGCCTGCTCCGTAATAAAATATAGAGAGGAAATTTTTGCCTTTGTCATGAGAGTGAACGAAATGACAAGTCTCAAAGGCAAAAATTGACGATTTCAACAGGAGGAGGGTTTGCGCCTTGCATCGGGAGTGAACGAAGCTTTGCGAAGTGAACGGAGATGCAAGGTTATAAAGGCGCAAACCTGACGATTTTAAATGGAAGTATATATTTATCTGATTGTTTTTGTCGCAGTATCGTTTATGTGGGTTAAGCTCTGGATAAATACCTGCAATTACGAAAAAACCAGCCGTTTCGTACTGCATGAGATTATTTTCACGCTGCTTTCACTGATTATAAGCTTTATTGCTATGCTGATAATCTTCTCGCCTATGGACGATACATATACGGCGGCAAACAAGGGCGCACTCGGATTTGTATTCATTTTCTGACTCGTTATATTCGGCTCGGCATCGTTTATTGCATTAATTCAGACTGTCGGGGATTTCATCGCATACAAAAATGATAAAGATAAAGATTATGATAAATAAAATTATTGATTTTGTTAAACAATATGATATGATTAAAAAAGGCGATTGCGTTGTCTGCGGTCTTTCGGGAGGTGCGGACAGCGTTTGCCTTTTGCTGTCTATGAGGGAATTAAGCGGAATTATCGGCTTTTCCGTTGAGGCTCTCCATGTAAATCACTCCATAAGGGGCGAAGAGAGCGACAGAGATGAAGAATTCTGCCGCAGGCTCTGCGAAAATATGGGAATAGCCTTTAATGCGGAAAAATGCGATGTTCCGAAATTCGCCGCCGAAAATTCCATTTCGGACGAGGAAGCCGCACGGATTTTAAGGTATAAAATCTTCTCGGAATATTCCTGCGGAAAGAAGCTCGCAACAGCCCATAATGCCAATGATAACCTCGAAACCGCAATTCTTAACCTCACAAGGGGTACTGCGCTCAAAGGCATTTCGGGCATTCCTCCCGTGAGGGGCAATATTATCCGCCCCATGCTGACAGTCACAAGACAGGAGATTGAAAGCTTTCTCAAAGATAAAAATCAGCCGTATGTCACCGACAGCACCAATTTATCGGACGATTACACGAGAAATAAAATACGGCACGGCATAATCCCCATGCTGGCAGAGATAAACACTTCCGTTATCGAAACCTCGGTCAAAACATTCATCAGCCTGCGCAGCGAAAATAATTTTATAGAAAATCAGGTAAATTCCGCCATGAATAACTGCTGTCGGGAAAATAAATTGACGGGACTTTCGCAGTACGATGAGGTCATAAGAAAAAGATGCATAGCCCGTCTACTCTCGGAAAATTCCCTGCCGTATTCCCATGAAAGGCTCAACACCGCAGACGATATTCTCATAAACGGCGGAAAATTAAACCTTTCGGGCGATATTTTCCTCGTATCGGACGGAAATATCTGCGAAATCAGAAAAATTACGCAAAAAGATACGCAGTATATCGAAAAAGATTTGGTTATAGGCGAAAATTCCATTTTTTTAAACAAAAAACTTATCTGCGAAACAGTGGAATGTGATAATTTGAAGAAATTTCTTTCTGTTCATAAAAAATTAACATTTTACCTGATAGATTATGATAAAATAGTAGGAAGAGCCGTTGTAAGAAACAGGCGTTTCGGCGACAGAATACAGCTCAGGGGAAGAAATTTTACCTCCTCCGTCAAAAAACTCATAAACGAAAAAATCCCCCCGGCAGAGAGGGAGTTTCTGCATTTCATCGAGGACGAAAAGGGAACAGTCTTTGCGGAGGGTATAGGCATTTCCCGGAGGGTAGCCCCCGACGGGAATACAAAAAAATTGTTGAAAATTACTGTAAGGAGTGAATGATTTGACACCAAAGAAAAGCAAGGGTATTTTTACTTACATTATCATTCTCGTAATAGCTTTCTTCTGCATATATTTTGTTACCTCAAGAATGGGCAGTTCCGCCGAAAAAACAGAATATACCGAAGTTATAAGCCATTTTGACAACTACGAAGTATCATATTACGAGCTTGACCTCGGTTCGGGCGAGCTTGTATACAAGCTGAGGGACGACAATACTCTCAAAAAATACAACGTTCCGAGCGTTTCGGTATTCTATGAGGATACCAAAGACTACAGAAAGGAATATAACGAAAAATATCCCGATGAACCGCTCACTCAGGACTATATAAAGGTAACTGACCATACATGGCTTTATTCCCTTATCCCCGTCCTGCTCACGATAGTCCTCGGAATAGTGATACTCTATTTCATGATGAAACAGAACGGCGGCGGCGGAAAATATACATCTTTCGGAAAAGCCAACCTCAAAGCACAGGCAAGCGGCAGAAAAGCCACTTTTGATGACGTTGCCGGAGCAGACGAGGAAAAACAGGAGCTTCAGGAAATTGTCGATTACCTCAAGCACCCCGGAAAATATACCGAAATAGGCGCAAAAGTCCCTAAAGGCGTTCTCCTTTTGGGTCCTCCCGGTACGGGTAAAACTCTCCTCGCAAGAGCCGTTGCAGGTGAGGCAGGCTGTCCGTTCTTCCCGATTTCGGGTTCGGATTTCGTGGAGATGTTTGTCGGCGTCGGTGCTTCCCGTGTAAGGGATTTGTTTGAACAGGCTAAAAAACACTCCCCCTCGATTATCTTCATAGACGAAATTGATGCGGTCGGCAGACACCGTGGCGCAGGTCTGGGCGGCGGTCACGATGAACGTGAACAGACCCTCAACCAGCTGCTCGTCGAAATGGACGGCTTTACGGGCAACGAAAGCGTTATAGTCATTGCCGCAACCAACCGCCGTGATATTCTTGACCCTGCTTTGCTCCGTCCGGGAAGATTTGACAGGCAGGTCGTTGTCGGCTATCCCGATGTAAAGGGCAGAGAGGAAATTCTTAAAGTTCATTCCAAAAACAAGCCTCTTGCCCCCGATGTTGATTTGCGTGTAATCGCACAGACTACTCAGGGCTTTACGGGCGCAGACCTCGAAAACCTCCTCAACGAAGCCGCACTCCTTGCCGCAAGACAGGACAGAATGTCCATAACCGAACACGACATCGAAGAGGCTACAATGAAAGTAATCGCAGGTCCGGAGAAAAAATCGAGAATTGTCACCGAAAGCGACAGACGTGTCACGGCATACCACGAGGCAGGTCACGCTGTAGCCGCATATAATCTCCCCACGCAGGATAAGGTTCATCAGGTGACTATAATTCAGCGCGGCATGGCGGCAGGTCTTACCGTTACAAGACCAGATACTGATGATATGCACGTTTCAAGAAACCAGATGCGTGAGAACATAATAATGCTGCTCGGCGGAAGAGTTGCCGAAGAGCTTATCCTTGACGATATATGCACGGGTGCATCGAACGACATTGAACGTGCCACCTCTACCGCAAGGAATATGGTGACAAGATACGGATTCTCCAAAAAGCTCGGAACTGTCGTATACGGTTCAAGCAACGATGAAGTTTTCCTCGGAAAGGACTATGGTCACACACGCAATTACAGTGAGGCTGTCGCCGCAGAAATTGATGAGGAAGTAAGGGGCATAATCGAAAAGGCTTACGCAGACTGCAAGGATATTCTGCGTGCGAATATCGACAAGCTTCATCTGCTTGCAAAGTATCTCCTTAAATTCGAGAAAATCGACGGAGAGGACTTTGAAAAAATGATGAGGGGCGAAATAACCGAGGATATTCTCAACCAGCCCGTATTTGAAGAAAAACCTGATGAAGAATAACAGAAAAGGACGCTGAAAAAAGCGTCCTTTATATTTATGCAGACGGAAGATATGTCAGATATTTGATTTGTACAATTTTTTTCTCAATACTATTGTATTCGTAAAAAAAATATTATATAATTATAGTGTATAATTTTTTTAAGGAGGAATTTATGAAAAAGCTTAAAGGAATAAAGCTGAAACACCGGAAAAATACTCAGAATTCGGCTACCGTTGATTTTCCTCTGCCCGAAAAGGTTATTATCCCCATGTCGATGCATATGGGCGTGCCGTGCAGTCTGCTTGTAAAGCCGAAAGACACGGTTAAGGTCGGACAGAAAATCGGAGACTGCGATGCGCCGTTCAGTGCGCCCGTACATTCAAGCGTATCGGGTACTGTCACGGCTGTAACCGACTACAGAAACGCTATGGGAAATGTCTGTAAAGCCGTTGAAATAACCACTGATGGCAAACAGGAGATTTCCGAAGAAGTTAAACCTCCCGTCATTACCGATAAAGAAAGCTTTCTGAAAGCAGTCCGTGAAAGCGGTGCGTGCGGTCTGGGCGGTGCAGGCTTTCCGACACATATCAAGCTCAACCCCAAAACACCTATTGACGTTATCATTATCAATGCCGCAGAGTGCGAACCCTACATCACCGCCGATTACCGTGAAATGATGGAATGTCCGAACGATATTATAGGCGGTATAAACTACATCAAGAATATGCTGAATATTCCCCGTGCCATTCTTGCGATAGAGTCCAATAAGCCCGAGGCTATTAAAAATTTTACCAGAATGGCTGAAAATGATGACACCATTGATATTTTCACGCTCCCGTCAAAATACCCTCAGGGGGCGGAGAAAGTTATAATATATAACTCAACGGGGCGCACGGTAATGGAGGGTCAGCTTCCCTCGGACGTTGGAGTTATCGTTATAAATGTCTCGACTGTCGCATTTCTTTACAGATATATGACTACGGGTATGCCGCTTGTCACACGCAGACTTACCGTTGACGGAAACGCTGTCGGTGAGCCGAAAAATATCCGCACAGTCATAGGCACTCCCTTTATAAAGCTCCTTGAATACTGCAAGACCGATATGGAAAGCGTGAAGAAAATCATTGCAGGAGGACCTATGATGGGCATGAGTATCCCCGACCCGAATATGCCCGTTGTAAAGACTTCAAATGCTCTTCTTGCGTTAAAAAGCTATGACGACAGCAGGACAGCATCATGCATAAGATGCGGAAGATGTGTTGCAGTCTGTCCGCTGGGGCTTATGCCTGCGGAAATCGAGAGAGCTTACAAAATCAAAAACATTGAGGAACTCAGAGAGCTTAAAGTCACCCTCTGCATGAACTGCGGAAGCTGTACATTCGTATGCCCTGCCAACAGGAAGCTTGCGGAAACCAACCAGCTTGCAAAGGCTCTTATTCCGAGAAAGTGAGGCAGATATGAACAAACTCATTGTTTCACCGTCACCGCATGACGAAAATTATATAAAAACCTCCGTCATCATGCTGAATGTTGTAATCGCCCTCGTCCCTGCATTTGTGATGAGCGTGTATTATTTCGGCTGGCGTTCGATAATGCTCACGGCAGTCTGTATCATAAGCTGTGTGCTGTTTGAATTTATTTGCAGAAAATTAATGAAGCGTGACAATACAATCGGCGACCTGTCGGCTGTCGTTACGGGGCTTATCCTTGCCATGAACCTACCTGTCACGCTGCCGCCGTGGATTGCTGTTATCGGCTCATTTATCGCAATAGCAATCGTAAAGCAGCTTTTCGGCGGTATCGGTCAGAATTTCGCAAACCCTGCCATAACCGCAAGAATTGTCCTCATGGTAAGCTTTCCCTCCGCAATGACGCACTGGGTGTATCCTTTCTGGTACAGAAACCCCACTGATGCCGTTTCGGGAGCTACTCCCCTTGCACTCCCCGAAACAGCGGTTGATGTATATTCATACCTTGACTTATTTCTCGGAAAAAGCGGCGGCTGTCTGGGCGAAACCTGTGCGGCTGCACTCCTCGCAGGCGGCATATATTTAATTATCAAGAAAATTATAAATCCTGCCGCACCTCTCGCATTTATAGGAACTCTCGGCTTGCTGTCGGCTGTTTCGGGAGCAGACCCCCTTTATCAGATACTTGCGGGCGGCGTATTCCTCGGAGCATTCTTTATGGCAACGGACTATGCCACAACTCCTATTTCCACTAAAGGAAAGGTAATTTTCGGGATTGGCTGCGGAATTATAACATTCGTTATACGCCATTTCGGTTCATATCCCGAAGGTGTTTCGTTCTCGATACTTCTCATGAACATACTTACGCCGTATATTGAACAGCTCACAAGAAATAAGGTTTTCGGCGCAAAGGAGGCTGTCAAGAATGAAAAATAATTCCGAAAATAACATCAAGCCTACTCTTGTGCTTACGGTCATATGCGTAATAGCCTCTGTTCTGCTTGTTTTCGCCTATGAACTGACAAAGGACAAAATCGCACAGCAGAAGGAACAGCGTTTCAGCACAAGTGTTGAGTCCCTTTTCGGGAAAACCGACAGCAGATTGATTGACGGCAATTTCGGAAATGATGACATTGAGGCCATCGCCGTGACAACCGATGGAAAAACTGCCGTTCATGTCTGTACGGACGGATATTCTAAGGACGGCATAAATATCCTCGTGGGAATTGACGAAAACGGCGCAGTTTCGGGGATTGAATTTGTATCGCTCGGAGAAACCCCCGGTCTCGGCTCTAAAGTAAGGGATATTCCCGATTTCCGCAGACAGTTCTACGGCGAAAGCGAATATCCCGTTGATGTAGATGCGGTAAGCGGTGCTACATTCTCCTCAAGGGGTATGCAGAAAGCCGTCAGTGAGGCTCTCGAAGTATATAATACAAACAAGGAGGCGATACTCAATGGCTGAAAATAAATCTCTCGGTCAGGAAATATCAAAGGGCATACTGAAAGAAAATCCCACGCTTGTAATGCTACTCGGTATGTGTCCGACGCTTGCGGTAACTACTCAGGCTATGAACGGCATAGGCATGGGACTTGCGACAACATTCGTTCTCCTCGGCTCAAATATCGTCATATCGGCATTGAGAAAGGCTATCCCCGACAAAGTCAGAATACCTGCGTTCATAGTAATCATTGCAAGCTTTGTAACGCTCATAGGCTTTCTTCTGGAGGGCTTTGTGCCGTCACTCTATGACAGTCTGGGCATATATCTCACGCTCATAACCGTAAACTGCATTATCTTCGGAAGAGCTGAAATGTTCGCAAGCAAAAATAATGTAATCGCCTCCGCCTGTGATGCAATAGGCATGGGCATAGGCTTTACGCTTGCGCTGTTCTTAATGGGTTCGGTTCGTGAGATAATCGGTGCGGGTCAGTGGCTCGGCATGAATATCCCCTTTGCACACGACAATCCCATGCTTATATTTATCATGCCTGCCGGCGGATTTTTCACCCTCGGCATGATTATCGCAATTGTAAATAAATTAAAGAACAGAAAACCGCCTGCCGAGATAAAATGCGGCTCATGCGAAAAATGTCCCATGTCGGGCGGCTGCGAAAAGGAGGCTGAAAAGATATGAAAACTATGATGGTCATTCTTCTTTCGGCTATGCTTACGGATAATTTTGTATTGTCGAAATTCATGGGAATATGTCCTTTCCTCGGCGTGTCGAAAAAGCTCGGCAGTGCAACGGGCATGGGTCTTGCGGTTACATTCGTAATGATATGCGCCACCTGCGTTACATATCCCATATACCACGGAATACTCGTTCCGAACGGTCTTGAATATTTAAACACGGTCGTGTTCATCCTCGTAATAGCATTGTTTGTCCAGCTCGTTGAAACGGCTATGAAAAAGACTATTCCCTCGCTATATAAATCGCTCGGCGTGTATCTTCCGCTTATAACGACAAACTGCGCCGTACTCGGCGTTACGGTTCTGAACATAGACAACGGATATACATTCCTGCAATCTGTAGTCAATGCGCTCGGCGGAGGTCTTGGATTTATGCTTTCGCTCATTATATTTTCGGGTGTGCGCAAGAAAATGGAATATGCGGACATTCCCGAAATGTTCAGGGGTGTGCCTGCAACTCTGATTGCCGCTTCGATAGTTTCGGTAAGCTTCATGGGCTTTTCGGGACTTTTCAGCTAAGGGGGTATTTGTATGACTTATGTAATTCCTGCCCTTATACTCGGAGTATGCGGAATACTTGCAGGAGTTCTCCTGACTGCCGCCTCGAAGATATTCTATGTAGAGGTTAACGAGAGAACAGAAAAAATAAACGAGTCGCTTCCGCAGGCTAACTGCGGTGCGTGCGGATTTGCAGGCTGTGCCGACTATGCGGACGCTATAATAAATAAAAATGCTCCGTCAAATCTCTGCCGTCCGGGAGGTGCGGATGCTGCACGGAAAATTGCCGAAATTCTCGGTACTTCCGCCGCCGAAGTAATCCCCGTGACTGCTGTTGTCCACTGTAACGGCGACTGCGATGCGACAGAGACGAAATTCAATTTTGACGGTGTTCAGTCCTGCAAGGCTGTAAAGAGATTTTACAGCGGAAACGGTGCGTGCAAATACGGCTGTATCGGTCTGGGCGACTGCGCAGCCGTCTGCGAACATGACGCAATCAGACTTGAAAAGGGTGTAGCAAGGGTTATCCCCCGTCTGTGCAGGGCTTGCGGACAGTGTGAAGCTGTATGTCCGAATAAGCTTATTTCGATACGTCCTCTTGCGAACAGGACGGATGTTCTGTGTTCGTCGGCGGATAACGGAAAAATCACAAAATCCAACTGCAAAAACGGCTGTATAGGCTGTAAGATGTGCGAGAAAAAATGTCCTGACGGCGCAATAACCGTAAAGGATTTCCATGCGGTTATAGATTACGATAAATGTACCTCGTGCGGAGAATGTGCCGCAGTCTGTCCCGTGAAAGCCATTCACTGATATTAATATCCGCCGCAGCACAACGGCGGATATTTTTTATTTATATTTTTAATTTTATTGCATTTCCCGTTTTTGCGTGGTATAATATCACTATAGCATGAAAAACCTTGCTTCACCGCCTGCGCCGGGGAAAGCAAAGACAGAATATAAATTTACGGGGAATTGCCTATGAAAATTATAAAAAAAATATTCATCACGTTTTTAAGTGCCGTTTCGCTGTGCGGCTGTGCGGTAAGGACGGATATTATTCCGCAGAATAACCTTGCACTTTCGCAGAATGACAGCCAATACACCGAAATATCTGCCCAAACAGTCTGCGATGAGATAACCGGTCAGCTTTCCGCAGAAAACAGCGATGTATATTTCGATGCGCATATTAATTCGGATATGATAAAAAATGCAGTTGCTTTGTTCAAAAAACAAAATCCCGATTTTTTCTGGCTCAACGGATATACAATCGTTACGGACAACCGTTCGACAAAAATAGAATTTAATATCCTGAATAATTATTCCGCAGACGAGCTGTCCGAAATGCACAGCAGACTGACCGATACCGCACAATATATCGCATCTCTTGCTGAAAACTGCGAAAGCGACTATGAAAAAATCCTGTTCGTGCATGACTATATAATAAAACATACGGAATATGACTTTGACGGAGCAGGGTCGGGGCAGAACGGAATATGGGGTACGGCTTACGGCTGTCTTGTCAACGGCAGTGCGATATGTCAGGGCTATTCCGAAGCCTTCCTCGAAATAATGAACAAGCTGGGTATAGAATGCGGTGTCTGTGCAGGAGACTCCGAAAGGGGCAGACACGCATGGAATTATGTTAAACTCAACGATAAATATTACTGGCTTGATTTGACATGGGACGACCCCGAAAGCAGCGAGAGCGAATACGGACGGCTTGAACACAAGTATTTCCTGATAAATGACGAAATGCTCATGCGAACGAGAAGCCTCGACCAAAGTCAATATTTCATACCCGAATGCCATTCCCTCGATGATAATTATTTCGTAAAAAACGGCTGTTATATGGAGCGTTATGACATTGACGAAATAGGCTCGAAAATGTCCGGATATTCCGAAAGCAGAGAGATAAGCATAATGTTCTCCTCCGATGAGGTATACGCTCAGGCGGTCTGTTCGCTCTTTGAAAACGAGGATATATGGTCTGCGCTCACCTATGTCGGCGAATACAGCGAGATAAAATATTCAAGCGATGATGCCATGAGGGTAATAACGATAGATTTCTGATTTTGTTATCCCCTGTCTGAATGGTATATAAATTTTTTCCGGTCTTGTATCTCTCCGCCGCTGTCGGCAGGGAGATATTTTTTTGTTAAAACATAACCAAAAAACGAAAAAAAATTTTATGTGCATTTTTACCTGTTATTTTTTGGATTTTTGACGTTTTTCGCCATTGCATAAAGAAAAAATATTACATTATTGTTACCGCCTCACGATTTTTTATTATCAGGAAATATATATTCAAATGCGGAAAAATTGCTGAAAATTCTTGACCGAAAGTATATTGCAGCAGAAATTACACGGTTTGTAGTTTAATAGTTTTGTTCCTTCTGTAATAATTCTGTAATTTTTAATGGACTTATCTTTTTATTTATTATTATTTTATTAATAATATATTAATATTTGATACATATAATATGTGTCATTTTCACCAAAGGAAATATTGCCCATAGGCTTTTTTTGTCTGTAAAATAGAAATATGCCCAAAGGTGTTGCCATTTTCGTCCAAATATGTTATCATTAACTCAGTTCCGATGGAACAAAAATTTGTACGCTCTTTATGAAAGGATTGAGTTAATGAGAAAAGCCAAAGCAGCAGCAATGATTTTCGGCAGCCTTACAACTTGCATGGCAGGTGTCCTGCTCGCAGGTTATGTTGTATCCCCCACTGTCGGCGTAGCTGCATCAAGAGAAGTCAGTGCAGTGAAAGACTGCCCCGTATCCCTTGAAAACACTGAAATCACTGATTCAAACGAAAAAGAGAAAAAAACAGATACCGCCGCAGTTCAGCTCGCTTATGACGGCGGATATAATGTGGAGAACATCGAAAAGACAGAAACCCCCTCCGAACAAAAAAATACGGGGGAATATAAATTCGCTGTGACGAATATACAGCCTGCTTCATACGAAGAGCCTGTTTTCGTTGCCGCTCCTCAGGAGTCGTCTGTGAATATATATTCGCAGTACAGGGGCGAAACCCCTGCGGTTGAGTTCGCCGAAACACAGCCCGTTCCTGCGGAAGACTACAGGGAGGCTTTCAGTTATATAAATACCGAAAAGTCAGCCGAAAGCGAAACCGGGGAAGAAGATAACCGTGAAGTCTTTGAGTTTACCATCGAAGAGGTTACAGAACCCGAAACGGAAGAGGTAACAGAACCCGAAACAACAGAAGAGGTAACAGAACCCGAAACAACAGAAGAGGTAACAGAACCGGTTACGGAAGAGACTGAAGAGGAGACTACAGAACCCGAAACCGAAGAAATTACAGAGTCTGCTGCGGAAGAACCCTCAGAACCCGAAACCGAGGAAGTCACAGAACCCGAAGAAACCACCGTTTCTTCAACAGAGTATGAGGATACTCCCACCGTTACCACTCAGTATGTGGCAGAGCCTGCGGAACCCGAAACCACACAGCCCGAAGAAAACAGGCAGGAAACACAGTCAAATCCTGTTATCCCCCTCACGGACAGCGAATACATCGCACTCTGCAATGCCGTTGCCCATGAAGCAGGCTGCAATTGGATAAGCACCCGTGACAAGGCGAACGTTGTTGAGGTAATTATGAACCGTGTGTACAGTTCGCTCTTCCCCAATTCCGTTATTGAGGTACTTACACAGCAGAACCAGTTTACAGGCGCAGAAAGCTACGCTTACCTCGGATATTTTACAAGCGATGTAAGTCAGGACGTTATTGACGCTGTAAATCTCTATTTCAGCGACCCGTCATCATTCAGCGAGGGCTATTTCTACTTCTACGGAGACGGCTATCAGAACCACTTCTCGCAAGGCGGATGGTGGTAAGATTATAAACGCTGCATTTCAATATGCGGCGTTTTCTTATTATTTTAAAATAATGCACAAAAATTTTTATATTTTTTCCCTGTTACCCCCGTATGCGGAGGGGGCAACAGGGCTTTTTGTTATAATTTTTTGTATATTATCATGAAAAATTTCAGATTTGCTCAATCATAAGTTTAAAAAAAGCTTGACATTCCCGTCATAATAGGTTATAATATTACTGTACAGTGATGACGGGATTGACTGATTGACAGCCCTTTTTCTGTTTCTACAAGAGCCTTCGTCCCATGCGGAAAAGGCTTTTTTGTTTATGTGCCGTTAGCTCAGTTGGTAGAGCAGTAAAATCCTGTCTTGTATGAGACAGTAACAGCAGATACCTCACCTTTTAAGTGACAGGTCGCAGGTTCGACTCCTGCACGGCACACTATGCGCTGTTAGTTTATTGGTAAAACGCAGGGGAATAATGCTGTCTTGCGTAAGACAGCAACAGCAATTTCTCCTCCAATCGGGTTTCTGAAAAGCGGGTTCGACTCCCGCACAGCGCACCTCTCTGTACCGTTAGCTTATTGGATAAAGCGCAATGCAGTCGGATAATTCTGTCTTGTATGAGACAGTAACAGCAGCCTCCGCAGGGGCATTGAGTAATCAGGTTCGATTCCTGAACGGTACTCCATTTATTTTTTATCAAAAGGAGATAATAACTATGAAATGGACAGGTCTTAATGATCTTCGTGAAAAATATCTTTCGTTCTTCGAGAGCAAAAACCATACCCGCATGGCAAGCGCATCTCTCGTTCCGCAGGGCGACAAAAGCCTGCTCCTGATTAATTCGGGAATGGCTCCGCTAAAAAAATATTTTCTCGGACAGGCTGTACCCCCCAATGTGAGAGTGACTACCTGTCAGAAATGCATACGCACACCCGATATTGAAAGTGTCGGAAAAACTGCCCGTCACGGTACTTATTTCGAGATGCTCGGAAATTTCTCTTTCGGCGACTATTTCAAGAATGAAGCCATAGAATGGGCTTGGGAATTTCTCACCAAAACGCTCGAAATCCCTGCCGACCGCCTCTGGATTACCATTTATGAGAGCGACGACGAGGCTGAACAGATATGGGAGAATAAAATCGGTATCCCCCATGACAGAATTATAAGACTGGGCAAAAAGGATAATTTCTGGGAACACGGTTCTGGTCCCTGCGGTCCTTGTTCAGAAATCCATTTCGACAGAGGAGAGGCTTACGGGGCTTTCGAGAATTTTGAACAGGCAAGCGACTGCGACCGTGTTATCGAAATATGGAACCTAGTTTTCAGTCAGTTTGACAGTGACGGAAACGGCAGCTATGCCGAAATGAAAAGCAAAAATATCGACACGGGCATGGGTCTTGAAAGACTTGCCTGTGTAATGCAGGGCGTTGACAATATCTTTGAAGTGGACACCGTGCAGAATATAATGAAGCATATCTCAAAATTCGCAGGTGTTGAATATAAAACAGACGCTAAAAAGGACGTTTCTCTCCGTGTAATTACAGACCACATAAGAAGCACCACCTTCATGGTCGGTGACGGCATAATGCCCTCCAACGAGGGCCGTGGCTATGTCCTCAGACGACTTCTGCGCCGTGCCGCACGTCACGGCAGACTGCTCGGCATAACAAAGCCTTTCCTCTGCGAAGTCTGTGATACCGTCATAAACGAAAACGCAGGAGCATACCCTGAGCTTGCCGAAAAGAGAGAATACATAAAGAAAATTATCGGTGTTGAGGAAGAGGCTTTCGCTAAAACCATCGACAAGGGTACGGAGCTTTTATCGCAGTTCATTGATAATCTCAGCTCCGAAAACGGAAAAACCCTTTCGGGCGATGATGCATTCAAGCTTTCCGATACCTACGGTTTCCCGATAGATTTGACTATCGAGATATGTGAGGAAAAGGGGATTTCGGTTGATGTTGAAAGATTTAAGGAGCTTGCCCTTGAACAAAGAAACAAGGCCAAAGCCGACCACCTCGCCAAAGCAGGCTCTTCATGGGCTGACAACAGTATCAAGATTGACGCCCCGAAAACCGTATTCACGGGCTATACCGACATGACTGCGGAAAATGCCGAAATCCTCGCAATTTACAAGGACGGTCAGGAAATAAATACCGCCGTTGAGGGCGATGATGTGGTTATCGTTCTCAACAAAACTCCTTTCTATGCAGAAAGCGGCGGTCAGGCCGGCGATACGGGTACTATTTCCACGGCTCAGAATTTTGCAAATGTTGCCGATACCGTTAAATCGGAGGGTCATTTCCTGCATATTGCCTCAATAACGGAGGGTTCGCTCTCAAAGGGCGATAAGGTAACGGCAGAAATAAATTCCGCAAGACGCTGGGATATTATGAGAAATCATACTGCCGCACACCTCCTCCAGAACGCTCTTCGCAGAGTACTCGGCGACCACGTTCATCAGGCAGGTCAGCTTGTAAACAACAAATCCTGCCGTTTCGACTTCAATCATTTTTCGGCAATGACAAATGATGAAATTTCAGAGGTTGAACATATCGTCAACGAGGAAATTATGAACAATATTCCCGTAACCATGCAGGAAATGCCCATTGACGAGGCAAGAAAGCTCGGCGCAATGGCTCTCTTCGGCGAAAAATACGGCGATACGGTAAGAGTTGTTACGGCAGGTTCTTCAATAGAATTTTGCGGCGGTACTCATGTTTCAAATACATCACAGCTTGGACTTTTCAAAATCGTTTCCGAAAGCTCCGTTGCCGCAGGCGTGAGACGTATAGAAGCCGTTACGGGTGCAGGTGTTCTCGTACTTCTTGACAGTTTCAAAAATACCGTGATAAATTCCGCAAAGGCTCTCAGGCTTGCAAATATAAACGAACTGCCCGAAAAATGCGCCGCAGTCAATGCCGAACTCAAGGAAAAGGACAAAAAGCTTGAAGCACTCAATCAGCAGATTGCCAATTCCAAAATTGCCGGCATATTCAAGAACAGCACAAATATCAACGGAATAAGTGTCATAAAGGCAAATCTTGGCAATTCGACCCCCGACGAACTCCGAAAGCTTGGCGACAGCGTAAAGGATAAGTCCGAACCGATTATCGCCCTCTTCGCAGGAATAAACGGCGCAAAAGGCACTCTCTACTGCGTATGCTCAAAGGCTGCCGTTGAAATGGGCGCAAATGCAGGAAAGCTTGTACGTGAGGCTGCCGCAGTTACAGGAGGCAAGGGAGGCGGAAAGCCAGACAGTGCAATGGCAGGTATGGGCGATGTCTCAAAGGCTGACGAGGCTGTTAATGCTTTTGAAAATATCGTTTCTGAAATTATAAAATAATATATCACCCGTCCTTTCGGACGGGGAGATATAAATCTTTTTCTGTATTTGTTTTTGTATTTGTTATTGTATTTGTTTTTGTTAGCTTTGTTATGCTCTGTATAACTTTGTTACCGTTTGTTATACATCTGTCTGTTTTTCTTTTGTACTTATTGCTTAATACTTTTCGTCTGTTGATACAGACTGCTGAAAACTGAAAACTAAAAATCCTTTGGAGAAAAAACTCCTTCTAATAATGGCTTAAAATGAATACTTTTTCAATGCAAAAGCATTGATTAATATAAAAATTTTTTTCTGACGGATTGAATTTTGATTTATAAATAAAAAGGAGAATTAATATGGACTGTTTATTCTGCAAAATAATAGGCGGAGAAATTCCTGCCGACAAGGTTTACGAGGACGACTATGTTTTCGCTTTCAGGGATATAAATCCCATTGCCCCCGTGCATGACCTCGTTATCCCCAAAAAGCATATATGCTGTGCAAATGCTGTAAATGCCGAAAATTCGGAATATGCCGCAAGGATTTTTGAGGCTGTGCCGAAAATCGCAAAGGCTGAGAATATCGAAAGCTACCGCATTATAAACAACTGCGGTGAGGACGCAGGTCAGAGCGTTATGCACCTGCATTTCCATCTCCTCGGCGGTGTGAAAATGGGCTGGGGCGAGGACTCACTCGGAAAAACCGAATAAGGAGCTTTAAAATGGATAAAACATATACTCTCAATGTTGCCGGGCTTACGAGGGAACTCCCTCTGTGTCCCATAAATGAAAAGCTTGATATTGCGGCTTTTATCATGTTTTCAGACGTAGAAATCACTGTCGCTTCCGCAAAGGCTCTTCTTGAAAAATGCCCCGGTTTTGATATTATCATAACCGCAGAGACAAAGGGCATTCCCCTTGCCTACGAAATGGCAAGACAGAGCGGCAAGCCATATATTGTCGCAAGAAAATCCGTAAAGCTTTATATGAAAAACCCCGTTTCGGTCAATGTAAAATCAATAACCACCGCCGCCGAACAGACACTCTGTCTATCCGAGGATAAGGCTGAAATGCTGAAAAATAAAAAAGTCCTGATTGTCGATGATGTCATAAGCACGGGAGAGTCTCTCAAAGCCCTTGAACAGCTGGTTTCCGCCGCAGGAGGAGAAATCTCCGCAATGGCTGCCGTTCTTGCAGAGGGAGATGCCGCAGACAGAGATGACATTATATTCCTCGAAAAACTGCCCCTTTTCTTTAAGTAAGCAGAATATATGAAGCGAAAAATAATTGAAGCGGCAGCAGCATATATGTCGGGATTGTTTTTCGCTTCATTTTTTAACAAGAATATATTCCTCTGCATATCCTCTGCCGCCGTAATTGTGCTTATACTGCGGATTAAAGGCGCAGTCCTGCGTGATTTTGTCATTATAGCCGTTTCTTTCGTGACAGGTGCCGGATATTTCGGTCTTTATACGCATTTCGGCTATGATAAAATAATATCACTAAGCGGAACATACGGGAACTTTTCGGGCGAAGTAACCGATATAAGGCTATATGACGGCGATAACGCATCATATACGCTTAAAGGAAAGATAAACGGAAAGCTTTCCGCAAAGGTAAATCTTTTCACAGATAACCAAGACGCAGGATACGGCGATATTATTGATATACGGAATTGTAAATTTTCCGTGTTCGAGAACAGCTATATATTCAATGCGGAGGATTATTACAAATCCGAAAATATATACCTTTCGGCGAATAATGCGGAGAGTATAGAAATATATCACAGAAATTCAAGGAAAGTAAAAAATCTTCTTGCGCAGTACCGTGACAAGATGATGGATAAATTCAGGATAATTCTCGGCGATGAATGCGGAGGATTTATGGCAGGAATGATTTTCGGCGAAAAACAATCCGTTGAGGACAACCTGAAAACCGCCCTATACCGCAGCGGTATCGGTCATGTATTATCCGTTTCTGGGCTTCATGTTTCAATAATTGCGGCATTTTTAATGCTCCTGCTCCGAAAAACCGGCGTGAATAAATTTCTCTCGTTCGGAATTTTAAATATCTTCATGCTTTTGCTTGTTATTATGGCAAATTCCCCTGTTTCCGCAGTAAGGGCAATGATAATGCTTGACTTTATCTATTCGGCGGCATTGTTCTACAGGCAGAACGATACATTCAATTCCCTTGCGTGGGCAGCCCTGGTTATCTGCATTGTCAACCCGTATTCCATATACAGTTCGGGATTTGTTCTCTCGTTTGCAGGTACTTTCGGAATAGGTGTATTCGCCCCTTATATGACAAAGGATATGAAAAAAGATACAGCCTTGCAGAAATTAAAGTATAATTTTATGACGGCACTCTGCACGTCCGTTATGATATTCCCTTTCGGTATGTATTATTTCGACGAAACATCGCTTATATCGCCTGTAAGCAATATAATTTTAGTACCGCTTTGTACGGCTTCAATGCTGACAGGTGCGGTTTATATCCTGACGGGCGGACTTGTTCCGATTATATATGCCGCATATATTTTCATAAAGCCCGTGATATACCTGTCGGAGAAAGCAGCCGCCGTGAATATCTTCCATGTATCAAGGGGCGGTGAATATTCCGCATATATCCTCCTGTGCCTGTGTGCGGTATGCGCAGCCGTGCATATGATTTTCGGGAACAGAAAAATTCTGACTGCGGCTATTTCCGTATCGTTTGCGGTATTTTTGGTAGTCTGCACGGCTTATTCCGTGTGGAGATACAATCATTTTATAATATCCGTACTCGGACGGGGTACAAATGCAGCCGTTGTTATCTGCTTTAAGGGCGATGTCAATATCATTGATTTAAGCGGAAATTACCGCAGTGCCGATTATGTCGGAAAATATATCTCCGCAAACGGCATTGAAAGGATAAATAATCTCATATTTACCAGGAATATAAACTCCCTGTATTCGTCCTATATGCATGAATTTGAATATCATAAAATAAAAAATATAATAAAGACGGACGGAAAATTCAGCATTGCAGGCAATTTTTCGGCTGATTTCGGCGATGATGTTCTTTCGGTCGCTTTCAGCGAATGCAGAATGGTTTTATCACCTGCAAAAGAAGGAAACGAATACGGCGGACTGAATATTTTCTACGGAAATATCCCCTCCTCCGCAGATATTCCGTATGACGGCATATATCTTGATAAACACGATGATTATAAGCTTTCGGGAATGAATAACTTTGAAATAGTTGTATACGGTGACGGAGTATACAGGATAAGGAGTCTGTAATGCCACAGCTTGACCAAAAATCACTAATCTCCCGGCTGAAAAAAAATCAGCTTGCAAATATATACTATATATACGGCTCGGATATAATCAGTGTCGAAAATATAACAAGACAGATTGTAAAAGCCGCTGTCGGAGACAATGAGGAATTTGCCCTTACAAAAATAAACGGCAAATATATCGACCTCTCCTCTCTTGAGGACACTATCGGCATGATGCCCATGATGTCGGATTATAACTGCATACTCATCAATGACTATAACTGCGAAAAGCCCCTTGAAGATATGCGCGGCAGAAAAGCAGAGGATATAAATAAACAGCTTTTCAATATACTTAAGGATATTCCCCCGGCAACGGTCGTGATATTCAATGTCACGGGCTTTGAAGTCGAAACCAGATATGACTATAAATCGAGAAAAAATGTCATAAAGGACAAGAACAAAAAGCTTGCCGACCTCGCCGCAAAAAACGGCATACTCTGCGAATGTGCCGTAAAAAATGCAAATGAGCTTGCAAAGGATATTGTCAACAAGGTCTCGTCAAGGGGCGGTATGATTAGGCTCGAAAATGCAAGGGAGCTTGCGGAAATGTGCCTGTGCGACACAATCGCAGTAAACAACGAAATTGACAAGCTCTGCGCATACGCTCAGGGACGTGAGATTACAGGGGATATTATAAATCTCCTCGTCCGCAGACAGAACGACATGACAGTATATAAGCTTGCAAATGCCGTTGCCCTCATGGACAGGAATGCCGCTTTCGGCGCAATAGACGAGCTGAATATCGACAATAACAATAAAATGCTGATACTCACGGTGGTTTCGGGAACTTTTGTTGACCTGTACCGTGCCGCCTGCGCCATAAAATCAGGAAAAAGCATTGATGATACGGTCAGGGATTTCGGCTACCCTGCAAACCGTGCATTTGTGATGAAAAATGCTTTCAGGGACTGTTCAGGAATGAGTATAAACCGTCTGCGTGACTGCGTTAAGATAATGAGAGATACCGCCGTGCAGTTTTCCTCTTCATCAACCGAACCCCGTATCATTCTCGAACAGGCTGTCACAAAAATGCTCATGACCAAAAACCAGCGGAGGATATATGATTAAAATTAATGAAGCCGTCATAGTCGAGGGAAAATATGACAAGATAAAATTATCCTCCGTTTTCGATGCGGTAATTATAGTAACCAACGGTTTCGGGATTTTCAGGGACAGGGAAACTCTTGAGCTTATACGTTTTTATGCCGAAAGAACGGGCATAATAATACTGACCGACTCCGACAGTGCCGGGCGGAAGATAAGAGGATATATAAAAAGCGCAGTGAAAAACGGGAATATTAAAAACGTCTACATCCCCGATATTTTCGGCAAAGAAAAGCGCAAGGAAAAACCCTCCGCAGAGGGTAAGCTCGGCGTTGAGGGAATAAATATAAACCTGATACTCGATGCCTTTGAAAAAGCCGGAATTACCGCCTCGGAAAGAGATGATACCCCCGATATAGACAAAGCTGTCCTCTATGAACTCGGTCTTAGCGGAAAGCCCGACAGCAGGAATAAGAGACTTGAATTGCAGAAGTCTCTCGGTCTTCCCTCTCTGATGTCCGCATCATCGCTCATTGAAGTACTCAATACCATGATGACAAGAGAGGAGCTTGAAAAAAAATTAGCCGAACTCAGGGAGGATAAAAATGTTATATAGCAGTCTGCTGTTTATTTATGCCTTTCTCCCTGTTTCAATCCTTGTGTTCTATATATCGCCGCAGAAATACCGTGATATAATTCTGCTTGTATTCAGCATGATATTCTGTGCGGCGAACGGTCTGGGATTTTTAATATTCATGGCTGCATACGCTGCCTTTAATTATTTCACGGGCATTCTTATTGATGTTATTAAAAAAAGCGGCACATCGCTTGAAGCCGTTCCGCTTTTCGCAGGAATAACGGCGGATATAATCGTTATATTCATGTTCAGGACTGAATATATGTCGTGGCTGAGGAGTATTTTCGGCTTTCCCGATGAATTTTTTCCGCTCGGAGTATCGTTCTTCACGCTGTCGGCTGTTGGCTATCTGACGGATATTTACTGCGGACGGATAAAAGCCGAAAGGAATATAGTAACATTCGGCTTGTATCTGCTCATGTTCCCGAAATTAACGGCGGGACCCGTTATAAGATACCGTTCCTTTCTCAAAATAAGCGATAACAGAAAATACGGACTTTCTGAAATCGGAAAGGGTCTGATTATATTCATAAAGGGTCTTGCGAAAAAGGTAATCATCGCCGATACGATATATATGCTTTGCAGTGACGTGAATAATATTGACCGTGAAAAGCTCTCCGCCGTCAACGCATGGCTTGGAATAATCGCATATATGCTCTCTCTCTGCTTCACGCTTTCGGGCTTTGCGGATATGGGCAGGGGCATGGGGTATTGTTTCGGCTACCGTCTGCCGAAAAGCTTCAATTATCCCGTTTTCAGCAGCAGAATAAGATATTTTGCATCAAAATGGCATATGGGGGTTGTACGCTGGTTCAGGCTGTACACCTTAAAGCCCCTGTACAGGCTTTCGGGAAATCAACAGCTTAAACAACTGCTTTTCATAGCCGCATGGTGTCTTATCGGCTTCTGGTATACATTCAGCCTTAACGGTGCGGTCTGGGGCTGTCTTGTCGGAATTGCGGTAACTGCGGAAAATTTTTTCATCCGCAAAAAAATACTCAAAACTACGGGGATAATATATACCTTTCTTATCATGTGCCTTTTGATGACATTCCTCGCAGGCGACAGCATAGGCAGCTC
This sequence comes from Ruminococcus sp., assembly GCA_017470905.1. Lineage (GTDB taxonomy): Bacteria > Bacillota > Clostridia > Oscillospirales > Ruminococcaceae > Ruminococcus. The sequence goes on along the minus strand of JAFUXL010000007.1, from coordinate 195,550 downwards.
GATAGGATATATAATCGCCATGTTCGGCGGAAACAGAATATTCGCCGACAGCATATCGGTTTATTTTTTCAAATCCTATATGGTTTTGCTGCTCGTATCAACGTATGCCTCAACGGACCTTTTCGGGAATATGATGCTGCGTTCGGGAAAATCAAGGATAAGAACCGCATTTTCCTTCATATCTCCGATTGTTGCTGTCCTTATGCTCATGATATGCACCGCACTTATGTCATACAGCGGAAACTCTGACATAATGCTGATAAAACTTTGAGTTTAATTCACAATTTATAATTCATAATTATTGTTTTTTATACTGTTACAAGGTATGACAAAAAACATCTATAGGTTAAAACAGAAAATTCAAAGGAGGTGCGGTGTGGCTCGCAGGGATAAAAATATATCGGTTATAATAAACAAAACAGCCGCCTTTATTATCCTGCTGATTATGACATTGTTCCTTGTCATGACGGCGGCAGGCGGAGCAGAGGGCGAAAATCCCGAAATATCTTTCTCCGCAGTAATGGACGGCTCTCTCTTCAGAGCTCTGGAGGAACGCTTTACCCTCAGCTTTGTGCAGCGTAATTTATGGCTGTCCTCAAAGGCTAAAATAGAGTCCCAGATATGCGAAAAGGTCGTAAACGGAGTGTATATCGGAGATGATATGCTCCTCGGCGCAGAGGTTCTCTCCTCCCCTTCCTATACCTCGAATGCCGATGCGGTAAACAGATTTTCCGCAAAAAATGACAGTGCGGTATATTTTGTCGCCGTGCCGACTTCATCGGGAGTTTACAGCGAAATATTACCCGAATATCTCACAGGCAAAACGGAAAAACAATGCATAGACAGCGTATATTCAAAGCTAAACAGCGGCATACGCAGGATAGATGCCTATAATATCCTCAAAAGGCTCAACGAAAACTATATATACTTCCGCAGCGACAGCAAATGGACAAGCTACGGGGCGTACTGTGTATACAGAACCGTTATCCAGAAGCTCGGTTTTCAGCCCTCTGCCTATGATAAGTATACCATAGAACACGTTACGGACAATTTCAGGGGGAATTTATGGAAAAAATCACAGTACATGAAATCAAAGCCCGATATTCTCGACATATATAATTACAATGACGGCGCAGAATTGTTATCCTGCACGGGTACGGACAACAGTCACAAGGTCCGCAGGAAAGAATTATATAACAGAGATGCCGTTGACACGGACGATATGTACAGTCTCTATCTCGGAGAGGATATGCCGCTCGTGCAGATTAATACATCTGTCAACAACGAGAGAAAGCTGCTCGTTATCAAAGATGATTTTGCAGACTGCTTTATCCCATTTCTGATACAGCACTACAGCGTTATAGATATATTCTCTCCTGAATGTGCGGAGGGGAAAATAACGGATTTCGTAAATATCGGCGACTATGAACAGATATTGTTTTTATTCGGCACTGACAGTCTCGGCAGTGAAAATATCTTTTCGCCGCTTGCAGACTGAAAATATAAATAAGGAGTGTAAAATTATGAGAGCATTAATTACAGGCGCAACATCGGGAATAGGCATGAGCTTCGCAAAACAGCTCAACAAAAGAGGCTGGGAACTCGTTCTCACGGGAAGAAACGAGGCTGTCCTCATCGATATGCAGAGAAAGCTCGGCAACAATACCTTGATAATCCCGGCAGACTTATCCGACAAGGCGGAGGTTTTCAGGGTGTATAAATTCTGCAAGGACAAGGATATTGACCTGCTGATAAACAACGCAGGCTACGGAATATTCGGAAAATTTGACGAGACGGATTTAAAAGACGAGATAGATATGATAAACCTCAATATAACCGCCGTGCATATCCTCTCGAAGCTTTTTCTCAGGGATTTCAAAAAGCACAACAGGGGCATAATCATCAACGTGGCATCCTCCGCAGGATTTCTTTCGGGACCTCTCCTTTCGTCCTACTACGCATCCAAAAACTACGTTGTAAAGCTCTCCCTCGCCATTGCGGAGGAACTGAGACGTGACAGGTCAAATGTGGGAATAACCATCCTTTGTCCGGGACCCGTTGATACCAATTTCAACAACCGTGCAGGCGTAAGCTTCAGCATGAAGCCGATTACCCCCGACTATGCCGCAGAATATGCCCTTAAAAAAGCATTTTCGGGTCAGGTGATAGCAATCCCCGGACTTTCTGTAAAGGCCGGAGTATTTTTAAACAAATTCCTCCCCTACAGGTTAAGCACGGCTCTTGTATATAATATCCAGAAAGCCAAAAAGAAAGATATACCCTCCTCAAAGGCGGTCACTGAATGAGAGACATAAGCTACAGGGTAGCTCTCGGCGGAATAGTCGCAGCTCTGTGCCTGATAGCCATGTTCCTTGCAGGAGTACTCCCTGCCTTTTACCTCATACTGCCCATGATTGCGGGAGTGCTTATGATGATAATTGCGGCGGAGGTCAGCACAAGCTGGGCATTGCTGACATATATAGCAGTAAGTATTTTGTCAATGCTTGTAACTGCCGACAAGGAAGCCGCACTTATATTCATAATGCTTTTTGGTCATTATCCCATACTGCGCTTTTATCTGCAAAAAATACGTATCGGCTTTGTGCGTTTTATTCTGAAAACAATAATATTCAACGTCTGTGCGCTCAGTTTCTTCTATATGACCGTCTATATTTTCGGCATAGAGGAAATGCTCGAACAGATGCAGGATTTCGGAAAATACGGCGGCATTTTCATGCTTTTGATATGCAATGTCATTTTTGTGCTTTATGATTATAATCTCGATATGTTCTATCATATATACAAAAAACGCTTTATGCCGAAATTCAGGAGAAAAAAATAAAAATCTCCCCGACCTGCGGGGAGAATTTTTTTTACAATTCGCTTATTGCAAGCTTTATTCTCTCTATCGACTCGTTCTTTCCGAAAACCTCCATTAATTCGGTTGCTCCTCCGGGAGTTATACCCTGACGGGCAACGGCAATTCTCACTGCCCACATGACCGCACCTGCCTTTATGCCGCTTGATGCGGAATATTCTTTCAGGAGGGCGAAAAGGCTGTCATTATCCCAGCTTTCGAGATTTTCGAGCAGCGGAAGGCATTCGTTAAGTATCTGCTTGCAGAGTTCGGGGGTGGTTTTGTTTTTCTTGTTGATATAGAGGGAATTGTCCATATCGAGCCTTTTGAGTACAAATTCGGTTCTTTCTCCTATCTCCCCGAATGTAATCAGTCTGCCGTGGAGGAGTTCGGATAATTTTCCGATATTTATATTATCTGAGAATATTTTTTCAAGTATCGGCATGACGATTTTGCCGTATTCATCATCAGGCATTTTTTTGATATATTCGGAATTGAACCATTTCAATTTTTCGTAGTCGAAAACCGCAGGCGACTTGCTCAGTCCTTCCATTGAGAATGATTTTTTAAGCTCGTCTATGGTGAAAAATTCCTGATTGCTGTCCTTCGGACACCAGCCCAGCAGAGCGATATAATTCACGACAGCTTCGGGGAGATAGCCGTCACCGATTAAATCCTGAAAGCTTACCGCACCGTGTCTTTTAGAAAGCTTTGAAACATTGCCGTCGGCATCCTTTCCCATTAAAAGCGGAAGATGAACGTAATGCGGTCTTTCCCAGCCGAAGGCATCGTATAAAAGACAGTATTTCGGGGTTGAAGTGAGATATTCGTTTCCCCTTACGACATGGGTTATGCCCATTAAATAATCATCAACAACGTGGCAGAAATTATAAGTCGGATAGCCGTCAGCCTTTATCATTATCTGGTCACGCAGCTCGGAATTGTCTATCGAGACTTCTCCGTAAACCTCGTCAACATATGATGTAGTACCGCTGTCGGGCATTTTCTGACGTATAACATACGGCTTTCCCTCGGCGAGATTTTTCTGAATATCCTCCTGTGTGAGAGTACGGCAGTGACCGTCATAACCGCCTATACCCTTTTCGTCTTTAAGCGACTCCAGTCTTTCGGGAGTACAGAAGCAATAATATGCATGACCGCTTTCTATGAGTTTATCGGCATATTCTCTGTAGATACCGAGCCTTTCGCTCTGGATATAGGGTCCTTCATCGTATTCGATGCCCGTTGATTTGAGTGTGTCGATTATGACCTGTTCCGCACCGTCAACGTGGCGAACCTGGTCGGTATCCTCTATTCGCAGAACGAATTTACCGCCCTGAGATTTGGCAAGAAGATAGGAATAAAGTGCTGTTCTTAAATTTCCGATATGCATGAACCCTGTAGGCGAGGGCGCAAATCTGGTTTTGATTTCTGACATAAAAATCCTCCTATTTAAAATCGCAAATTTTTGACTTTTGTGGCTTGACTATTCACTCACTTCGTTATACTCCGTTCGTTCACACGTCAAAGGCAAAAATTTGCTCTTATTTAAAACCGCAAATAACTTATAACTATAAATGAGCTTTTTAAATAATGCACAAAAATTCTCACATTTTTTCCTTATTCCCCTCGCCGCAGGCGGGGGGAATAACGCTTTTATTATAAAAATTTCAAATTTACTATAGCTATAATTCATTATAACATAATTTCATATCAATTACAAGAGAAAATTTTATTTTTGTTGTTTAAACCTAACAGTCTTGACATATATATCAATTTATGCTATAATAACAGTATAATTTCTGCACATAATATAAAAGGGATTTAAATCCGATTTATGATTAAGAAAAAATTATGCATTATGAATTATGAATTAAAAAAAGGAGTGTTTTTCTATGAATACGGATAAGAGAAAAGTCGTACTCATCGGTACGGGAATGGTCGGAATGAGCTTCGCTTATGCCCTCGTAAATCAGGGCGGTATCTGCAATGAACTCGTTCTCATTGACGTGAACAAGGTCAGGGCTAACGGAGAGGCTATGGATTTGAACCACGGTCTTGCTTTTGCAAAATCAAATATGAAAATCTATGCAGGCGATTACCATGACTGCAAGGATGCGGATATTATCGTAATAGCCGCAGGTGTCGCACAGAAAGAAGGCGAGACAAGACTTGACCTCTTACAGAGAAATACAGAGGTTTTCCGTTCGATTATAACTCCCGTCGTTAAGTCGGGCTTTGACGGAATATTCCTCGTAGCCACAAATCCCGTTGACATCATGACAAGAGTAACCTATGAGCTTTCACGCTTCGGCTCGGCAAGAGTTATCGGAACGGGTACTTCCCTCGATACCGCAAGACTGCGCTATCTCCTCGGAGATTATTTCACGGTAGACCCTAAGAATATCCACGCATATGTAATAGGCGAACACGGCGACAGCGAATTTGTGCCGCTTTCTCAGGTTATGCTTGCAACTAAGCACGTAACGGAAATCCTTGAGGACGACAAAAACGACTACTGCATTGACGATATGCAGAAGATAGAAGAACAAGTCCGCACAGCCGCATATAAAATCATAGAGGCTAAGAGGGCGACATATTACGGCATAGGCATGGCTATCACGAGAATTGTAAAGGCTATCCTCGGCGATGAAAACAGCGTTCTGACGGTTTCCGCAAAGCTTTGCGGAGAATACAGCACAAGAAATGTATTTGTCGGTGTACCCTGTATCATAGGCAGAAACGGTGTGAAAGAGATTATAGAACTCTCCCTCACGGACGAAGAAAAAGAGAAATTCAAAAATTCCTGCGATGTACTCGAAGAAAATTTCAACGGCTTACAACTTTGATATAACGCATAATTCATAATTAAGAATTATATCGCCTGCGGCGATACAATATCGAAAATATTATGAATTAAATAAGGAAATTTTTGCCCTTGACGTATGAACGAACGGAGTGTAACGAAGTGAGTGAGTAGTCAAGCCTTAAAAGGCAAAAATTGACGATTGTAAATAAGAGGAAATTTGCGCCCTTGCCATGAAAGTGAACGGAGCGCAGCGCAGTGAACGAAATGGCAAGGTTACAAAGGCGCAAATTGACGATTTTAAATATGTATCGCTCCCTGCGGCATGTAAGGGAGCGTTTTTTTATCGGCTTGCAGAATTGTATGACAGCTCCCCTTCCTTGCGGAAAAGAAGAGATATGCACCATACCGCAGAAATCGCTACAAGAATGTAGAGAGTACGTGCGATAAGGCTTCCTGCACCGCCGAACATCCAGGCGATAAGGTCAAGCTGGAAAATGCCGACCAGTCCCCAGTTTATTCCTCCGACAATCAGAAGAATAAGCGCAAGTTTGTCCCACATATTGAGAACACCTCTTTATTCGGGATTAATGGACGTTTATTTCAAAACATTAAATAAGCGTCTGAAAATATTATTGCTTTTTTTAAGATATTTATTCCGGAAATTTTTATATCCCTCTTGTAATTTTTTCCATGATGTGATATAATTATCAATATAACAAAAAACAACCTGCCGGGTTTGGTTTTACAGACAATGATACTGGTTTAATACTTGACTTTTTCGCTTTAATGTGATATAATATCCGTGTTAAGATAAATCAGAAAGGAATGATATTTTTGAAGATAAGCTTTTCAACACTCGCTTGTCCCAACTTCTCATGGACTGACATATATTCTATGGCAAAAGACCTCGGCTTTGACGGAATTGAAATACGTGGTCTGGGAAATGAGATATTCTCGGTAAAGGCGCAGCCCTTTACGGAAGCACAGCTCCCCAAAACTATCGAAAAATTAAAATCCCTCGGTCTCGAAATTCCCTGCCTTACATCAGGTGCCTGCCTTAAATTCAAGGATAGATTTGATGAGGCAAGAAACGAAATAACCGAATACGCAAAGCTTGCACAGAAGCTCGGCACATCGTATATACGCATACTCGGCGACCTTGAACCTGCTCCCGGCGGCGATGTCGATGACGAATATGTTATTGAATGCCTTAAAAAACTCGTACCGATTGCGGAGGAATACAACATTACGCTCCTCGTCGAGACTAACGGCGTATACAGCGATACCGCACGTCTTGCAAAGCTTCTCTCCGATGTGGGCAGCCGTAAAGTTGCCGCTCTTTGGGATATGCACCACCCCTACCGTTTCAATAACGAAGCCCCCGAAACCACTGTTGCGAATTTAGGCGAATATATTAAATATATTCAGGTAAAGGACTCGGTTATTGACGAAAACGGAAAAGTTAAATATATGATTATGGGCAGCGGCGATATTCCCGTAAAAGAGATGATTGCCGCCCTCGATACCATAAACTATACAGGCTATATCTCCCTTGAATGGGTAAAACGCTGGGCTCCCGACTTGAGTGATGCGGGCATAGTTATTCCGCAGTTCGCAGAATATATGTCGCCCTACAAGAGAAAGCACAAGCACTCCCTCCAGACAAGCATAAGAGGGGCCGGACAGTACCCCTGGCCTAAGGAGAGAATATTAAACTATACCTTCCCCGATGTTCTTGACCGCATATGCGACCAGTTCCCCAACCAGTATGCTTTCAGGTATACGGAGCTTGACTATACAAGAACATATCCCGAATTTCGTGACGATGTGGATACATTCGCACGCTCGCTCCTTGCAATGGGAGTTAAAAAGAGCGACCATGTGGCTATATGGGCAACGAACGTTCCGCAGTGGTATATAACATTCTGGGCTACGACAAAAATCGGCGCAGTACTCGTTACCATGAACAGCGAATACCGCATACACGAGGCAGAATACCTCCTCAGACAGTCCGATACAATGACGCTCGTCATGATTGACGGTATCAAAAATATAAGCTATGTGGATATAATAAAAGAGCTTTGCCCCGAACTCGAAAGCTGTGAGCCGGGTCAGCTCAAATCCGAAAGACTTCCTTTCCTCAAAAATGTAATCACCTGCGACTCGAAAAACCATGGCTGCTATACATGGGAGGAGGCTGTCGCACTCTCGAAGAATGTACCCTACAGCGAAGTAGAAGCCGTCCGCCGCACAATCAATATCCACGATGTCTGCAATATGCAGTATACATCAGGTACAACGGGATTTCCCAAAGGCGTTATGCTCACGCATTACAACGTTGTAAACAACGGCAAGGCTATCGGCGACTGCATGGACTTGTCAACGGCTGACAGAATGATGATACAGGTTCCCATGTTCCATTGCTTCGGAATGGTGCTTGCAATGACTGCCTCCGCAACACACGGCACTACCATGTCTCCCATAACCAGATTTTCTCCGAGAAAGGGTCTGCACTGCATAAATCAGGAGAAAATAACCTGTTTCCACGGAGTACCGACAATGTTCATTGCCATGCTCGGTCATGAAGATTTTGAAAAGACGGACTTTTCCTATATGAGAACGGGCATAATGGCAGGCTCTCCCTGTCCGATAAAGACTATGGAAGAGGTTATCGAGAAAATGCATATGAGCGAAATATGCATTACCTACGGTCAGACAGAGGCATCTCCCGCAACCACTATGAGCAAGACCACAGACACAATCGAGCAGAGAGTAAATACTGTCGGCGGACCTATTTTCGGTGTTGAATGCAAAATCGTTGACCCCGAAACCAATCAGGAGCTGCCCGACGATACGGACGGCGAATTTGTCGCAAGAGGTTATAATATCATGAAGGGCTACTATAAAATGCCGGAGGCTACCGCCGCAGCAATAGACTCCGAGGGCTGGCTGCATACGGGCGACCTCGCAAGAAAACGCTCCTCAGACGGATATTATAAAATCACAGGTCGCATTAAAGATATGATTATCCGTGGAGGAGAAAATATCTACCCGAAAGAAATAGAGGATTTCCTCTACACCTACCCGAAAGTAAAGGACGTTCAGGTTATAGGCGTTCCCGATGAGGACTACGGCGAAGAGATTATGGCTTGTATAATTCTTCAGGACGGCGAAACGGCAACGGAACAGGAAATAAAGGATTTCTGCCTTGCAAGAATGGCAAAGCACAAGTGTCCGAGATATGTCGATTTCGTTGACGGTTTCCCGATGAATGCGGCAGGAAAAATCCTCAAATACAAGATGAGGGAGCAGGCTGTCGAAAAACTCAAGCTCCACGGCGCAAACAGCATAGAAACAGCATAATATATTAAATCCCCGTTTCACGACGGGGATTATTTTTGTGAATTATTCTGAAATGCCCGTTTACAGCAAAAAATCACCTAAAACGACAGATTTTTTCCTGCGTGAAATTTTTTTCAAAAACCCCTTGACAAATCATGAATAATGTGCTATAATATTTTCATACCAAACATATAGGTAAAATAGTTTTATAAGGAGTTGTCATTTATGGCTGTCTACAAAAAAATTACTGACCTCATCGGCGGTACCCCCCTGCTCGAACTCGAAAATATAGAAAAAGCCGAAAATACAGGCGCAAGAATACTCGCTAAACTTGAATACTTCAACCCCGCAGGAAGTGTTAAGGACAGAATTGCCAAGGCTATGATAGACGATGCCGAGGCAAAGGGTGTCCTCAAAGAGGGCAGTGTTATCATCGAGCCGACAAGCGGAAACACGGGTATAGGTCTTTCTTCCGTTGCCGCATCAAGAGGCTACAGAATTATTATCACCATGCCCGAGACCATGAGCATCGAGCGCAGAAATCTCATGAAAGCCTACGGCGCAGAGCTGGTTCTTACAGAGGGCGCAAAGGGTATGAAGGGTGCAATAGCAAAGGCTGAAGAGCTTTCAAAGGAAATCCCCGACAGCTTCATTCCCTCACAGTTCACAAACCCTGCAAACCCTGCTATACACGAGAAAACAACAGGTGTTGAAATCTGGGACGATACCAACGGCGATGTTGATATATTCGTTGCAGGTGTAGGCACGGGCGGTACTCTCAGCGGCGTCGGCGCATATCTCAAATCAAAGAAACCCGATGTAAAGGTAGTTGCCGTTGAACCTGCAAATTCCCCCGTACTTTCACAGGGCAAGGCAGGCGCACACAAAATTCAGGGCATAGGCGCAGGATTTGTTCCCGATACTCTCAATACGGATATATATGACGAAATAATAACCGTTGAGAATGAAGATGCATTCAATACAGGCAGACTTATCGCAAGAAGCGAGGGTGTGCTTGTGGGAATTTCGTCGGGTGCAGCATTGTGGGCAGCATTGCAGCTTGCAAAGCGTCCCGAAAACCAGGGCAAGACAATAGTTGCAATTCTCCCCGATACAGGTGAGCGTTATCTCTCAACTCCCATGTTTGAATAAAATACAAAAAAATTCCCACGCTGCGGCATGGGAATTTTTTATTATAATTATGAATTATGCATTACTTCATATGCAGTAGTAGTCTCCGTCATTCGGAGAGTATTTGTCGATAATATCCTGAATGGTGATGCCGCTGAGGTAGTCGTAAACAGTCTTGTAAAGCCCCTCCCATACATGAATGGTACTGCATTCCTTTTTTCTGGGGCAGTCGTTGACTTCATTTTCAAGACACGAAACAGGCGCAAGGCTTCCCTCTGTTGCAATGAGTATATCGCTTACGGTAAGCTCCGAGGGATTGCGGTTGAGCATATATCCCCCACGGTTTCCCCTGTTCGTTTTGAGAATACCGCTTTTGTTTAGCATGGGAACAATCTGTTCAAGGTATTTTTTCGAGATATTCTGTCTTTCGGCAATATCTTTCAGAGAAACATACTCATTGTTCTGATACATGGCAAGGTCGGTAACCATTCGGAGAGCATATCTTCCCTTGGTTGAAATTTTCATCTAACTTCCTCCTTTGGTGTTATAGTCTAATTATAACATAGGTTTAGTATGTTTTCAAGCGGAAATTATAGAAATTTTAAAATAACCGACCTTGCGCAGCGGCAAAGTCGGTTATAATTATTTCGGATTATTTGAAATATGCTGTTCCGCTTTCAAAAATCCTCTGGTCTTTTTCTCCGGGAACGTTCTTGCAGATATAACTGCCCTTACGTTCGGAATGACCCATTTTTCCGAGTACTCTGCCGTCGGGCGATGTTATGCCCTCGACAGCCTCCATTGAAGTATTGGGATTATAGCGTATATCCATTGTGGGGTGTCCTTTGAGGTCAACGTACTGTGTGGCAATCTGACCGTTATTGGCAAGTCTCTGGATAAGAGCTTCGGGAGCGACAAAGCGTCCCTCGCCGTGGGATATTGCAACGGTGTGAATATCTCCCGTTTCGCAGCCGTAGAGCCAGGGGGATTTATTTGATGCAATTCTTGTATTTACCATCATTGACTGGTGTCTTGCGATGGTGTTGAACGTAAGCGTTGCGGATTCGTCCGTCATATCGGTTATTTCTCCGTAGGGTACAAGTCCGAGCTTTATGAGAGCCTGAAAACCGTTGCATATGCCGAGCATAAGACCGTCACGGAATTTAAGCAAATCGTGAACAGCGTCCTTTATTTTGGGATTGCGGAAAAATGCCGTGATAAATTTGCCGCTGCCCTCCGGTTCGTCACCGCCGCTGAAGCCGCCCGGTATCATTATCATCTGTGCATTTCTCACAGCCTTTTCAAAGAAATCAACGGAGTCCTCAATATCACCTGCGGAAAGGTTCTTTATGACGATAGTCTGCGCCTCTGCGCCTGCCTTTTCAAAAGCCCTTGCGGTATCGTATTCACAGTTCGTTCCGGGGAATACGGGGATAATTACCCTCGGTCTGGCAGCCTTTATTGCTGCGCTCCTGCGCTCTTCGTTATTGTAGTTATATGTTTCGGGCTTTGTATCGGTTGTCTTAATTCTGCATGGGAACACGGGTTCAAGCTTGCCCTCCCATGTCCTCTGGAGAGTATCAAGGCTTACAATGTAGTCAAGACTTCTTATCATATACTCATCACTGGTTTTACCGATTACGTTTTCGCCCTCCTGTGCCTCTCCGTCAAGCTCGATTATGAACGAGCCGTAGCAGGGCTTGAAAAGCTCGTGCGAAGAGAGTCTTTTTGAAAATTCAAAGCCGAGTTTGTTGCCGAAGCACATCTTGACGATGCCCTCTGCATTTCCGCCGTAGCCTGCCGTCCATACAGCTTTTGCCCTGCCGTCGGAGATAATTTTCTCAACCTGTTCAAAGCACGATTTTATGCTGTCGAATACAGGCAGACCCTTTTCGTCATATTCGGGAGTTATGAGGATAACGCTGTCTCCTGCAGATTTAAATTCGGTCGATACGATTTTGTCAGCCTTTGCGGTCGAAACTGCAAACGATACAAGCGTAGGCGGTACATCTATATCCTCGAATGTACCCGACATGGAGTCCTTGCCGCCTATCGAACCGCAGCCGAGTTCAAGCTGCGCCCTGAAAGCTCCGAGAAGTGCTGCCATAGGCTTGCCCCAGCGTCCGGGGTCGTTCTTTGTTCTCTCGAAATACTCCTGAAATGTCAGCCAGCATTTTTTATAAGTTCCGCCTGCGGCAACTATTTTGGATATAGACTCGATAACCGCAAAAATTGCTCCGTGATACGGACTGTTCGAGGATATATCGGGATTGTAGCCCCAGCCCATGAGTGAACAGGTATTTGTCTCTCCCTCAAGGACGGGTATCTTCGCAGCCATAGCCTGCGAGGGTGTCATCTGATATGCTCCGCCGAATGGCATGAGGACAGTGCCTGCTCCGATAGTGGAGTCGAATTTCTCGACAAGACCCTTCTGCGAGCATACATTGAGATTTCCCATAAGCTCCGCCCATGAGTCAGCCGTATTGCTGAGACAGCTCATTTTGAGCTTGTCGGGAGCTTCAACGGTTATATCTGTAAACTTGGGCGCACCGTTTGAATTTAAAAATTCTCTCGAAAGGTCAACTATAGTATTTCCGTTCCAAATCATTTTAAGCCTCGGCTCGTCAACTACATCTGCGACAACGGTAGCCTCAAGGTTTTCTTTTTTAGCCTCTGCGAGGAATTTGGGGAGGTCTTTGGGGTCGATAACGACAGCCATTCTCTCCTGCGACTCCGAAATTGCTATTTCCGTACCGTCAAGACCGTCATATTTTTTCGGTACTGCATTGAGATTTATAACAAGACCGTCCGTGAGTTCGCCTATGGCAACTGAAACACCGCCTGCTCCGAAATCGTTGCATCGTTTTATCATTGAAGTGACTTCGGGATTTCTGAAAAGTCTCTGAAGCTTTCTCTCTTCGGGTGGATTACCTTTCTGGACTTCTGCGCCGCAGCTTTCAAGCGACTCAAGGGTATGGGATTTTGAAGAACCCGTAGCACCGCCGCAGCCGTCACGACCCGTCTTTCCGCCGAGCAGTATTACTATATCGCCTGCAACAGGAGCCTCACGCCTGATATTTGATGCGGGAGCAGCACCCAGAACTGCGCCTATTTCCATTCTCTTTGCGATATATCCGGGGTGATAGACCTCTGCAACATGACCTGTTGCAAGACCTATCTGATTTCCGTATGAGCTGTAGCCGTTAGCTGCACCGAGAGTTATCTTTCTCTGCGGCAGCTTGCCCTTGATAGTATCCTCAACGGGAACAAGGGGATTTGCAGCACCTGTTACTCTCATTGCCTGATATACATATGAACGTCCCGAAAGAGGGTCACGGATTGCGCCGCCGAGACAGGTTGCCGCACCTCCGAAGGGTTCAATTTCCGTAGGGTGATTATGGGTTTCGTTCTTAAACATGAGTATCCAGTCCTGCTCTTCGCCGTCAATATCGGCTTTTATCCTGACGGAGCAGGCGTTTATCTCTTCGCTTTCGTCGAGGTCGGGGAGAAGTCCGTCAGCCTTTAATTTCTTTGCGGCGATAGTTCCCAAATCCATTAAAGTAACAGGCTTGTCGGTTCTTCCAAGCTCTTCACGGACATTTATATACATATCGTAGGTATCTTTCACATAGTTGGCATTTATGTCAACATTTTTGATATTTGTAAGGAATGTTGTATGGCGGCAGTGGTCTGACCAGTAGGTATCAATCATTCTTATTTCCGTTATGGTCGGGTCACGTCTTTCGGCAAGTCGGAAATAATCCTGACAGAATTTTATATCATCGTAATCCATTGCAAGACCGAATTTTTCAATAAAGGCACGCAGACCCTTTTCATTGAGGTCAATGAAATTTTCGAGGGTTTCGACAGTCGTGGGGATTTCATAATTCGAGTCGAGCGTGGCAGGCTTGTCGAGGGAGGCTTCACGGCTTTCGACGGGGTTTATGATATATGCCTTTATGCGGTCAAATTCCTCGTCTGTGATATTGCCCTCTATGAGATAAATTCTTGCATTTCTGACACGGCATCTTTCGCCCTGTGTGAGTATCTGTATGCACTGCTCACAGCTGTCGGCTCTCTGGTCAAACTGTCCGGGGAGATATTCAACGGCAAATACTCTTTCGCCGTAGGAGGGCTGGGGCATTTCCCTGTAAACGAGGTCAACGGCAGGCTCTGAAAATACTGTGTTTATCGCAGCCTCAAAATTTTCTTCCGTGAGCTTGTCTGCATCATAGCGGTTGAATATCCTGACATTGGTTACATTAAGCCTTAAAGCGGTTCTGATGTCGCTGAGTACGGACTGTGCTTCAACGGCAAACTCTTTTTTCTTTTCTGCGTAAATTCTGAATACGGACATGATAATCTCCATTCTCCGCACAAGCGGGGGTTTTTTAATTCATAATGCATAATTGTTTTTCCTGCGGAAAAACGGAAATAATATAATTCTTAATTATGAATTATGCATTGTTGTTATGCTGCCGAGACAGTAATCTCTGCGGCTCTCTTCTATTGTAACATAAAATATCCGATTACGCAAACTTTTTTCGGAATTTTTCCGTAAAATTTTTATTAACGTGTAATCGGGGGCATAGCCCTGATGATATTCGGGGCTGTTTTCCCTCTCAAAAAGGACGGGAACGGTCTTGCCGACTTGTCTTTCGAGGTACTGCGAATGCAATCTCTCGCCGAGGGCTTTCATGCGGTCGGCTCTCTGCTCTTTTATATTCTTTGGTATCTGCTTCATTTTTGCGGCCGGAGTGCCGTTTCTGGGGGAATACTGGAAAACATGAATTTTCGCAAAGCCGATTTTTTCGGCAAAGGCAAGGCTCTCCTCAAAGTCCTCGTCCGTTTCTTCGGGAAATCCCGTCATTATATCGGTTGTAAAGCTTGCATCGGGGAAAAATTCAAGGATTTTCCTCGTAAGCGCATAATATTCATCGGGGGTATATCTTCGGTTCATCGCTTTCAGAGTGCGTCCGCAGCCGCTTTGCAGTGAAAGGTGAAACTGCGGACATAGCTTATCAATCCGTGAAAGCCTTTCGAGGTCTTTATCGAGTATCATTTCGGGTTCAATCGAACCGAGACGTATTCTCTCTATGCCATTTATTCCCGAACATTCTTCAACGGCATCGGCAAGGCGCATACCGTATTCCATGCCGTAAAATGCAAGATTTATCCCGACAAGAACTATCTCCCTGTAACCGTTTGCGGCGAGGGTATTTATCTCTTTTTTGAGAATATCAAGGGGCTTGCTGCGGCATCTTCCCCTTGCATACGGAATTATGCAGTAAGAACAGAAACAGCTGCAGCCGTCCTGTATCTTGACAAACGCCCTTGTATGGCTGAACGAGGGCTTATACTCGGTCACCTCAAAATCATCGTGGCTGCCGTATGGAACAATATCCGTTATCCTGTTTTTCTTTTCGATAAATTCGAGGACATGACCTGTAATATTTTTTCTTTCCTTAGTACCCGTTATAATATCCGCTTCGGGGATTTTTTCATATATATCGGGAACAGTCTGCGGCAGACAGCCCGTCAGCACTATGACCGCACGGGGATTATCCTTTCTTGCTTTGCGCACGGCATAGAGGGATTTGCTGTCGCCCGAACCCGTAACCGTGCAGGAATTTATGAGTATCACATCTGCGGAGCTTTTGTCATCGCTGACGGAAAAGCCTGCGGAGACAAAACTGCTTTTCATGCATTCCGTTTCGTACTGATTGACCTTGCAGCCCAAAGTTATAAAAAATACTTTATACATATTTCACCTTATTGTCACTTCATTCACCCTAATTCGTCATAGGTATAATGCACAAATTTCACCTTGAATTTTTATGCACTGTAAATAATTATTGTTTTCAATAAAATGTTATTGTCAGCGAATTTTATATTGTGCTAAATTGACGAAAATGCACTTTATCCCTTGACAAAGGCAAAAATAAGTGTTATTATATACTTGCGGTAAGGGAAAGCCGCAGAGAAGAAGATATAAACGATAAAAAACCAACACACAGACCCGACACCCACTGCCTTTACAGGAGTGCAGGTGTCACAAACAGGAGGAATTTCCGCCCTTGTCATTAGTATACGAAATGACAGGCTTTGCAGGCGGAAATTTACGATTTAAAAAATGGAGGTAACACTATGACAAAGGCAACTATTTCACTTTTGGCAATCAACGATGTAAAGGATTTCGTGAACATCGTAATGAAGTACGATTATGACATCGACCTCATTTCCGGAAGATATGCTGTTGATGCAAGGTCTATCATGGGTATTTTCAGCCTCGACCTTTCAAGACCTATCGAGCTTAACGCTCACACAGACGATGCAGATGCATTCCTCAAGGAAATCGACAAGTACATCGTAAAGTGACTTTTAAATACAACAACTCCTTTAAGGGCTGCTGCCGTGCAATGCGACAGCAGCCTTTTATTATGCATAATTATAAATAATTCATCTTTGTTCCCCCGTCCGGGACGGGGGAAACATCGTTTTATATTTTTCCGCCTGAGCAGGAGAATATTTTATAAATTCAGACGAGTTTTCTTTCGTCGCAGTACTCACATTCAAGGAGAGTTTCATCGCCGCAGGGAATAAAGCTCTTCGGCAAATGCGCCTCGTGATTGGTTATGCAGTTGGGATTATCGCATCTTATTTTTCCATAGACCTTTCCTTTGAGCGTAACGGAGGATTTTTCCTCGCCGAGCATGGTCATTATCAAAGCCATGCGCACGAAAACCCCGTATTTAGCCTGTCTGAAATACATTGCCCTGCTGTCGTCATCGACTTCAACTGTTATTTCGTCAACTCTCGGCAGAGGGTGCATGACAATCATATCTTTTTTTGCAAGCTTCATTTTTTTCTTATCGAGAACATATGTATTTTTCTGCGCAAGATAATCCTCCTCGCTTGCAAAGCGTTCCTGCTGTATTCTGGTCATATAGAGTACATCGAGCTTGTCCATAGCTTCTTCAAGGCTGTTGACCTCCTTGTATGTGCTTCCGTTTGCCTTGATAATATCCTTTACATATGCAGGCATACCGAGTTCCTTTGTGGATATGAAAACAAAATGATTGCCGAACATGGAAAGAGCCTTGCAGAGAGAATGAACGGTTCTTCCGTTGAGCAAATCTCCGCACATACCGATAGTGAGATTATCCAGTCTTTTCTTTTCTATTCTCAGGGTAAGCAAATCGGTGAGAGTCTGTGTCGGGTGGAGATGACCGCCGTCACCTGCATTTATAACGGAACAATCGGCGGTGAGAGATGCCGCCTTTGCCGCACCGGCAACGGGATGGCGTATTACAAGAATATCCGCATAGCTGCTTACTATCTTTGTGGTATCCTTTATGGTTTCGCCCTTTGAAACGGACGAATTGGCAGGGTTGTCGAAACCGATTATCTGTCCGCCGAGACGTATCATGGCGGTCTGGAATGACATCTGTGTGCGTGTTGACGGCTCATAGAAAAGCGTAGCCATTATTTTTCCGTCACATTCGTGGGCGAAATCGGAGGGATTATTTTTAATTTTCTCTCCGAGTTCTATGACGCTCTGCCACCACTGCACGGGATAATCGTTCAAATCAATGAGATGCTGAAAATCTGACTTCATATAAAAACCTCCGATTATTAATTCATAATTCATAATTATTATTGTCTGCGGCAATTCTGTATATAATTACAAATAAGCATTTAAAACAATGCGCAAAATTTTTTTATTTGTTTCCCCCGTAGGAGGGGGAAACAATCATAACTATACTGACGAATGTCAATGAATAATTCTTAATTATGAATTATGAATTATGCATTGAAGTAGACTTTGTACCATACAAGGAAAGTGAATACCGTCCATATCTTGCGGCTGTTGTCGGCTCTGCCCTCCCTGTGTTCGTCAAGGAGTGCGACAATATTCGGGGTATTGAAGAATTTTCCTGCATTTTCGCTCTCAAAGGCGGTTTTCACTATATTGTAGTACTTATCCTCTTTGAGCCATACCCTTATCGGAACGGGGAAACCAAGCTTTTTCTTGACGGCGGTTTTTGCGGTCTGTTCGGGAGTATCTTTCTTTGCGGCAAGTCTCATGGCATATTTGGTTATATATTTTGTCTCATCGGTTTTCTTAGAGCGTGTTACCCTGTACTCCGTCGGGATTTTTTCGGCAAGCGACATTATTTCCCTGTCGAGGAAAGGCACACGCAGTTCAAGAGAATTTGCCATGCTCATCTTGTCGGCTTTGAGGAGAATATCCCCGGCAAGCCACATATGCAAATCGAGATACTGCATTTTTGTAACATCGTCTTTATCCTGCACACGGTTGAAATACGGTCTTGTAAGTATCTGCGGAGAGGGTGCGGAGGTCTTTATATTCAGTATCTCCCTGCGCTGTGCAGGGCTGAATATATAGGCATTTCCGATAAATCTCTCCTCTACGTCACGACCCTTGCGGACAAAGAAATTTACGCCTCGCTTTGCAGGGAGCTTTTCCGCAATGTCGGCTATGCCTCTCCTGACGGCTCTCGGAAGTCTGTCGTAGGGTGTGCCGTTCGGGTCTGAATATACATTATATCCGCCGAATATTTCGTCTGCGCCCTCTCCCGAAAGCACTACTTTAAGCTTCTGCGAAGCTATATTGCAGACGAAATACAGTGCTACAGCCGAGGGGTCTGCAAGGGGTTCGTCCATATGATACTGTATTTTTTCAAGACTGCCCCAGTATTCTTCGGGGGAGATTACCTTGCTTGTATTTTCCTTTCCGATAGCCTGAGAAAAATCCTTTGCCCATGAAATTTCGTTATATTTTTCATCATCGCCGAAACCGACTGTGAAAGTCTTGTCAACGTCCGCAACGGCTGCCACATAGCTGGAGTCAACTCCGCTCGAAAGAAACGAGCCTACCTCTACATCGGCTATTTTATGAGCCTGAACGGAATTATGGAAGGTATCGGAAATTCTGTCCGCCCATTCATCAACCGAGCTGCCCTTTTCTTCACTGAACTTAACGTCCCAGTAGGATTTCACGGTAAGCCTGCCGTCCCTGAATATGAAATAATGCGCAGGGAGAAGCTTGAATACGTTCCTGAAAAATGTCTCCTTTGTGGGCGAGTACTGGAATGTGAGATAATTTTCGAGTGCAGAGACATTCAGTTCCTTTTTGAAATCGGGGTGGTCGAGAAAGCTTTTTATCTCCGAGCCGAACATGAAGGTTTTTCCCATTTTAGCATAATACATGGGCTTTATGCCGAAAAAATCCCTTGCGCCGAAGAGCTGTTTTTCGTTCTTATCCCATATCACGAAAGAGAACATACCTCTTAATTTATTGAGCATTTCCGTGCCGTATTCCTCATAGCCGTGGACGAGTACCTCGGTATCGGTGTTGGTTCTGAAAACATGACCCTTTGACCTGAGTTCCTCTCTGAGTTCACGGTAGTTGTAGATTTCGCCGTTAAAGACGATTACGATATTTCCGTCCTCGTTGAATATGGGCTGATTTCCGCCCGCACCCGTATCAATGATACTGAGTCTGCGATGACCGAGGGCGATATTTTCGTCAATATATTTACCCTCAGCATCGGGACCACGGTGCTTTATTCTGTCCATCATATCGCCTATGACCTTATCGGGATTTTTGACATGGTTTGTAAAACCGACAATTCCGCACATATTAATTACCTCCGAATGTAAATGAGAATATCAGATGATGAAACGCCATTGTATCATCACAGCGGGGTAAAAATCCCCAATAACTATTATACTACATTTATTTTTCATTTGCAACCGTTTTTTATGTTTTAATAAAAAATTATCTCACATGGCAGGAAGAAAATTTCTTTGCGCATTATATACAATAAATTATATGGTTTATTGTATATTCTCACAAAATTTATATAATCTGTTTTATTTTGTGAATATTTGTGATATAATTTTGTTACTGGTTATTTCTGCTGTGAAAATTTCATATTGAAACGGAGAATTATTATGTGTAACGACAAAATCATAAATATTGCAGTCATGGTTTCGGGCATAGACGAGGAGTATCAGAGCGATATAATAAAGGGCATAAACAGGTTCACAAGACAGAACAACGTCAATACCTCCTATTTCGCCGCTTTCGGCGGCATGATAGGGAGTCATCTCTACGACATCGGCGAATACAGCATATATAATCTCGCCGACTATGATTTCTTCGATGCGGTCATTCTGATGACAAATACAATATGCGACACAGGTATCAGGGAAAATATAATAGACAGTGTAAGAAATTCGGGCATACCTGCCGTTATTTTCGACTGCTCCGACTATCCCGAAATATTCAATGTCAGCATAGACAATATCGGCGCAATGAGAGATATTATAAATCATGCCATAAAGTTCCACAGTGCAAAGACACTTAACTATATTTCGGGTCCCATGTCAAACCCCGAAGCAAGAGACAGGCTCAGGGCTTTCCGTGAGGTTATGGCGGAAAATAACCTCGATGTCGATGAAGAACGCATATATTACGGAGAGTTCAGAAGTTATGACGGAAAAGCCGCCGTTGAGCATTTCATGAGCATTGGTCAGTCCGTTCCCGATGCCTATATATGCGCAAATGATGCAATGGCTCTTACAGCTGTAAGCACACTTGAAAAATACGGCATAAAGGTTCCCGATGACACTATCGTGACGGGCTTTGACTATACATACAACGCAAAAAATTTCACTCCTGCACTCACCTCCGTAAAGCGTCCTCTCGAAGAGGCTGGATATAAAGCCTGTCAGACAATTATGGATATAATTAACGGAGATGTTCCTGAGAATACCATAAAGCTGGAGGCTGCGCCTGTTTTCTCCGAAAGCTGCGGCTGCCGCTGCGATGAATTAAGTAATATCACCGAATACAAGAAACGCACATACAAGAAGATAGAAACCGATAACGAAAATGTCCATATGCTCAATATATTCGCCGCAAAACTCGCAGAGACCGAAACTTCCGAGGACTGCTTCAATGTGATAAAGGAATTTATTCCCAATCTCGAATGCGAAAAATTTTCGCTCTGCCTTTCAAGCGACTGGCAGGAGTCATTCATTGAAAACGACCCCGAATATGCCTTTTCGTCGGGCATGACCGCTCCGCTGATATGGGAAAACGGCAAAGTTTCCTCAATCGACTATTTTTCGGGCAGCGAAATGTACCCGAAGGAACTCGAAAGCGGCGGAAATATAAGCTTTTTCCTCCCCATACATTTCAGGGAGAGATGCCTCGGATATTATATAATCACGAACGGAGAATTTGGCATATACAGCCTTTTCTGCCATACCTTTTCGATGAATATAGGAAATTCCCTCGAAAATATCCGCAAGCTTATACATATAAACAAGGCGATGGACGAACTGAACAGGCTCTATGTCATTGACCCGCTCTGCGGAATATACAACAGAAACGGCTTTATAAACATAGTCGATACATCCTTTAACGACTGCGTTAAGGAACACAGAAAGATTATGCTCACCTTTGTCGATATGGACGGTCTTAAATTCATAAACGACAATTACGGTCACAACGAGGGCGATTTTGCAATCAAAAAGCTTGCCGAGGCTATTGTTGAAGCTGCCCGACCCGACAGCGTATGCGCACGTTTCGGCGGCGATGAATTTGTCATATTCAATAAAAATATCAGCGAAAAGGATGCGGAGGCTTTTTCGAGGAAACTGACACGCAAGCTCGACAGCAAGAACGAGATTTTCAACAAGCCCTATAAAATTTCCGCAAGCGTGGGAAGTATCACGGCGGTTGCCTCCGAGGAAATTACGCTTTTCAATCTCATTCAGCAGGCTGACGATGCAATGTACGAAATAAAGAAAAGCAGAAAAAATTCACGCTCATTCGGCTGAATTTCATAAAATATCCCTCGTTTCATGCGGGGGATTTTTTATATAAATGCCTGTTTTTTCAGTATCGAGGAAATGAGCCTGCCGAATATGACAAGATAATTTATATCCGATACCGACCATTTTTTGAACCTGCCTATATAACAGAATGATACCATCCCCTTGACAATTCCCTCGTCCGTTATGAGATACTGCACCGCACCGCCGATATTTTCCGAGGAAAGGCGCATGAAAGCGTTATCGTCCCTGCCCTCCAGCTCGTTTACATTGTCTATCACGAATACGCTGTCGCCCGAAAATCTGTTTGTGAAATTATTTTCCAGAACATATGACGCATTTCTTGACGATGCGTTTCCGCAGCTAAGTATAAGGCTCATGTCGTTGCCTGCAAATACACATATATCATCTATCGAAAACTGTGAGCGTATCTGTTCAAGAAGTACGGATATATCGGGTATGCGCCCGAATACAAGGCTTTCGGTTATATTCCCCACGAATGAAAGCTTTTCGGTAGTGTCCTTTCCGCTGCTAAGAAATGCAATCTTGTTTTCAATATCCTTTTCAACAGGGCCGTGCTTGTTTATATCATATATTACATAGCGGTTCTTGCCCTTTTCCTGCGCAAGATATAAAGCCTTGTCCGCCTGCATGAAAAGCTCGTCATAGTCTGCGCTGTCTATTGGATATGTCGAAACTCCCATTGAACAGGTGAGGTGAAAATTCTCGAAACGCTCCGCAAAGGCATATTCCGTATTGGTTCTTATCGCCCTGAGTACCCCTCTCAAATCCTCCTCGTCTCTTGTTCCTTCAAGCACTATGAGAAATCCTCCTCCGCTGATACGTCCTGCAATACCCCTTGTTCCTATTTCTTTCTTGACTATAGATGCGATTGTGTATATCACCTCATCGCCGAAAAGATGCCCGTACCTCGAATTTATCTCCGTGAAGTCGTCAATGTCGAGTATCACGAGATTTATATTATATGACGGCTTTTCCGAAAGTATGTCAACAGCATATGAAGTAACCGCCCTTTTGTTGAGCAGTCCTGAAAGAGTATCCTTGTTGGCTTCGAGGATTAAATTTATATCCTTTGCCTTGTGGCGTGAGCTTATTACGGAAATTATTCCGTATACCATTTTATTTTTCGGGTCTGTGTGATGTGTAACGCCCTTGAATAGACATAATTCCTTGGTTCTTCCGTTGGTAAGAATTGACGTTTCAAGTTCATAATCAAAGCGGTATACACCGTTTTTTATATCACGGCATAATGTATTGAACGTATCGGTATATCTTGAAAGGACATAGCCCGAATTTATTGCCCTTTCCCTCCATTTTTCGAGAGATTCGTCAGTTACGGTTATCTCACGGCAGCAGTCGGACATATATATTCTTATCCTTTTGGTTTCAAAGTTGTATTCAAACGCAAGGTCGCTGCTAAGGCTCAGGATAAATCTACAGCGTGAGAGGCTTTTCTTTCTGCGGTATGAATTTTCCTCAAGCGTAAAAATATCGCTGAAATCTATGCTGTAGAGATTTTCTCCGCCGCTTTGACCCGAAAATCTTACAGATGCAAGCACCCAGCGCATTTCTCCGTTAATGCCTTTCATTCTTATGACGGTTTTTCTCTCGGCATTGTCGGAAAATTTCATAAGCTCCTCTATTTTCTCGGTATCATCGGGATATATAGTCCGTTTTATGGAATATGTAACATCATTTCCGAAATAAGTGAAAAATGCCTCGTCCGCACTCTGTGTATGAAAGCTTCCGTCAACGATTGCCCTGCCTATCCTGTAATTATTTTCCATATACTCTTTCTCCTTATTTAAAATCGTCAATTTTCGCCTTTTAAACCTTGTGCCTTCGTTCACTGCGCTGCGTTTCGTTCACTCCCGGCACAAGGGCGAAAATTTCCTCTTATTTAAAATCGTCAATTTTCGCCTTTTAAATCTTGTGCCTTCGTTCACTGCGCTATGCTGCGTTCACTCCCGGCACAAAAATTTTTATATTCCTCCCCGCCGCAGGCGGGGAGGAATTATGATTATGAATTATGCATTATGAATTATATCATAAAAGTGTCTGTCACGTCAACAACCCCCGTATAGTAAAAAATAAATATTTATGTGCCGTAAATTTTGATAACTTTGGCTAACATTTAGATTGACAATTCTTCAACAATGTGTTAATATAGATATAGTCAAAAAATTGTCAAAGGAGTATGGATAATGTTACATTTCATCAAAGAATTTCCAAAGGAATGGGAAGGTTTCAATGAGGGACGCTGGTGCAATACTTCTGTCAACGTCCGTGACTTCATCAAGAAAAATTATACACCCTATGACGGCGACGAAAGCTT
The DNA here is from genome assembly GCA_017470905.1 of Ruminococcus sp. Lineage (GTDB taxonomy): Bacteria > Bacillota > Clostridia > Oscillospirales > Ruminococcaceae > Ruminococcus. The sequence goes on along the minus strand of JAFUXL010000007.1, from coordinate 171,184 downwards.
CCTCGCTCCCCCTACCGAGGCTACAAAAAAGCTCTGGGAACAGGTAATGGAGCTTTCCCGTCAGGAGCGTGAGGCTGGCGGTGTCCTCGATATGGACACAAAAATAATATCCACAATCACCTCCCACGGCGCAGGCTATCTCAACAAAGACCTCGAACAGATTGTCGGACTTCAGACGGATAAGCCCTTCAAGCGTTCTCTCCAGCCCTTCGGCGGCATAAGAATGGCACAGCAGTCCTGCAAGGAGTACGGCTATGAGGTTGACCCCTCCGTTGTCGAAATTTTCACAAAGTACAGAAAAACTCACAATCAGGGCGTTTTCGATGCCTATACCCCCGAAATGCGTCTTGCACGCCACTCCGCTATCCTTACGGGTCTGCCCGATGCTTACGGAAGAGGAAGAATTATCGGCGACTACAGACGTGTTGCTCTCTACGGAATTGACATTCTCATCGCCGACAAGAAACATCAGATTGAAACCTCGCTCGTCAGAATGACTTCAAAAAATATCCGTCTGCGTGAGGAGCTTGCCGAACAGGTTCGTGCTTTGCAGGATTTGAAAAAGCTCGGCGAAATCTACGGCTTTGACATCTCCAGACCTGCCGCAACCGCTAAGGAAGCCGTTCAGTGGCTCTATTTCGGATACCTCGCCGCAGTCAAGGAACAGAACGGCGCAGCTATGTCGCTCGGACGTACATCTACTTTCCTCGATATATTCATTCAGCGTGACCTCGAAAAAGGCATACTCACGGAGGAACAGGCACAGGAATTAATAGACCACTTCATCATGAAGCTGCGTATAGTTAAATTCGCACGTACTCCCGAATACAATTCGCTCTTTTCGGGCGACCCCACATGGGTTACGGAGTCTATCGGCGGCGTTGACGTTGACGGTCATCACCTCGTAACGAAAAACAGCTTCCGCTATCTCCATACACTCGAAAATCTCGGCACTGCTCCCGAACCGAACATGACTGTTCTCTGGTCACGGAAGCTCCCCGGAAATTTCAAGGCTTACTGCGCTAAAATGTCAATAAAGACTTCATCTATCCAGTACGAAAACGATGATATGATGAGAGTTACCCACGGTGACGACTACGCTATCGCCTGCTGTGTATCTTCGATGAGAGTGGGCAAGGAAATGCAGTTCTTCGGCGCAAGAGCAAACCTCGCAAAATGCCTCCTTTACGCTATAAACGGCGGTGTCGATGAAAGACTCGGTATTCAGGTAGGTCCCAAATACAGACCCGTTGAAACGGAATACCTCGATTTCGACGATGTATGGGAAAAGTACATGGACATGATGGAATGGCTTGCCGGTCTTTATGTCAATACTCTTAACGTTATACACTATATGCACGACAAATACAGCTATGAGAGACTTCAGATGGCTCTCCACGACAGAGATGTAAAGCGTTATTTCGCTACCGGTATAGCAGGACTTTCGGTAGTCGCAGACTCCCTCTCGGCTATCAAGTATGCAAAGGTAAAGCCCATTCGCAAGGATATAGAGATAAAGGACAAGGCAGGAAATGTCATAGACGTTGCAAAAAATATCGTTGTTGATTATGAGGTTGAGGGAGATTTCCCGAAATACGGAAACAATGACGACCGTGTTGACGATATGGCTGTTACGGTTGTACGCAGATTCATGGACTGCGTAAGAAAGCACCATACCTACCGTGACGGCGTTCCTACAATGTCAATTCTCACTATCACATCAAATGTCGTTTACGGCAAAAAGACGGGCAATACTCCCGACGGAAGAAAACAGGGCGTTCCGCTTGCACCCGGTGCAAACCCCATGCACGGCAGAGATACTCACGGCGCAGTTGCTTCTCTTGCCTCGGTTGCTAAAATCCCGTTCAGACACGCTCAGGACGGTATCTCGAATACGTTCTCTATAGTTCCCGATGCTCTCGGAAAGGATATGCAGGTATTTGTCGGAGATATTGACCTTGACAGGCTCAAAGGTGAAGAAGAATGATTATCCCCAATGAGATTAAAAATACCGACAATCCCGAAGAACTCGCCGATTTGATAGACCGTTTGATGTCGCAGGGCAGCGGTCATGTAAACATACAATCGGGCGGCGGCGGATTTAGGGTAAACACTGTCAGAAGCACCGACTGTTCAGGTACAAAGGGTGCTTGCTGTCAGCCCACCGAAAATGCCGTTGACGATGATGAAGATTAATTAAAATTCCTGCCCCTTACGGGGCAGGATATAATAACAACAAGAGGAATTTTTCGCCCTTGCACTGAAATGAACAGAGCATGGCGAAGTGAACGAAAGTGCAAGCCTATAAAGGCGGAAATTGACGATTTTAAATAATAGGAAATTTTCGCCCTTGCACTGAGAGTGAACGGAGCATGGCGAAGTGAACGAAAGTGCAAGCCTATAAAGGCGAAAATTGACGATTTTAAATAAGGAGGATTATTATGGCAAACGAAAAACAGGTTGATAACCTTATCGAACTTATTGACGGTTACGTTGAAAAAGGCGGTCATCACCTCAATGTGAATGTGTTCACAAGGGAAACTCTCCTCGATGCACAGGCTCACCCCGAAAAATACCCCCAGCTTACTGTAAGGGTTTCGGGCTATGCCGTGAACTTCGTGAAGCTTACCAAGGAACAGCAGGACGATGTAATTTCAAGAACATTCCATTCGTCACTCTGATTAAAACGCAAAAATATCGGGTACTGTCAAGGTACCCGATATTTTTGTCTTTGTTCCTCCTGCGGCGGAGGAACATTGTTTTTATTGCGTTTTTGATTTATTGTTTAAGCTCGGCATTGGTAACGGGAAGCTGTGAAACATCCAACTTGCCTGCATCAATAAGCTGAATTGCGGCGGCATCCTGTCCGGTAACTCCGTTTCCGTTGTCAACTATATCGCCGTTGAGCCTGCCCTGCTCCGTAAGGGCGTATTTTTCGGAATTTGCAAGCGACTGCAAAATCGCAACCGCATCGGATATGCTGACCTTTTTATCAACATTCGCATCGCCCCATATGATTTCACTCGGAGATGTTGTGGTTTCGGGCAAATCCGTTACAGGTTCGGCAGTGCTTGTCGTTTCAGCGGTCGTTGTTGTCGTAATTTCAGTGGTTGTAATTTCGGTTGTGACTGTAGTGGTTTCGGGCAAATTCTCGGTTATTGCAATCCATTTCTGACAGTCATTGCCGTTCGCCTCCCACTGCTGAACATTTGCGCCGTAATCAAGGCTTGCGCCCGATACTTCGAGGATTTTTGCATCCTTCGATGAGCGTGTCATGATAGTATAAGAGCCGTCAAGATTTTTTGCGAATTTGAAAAGCATGGAGCTGTCACTGACCGAATATGTCTGTATTCTGAGATTTCCGCCGTTTTCTGCGCCGTCGCAGCGGAGTACATAATTTTCGTCCATAAGGGAACGGATATAGTAATAATTTCCGCCCTGAGCGAATGGTACAAGTTTCCATTTCTGACAGTCCGCACCGTTGCTTTCCCATTGCTGAACGTTGGAATTATCGGTCATTTCGCCGTTTATTATATCCATGACCATGCCGCTGTTGACGTTCCTGAAAGTATACAGCAGATTTGTATCCATTTCAATGCCGTGGCTTGTTGTTTCGGTGAAAATCCAGTCCTGACAGTCTGCGCCGTTTATTTCCCATTCCTGAATATTTGCGCCGTATTCGAGACTTCCGCCTGCGACCTCTATGCCCGACTGATTTTTTGAAACTTTCGTGCGGATTTTGTAAGAACCGTCCGCATTTCTGGTAAGTTTAAATTTCTGATTATCTCCGCCGTTGAACTGATATATGGCGGCATTCGTGCCGTTATCGGCTTTCTTTCCTGCAACATCGAGGGCATAGGTCACTCCGTCACCGATTTCGGATATGATATAATAATATCCGTCACCTGCGCTGAATAATCTCCATGTATTCCATGTATCGGGGGTATTGCTTGCTTCGGTGTCTCCGCCGTTCAAATCCCACTGCTGTACATTGGTGTTATTTTCTGCGGCATTTCCTGCGACCTCCATATAAAGTCCGCTGTTGACATTCTTAATCGTGAAAGCCGTGCCGTCGGGTATAGCCGCTGAATTTCTCGGATTTCCCGTAAATTCAGAGGTCTTATTTCCCCATATTGTCTGGTTGTTGCTGCCGACTGCGGTAAATGACATTACTTTCCTGCCGCTTTCGTCCTTTGCGGCGAGGAATTTTCCGTAATAGGTCTGGTTTCCTATGGTTATCACGGCATCTGCGGAGCTGTCGTCCTGCGACCATGTACCCGAAACCGCACCCGAAATTTTGCCGTCAGCGGAGAGGGTTATTGTCGAATAGTTATATATTTTGCTTCCCGTATCGTTTCCGTGGTTTATATATTCATAAGTACCTGCAATATCGGAAGCTTCATAACCGCCTGCATCTATTGTATCATTCTGATATTCATTGGGAGCTACAACAGGCCAGCCCTCGGAATTGAACTGCATTGAATGTACCCTTACTTCATGGTATTCCGTGCCGTCGTCAAATCGTGCATGATACAGAAGATACCATTTTCCGTCATCATCTTTCAATACGGAGTTGTGACCGCAAGCCATATATGCCCTGTCATTTGTGCTGAATTTATAGTTGCCCATGACTTTAAGTCCGTGTTCGTCAAGGTTTGAATTAGCGTCCATTATGCTTGTCTTGCCTGACGGGTCAACGAAAGGTCCTGTCGGATTTTTTGAACGGTATACTCGCATATTGTAGCCGCCCTCCGACAAAAGCCCTCCGAATGTAACCCAGAGATAATAATATCCCGTTTCTTCGTTGTATTCAATGAACGGTCCTTCGCCCGATTTGTGATAGCCGCCTATCAGCTTTGTTCCAAAGTAACTGTCAATCATTCTGCCGTCCGAGGTAGTACCCGATTTCGGGTGAATGCATTTGCCTGTTGCAGGGTCAATTTCAAGAGTGAATATACCGCCCGACCATGAGCCGTATACCATGTACATCTTTCCGTCAGTATCATAATAGATAGTAGGGTCAATGGCATTGGGGAAAAGATTGTTGTTATAGTTGTTTCCGCTGAACCATTTGCTGTTGTATTCGACTTCTCCGTCTGCGATAAGCTCGTCAATATTGGTGGAGGTATATTTTTTGTTCACAGTCCTCGAACCGCCTGTGACATACTGGTCATTGTTGGTAAAGCCCGTATATATGAGGGTATCCACGAATGTATAGGGTCCTTCGATATTCTGCGAAACGGCATAGCATATAACCGAACGTATGTAAGTTGACGATGTGCAGAAATACATCACATACGCACCATTTGAGCCGTCCGTATTCACATAGTCGGGGTTCCAGATTACATCGGGAGCCCACACGGAAAATCCTCCTGCACAGTCCTCCATATCCTCGCCGCACCAGTCAAAGGCTTTTTTGAGGTTGGCGGACATATCCCCGAACTCGACATTCTGCGGAGTAGTGTAGCCGTTTGTAAATCTGTTCCAGTTGAGGAGGTCGGAAGATTTCGCCGCATCGACATGAGAGCCGAACACATAGTACTCCCCTGTTTTCGGGTCTTTGATGACGGAGGGGTCATGCACCGACACACGTGAGGCATTCACTGCGGCATCGGATATTATCGGGGAGGATATATCTGAAGCGGTGAAAAGCACAGCCCCTGAGAGAATAAGTGCCGCAGCCTTTCTGATAAAATTTCCTTTCATTTGAAAACTCCTTTCGTATATATATTAAAACCATAAAAGAGCATTTTAAAATAATGCACAAAAATCTTTATATTTTTACCCTGTTCCCCTTGCCTGCGGCGAGGGGGACATTGTTTTTTATTATACTCTTTTGTATATTACCGCAAAAATTTCAAATCTGCTCAATCATGGTTAAAATACGGAACATAAGAGAGGGATATTCCGTATTTTCAGGCATATAATTATCTGTCTGTATTATATCACAATGATTACTCCTTGTCAAGACAAAAAAATTGACCGCAGGTTTTCAAAAACTATTGACATTTTTTGGAAAATACATTATAATTTTATAGACACCAAAAACGAAAGGCTGATGTTATGAAAATAAAATTAATCGGAAAACGTGAAAATCCCGCTGTTGTGCTTATTCACGGAGTTTTCTGCGATTATAAATCCGTTATGCATTTTGCTGAATATCTACAGGACGATTTCTTTCTTGTACTGCCTACTCTCGACGGTCATTATCCCGATTCAAAGGATTATACAACAGCCGCAAAACAGGCGAGAATATTATCTGTCGCTCTCCGCAGAATGGGTATCGAAAAAATTGCCATGATACACGGCACTTCAATGGGAGCTGCCGTTGCCCTCGAAATGGCTGAGGTCTGCGATATTCCCACGGATAATTATTTCTTTGATGCCGGAACTTTCTTCCGCCTTACAGGGGTATACAGCAATATCATGTACAAGAAATTTGTAATTCTTTCACATAAATTCAGAAACCCGAATGCCGATGAGCTTATGCAAAAGAGATTTGTGCGCCGTCTCTGCGGCGGTAATACCGAAAACTACAGCGATACAATTTCTTCTGTTATAAATACGCTTGATTTTATGACGGAGAATACGGTGAAAAATGTATTCAACACCTGTTTTAACTGCCGTCTGCCGCATTTTGACAACGAAACAGCCGAAAAATTCATCTTTCATTTTTCGGATAAAGAGCCTGTCCACAGGTGCAGGAAACGTCTGAAAAAAAGATACCCCTCCGCACATTTTTCTGACTATCCCGGCAGGGATTACTGCGGATTTCAGACCAACGAACCCGAATTATATGCGCAGTTTCTGAAGGATATAATAGACAACTGCGCCGAAATATGAAATAATCCCCGTTTTCCAACGGGGATTATTCACAGCTGCTTTATCTCTCTGTCATATGCGGAGAGATATTTTTATTAATTTTGTATCTCTCCGCCGCAGTGCGGGGAGATTTCATCATTTATTGAGTATTACTCTGAAATTTCCGTCAGAGTCGCATTTGATACTGAGGGTCTTTATATATTTATTGAAAAATGCGTCCTTTTCGTTATCGGATGCATTGAGCCTTGCTTCCTCGTATATCTGGTGTACAAGCTCCCTTCCGTTGAGATATACAATGTCGGGGAGATATTTTTCAAGAATATCAAAAAGGACTGTTCTCTTAAATTCCTCAACATTTGCCGAACAGAAATCATCTATCGAACAGTAATAAATATCATGCTCGGAGAGGGCATTTTTTATCGCTATTCCGCATTTTGCGTATTCGTACATGACGAGGAATTTAGCCATTGGCAGAGAGGATATCAGTCCCCAGTAGTCGGAGTCGCTCGATACAAGAATAAATGAGTCTATGCCGTCATCATAATAATTTCTGCAAATTCCTGCTGTCATCATAATATCAACGAGTGATTTTCTGTCCGTAACACGCTGTACCTGAATATGCTCCACGGGGATATTCGTATAGTTATAGAGCCAGTTCCATGCTCTTGTCGTATGATAATCGTCATAGAGGTATATTTTTTCGATTTTTGACATATTATCACTGTCAAGACCCTTTAAAACCGCATATAATTTATATACATCGGAATTTTCGCAGTCAACGGCAATTACAGCCCTGTTGCTTCTCTCAACAAAATCATATATATTATTTTTGGTTTCGCTGTGTGCATCACGGTATTTTGTATAGTCGTCAAAATGGTCGTTGTGCTGGTGATAGAGTACTCCGAGGAATTTGCCGTCGGTATAGAGAATACTTCCGCTGTCAACGGGCTGCCAGTGTATATACATCTGGAAGGGGTATTTTTCGATATTTGACATATATTTTTCAAATTCCTGTTTCATAACGCCCTTTTTGTTGTATCTGGGTATGCAGAAAAGCTCTCTGATGTAAGACCAGTTTACCCAGTCATAGAAGAGGTCGGCGCATTTGTCGATATTTTCACTTATGAGCTTTGCAATATCAATCATATACTTTTCCGAGCGGTAATTTGCCTGAATAAGATTGATACCCCATTTTTCAAGCTGTCTGATATTGTCTTTGTCGTACCATTCAAGCTTGTCGAGGTTTTTGAGATTAAATCTCATTTCATCATCGGTTTTCTTGAATTTCTGGAGCAGAGTGGTTCGTATCTTGCACAGATACCTTATAATTGTAGCAGGCTGATGTGCATAGAGCTTTTGCAGGGTATCGTGACATTCTTCATCGTAGCACTGCTCAATTATATGTTTTCTTACGCCTATCATGTAGGCAACGGTTGCGACAAGGTCTTTCTTGTCCACTGTCATAGGAATACACCTCCGTAAAATATTGGCATCGGTTTTATAATCCGCCTCTCCGCACAGTACGGGAGGGATAAGGCTTTGCGTGCGTGATGTGTTCAGGACAGAGAACGCAGGGGTTTAAATAAAATCAAAAATGCCTGTAAATATTATATCACATAATTAAATGATATTCAACTGTATTTTATGTGTAAATCTGATGAAATTTTTTATTTCTGGTTATTCTGCTTTGGTTTTTGACTATGATTGAACAAATTTAAAATTTTTCGTGATAATATACAAAAAAGTAAAACAAAAAGCCATGTTTCTCCCGCCTGCGACGGGGGAAACATGGACAAAATATAAAAATTTTTGTGCATTATTTTAAAATGCTCATATATATCACTTGAAATTGTAACGGCAAAAGGGCTTATTTTAAAAATCTTACCCACTTCTGTACATTCTGAACGTTTTCAAGATTTGCCGGGTCGGTTTCAGATTCGGCATTTTTCTGGGAAATTACAGTTCTTGTATAGTTATAGACCTTTTTGTAATCGGTATATGTCTGCTGATATACAGGGAGCTTGAACCACCACCAGCTTACATCATCATACACGCCGGTATCATATTTGTATGTCTCGCCTTTGCTGTCTGTTTCAGTGAGATTTTTGCTGCTTTCAAATGCTGAGAAATGTGAATAATTATATGTTTTTGAGCCTGTTGTGAAAGAGCCTTTTTTATCGGAGATATACCTGTTGTCAAGCGGACCTGACTGTCCGAGAACATAATTCCAGTGCCAGTAGATATATGATTTTACGCTTGAAGCAGAAACCTCACGCTTTGTGGATTCTGTTTCTGATACACTCAATGCGGATTTGTTATATTTTGAGTAAATTGAATTTGTTGTATCGAATCCCGCAGGGAAATTCGCATAGAGATTTGTACCGTCCGATTTTTTCTCCCATTCGGAGGATACCAGTTCCCAGTCGGAAAGAATTGTATCCGATTTTTGGCTTTCAATTGAGATTTTGTCATAAGTCCACTTCACATCGGTAATTTCCGCACCGTCAGGAGCTTCCGATTCAAGTACCCATTCTGATTTCAATTCCTGTTCACAAAGCAGTCTCCTCAGTTCTATGAAATCAAAAACATCTATCACTCCGTCACTGTATACATCGGCAGATTCTTTATCTGTAAGCTCTGTATCTGCTTTCAGCAGCCAGTTCTGTAACATTACAGCATCGGATATTGAAAGCTCTCCGTCAGCATTGCAGTCACACTCAGTCAATTTTCTTGGTACTTCCGTCCAGTGTGCATAGAGCGTATGATTACCGGCAATTGTAACTTTGGAAGAATCATTTATTTCCGTTCCGCCGTCAGGTGATGTGAACCAGCCATCAAATGTATATCCGTCCTTTTGTGCGACAGGAAGTGAACCGTATGTTGAATCATATGTTACGGATTTTGTGCTTTCCGACAATGTACCGCCGTAGGAATCAAAATCAACCGTGTATACATGAGGTTTCCAGATTGCATAGAGGTTTATGCTTGGTGAATTGGACTTTATCCACTTGTCGTTTACCGGAGAATATGTACTCCATTTTGCTGCGGAGGCATTTCTGTCGGTATTCCAGCCGAGCATATCATATCCTGTTTTTGCCCATGCACCGAATCCGACATCAGCCTGATTCATAGTGCTGTATCTTCCCGAACCGTCTGTCTTGTGTCCAAATTTCTGATTGGACACACCCTCGGTAAATTTTTCTGTTACGGTTTTGGTATCGTCTGAATTGAGATTCCTGTAAAAATTCGCACTTATTTCGGTCTGATTGTATCGCCAGCCTGCCGGTTTCGGGGCTGTATACAATATTGCCGAACTGCTTATGGTATAGCCCGACATATACGTCTGATTTGTTCCGCCCGTGTCCATGATTTCGCATTTGTCACCGATAAATCTCCTTACCGCAACCCAGTGCTGAGAGCCGCATACAACCTTGACCTGAATATAATATCCTTTTTCATAATATGATTTAATTGTTGCAAGCTTTTGCGCCTGTGTTCCTGTTAAAGATACAGTAGTACTTAATTTGAAATCCTTGCTGACGGCATTTGCGGCAGTACCCCATGTTATTCCCCCTCCGCTTCCGAAGGCACCTGCCTTTTTCATTGCTGTTATTCCGATTTTCGGGTTAAATTCAGATTCGTCCGTACTGCAAACACCTGATTCGGCTAAAAGACAGCAAAGTGATGTAGCGGCGCAGCCTATTTGTCCGACAGATGTACCTGAAGTGCTGCCGAGCAGAATACTGCTCCATCTGCTGTCGGTCTGTCTCCAGTTGACATAGGGAAGTTCTGCCGCCTCGCTTTGAATGGATACCGGTGCAGAAAACCACATGAAAGATGCCGGAGAAGATACTGCCGAGCCGAACATAAACGAAGCCGACAGCAGGGCTGCCATAATTCTTTTCTTATTCATAGACATTTCCTTTCCTGTAATCGCAATTAATATGTTTAATTATACCATAAAAAAGATGATATGTCAAGGATAATATTTTTCAGGGAGCAGCTAAAAGTAAGTTTTTTGTTGCAATTTAATTTTAAAAAATTTTTATCTTTTCTATTGACAGACCGAAAAGAATATGTTATAATATTCGTATCGGTATACAAATCCGGCAAGGGAGCTGTCTGTAGGGATAGCTCCCTTTCTGTGTATGCGGATATTTTTTGAACTGCGGTCATTTTATCCGGTTATTTCATATTTTTTAATTAAGCTGCTGCGATTAGGCAAATCTAAAATTCTTGTGAATTATTTTAAAATACTTGTTGATATTAAGTTATATATTTTTTAAAATTCATAAAATATTTTCTCCTGTCGTATTGACATTTCATTAAAACTGTGATATAATCAATGAAATAAATGACCAAAGGTCATTTTTGTAAAGGAGGTATACAATGTCATCTGAAACCGTTAAAAAAATTCTCCTCGCTGAGGCGCAGTCCGATAAGAAAAATTCGGACGCAAGACGCAGAAGTGAAGAGATAATAAGCGATGCGGAAAGATATTCGTCCATAGCTATCCAGAAAAAACTCGGAGAGGCAAATTCCAGGCTCAGTCAGAAACGTGAGGAAAATGCAAAAAAGCTTGAGGAGTATATTAAAAAAGCCGATGACGAATGCTCGGAGTTTATCTCTGAAATAGAGATAAACGCAGTAAAAAATTCCGATAAGGCTGTCGATGCCGTGATAAACGGCTTTTTTACATGAACGGAGGAGATAGCTAATGGCAAAGCTCAGAATGAAAAAAATTGAGCTGATTGCAATGCTTACCGACAGCAAAAAGATAATTGAGCTTCTCCAGAGACGTGGAGTGGTGGAGCTGTGCAGAAATACCGATGAGGAGCTTTTCAGCACAAACGTTTCCGCAGTTACGGGAGAATTTGAAAAATTCCGCAGCACCGCATCACAGGCTCTTGAGATACTCGAAAAGTATTCCCCTGAACAAAGCAGTATTACGGATATGTTCGGCGGAAGAACCGAAATCGAAAAACACGCTTTCGGCAAAGAGGCTATGCAGCTCGAAAAAATCATGAACTCCGCAGGCGAAATAATCCGATGCAACCGAATAATAAACGAGGCGCAGGCGGAGTCCGCACAGCTTACCACAAAATACGATACCCTGGGACAATGGGCTAATCTCGATGTACCGCTTAATTTCAGGGGTACGGCGGCAACATCCGCCTTTATGGGAACTCTCCCCCTACAGATAACGTCGGAGGAAATCGAAGCCATGCTCCCCGAAGGCTGTGCTGCGGAAATTGTTGCATCATCAAAGGAACAGACAAATTTATTTATCGTCTGCATTAAAGAAAATGCAGAAGAAGCGGAGGATATTTTAAGAAAAAATGCTTTCCTCCCCATATCCGAAAACGACAGCAGAACCCCCGCAAAATTCATGGAGGACATAAAATCACGGCAGAGCGAACTTGATGAAAAATCAGACAGTGCCGTCGGGAGAATTAAGGAACTCGCCGAAAAACGAAAGGAACTCAAATTCACCGTTGATTATCTCACAATGAGAAAGGATAAATACGAGGCTTTAAGCTCACTCGGATTTACAGAGAGTACATTTATACTTACAGGCTATATCCCCGACAAATATACCGAACGTATGCAAAAGGAACTGGAAGCCAAATTCACCGCATCAGTTACCTTTTCAGACCCCTCCGAAGATGAGGACGTTCCCGTACTGCTCGAAAACAGTCGCTTTTCATCACCTGTCGAGGGTATCACCAAAATGTATGCCATGCCCTCAAAATCGGACGTTGACCCCACTCCCGTAATGTCATTCTTCTATTATCTTTTCTTCGGAATGATGCTTTCGGACGCAGGCTACGGGGTTTTAATGGTGATAGGTACTTGCATGGCTTTAAGCAAGTTCAGGCTTGAGGACAGCATGAGAAAAACGCTCACCATGTTCCGCAACTGCGGAATTTCAACGATATTCTGGGGCGCACTTTTCGGAAGCTGGTTCGGCGACATAATACAGGTTGTCGGACGTGAATTTTTCAATAAGGAAATCGGCAGCGTTGCGATATGGTTTGAACCGCTTGACGACCCGATAAAGCTGCTGCTTTTCTCGTTCGGTCTGGGAATACTCCACTTATTCCTCGGCGTTGCGGTATCTTTCAAAATGTCGTGGGACGACGGCAGAAAAATTGACGCTTTCTGCGATGCAGTACCCGTATATCTGATTGTCCTCGGTGTTGCACCGCTCGGCGCAGGAATATTAACAAGCGTACCCGATAATCTTAAAACTATCGGCTCGTATATGCTAATAGCAGGAGTGGTTCTCCTGATTTTAACGGCAGGAAGAAGCTCCAAATCGATATTCGGAAAATTCTTCGGCGGACTTTATGCCCTCTACAACACCGCTACGGGATATTTAAGCGATATACTCTCGTATTCCAGACTGCTCGCCCTCGGACTTGCAACGGGAAGTATTGCAGGTGTTATAAACCTCATAGGCACAATGCCCGAAAATAAAATAATAAAGCTCGTTCTTCTGATAATAGTATTTATTGTCGGACACACGGCAAATCTTGCAATAAATCTGCTCGGCGCATACGTTCATACGGACAGACTTCAGTTTGTTGAGCTGTTCTCGAAATTCTACACGGGCGGCGGCAGAGAGTTTGAACCGCTTACAGTAAACACTAAATATATTAAATTCAAGGAGGAAAATATCAATGACTAACGGTATGGTATTTGCATTAATCGGAGCTGCACTCGCAGCACTCATGGCAGGAATAGGCTCGGCAAAGGGTGTCGGTCTTGTCGGCGAAGCAGCCGCAGGTGTGGTATCTGTTGACCCCTCAAAATTCAGCAAGGTGCTTATTCTCCAGCTTCTGCCCGGTACACAGGGACTTTACGGACTTCTCACAGCGATTATTCTTCTCAGCCGTGTTGGAATAATCGGCGGCACTCCCGCAGAACTCACAACGGCACAGGGTCTTGCATTTCTTGCGGCAGCTTGTCCTATTGCAATAGTCGGACTTATTTCGGCTATCTTCCAGGGAAAGACCGCTGCGGCAGGTGTAGGCATTACCGCCAAAAAGCCCGAACACAACGGAAAGGGTATCATCATGGCGGCTATGGTTGAGACTTACGCTATTCTTGCTCTCCTTATCTCAATACTTATGATATATAATATTGCAGTTTAAGGAGGTGCAGTATGGCAGGAATTGACGATATTCTGAATATCATCGAAAATCAGCAGAAACAGACGGAACAGAGTATTATTTCAGCCGCCGAAAAAAAAGCCGCCGCCATTAAAAAGGACGGCGATGAAAAAGCTGCAAAGGCTTACGAGGAATACATCAAAAGGGCTGACGAACAGGCGGACAGGGATTTTGAAAATGCCTGCAAATCAGCAGACGCAGAAATGAAAAGGCGCATACTCGCCTGCAAGGTAAAATGTATCGACTCCGTTATCGACAAAACTGTCCTGAAACTGCGAAATCTCCCCGATAAGGAGTATTTCGCACTCCTCGAAAGACTTGCGGGCAGACTTATCCGAAAGGGCGAAGGGGTTATCTCTCTGAGCGAAAAGGATTTGAAACGTGTCACGGCGGATTTTGAAAAAAATTTGAATAAAATCGCAGAGAAATCGGGGGGCAGCATAAGTCTCTCGGATATTCCTGCGGATATTGATGACGGCTTTGTGCTTTCATACGGTCTTATCTCCGAAAATTGCAGTTTCCGTGCGATAATGGAGGCGGATAAGGACAGCGTGAGAGATACCGCCGCAAGGGTCTTGTTCGGGTAGGTGATGTCATGACTAAATATGCAAAGGCAGTCGCCGCAATAAAGGCTATGGAAAATTATCTACTCACCTACAGCGACATTGAACAGCTAATCAATGCATCGGGAAAAGCCGAAATGGAGTCCATAATCGCCTCAAAAAAAGGAAACGGAAATGAAACAGACACACTCGAAAATGTGTGGTCAACTCTCATGGACTACGCCCCCGAATGTGAGGAGCTTAAAATACTGCTCTACAAAAACGACTTTCACAACCTTAAGGCGGCTCTTAAATCCATGATTGCAGGCAGAGAACCCGATAATTATTATATAAAGCCGTCCAACCTCAATCTTGACGAATTAAAGGATATTCTTTCTTCAAAAGATTACGGCAGACTTCCCGAATATATGAGGGAAACCGCAGAAAATGCATATAAACTGATTACAAAAACGCTTGACGGTCAGCTTGCGGACTCGCTCATAGACTGCGATACCCTTAAAGCCATGCAGAAAGCCGCAGAAAAAACCGGAAACAGCTTCATGATACGCTATGCACTTCTGAATACGGTCTGTGCGGATATAAAAACCGCATACCGCTGCTGTAAGATGAAAAAATCAGTTAATTTCACGGAAAATGCAATCTGCGGCAGCAGCGAAATCGAAAAGGATGCTCTTGTACGTGCGGTCACGGGCGGCATGGAAACGCTGATTTCTTACCTCGAAAATTCATCATACGGGGATGCGGCAGGACTTCTCGAAAAATCTGCGGCACAGTTTGAAAAATGGTGCGATGATGTTATAACAGAGCTTGCGGAACAGGCTCGTATGCAGTCATTCGGATTTGAACCCCTTGCGGCTTACTATATAGCCGCAGAAGCCGAGATTAAAAACCTGCGCATACTTTCCATATGCAAGGAATTTGGCGCAGACAGGGAAACCGTCACGGAAAGGATGAGAAAGCTCTATGTCTGATTTTTACAAAACAGCCGTTATCGGCGATACGGCAAGCGTTTCGGGATTTGCGGCACTCGGTCTTTCGGTATTCCGTGAAACGCAGCCCGAAAGAATTTCAAAGCTGATAAACAGGCTTGCGGCAAATAATTTTGCGGTGATATACATCACCGAACCTGCCGCCGCCCTTGTCAGTGATACCATTAAAAAATACAGAAGCAGTCCCCTGCCGTCAATCGTGCTTATACCTGCGATAGAGGGCAACACGGGCGACGGAATGAGAGCCTTGCATGAAGCTGTCGAAAAGGCAGTAGGCTCGGATATTCTTAATTAATATAATTTCATTCTGAAAAGGAGTGTAAATATTGAGCAGCAAAGGAACAATAGTTAAAATCTCAGGTCCTCTTGTTGTTGCCGAGGGCATGAGAGATGCAAATATGTTTGACGTTGTTCGTGTAAGCGAAAAGCGTCTCATAGGGGAAATAATAGAAATGCACGGCGACCGTGCATCTGTACAGGTCTATGAAGAAACGGCAGGTCTCGGCACGGGCGAGGGAGTTGAATCCACAGGTGAGCCTATGAGTGCGGAGCTTGGTCCCGGACTTATCGGAAGTATTTATGACGGCATACAGCGTCCTCTTGACGATATAAGAAAGGTCTGCGGAAACAATCTTGCAAGAGGTGTCGAAGTCCCCCCCCTCAAAAGAGACAAAAAATGGAATTTCACCCCGACAATAAAAGCCGGCGATATTGTCGAGGGCGGCGATGTTATCGGCACAGTACCAGAAACGGATATAGTCCTCCATAAGATAATGATTCCCAACGGCATAAAAGGCACTGTGAAAAGTATCAAGGAGGGAGAATTTACCGTTGACGAGACTGTATGCGTCATTGATACGGGGAAAGAAGAAAAAGAGGTTAAAATGTTCCAGAAATGGGCAGTAAGACGTGGCAGACCCTACAGCAAAAAGCTCTCCCCGAATATGCCGCTTGTAACGGGTCAGAGAGTTGTGGACTGTCTTTTCCCGATAGCAAAGGGAGGAGTTGCGGCTATCCCCGGACCCTTCGGCAGCGGCAAGACCGTTACTCAGCACCAGCTTGCAAAATGGGCGGAGGCTGATATTATAGTATATATCGGCTGCGGTGAGCGAGGAAACGAAATGACGGACGTTCTCAATGAATTTCCCGAACTTATCGACCCGAAGACGGGCAAATCCCTTATGGAGAGAACCGTACTTATCGCAAATACCTCCGATATGCCCGTTGCAGCCCGTGAAGCATCTGTTTACACAGGTATCACGATAGCCGAATATTACCGTGATATGGGCTATTCCGTGGCATTGATGGCTGACTCAACGTCACGCTGGGCGGAGGCTCTGCGTGAGATGTCGGGACGACTGGAGGAAATGCCGGGCGATGAGGGCTATCCTGCATACCTCGGCAGCCGTCTTGCGCAGTTTTACGAAAGGGCAGGAAGAGTTATATCAACAGGCTCAAAGGGTCGTGAGGGCGCATTGTCCGTAATTGGTGCGGTATCGCCCCCCGGAGGTGATATATCCGAACCCGTATCACAGGCTACGCTGCGTATAGTCAAAGTATTCTGGGGACTTGATGCAAGCCTTGCGTATCAGAGACACTTCCCTGCAATAAACTGGCTCACAAGCTATTCTCTCTATGTGGACTCTCTTTCCTCGTGGTATGATAATAATGTATCAAAGGACTGGATAACTTCAAGGGCAAGATTTATGAGTATCCTGCACGATGAGGCTGAACTCAAGGAAATCGTAAAGCTTGTCGGCATGGACGCTCTTTCGGCAAACGACAGACTTAAAATGGAAACGGCACGTTCAATCCGTGAGGACTTCCTGCACCAGCTTGCATTCCATGAGGTTGATACCTATACAAGCCTTAAAAAACAGCTTTACATGATGAAGCTTATACTCGGCTTTAACGACGAAGCCGCAGATGCGCTGAAAAAGGGTGCGGATATTGAAGAAATATCCGAACTCCCCGTCCGTGAAAAAATAGGACGTTTCAAGTATGTCGAGGAAAAGGACACAGACAGCGAATTTGACAGGATTTCGGTTGAAATATCCGAAGAGCTTCACAGACTTCTTGAAAAGGAGGCAGACTGATGCCAAGAGAATACAGAACTATTGAAGAAGCGGCAGGTCCTCTCCTGCTCATTAAAGACGTTGAAAATGTAACATACGGCGAGCTTGCCGAAATACGTCTGAAAAACGGCGAAAAAAGGAGATGCCGTGTACTTGAAATAGACGGCACGGACGCTCTTGTACAGCTTTTTGAAAATGCCGCAGGAATAAATTTGCAGGACAGTGCGGTGGTATTTTCGGGTCATCAGATGGAACTCGGCGTTTCCGAGGATATGCTCGGCAGAGTATTTGACGGTCTCGGACGACCGATTGATGACGGCCCCGAAATTATCCCCGATATGCGCATGGACGTGAACGGTCTGCCCATGAACCCCGTTGCAAGAAAATATCCGCAGGAATTTATACAGACGGGTGTTTCGGCGATTGACGGACTTAATACCCTCGTAAGAGGTCAGAAATTACCCATATTCTCGGCAAGCGGACTTCCCCACGCACAGTTTGCCGCACAGATTGCAAGACAGGCAAGAGTTCTCGGAGACAATGAACAGTTTGCCGTTGTATTTGCGGCTATGGGCATAACCTTTGAGGAATCCGAATATTTCGTGCAGTCATTCAGGGAGACAGGCGCAATCGACAGAACCGTGCTTTTCATAAATCTTGCCAACGACTCGGCAATCGAACGTCTTGCAACCCCGAAAATGGCTCTTACCGCCGCAGAATATCTTGCATTCCAAAAGGGTATGCACGTACTCGTTATATTGACGGATATAACCAACTATGCTGACGCTCTGCGTGAAGTATCAGCCGCAAGAAAGGAAGTCCCCGGAAGAAGAGGCTACCCCGGATATATGTACACAGACCTTGCATCACTCTATGAGCGTGCGGGCAGACTTGACGGTTGTGACGGAAGTATCACTATGATACCGATACTAACCATGCCCGAAGATGACAAGACACACCCCATTCCCGACCTTACGGGATATATCACGGAGGGACAGATAATTCTCTCCCGTGAACTTTCGAGAAAGGGAATAAATCCCCCCGTTGACGTTCTTCCATCTCTTTCGAGACTTAAAGACAAGGGCATTGGAAAGGGCAAGACCCGTGCAGACCATTCCGACACGATGAACCAGCTTTTCTCCGCCTATGCAAGAGGAAAGGACGCAAAGGAACTCATGGTAGTACTCGGCGAAGCTGCGCTCACGCCGACAGACCTTATATACGCAAAGTTTGCGGACGAATTTGAAAAGAGATATGTTTCCCAGGGCTTTGACAACAACAGGAGCATTGAAGAAACGCTTTCAATCGGCTGGGAACTCCTTAAACTTCTCCCCAGAAGTGAACTGAGACGTATCAGAGAGGAATATCTCGTTAAATATTATGACGGACAGTGAGGTGTGAGCATTGGCAAGACTGAATGTTAATCCCACACGAATGGAACTGAGCAAGCTCAAAAAAAAGCTTGAATCCGCAAGACGTGGACACAAGCTGCTTAAAGACAAGCGTGATGAGCTTATGAGGCAGTTTATGATATTAATAAAGGAAAACCGTCAGCTTCGTTCGGAGGTGGAATCCGCTGTTGCAGAGGCTAACAGGTATATGGCTGTCGCAGGCTCTGTAATGCAGATGGAAGTCCTTGAAACCGCACTTATGCTCCCTAAACAGGAGGTTGAACTCAAAGTCGGCGAAAAAAATGTCATGAGCGTATATATACCCGTATTCAAGCCGAAATACCGCACGGACGACACGAATGACATATATTCATACGGCACGGCATTTACATCAATCGACCTTGACGGGGCAGTAAATTCCCTGAGCGAAATTTTTCCCAAGATGATAAGGCTCGCCGAAATTGAAAAGGCTTGTCAGCTTATGGCGGACGAAATCGAGAAAACCCGCCGCCGTGTAAATGCCCTCGAACATATCATGATACCCGACTATGAAGAGACTATAAAATATATAACCATGAAGCTTTCCGAAAACGAGAGGAGTACTTCAACCTCTCTTATGAAAGTAAAAGATATGGTTCTCAAACAAAGTCATAATTATCACTAAAAAATCTCTCCCCTGTATATGGGGAGAGATAAAGCCCGAAAGCGGTTTTAATCAGCTGCTTTCGGGCTTTTATTATTTATTTGTCAGACTTTTTCTTTTTTGCCTCAATTTCTGCAAGAGCGTCCTTGCGTGAGAGGTTTATTCTGTTCTGGCGGTCAATTTCCGTAACCTTTACGACAATCTCATCGCCTACCGAAACAATGTCCTCGACTTTCTCAACTCTCGATTTATCAAGCTTTGAGATGTGGACAAGTCCGTCCATTCCGGGTACTATCTCAACAAATGCGCCGAAATCCATAATGCGGACAACCTTGCCTCTGTAGATTGCTCCGACTTCGGGACCGTTCGCAATAGTCTCGACTATCTGGAGAGCTTTTCTTGTATTGTCACCGTCAATGCCGCTGATGAATACATTTCCGTCGTCGCTTATGTCGATTTTTACATCGCAGTCTGCGGAGATTTTCTGGATAACCTTGCCGCCCTGACCGATAACTTCTCTTATCTTGTCAACGGGAACTTTGGTCTGTAGCATTTTGGGAGCGTATTTATTCACGGTTTTCCTCGGTTCGGGAATAGCTTTGAGCATAATTTCATCGAGGATATAAAGACGTGCCTTTCTTGTCTTTTCAAAAGCCTCTTTGATGATTGCAGGAGTAAGACCGTCAACCTTTATATCCACCTGTATAGCCGTGATGCCCTTGTGAGTGCCGCCTACCTTGAAATCCATATCGCCGAAGAAATCCTCAAGACCCTGAATATCTACCATTGTCATGAAGTCGTCGCTGTCGGGGAGTGTGATAAGTCCGCACGAAATTCCTGCAACGGGAGCTTTTATCGGTACACCTGCGTCCATGAGCGCAAGTGTCGAGCCGCATATACTTCCCTGCGATGTCGAGCCGTTTGAAGAGAGAACCTCCGAAACCAGCCTGAGCGAATAGGGGAACTCCTCAACGGACGGGATAACAGGTACAAGCGCACGCTCGGCAAGCGCACCGTGACCAATTTCACGTCTGCCGGGTCCTCTGCTGGGCTTAGTCTCGCCTACGGAATAGCTGGGGAAATTATACTGGTGCATATATCTCTTGGATTCTTCCTCGTCAAGACCGTCAATTTTCTGTGAGTCGCTTACGGGGCCCAAAGTAGCTATAGTGAGAACCTGCGTCTGTCCTCTTGTGAAAAGTCCCGAACCGTGAACTCTCGGAAGTACGCCTGCTTCTGCGGCAAGGGGACGGATTTCGTCAATTCCTCTGCCGTCAACACGCTTGCCCTCATAGAGCCATGTGCGGACGATTTTCTTCTGAAGCTTATATATGCATTCGTCTATCATGGCGATTTTTTCGGGATAGACTTCATCAAATTTTGCGTGTATATCATCTATAATCGGGGAAAGTCTTTCGTCACGGACAACCTTGTCATTCGTATCGAGGGCAAATTTTACACGCTCTGCGGCAAATTCCTCAATCGCATCAAACATATCATGGTCAACCTCCTGCGACTCAAAAGCAAACTTGGGCTTGCCAATCTGCTTTTGTATATCGCTGATGAAAGCTACCATTTTCTTTATCTCTTCATGACCCGTGAGAATTGCTTCCAGCATGGTATCCTCGGGGACTTCGTTTGCTCCTGCTTCAATCATGACAATCTTTTCGGCAGTACCTGCAACCGTCAGAACAAGGTCTGTCTTTGCTCTCTGTTTAAGCGTAGGATTGAGAACAATCTGACCGTCAACAAGTCCGACATTTATTCCCGCAATGGGACCGTTCCACGGAATATCCGAAATGGAAATAGCAATTGAGGTTGCAATCATTCCTGCGATTTCGGGGGAATTGTCGGGTTCAACGGCGAGAACAGTCATTACTACGGAAACATCATTTCTCATATCCTTGGGGAAAAGCGGTCTGATAGGTCTGTCAACACATCTTGAAGTGAGGATAGCCTTTTCGGAGGGCTTGCCCTCTCTCTTTGTGAAAGAGCCGGGGATTTTGCCGACTGCGTACATTCTTTCTTCATAATCAACGGAAAGGGGGAAGAAGTCAACACCCTCTCTGGGCTTTGCGCTTGCGGTAACGTTAGCCATAACGACCGTTTCGCCGTATCTTACCCAGCATGAGCCGTTGGAAAGACCGCAGGTCTTGCCTGTTTCAACGATAAGCGGTCTGCCTGCATAAGTTGTTTCAAAGGTTCTGTAATTTTCAAACATCTGATAATGCCTCCATTGGAAATATTCTGATGTCTACAGGAGATTTCAGTTAAGAAGTTAAAGGCAAAAGATAAATATGCGGCTTTATCGCTTGCCTCTGACTTCCAACATCGAAATCTCCGCATAGACGTAAAGGCAGAGGGGCATGAACCCCGTCTGCCTTGTATGCGTAGTTATTACTTACGGAGACCGAGCTTTTCAACAACAGCACGGTATCTGTTTATGTCCTTCTTCTTGAGATAAGCAAGGAGGTTACGTCTGTGACCAACCATCTTGAGGAGTCCTCTTCTGGAGTGGTGGTCGTTCTTGTGTTCCTTGAGGTGAGCAGTAAGGTCATTTATTCTTCTTGTGAGAATGGCAATCTGCACCTCAGGTGAACCTGTGTCGTTTTCGTGAGTTCTGTTAGCCTCGATAACGGCTGTTTTTTCTTCTTTCAGTAACATTGAAAGCACCTCTTTAAAAATATTCCGCTGACACAGACAGGGTGAAAAACGAGGTCTGACCCGTGTCCGAGTAAACGGTAAGACTATTATATCACATCATCGGGACTTTGTAAAGGGTTTTTTGAAAATTTTTTTTGATAAATAATGCTTCACTGTCCCGCCGTCCGGGGCAGAGAGAGAATGCGGCGGTATATTCAGGCTTTTTCGGGGAGTGATTTTATAATGCCAGCATCGAATTTCTGGATAGATGCCGCATCCTTGCCCGAAATACCCTCAACTCCGTCAACATCGGCATTATTCTTTGCCTGTGCGCTGAGGTCGTATTTATCGCCGTTTGCGAGATACTGGAGTACTCTTACCGCATCGGAGATAGAAACCTTTCCGTCGAGGTTTGCATCGCCTGCAAGGTATTCGTCACTGCCCGAATTTTCGCTGACTGTTGTAACTGTGGCTGCCGTTGCGGTCGTCACGTCTCCTGTCGATGTAACAACTGTTGTTGTTTCGGCAGGAGTATCGGCATCTATGGGCTTGCCGCCGATAATAGTGCCGCCGTCAAGGTTGCTGCCCTCTGTCGATGAATATTTCTCATAAAATTCATTGAGTGAAAGACCCGTGCCGCTCACGCCGAGGGGTGTCTGGTGGTCAAGTCCTATATACTTGCCTGTTTTCTGTGTCTGCCAGAGAGATTTCTCGAAGAGCGCATACTTATCCTCTTCCCATGTGATAGTAGTTCCGTTGGACTTGTCGGAAACATCATTTATATTGTAGGAAAATCCTGCCCAGAGACCGCCCGTATCGCCCGAATTGGTATTCAGACACCAGAACGTATGATTTATGTGGTGATTTATCATATAGTCACGGAGAAGCTCCATCCATTTCTGATTTTCCGCACCGTCCATATGACCGCCCCATTCGCCGATTAATTCGGGGGCGATGTCCTCTGCATTGATGTAAGCCCATGTATCGTACCAGTAGTCGTCAAGGAGCGTCTGTTCGGTAAAATCCTTTTCAAACCATGTCTGTGCATAAACGGAAGGGCCGTAGTCGTGGGGAGAATATACAATCTGACTTGTTCCGTGTTCGGGCTTAATGGGATATTCCCTCGCACCACGGAAATTTCCGCCCCACCATGCGCCGATATAGGGGGAGTTGTCACGTCTGTCGGCAATGCCCCAGTAGTCGCCTGCCTGTGCGCCGCTTAACGACTGTTCAACACCCTCTATGAATATGAGAGCCTTGGGATTTGCATCGAGAACTGCATCGGCACATTTTGCAGCGGCATAAGCCCAGTTGTTTTCATCGGTCGAGCCGTCCCATTTAGCGGCTTTTGCGCCCTCCTGACCCTTTCCGTGGGGTTCGTTCTTGAGGTCAAAGCCGAGGAGAGTATCGTCATTTTTATACTGTTCCGCAAGCCATGCGGTAGTCTCTATCCAAATATCGGTAGTGACGGTCACGTCATGGTCGTTCATTTCCTTGCCGTACCAGAGGTTATAGTTATGACCCGAATTGTCGGCATGGGGGCTGTGAATGTCAACGAAAGCCTTTATTCCGTATTTTTTGCACTTGCTGAGGATTATCTCAAATGCCTGCTGCGAATTTACGTGGGTCATTCCGTCCGCAAGCACGAAATCCTTGTTAATGCTTCCGTAGGTACCTGCCTTTACGACACCGCCGTTTCCGTCGTCCTCGTCTGTGGGAGGATTATAAGCCGCCTGAAGTCCGCCGCCCGAAACAGGACCGTCAAGTCCGTTCATCCACTCATAGATAAGTTCGGTCGAAATGGGGAAACGTATGACATTTATGCCTCTTTCGGCAACCTCCCTGAGCATATCGTCGCAGTCGCCTGCATAGAGATAATGCGGACATCTTTCCGTACAGTTGAAGCCGAACCAGTTTGCGCCCGTGAGCCATACTTCGTTTCCGTTTTCGTCATAGAGACGGCTGCCGACTGCGTGGAGCCAGTCATCGTTATTTGTGTCAACGGCATAGCTTGCAGCAGGTGAAAACAGTGAAACTGCACCTGTTGCAGCAATTGCCGCAGCCGAAAACGTTGCGGCAATTCTTTTTGTCAATTTCTTCATAATAAATATTACCCCTCTCATAACGCATATATGCCGTGCTTTGGCAGGTATATGCAGATATTGTATATACATTGTAGCATTTTATTCACGGAATGTCAATAGTTTCATTTTATTTTATAAATAATCTCTCCCTCCGCAGGCTGCAAAGGGAGAGATTTTAAGGAGGAGTAGATATTTTGTTTAACGGTAAAGCTCTGACATTGCTTTTTCGAGAATTTCTTTATTGTTTCCGTGGTCGAGGATATAATAGCATCCGTTATCCTTTGTGACAACGACTGCAAGGGGATATTCTCCCGTTACAACGGGGGTTATCATATTCATTATATCCGCAGCCGCATCATAGGATTTTATCCTGTGAGTGGCTGCATAATCTTCAACTGCACCGTAGTATCCTTCCCATTCGGAAGATGTTATCCTGTCGGGAAGAGTATAGCTTTCATCATTCGCAGGGCGGTGAATGTAATAGATACGGTCTGAATTATATATATCCACCTCTGCCGAATAGAAAACAGGGTTTGCAATTACTGCTATGTCATCTAAATCATAGTGATTGTCTTCGCTGTTTATTTCGCTTGCTTTCATGCCGTATTTGTCCATAAGTGCGAGAGTGTCATTAAAGCAGTCAAGCACCCAGTAGCCGAATATTTCGGCAACTTCATGCGAATTTTGCAAGTCCTCCGCAGTGAGTTCGTTCAAATCCTTTTTATAGGCTTCCACAAGGGCAATCAGCTTTTCGTGTGAAAGATTTTTCTGACTTCTTTCAATGCCGCCTGCGAGGGAATATGAAACATTTCCGCCATAGTTATTACTATCCTTTATGAATGTCTCATAATCATAGTATGGGTGACCTGCATTGCTTAACGACATAAGAACAATACTTTCCGTGACATCTTCGGCATATTCGTCCGAAAGAAGTACAGCCTGCACTAAATCGCCTGCAATTCCCGATGCGAATGAATATTCCCTTACCTTAGTCGAGCCTGTTCTCGTCCTGTATGTTATCTGTATTCTCTGACAGTCGTAAACATTCGGGAATGCAGTATCTATATTATTTGCAACCCTGTACTGATAATCTTTAGGATTGTAGTGTCTGTCAACAATTTCCTTATTAAGCTCGACAGCGGCTTTTATTACGTCCCTGTCTCTGTAGATTGTACTTGAGTCGGGTATGTGCAAATCATAAGACGAAAGCTCAACGCTTGATATATTTAGGGGCGAGGGAACGTGTCTTGATGCGCCGAAGCCGTCTGTTACCTTGCATATTCCGCATATGCCGAGGACTGTTCCGACTGCCGCACAGAAACCTATTGCCGCCGTCCAGAAACGCCTGAAGCCTCGTCTTGTTACTACCTCCATGATGAACCAGCCTATAGCACAGATGAAAACTCCGCCGAATAAATCGCTGCTGTCGTACATGATGAAGAGTGAAAGTATGCAGAATACCGCAGATGTCATGATGAAATAGAAATATGCCTTGTATACATAGGGCTTTGAAACGTCCTCAGCCTTTCTCTTTTTGTAGAGGAAGTATGCAGTGAAAAGATATATTGCGGTAACGATAAGCGTCGTTATTACCCATCGGATATATGTCAGTGCTACAGCTTCATCGTCAAATAAATCGTCTGCGTATATTCCACAGAACATTGCCGCACCGAATGGACTTGTCGAATTGAATACCGGGCTGTACATGATTGATGCCTCGTCAAGACCAAATCCCGATGCTGAAACAATTGCAAACCACAAGCAGGCAATTACCGCAGGTATCATTACATTTACGGCGATTATGCAGAATGCCGACTCGAATACACTTCCGCAGAATGTCAGCGACAGCACGGAGAGCGTATAGTACAATATCATTCCCAGTATTACAACAGACACAATACACAGCATAATCGGCATTGCTGTCCATACTTCGTCCGCCTGAGTCAGAAAGGGCGAGCCTATGGCAAAGATTATAGAGCTTAAAATCACTGCGCCTATTGCAGGGACGAGATATACGAACAGTCCGGAAAGATAGTCCGCCGTAAATCTTTCACGGGTATTCAGCGGAAGGGAATAATTCATGTCAACAATGGATTTCGTGTATAAATACCTGAAATGATGCATTGCAACAATCATTCCCATAAGAATGCTTATCGCCAGTGCGATAAAGCCGATGACAATGTAGATTTCAAGGTTATTGTAGTAATGTATATTCTGTTCGTTTCTGTATTCTTCGATTATGCTTACGAGAACAATCAGCGGCAGACCGATTATTTCCAGCACAATGTTCACAATCAGCATTCTTCTGTTCTCGGATATGCCGTTGAAAAAGCGTCTGCGCATAAAGCTGCCGGGTTTTCCCGTCTTATTTTTCTGAGTTGATGTCGCTGCTGTCATAGCCAAGCACCTCCAGTTCATAGATGAATATTTCTTCGAGAGTAAGCGGTATTATTTCGAGGAGCATAGGCCTTTTCGGGGCGAAAAACGCCTTTATGGTATCCTCATCTCCCTTTATGATGATGTAGTATATGCTCTGACTTCTTTCAAAGTGGAGTATTTCAAGACCCTGAAAATCCTCCTTTGAGTATTCAGCTGCATTTCCGTTTTCGTCCTTCGGGAATACAACCTGTACCTTGTGGATATTGCCCTTAATGCTGTCGATGTCACGGGAGAATATAATTTTTCCCTGATGCAGAAGTGCGGCAGTGTCGCAGAGTTCGTTTATCTCCTTGAGGTTATGGGAAGAAATTATCGTTGTAAGCTGTCTGTCAAGCATGGCATCGACAAGCATTTTCTTTACGATAATCCTCATGGTGGGGTCAAGACCGTCAAAGGCTTCGTCAAGGAGCAGGTAATCCGTCTGGCTTGCAAGACCGATTATAACTATAGCCTGACGTTTCATGCCCTTTGAGAAAGTATTCAGCTTTTTGTCGAGCGGAAGATTTACCCTTGTCCTTAATTTTTCAAAAATCTCGTCCGAGAAATTCCTGTAATACCCCTTGTAAAACTCTTTCAGCTTTTTGAGAGTAAAATTTCCGAATTGTACAGTTTCGTCATTAATGAAGAATACCTTCTGCTTTGCGCTGACGTTATCGTAAACGCTTTCGCCGTCAATGAGAATTTCTCCGCCCTCGGGTCTGTAAATTCCCGATAAAAGGCGCAGTATGGTTGATTTTCCTGCTCCGTTAGAGCCGAGAAGTCCGAAAGCCGTTCCCTTTTCAATGGTTAAGTCTACCCCGTCAAGAGCGGTATAGCTGTCGAATTTCTTCACAGTATTTTTCAGCTCAATCATAATTGTTTCCCCTTTCTGTAATTATCATGGATTTTGTCTATTCTTTTTTTGAGTTCATCGGGAGGTATGCCCACATCGAAAGCCGAAACAGCCGCAATATCGAAATTTGCGAGGGCATTGTTCTTAAACTCTTCCATTTTCTGCTTTGCGATAAAGCTGCCACGTCCGGGGACGGAATATATAATTCCGTTTCTTTCGAGTTCCTGATAGGCTTTTGCGACAGTATTGGGATTTACACCCGAGTCCTTTGCGAAGCTCCTCACGCTTGGGAGCTGGTCGTTTTCGCTGAGTGTGCCGTTGAGAACGAGTTCGGTAATTTTTTTACAAATCTGCTCATAGATAGGCACACGGCTTGTAAGGTCGATAGAAAACATAGGCACTCCTTTCCGTAACAAGTGTACTATATCATGTGGTACGGTTATTACAGTTATATAATATCACATAATTTTCAATTTGTCAATAGGGAAAATAAATTTTTTTATTTTACAAAAAATCCTCCGCCGAAGCGGAGGAGAATTTATTCAGATAAATCATTTATCATGCTGTCGAATACTTTAAAATCCCTGTCATAGGTTTTCTGCATATCTTTTTCGTTTGAATACATTAATTTTCTGGGCTTGCGTATGGCAAGAAACATACCGTCCTTTATATATTTCTTTTCTACACCTATTCTCCCGGCAATATCCGTGTTTTCAAGCATAAATTTATAGCCGTCCACATTGGGATTATCGGGATAGATGCTGCTTAAATCCACAAACACATCATCGGGATTTAAAACATTTTCAATCTGATTATTGCCTATCACTATGACCGAGCCTGCGGACTGCAGCTCGGCAGTAAGCTTTGTATCGACACCGTTTGCATAGTTTTTCTGCGGATTGTCGGTATAGGGAATATAATACACCGATACAAGGATTTCGCCGTTGTTGTTATTATCCTCGCTGAAAGAGGCTATATATTTATCGAGGTCGGACTCCTCACCGACAGCCTGATTTTCGCCGATAAAAAGCACCGTCATATCGGGTCGGGGCTTGTTTACAAGGCTCATTGTCAGGAATACCGTAATAAAGGCGACTGCTGCGCCCATACCCAGCCACCATTTGCTGTGATAGAAAAAATTTCCGATTTTCTGGAAAAAATTCAGCTTTACTTCTTTTTCCGTTTCCTCGTGAATTATTTCGCTTTCGGTAATTATGCCCTGTTTAAGGCGGATTAATTCCTTTCTTTCTTCTTCGAGCCGTCTGTCATGTTCCTCACGTTTTTTCTTTTCTCTCTCTGCCAATTTTCTCTGAATTTCTTCCTGTCTCAGTCTTTCTTCTTCGAGTTGTTTTTCCTGAATATCCCTTGCATTTTCAAAAACGCCCTTTGATATATGCAGTTTTTCGTCATCTGTATTCTGATTATTCTTATTTTTATCCATAATATCACCTATTTAAAATCGTCAATTTTTGCCCCTTGTCTCTTGCCTACTCACTCACTTCACTGCGTTCCGTTCGTTCATACGGCAAGGGCAAAAATTTCCTCTGTATTTAAAATCGTCAATTTTCGCCTTTTAAATCTTGACATTTCGTTCACTGCGCTGCGCTCCGTTCTCTTTCATGTCAAGGGCGAAAATTTTCTCTGTGTTAATTTTCAAATATATCAGGATAAATTATAACACATTTTCATGAAGTATGCAAGAGATTTTTGATTTTTAATTTATACTTGCAATAATCAAAACAACGTGCTATAATAATATACGGGTAATTTTACCGTAAGAAATTATTACAGGAGATATAAATATGAATAACTGTCAGCATCAGATAAATGCTATCATAAACGAAGTGAAAAAGGCTGTCATAGGAAAAGACCAGATGATAATAAAGGTACTCCTTGCCATACTTTGCAAGGGTCATATCCTCATCGAGGATATACCCGGTGTCGGAAAGACCACTCTTGCCCTTGCATTTTCAAAGGCTCTCTCCCTCGAACACAACAGAATGCAGTTCACTCCCGATGTACTCCCCTCTGATGTCACGGGATTTTCGGTCTATAACAAGCAGACAAACAATTTTGAATTTCGCAAGGGCGTTGCGTTCTGCAATTTGTTCCTTGCGGACGAGATAAACCGTACATCAAGCAAAACACAGTCCGCACTCCTTGAGCTTATGGAGGAAAAAAGCATAACCGTTGACGGAAATACCTACAGGCTGCCCCAGCCATATACCGTCATAGCCACGCAGAACCCTATCGGCTCGGCGGGAACACATAACCTCCCCGATTCGCAGCTTGACAGGTTCATGATAAAATTAAGCATGGGCTATCCCGATTTCAGGGGCGAAATTTCAATACTTAAATCAAAATTCAATGCAAATCCCCTCGATGCCGTAAGACCTGTCGCAAATGCCGATACTATCCTCGAATTGCAGGAATACATCTCGGATATATATATTGACGACAGGATATACGAATATATAGTATCGCTCTCGGCGGCTACGAGAAATCACCCCATGCTCAAGCTCGGCATAAGTCCGAGGGGTACTCTTGCGCTTATGCAGATTTCAAAGGGCATAGCCGCCGCTATGGGAAGAGATTATGTAATCCCCGATGATGTGGCATATATATGCGCCGATGTATTCGCTCACCGCTTCATGCTCAGTTCAAAGGCAAAGCTTTCGGAGACAAGCGCAGAAAACATAGCTGCTGACATAATAAGAAACGTGCCTGCTCCGAGCATATCTTCAAAAGGGTAATTGTCATGATTATAATGAAGATACTTTTTGCGGCACTAATAATAATATGCGGTATATTCTATATAATGTACCTCGGAGATTTTGCCCTTGTCCTGTTTATTGTCATGCTTGCGCTGCCCGTTGTGATGTATATCTTCGGATATGCCGCAAAGAAAAAAATCAGGGTCAGCTTTTCACTGAAAGAAAATTCCGTGATAAAAAATCAGGAGTTTCCCATAAAGCTCGATATTGAAAACAGCAGTATTTTCCCCGTGGGAAAGGCTGAAGCCGTAATCGAATATTATAACGTATTCAACAATCAGATACATTCATTCCGTGTTCTGTTCCCCGTTCAGGCAAAAAACCGACAAAGCGTATCGTTCATGATAAGTTCTCAGTTCTGCGGAATAGTCAAGATAAGATGTGCCTATGTGAATATATTCGACCCGCTGAGGATATTCAGATTTAAAACGGGAAAGAACACAGGCACGGAAATTGCCGTTATACCCGAAGGTCACGACATAACGGGTACTGTCAGCTATTCCGACAGGGTTAACGAGGAGAGCAATAATTTTTCCGATGTCAAACCGGGCGACGACCCGTCGGAGGTCTTTGACCTGCGTGGCTACAATCCCGGAGACAAGCTGAACAGGATACACTGGAAATTAAGCTCTAAAAAGGACGAATTTATCGTAAAGGAATACAGTCTGCCCGTGGACGTACCCTCGGTCATATTCCTGAACCTGCGCTGCTACGAGGACTCAGAGCATACCCTCCCCGTCTTTGATACGCTTATGGAGACTTTCATATCAATATCAAAATTCATGCTCGAAAACGAAAGAGTACATACTTTGATATATTTCAACGAAAATCAGGGGGTTTTCACAGAGCGTGTCATCAGCAGCACCAATGAGCTTTCCGAAACCGTTTCGGAGCTGATATTCTCGATAAGCGACAATCTCTACTGCGAACCGCCCGAAGTCTATTTCAGCGAAAATTCAAATCTGTCATTCTCATCGTTTACCTTTGTAACATCAAGACCAGACACGGATATACTCACTTACATAGACGAAAATGTTGATGCCGATTTTAAAAATTCCGCAGTCATTGTCAAGAATTACGATGAAGAAGCAAAAACCGCAAACAGATATTCAAGCATGAGGGAAATTCCCGTGGCTGTCGGCAGAATAAGCAATTCAATAAAGGATATAGAGCTGTAATGAAAAAAAATAAGGATAAAAACTCAAACAGCAACGGCATTACCATAAGTGACAGCATTGTAATGTCGGTAAAGAAAAAGAAAACCAACGTCAGAAAGCCCGAAGCACTGCTTATAGCCTCTGTCGGCTATTTTTCGGTTATTATGGCTTTCCTCTCGATGTTTCCCCTTAAGTACAACAAAAGCGCACTGATATTTGCGGCTGTGGTGTTCTCGCTCTTTCACGGCATTGTTGCGGCGGCGGGGAAAAAACTCCTGTACCTGAATTTCCTGTCGGCAGGAGCTATGGTATTTATTGCATACAAAAGCATAGACCGAATTGCGGACGGCTTCAAATTCATATACAATACCGTCTACAAAACCGCCTATCTGACGGAGATAAATTATTATAAATTCCTCGACCCCGAAAAGGAATTTGTCTCGGTGACGGCTTTCCTGATATTTTATATCTGGCTGATGGCACTGATAATATATTTCTTCACGGTCTATCACCCGAATACAATTTTACCGCTTATAATTACCTTTCCGCCGATTGAAACGGGACTTTACCACGGAATTAACCTCCCCGTCAGATACGGAATACTCGTCGTTGGATACTGGCTTGCACTGCTCTCGATGACAAATACCGACCTCGGAGAATATTCGGGCGGCACGGGCAGCTTCGTCCGGAAGTCAAATGTATTCTTCCCGAAAAGACAGATGCGCTTTAAAGTCACCGAAAAATGCGGAGTATATATTATACTGATTGTTCTGGTCATATCCTCCGCTGCGACAGGTGTAATGAAAGCGACAGGGTACGAAAGAAGTGAGTCCATAAACCGCAAAAGAATTGAAATACGTGACGCTGTTGAGGCTTTCTCAATGGAAAACCTCGCCGAAAGCATTTCGGGAATAACAAGCGCATTCGGGTTTGATTTTGAATACGAAAGCCATAAACTCGGAAATATAGACCATATGAAATACAAAAACGTCACGGACGTTGTTGTTTCGTTCGACCATAAATATGAGGGGGCTGTATATCTCAAAGAATACACCTGCTCGGACTATGCGGACAACGAATGGTTCGACTTTACGTCGGATATATACAAAAACAGCATATTCGGCAATTTTGAGGATTATAATATATATCCGCAGGATTTTCCGTCCGTTTTCAATATCTTAATGGACAACGACAACAGATACCGAATAGACATAAAGTCAAATCTGAAAGGAAATAAAGTTGTCTCTCCCTACGGAATAATCAATACTGACGGTATTATCCGTGAAAATTCAGGCAATATTTCGCTTGAACAGGAGAGTAAAAAATCCTATTCCTATACATTCAGCCGTTCGGACATCTCCGAAATATCCTCCCTGCTGTACTATCCGATAAGAAATATATATTATCCCTATCTGCTCGACAACAGCGAACATTGGGCGGACAGAATAGAACAATACTGCTCGGAGCATGACCTGCTCGGCTATGACGGCGGATTTTTCGTTGACTCGGAAGTGCCGTCCCATACAGACATGAGTTCCAATCCGAACTATATCATGACACAGCTCCTGCAAACGGAATATAATAATTTCGTCTATCAAAATTACCTCAAAGTCCCCGAAAATTCAAATATGTCCGAGGTCAGGAACGAATATTATGATGTAATCGAAAATGCCGCATATGCTCAGACCGCCTACGAAAAGCTTGCCACACTCGAACAGATAAGAGATAAAATGGTAAGGAATGTCGAATATTCCCTCGACCCGGGGCGCACACCAAAAAACCGTGACTTTGTGAATTATTTTCTCCTCGAAAATAAAAAGGGCTACTGTACACACTATGCGACAGCAGGTGTAATGCTTGCAAGAATGGCCGGAATACCGGCAAGATATGCATCGGGATATATAATTGTCGGCGATGATTTCGGCAATGCCAACAAAAACAATGACGGCTCTTACACTATCGAATTAAAGGACAACAGAAGTCATGCATGGGCTGAAATTTACCTTGACGGCTACGGCTGGCTGCCTTTTGAATTTACCGCAGGATATTCACAGCAGACTATTGATACCACTCCCACAACGGAGGCACAGCAGGAGAGTACCAATTCCGTCACAACCGCCGCACAGGAGAATACCACTGAGCAGAAAACTCCCACGACTTCAAAAAATCAGCAAAGCAGTCCCTCAACCACAACCGCCGCCGCAGAAATTCCGCAGACCGAAACACAGCAGCAGAATATTGAAGGCACTCCGCAGATACCGCATATTCCGCAGAGGGTTAAAAATATCATATCAGCAGTATTTGTAACCGCTCTTTTCCTGCTCCTCGTCTGGCTCAGAAGAATACTCATGATGCAGCTGAGGGACAGACATTTCACGGGGGGTTCGCATTCCGCAAGAATGGCTTATATGTATGAATATGCAGAAAAGCTTATAAAGGAGCTTGGCATTTCAAGAGAACAGATGAGATATACCGAATACGCAGAAGCCGCAGAGGAAAAGCTCGGCGGAGAATACTTTGAAAAGGGCGCATTTGAGCAGTTTGTCGGCTGCGCACTGCATTCGCATTTCAGCCCGCACGAACCGACAGATGAAGAATTGCAGAAACAATTTGAATTTGTCGGCGGTCTTTCAGAAAAATTATACGAAAAATCATCAGGCTTGAATAAAATAGTAATAAAATACATCAAGGCACTTATTTAAAGGAGGTATTTCTATGACAAAAATTAACAGAGACAAAATCGGAAAAGCCGCCGTCATGATAATATCAGGACTGCTCATAGCATTCTTCCCCGCCGTTATCAACAGGCTTTTCTACATCGTCGGCGGACTTCTCATTGTTGTGAACATAGTCCTCATCGTGATGAAGCTTATTTCGGGCGGCAGCATATCCTCAACGGCAAACAACATCATCGGAATATTCATCGGCATAATAATAAACGCCCTCCCGTCATTTGTTTACACGGGCATACCTCTTATCGCAGGAATAATCATAGGCTTTTCGGGAATTGACAGGATATTCGGAGCGATATCAAACGGAAAGGACACACGCAGTCTCATAACTGGAATAGTACTCCTCATAATCGGCGGAATACTTATTTTCTACAACGTAAATGTCACAAATACAATGAGAATGATAATCGGTCTTGCGCTTATTGCAATGGGCGTATTCAATCTTTTCAGCGGCGGAAGGGGCAATCCTTCGGGAAAAATTATAGACGTTGACAGCTTCAGGGTCTCCTGACCGCATAAAAATTCCCGTCCTTTCGGACGGGGATTTTTATATTATTTCGGTCATTCGCAGTACTGTTTCTGCGACACGCTTTGCGGCAATTTTTTCAAATTCTTCAAACGACATAGCACCCTCATCATCGGCATTGTCGGATATGCAGCGCACGCTCACGAACGGCATTTTATTCAGGAAACAGCAGTGACCCACGGCAGCACTTTCCATATCAACCGCATAGGGATTGAAGCTCATCATGATTTTTTCTTTGAGTTCGCTGCTTGTAACGAAAGCCTCGCCGGAAACTATTCTTCCACGGAAGCTTTTTATGCCAAATTCTGCGCATATTTTTTCTGCGGCGGAGATTAAATTTTCATCGGCTCTGAATATTCCGCAGTAAGGCGGATAGTCATTCAGAAAATGCTGGTCGAGGTCATGCGGAAGTACTTCCGTTGAGATTACTATATCGCAGACCTTAACGTCTTTGTTCATGCCGCCTGCTATTCCTGCATTTATAACGCAGCCGGGCTTGAAATTGTCAATTAAAACCTGTGTGCATACCGCAGCATTGACCTTTGCGATACCGCAGCAGACGTTGATTATTTTATTTCCCTTATATTCGTTGATGTAAAAGTCAAAGCCCGATATATTCTTAATTTCCGGTTCTTTGAGAAAATTTCTTATATCCGCAAGCTCTGACGGCATTGCGCCTATTATTGCAATGGTTTTCATAATTATCTTCCTTTCAGTTCGGCTTTTATGCCCTTTATTATAATATCCTTAGCCCATACCGCCCTTTCTTTCGGGAGTGGCGGAGTGTCGGGGAGAGGGTATTCAATGCCGAGGTTTTCATATTTCGGCTTTGCCATATCATGATACGGCAGAACATCAATGGCTCTGAGAGTTTTCAGCCCTGCTATAAATCTTCCGAGGGCGAAAAGCTCCTCTTCCCTGTCGGTAATACCGGGAACGACAACATGGCGAACCCATATATCAATCCCAAGCTCACTGATATGCTTTGCAAATTCGAGAATATTCGTATTCTCCATACCCGTCAGCTTTTTATGCCCCTCGTTGAATATATGCTTTATATCCAGCATAACGAGGTCGGTATATTTCAGGACTTTATCAATTTTTTCACGGCTCTGCGGATTATAGACAGCCCCCGAAGTATCGAGACAGGTATGTATATTATCCGATTTTGCAAGGGCGAAAAATTCCGCAAGAAATTCCGCCTGTGCAAGAGGCTCTCCGCCCGTTGCGGTAATTCCCCCCGATTTGAGAAACTCCTTATACGAATTGTATTCCTTTAAAAGCTCCTGTGCGGTGACTTCCTTTCCGCCCGAAAAATCCCATGTATCGGGGTTGTGGCAGTATTTGCACCTCATGGGACAGCCCTGAAAGAACACAACATATCTCACACCCGGACCGTCAACCGTTCCGAAGCTTTCTGTTGAATGAATATAGCCTTTCATAATCTCACCTTATTTAAAATCGTCAATTTGCGCCTTTTAAGGCTTGCGCCTCCGTTCACTTCACTGCGTTACGTTCACTTTCAGCGCAAGGGCGCAAATTTCCTCTTGATGCATATTCAAGCAATAAATCACGTTGGTTTTCAAGCCTGCCCTCGATGATATTGTCGAGGAGTTCGCCGAGCATATCCCCCACGGCTCTGCCGCTGAAACCGAGGTTTTTCAAATCATTTCCGTTTATCTCAAGCTGTGATATATGCATACACTCGTTATTGCGTATAAATTCCCTCAGTGCATTTTCGTGTCTTTCAAATTCTTCAAATTCTTTAAGCACAAAGGGGCGTTTGCCGTAATTATCAAATCTTTTAATCTGCATGAGCAGGAAAAAATTTCCCTCTCCAATCTGTGAGACAAGCCTTTTAATCTGCACATCATTGTGAATTTTATCGCTGTGATGAGCGATAAGCAGACAGGTTCGCTCAATTGAATTATTGTCATAGCGCAGATTTTTCATAATCTCACGGCACATATCCGCACTAAGCCCTGCATGACCCTTGAAATGTCCCTCGCCATTTTCGTCAACGGTAAATTTCGGGGGCTTGCCTATATCGTGAAAAAGCATAACCCTCCGAAGAAACGGCGAATTTTTCGGCGCAGAGTTCATACTCCTGACGATATGCTCATATACATTGTACATATGGAAATGCGATCTCTGGTCAAAGTCAAAGCAAGCCCGCATTTCGGGGATTATCTGTGCGATTATCTCCCTGTATCCGAGCATGACAGGGATAAGATTTTCACCGCATATCAGCTTGTCGAGTTCTTCTCTTATTCTCTCACGAGATATGCCGTCAAGCTTTCCTCTAAGTTTCATGAGGGCAGATGATGTATTCTCCTCTATCCCGAAGCCGAGAACGGAGGAAAAACGCACTGCACGGAGTATTCTCAATGCGTCCTCATTGAAGCGCAGGGCAGGCTCTCCCACGCATTTTATTATTTTATTTTCAATATCCTCACGTCCGCCGAAAGGGTCGT
This sequence comes from Ruminococcus sp., assembly GCA_017470905.1. GTDB lineage: Bacteria > Bacillota > Clostridia > Oscillospirales > Ruminococcaceae > Ruminococcus. Next base: position 133,865 of record JAFUXL010000007.1, on the reverse strand, counting down.
ATATTTTCCCGTCAATATCCATAGCCACGGCATTCATGGTAAAATCACGCCTTGCAAGGTCGTCAATGAGATTTCCCGTAAACGAAACGCTGTCAGGTCTGCGTGAGTCGGAATATTTCCCGTCAATTCTGAAAGTAGTCACCTCAAAGGGCTGACCTTCGGCAATTACCGTAACAGTACCGTGCTTAATGCCCGTGGGAACAGTCCTGAAACCGCTGAATACTTCAATTATCTGTTCCGGAAGCGCATCGGTGGTTATATCATAGTCGTGAACCTCACGCCCAAGAATTTTGTCCCTTACACAGCCGCCCACAAGAAATGCCTGATAACCTGCATCGGCAAGCTTTTGTAAAATAATTTTATAATTCTCCATAAAATCACCTGTCTGTATTATAGCATATATTTTCCTGAAAATCAAGTGAAATACCGAAATTTGTCTGTCAAACAAAAGCATTCGGGTTATTTTTTATTTTGTGTCCCCCGTCTGCGGAGGAGAGAATACAGGCAAAATATAAAAATTTTTGTGCATTATTTTAAAATATTTGCTTATAGTAAAAAATTGTGTAATGCTGACAAAAAAGAATGTGGATATTATCGTATCAGACAAAATTAAGTGAAAACGCTTTATTTTCTCCTTAATCTGTGATATAATTGAATTAAATCAGACACGGGGGTGAAATAATGAAAAGCGGAGTTAAAATGCTTGATATTGCCAATAAGCTCGGTGTCAGCGTCGTTACAGTCTCCAATGCTCTCGCAGGAAGAGACGGTGTAAGCCTTCAGCTAAGAAAAAAAATATGCGATACCGCCGAGGAACTCGGATATATCCCCTCGGCTGCCAGAAACTCAAAAAGAAAAGTCTCTGCATTGAAAACGGTGAAAACTGTCGGTCTGATAACCTCTGAAAGATATGTCGGCGGAAAAGGTACATTCTACTGGGAGCTTACCGCAAATATATCAAACAGGCTTTCTTCCGCCAATGCATTTACCGTCTATGAGTGTATTTCCTCGGAAAATGAACAAAATGCCGTTATGCCCAATATAATAACCGAAAATAAGGCTGACGGTCTTATTGTAATCGGTCAGCTTTCAAGAAATTATCTCGAAAAACTGAGCAGAATAAATATCCCTCTGCTGTTCGTTGATTTCTATGACACAAGGTTCAATGTCGATTCCGTAAATTCCGACAGCTACCACGGCGGATACATCATAACCGATTATCTCGTCGAAATGGGTCACAGAAAAATCGGCTTCTTCGGAAAGGTCAATGCCACAAGCAGCATAAACGACAGATTTCTCGGATATATCAAATGCCTTATGGAAAATAACCTCGAATACAGAAAGGAATGGACTATAAATGACAGGGACGAAAAGGGAATATTATACACAAGGATAATCTTCCCCGATGATATGCCCACCGCTTTCGTATGCAACAGCGATGAAACTGCATTCCGTGTGATTGCAGCCCTCAAGTCAAAGGGTGTGCGTGTTCCCGAGGATATTTCCGTCGTGGGATATGACAATTACACCGTTTCGAGCATATGCATACCCGAAATAACTACCGTTGAGGTTGACCTCGACCGCATGGCCTGCGCCGCTGTCGAGATAATGACCAGAAAAATATGCGACCCATCCTACCGTGAGGGAAGAAAAATTATAAGCGGAAAGCTTATCGTAAAAGACAGCGTTCTGAATATACATGGCGGCTGTAAGGAGTAATTTATGAATTTACATAATTTTACAGGGCATCTGTCTACCGTTATCAGGCACAGACATATGGTTATGAAGCATTGTTTCAAGGCAGGCATATTCATGAGAGGACTTACACATGACCTTTCAAAATTTTCGCCGACAGAATTTATACCCGGTGTCAGATATTTTCAGGGCAGCAGAAGCCCGAACGAACTCGAACGTGAGGTCATGGGATATTCAAAGGCATGGATTCACCACAAGGGCAGAAACAAGCACCATTTTGAATACTGGACGGACTACAGCACAGTCACAAAAAGGCTTGAACCCGTTCCCATGCCCGATGAATTTATCTTCGAGATGTTCTGCGACCGTGTTGCCGCATCAAAAATATACAACGGCGAAAAATATAACAATTCAATGCCCCTTGAATACTTTCTGAAGGGAAAGTCTGTCAGAAATATCGAAAAGAAAACCGCCGCAAAGCTGGAATTTCTTCTGAGACTTCTCGCCGAAAAGGGTGAGGAAGAGACTTTCAGATTTATAAAAAGACATACAAAATCAATCGGGAGGATTAAGAAATGAAAAAATTATTGTTGCCGCTTTCGCTGATAATAGCAGTGGCTCTTTCTTCGTGTGTCAAGTCGGCAGACAGCCTGTCGGAAAACGATGCCGTACAGCCCACGGATACGGCTCAGGAGGCAGAGGATACTCCCCCCGAAGATGACGAAAACGTACAGTCCGACGAAACAGACAATACAGACAATTCTTCTTCAGCCGACATCGAAAATATAATATCCTCGATGAGCCTGCACGAAAAAATCTGTCAGATGATAATAACCACTCCCGAAACTCTCACGGGCTACGATTTCCAGACCGAATGGGACGATTTTACAACGGTTTGCTACGATGCCTTTCCCGTGGGCGGACTGATATTATTCGACCAGAATATAGAAAATTCCCGGCAGCTTTCGGAATTTGTCTCCGACCTGCACGCTATGACGGCTGAAAGCGGCATTGATATATTCATGGGTGTTGACGAGGAGGGCGGAGAGATTGCAAGACTTCAGCAAAAGCTCGGCACAGAACCCGTGAACCCCATGTTCTATTACGGCGATGCGAACAGCTATGATGAGGCTTATGCCGCAGGACAGACCATAGGAAACGAACTCGTTAAATACGGCTTTAACCTCGATTTTGCCCCCGTTGCGGACGTTAATATAAATCCGCAGAATGAACTCGGCTCAAGGATATTCAGCTCCGACCCGCAGATAGTCGCAGATATGAGTGCTGCTGTCATAGACGGACTTCATTCGTGCGGAGTATGCACGACACTGAAACACTTCCCCGGACTCGGAGCAGGAGACGGAAATACACATAATGATACGGTATACATCGAGAGAACTCTCGAAGAGCTTGAAGAAACGGAGTTTAAAGCCTTTCAGGGCGGAATTGACGCAGGCACGGAATTTGTCATGGTGGGACACCAGACGACCTCCGCATCGGGCGAAAACCTCCAGAGCGATTTATCCCCCGTTGTGGTCACGGACTGGCTCAGAGGAAAGCTTGGATATGAAGGCATAATAATAACGGACTCACATTCGATGGGTGCTGTAATAAATTCCCTATCGTCGGGCGACTCCGCAGTGATGGCAGTCGAGGCCGGCGTTGATATGATACTCATGCCGTATGATATAGTGGATGCTGTTACCTCTCTCGAAAAAGCCGTTGAAAGCGGCGAAATTTCTGAGGAGAGAATAAATGACAGCATAAGGAGAATACTGACCGTAAAGAAATCAATATCCGCACTTTCGGCTGAAAATCCTGCTCCCGAAGAAAGCGAAGAGCTGACCGAAGAATTAACCGAGGAATTGACCGAAGAACCTGCGGAAACAGAATAAATAAAAGGCTGCACAGATGCAGCCTTTTTTACATGGGGAGCGTAACCTTGAAGGATATGTCATCGCCCGAATATTCTGCGGCTATTTTGCCCTTGTGAAGCTTGACAATGCTTTCCGCCATTGAAAGCCCTATTCCGTAGCCTGCCTTTTCCTGATTGTGTGAGGAGTCGCCCCTGTAGAAGCGTTCAAAGAAACGTCTTGTATCGACATTCTTTCCCTCTTTGTATGTATTCGCAACGGTGAATACTATATTTCTCTTGAAAAACGTAAGACCGACCTTGACGCATCCGTTTTCATCGCAGTATTTTGCGGCATTGTCGAGGAGAATAGATATAAGCTCATGAATTGATTTTTCGTTGCCTTTCATTTTTATTCCGCCTATTATGTCGGATTTTACGGATTTGTTCTGCTGTTCGATAACGGGCTTGAAATCGCTCACCAGCTCGCTGATTTTTTTGGATAAATCAAAGGACTCGTAGACGATTTTTTCGTTTTCGGGGTTTTCTTCAAGTCTTGCAAGGGTTATCAGTTCATTGACAAGACCCGAAAGCCGCTTGACCTGATTGAGAGTACTCTGTGTCCATTCGTTCTTTCCGTCCATAGCCTCCATTACCTCCGTATTTGCGGAGATTATGGCAAGGGGAGTTTTAAGCTCGTGACCTGCATTGGTTATGAACTGCTTCTGCTTGTCGTAGCTTTCTATAACGGGGCTTATGACCCTCTGCGACAATGCTGATATTATGAGTATGAAAAGAACAAGACAGGCAAGCCCCGTCACAACGGATATGAAAAGCATATTTTCTATCCTGTACATACGGTTTGATATATCCATGAACACGACAAGACTGTATGTTTCGCCGCCGCTGAAAAGCTCGTCATCATATTCCTGCTGATATTCGTTCATGAGTTCGCTGCCCGAAACACTCTTTGCAAGGTAAAAAAGGCTGTTTTCGCCCGTGTTAATTCTTCCCCTGCCCGATTTGCCTCTTGATGCAAGCTGATATATTTTTTCCGTGTCGCTTTCGGATACGGAGGCAATATGCGAAAAATCCCTGTATATGACAGCGTTGTCCGAATTGGCTATAACGGTGAAATATCTTATCTCATAGGGCATTTCCTGCGTTACATAGAAATCGAGATTGAGGTTGTCCCTTTTCTGATAGTCGATATTGAGCCTGCCGTTGTGTTCGGATATGTATGTAAGAATAGAAACTACCTCGGAAAAATTTGAATAGCAGCTCACGAAATTTATGCTTGCAAGCACTATCAGCAGTATGATAACGATAGCGCATGAAGCTATGAATATGAATTTTATCCTTAATCTTCTTATCAATTCACATCACCGCCCGATACGGAGCGCAGCACATAGGTTTCGCCCTCGCTGCCCGATATTTCTATATCACCGTTCACCGCACGTATCTTGCTCCTTAAAAAGCTTATGTACATGAAAACTATTTTCGGGTCTGCCTGTTCGTCCTCCGCCCAGACATGATTGAAAATTTCGTCCGTGGAGAGGGGCTTTCCCGCATTGGTCATGAAGTATTCCATAAGCTTGGTTTCCTTGCTTGCAAGTCTTATGCTGTTTTCGCACGAAAGCTCCTGCTCGGAGGTGTCGAGTGCGACAGAGCCGATTTTAAGCTTTTTGACGGTATAAGTCCCGGCACGTCTTGTCATGGAGCGCACACGGGCGAGCAGTTCGCCCATTGCAAAGGGCTTTGTGAGGTAATCGTCCGCACCTGCGTCAAGACCTGCTATCCTGTCATCAATTTCAGCCTTTGCGGTGAGGAAAAGTGCAGGTGTATAATTGCCTGATGCCCTGATTTGTTTCAGTGCGCTTACTCCGTCAAGCCTTGGCATCATTATATCGAGTATCATTGCATCGTATGCATTTTCTGATGCATATTTGACAGCCTCCTGACCGTCATAGACGGCATCGACTGCATATTTTGAATGTTCAAGTATTGCTTTGAGCGCGCGGGAGAGGTCTTTTTCGTCCTCTGCAAGAAGTATTCTCATATTATTCCTCCGTTCCTGTAATCAGGTCTCTTATGGTCTGCATGGAGACATCGCACGAAGCCATTTCATCGGCACAGCGTTTCAGTTCGGCAATGATAAGCTCCTGATTTGCGACATTTTTCTTATATTTGAGTTTATGTTCGAGAGCCGCCCACGAGTCCATTGCAATTGTGCGAAGCTGTATTTCAACGTAATATTTTCCGGGATTGTTTCCGCATAAATCTGCATAGGGGTACTGCACTTCAAGTATCATGTGATAGCTTCTGTAGCCGTTGGGCTTTGCGTGGCGGATATAGTCCTTTTCGTCAACAATTCTGCAATCGGGAAAAGACTTTATGTATCGTATATTCGTATAAATATCCTCTATGAATGAGCATACTATGCGCAGACCTATGCTGTCATGCATTTCCATGAGTGCGGAATCAGGAGTTTCGGGGAGATTTTTTCTTCTGCATTTTTCGCTCATGCTTTCCTCGGATTTAACTCTTGATATGAGATGTTCATAGATTTTTATTCCTGATTTTTGGTATTCCTGTTCTGTATATTCTTCGATACGGCGTTGGAAATCGTTTTTTATTTCTTCAAGAACAGGCTTGTATTCTCCGTATATGCCGTTCATTTTATCACCTCGGTTATATATCTGCATTTCGGATAGGCGGAGCAGCCGTAGAATTTTTCGCCCTTATGACTTCCCTTTGATGCGGTGCGCAGTACAAGCTTAGAGCCGCAGAGAGGACATTCAGGGCTGTCGGAATTGTATTTTCTGTTTATATTTTCAACATGAGCCTTTTTGACGGATTTTTTAACCTTTGTGAGAGGTTTAAGCTGTGAAAAGATTGAATTTATCTCGCTGTCCGAAATAAAATCTTCATTATTCCGCATTACATTATCCATAGCCGCCGTAAGCCCGTCACGCTTTACAATAAAGGTACTTTTTGAGGGGCGGAATTTTTTAAGGCTGCACTTATCCGAAAAGACTATAAATGAAAACATGGGTATTTCGTATTTGAGGAAATCCTCAAGATATTTTATATGTGCTGCGTTCTGCATGACGGGGTTATAGAATGTATTTTCCGTACCGTTGGGGAATTTCTGAACCCAGAGGGTATCTTGTATTTTTCCCGAAACGCTGCCCGAATAGTTTTTGCTCTCTATGACTAAAATGCCCTTTCTTGTTATATAAATCATGTCTATTTCGGAGGTTTCGCCGTTATTGGTCGGAACATAGAGATTTTTGAGTATTCTGCCCGAAATATCGGAGCTTTTCAGAATATCGCCCGTGAGCCTTTCGCCCTTTCTTCCGACGGATTTTTTTTCGTCAAAAAGATTTTTAAAAATATCGGAAAACATCATAATCACCGCCTGTAATAATTTTCCGTATACATTATAACATATATTTTGTGTATTTTCAATGATAAATAAAAAATTTTTATGTGATATTATAAGTTTTTCTATGATTGAGCATATTTAAAGTAGAATAAAAAGCCATGTTTCCCCCGCCGGCGGCGGGGGGAAACAAAGAACAATATAAAAATTTTTGTGTGTTATTTAAAAACGCTCTTTTATAATTTTTTGTAAATGTCGGACAATAAAAATTTTTATAATCTGTCAGGTTTTATGATGTTATTTCGAGTGTATATAGTGAATGGGGGTGAAAGCATGACTGCGGACGAGATGAAAAGGCTTGCAGTAACTTCAAAGGCTAATCTTCACCGTGCATTGTTTGATGAATACTGCAATTACGTTTATGCCATAGTTTCGGGGAAACTGAAAAGCTGCGCTGTCCGTGAGGATATTGAGGAATGTGTCAGCGATGTTTTTGCGGAGATATTCAGACTATGCGAAAAGGATATTCATGAGGGCGATTTGAGGGGGATTATCGGAACGATAGCAAAACGCACGGCTATCGACTATCACAGAAAGCTTTCCGCAAAAACGGCAAGCGTATCCGATGATATTTTCGCAAATATTCCCGATATTTCGGATATTGCCGCAGATACGGAGCAGAAGGACATAAACCGAATAATCTACGAAAATATCAAAAAACTCGGCGAACCTGATGCAAGCATAATTCTTCAGCAGTATTTCTACGGCAGGACGGCTAAGGAAATAGGAAATTCCGTTTCCATGAAAGAAAACACCGTACATAAGAGAAGCATACGTGCAAGGCAAAAGCTGAAAGAATTATTAATTCAGGCAGGAATAAACCATAATGCATAATTCATAATTCATAATTAAATTGACTTGCTTCAATTTTAAATCAGGAGGAAATTTTTGCCCTTGACGTATGAACGAACGTAATGTAATAAAGTGAGTGAATAGTCAAGGTTTAAATGGCAAAAATTGACGACTTTAAATAAGGAGTGATTTTATGAAAGACAATGATGAAATCATGAGCAGAATATCTGAGGATTTCCCCGTACTCAGCGATGAGGACAAGGACAGGATATTCGCTAAAAGCGAGGAGAAATATAACTCCGACAACATCACGGGCGAACAGGTCAGCGGCGTTGAACCCTACAAAAAGCCCGTAATAAACAGACTTGTCGGTATGGCTGCGGCTCTTGCGGTCATATGCGGCATGGGAACGGCTGTCTATATGAAGGTAAGACAGACAGCTCCACCCGAAACATTGACAATCGTTGAAGATATGAACGAGGATTTGTCCGAAAGCGCAAACGAAACAGAAGATGATGCCTTTTTGCAGGAGATTGAGAATGTTGTTGAAAATGCAGTCTTGTTTGAATATACACTCTATAATCCTGTCATAATTGACGCAAATCCTGTATCTTTCAATATCGTGAATGAGGACGATACCGATTTTGAACCGAATGTTTTCTATCTTGTGGACAATTTTAGGACAATAGAGGAATTGAAAAACCATGCTCTTGAATTTATGACGGAAAGCTACTATGAAAACTCTGTCGTGAATTATCTGGGCGACAAGAGCGATATTCCTTTGGACGAAAAAATCACAAGCGAGGAATTTTTTGGCGGAAGACTTTACGTTCCGTCCATAATAAGCTACAACGGCAGGCTTTACACAAACTACAACACCGAAGAAAGACAAAGCTTTAATTTTGACGCAATCCCCGTTGAAATAATCGAAAACAACGGCGACAGAATTAAAGTAAAGAAAATAGTCATAGATTATGACTATTACGGCAACGAAAGTGAGTCGGAGTACCATTTTGTACTTGTAAATACAGAAAACGGCTGGCGTGTTGATAATGCCCATGACGAGGACATAAGCACAGTTTCCGACAGACCCTTTAAAAATGCGGAGGAGCTTATCAGGAGTGCCATTCTGTTTGTTCAGAATTACACTCTTGAAACATATGACGAAAACTCAATATCCTTCCATATCGTGAACAGTGAAGAAGATGATGTTTCAGCCTATGCACCCGAGGTTTTTTATCCGATTAAGGATTTCAAATCAATTGACGATTTGAAAAATCATGCACTTGACATATTCACAGAAGAATATTATGAGAATTTAATGCCTTTCATTGGCGATAAGAGCAATTTTTCACAGGAAGAAACAATCAACGCCGAGGAATTTTTCGGGGAGAATTATTTCATGCCCTGTATCATAAGCTATAACGGTATGATTTACACAAATTCAATCGGTCATGAGCCTTATGATTATGACTTTGACTCAGTGCCGTTTGAAATGATTTCAGATGACGGCTACACAAAGAATATAGAGAAAACCGTAATCACAACAACCAAAGACGGCGAGACTTTGGAGACTGTGTATTACATTAAGGCAATCAAAACGGACAACGGCTGGAGAATAATCGACTTAACCATTAATGAAGGTTCAGATATGGCGGAACAGGAATCAGAAGAAATCCCCAAAGAAATCAAAGATGATATAATCAAATCCGAGGACGTAAGATTTGACTACGACAGAGCATTTGATTATGAAAGAGCAAGAGAGATTATAAATAAACAGAATGAGATATGCCACGAAATAGAGGACAATCTCGATGAAACAGACTTTGTTGAATACGAAATCGAACCCTATACCCATGCGAAATATTTGAGATACACGGGCAGCAGGTACAGCAGCATTGACGAGATAATGGCGGATTTTGACGATATATTCACAGATGAATATATGCGCAATGCAAATCTTATCCCGAATGAAAAGTCAGATATTCATTATGACCTGTTTATCGAGGACAAAGGTCATATCTACGAGAATATCGCAAGGACTGTATCATTTGCAGACCCCAAAATCATAAACCCCTTTGAAATGAGTGACATAGGCGGCGGTATCGTGGAGGCAAGATACAAGCTTGACGATTACCAATACTACATCATGAACCTGAAATTCGAGGACAGCAAATACAAGCTTGACAGTGACCACTATGTATATTCAAAAGGTGCTGCCTTGTTCTTGGACGGCGAACCTGAAAGCGAAAGCGCAAAGCTTACCATAAAGAACAATACGGATTCCGAGATAACCTATGATATGGGATTTACGCTTGAAAAAAATATTGACGGCGAATGGACGGTTATAAATCATGACCAGTATTTCAATGCGCTTGCGGGCGTAATACAGCCCTATGGCAGTGACACATTCACGGCACATTTTGTAACTCCCCTTGATTCGGGAGAATACAGAATTACAAAAGACATCAGCGGCGAAAAATATTTCGTTGAATTTACCATAGAATGAAAACCAATACTCCTCCTTATAATAACAAATGCTGACGGGAAACCGCCAGCATTTGTTTTAGGCATTGACAAAGGCTCTGTGGAATTTTATAAATTCCTCTGCATTCAACTGCGGCAGCTCGCTGTAAATATTAAGCATAAGCCTTATAATCGCCGCAGATTTTGCCTGGGTATTTATGCTTTTCTGTGGATTGAACTCAATATCGGTGAAATAATTGTAATTTTTAATTAATTGTATTTTGTCCGCCGTGAGTGACTCCGCCGCAGCCATGATATAGATATAATCATAAAAGACTGTTTTCGGCTCAATGGGAAAATCACAGTTATCGTAATTAAAACGGATAAGTCTGCCCGATGATTTCAGTCTTTCGTCCCTTTTGGCATCTTTCGGGGAAACCGTCAGCAAATCCCTGTACGCTCCGCCGTTTTCAAATATTTTTGAACTCTGAAATATATTTTCGAGGGTATATCCGCCGAGTTTCAGATTAAATGCACTCATCTTAACTCCAAGAGGGTCAGTGCCTTTAGTGCTTATTTCAAGCGGAGCGGCATTTACATCGGCGGATTTTACAGCGGAATGAAGTGCGCAGATTGATTTCTGCTTCTGCGATAACGCAAATCCCGGAAACCACTGAAATTCAAAATCCCTGCGGACTGCTTTATTATTTTCAATAAAATATGCAGGTCTTACTGCCATAAAATTTTTATCTCTTCAAAAGGCTCTTTCCCGTCATCTCTTCGGGCTGGGGAACTCCCATTATATCAAGCATTGTGGGGGCAAGGTCAGCAAGCACGCCGCCGCTGATTATTTCTCCCTCGACACCTACTGCAATAAGCGGAACGGGATTTGTCGTATGAGCTGTGAAAGGACTTCCGTCAGGCTCCATCATCTTGTCTGCGTTTCCATGGTCTGCGGTAATCAGAGCCGCACCGCCCTTTGCAAGTATTGCGTCAACCATACGTCCGACACAGGTATCAGTAGCTTCGACAGCCTTTACAGCCGCATCAAAAATACCCGTATGACCAACCATGTCGCAGTTTGCATAGTTTAAAATTATAACATCATATTTGTCGGAATTGATAGCCTCGACTACTGCATCACATACTTCATACGCGCTCATTTCGGGCTTTAAATCGAATGTGGGAACATCGGGGGATTTGATAAGTATTCTGTCCTCTCCCTCGAACTGTTTCTCCTCGCCGCCGTTGAAGAAGAACGTAACATGAGCATATTTCTGAGTTTCTGCAATTCTAAGCTGTGTCTTACCGAGCTTTGAGAGGTATTCGCCCATAGTCATTACAAGCTGTTCGGGGGGATATGCAACGGATACATTGGGCATTGTAGCATCATACTGCGCCATGCATACGAAATGAACGGGGAAGAAGCCATTCTTTCTTTCAAATCCCGTAAATTCGGGGTCAACAAATGCACGGGTTATCTGTCTTGCACGGTCGGGGCGGAAATTGAAGAAGATAATGCTGTCGTCAGGCTGAATTTTTGCGCCGCCCTCGATAACTGTCGGGAGCATAAATTCGTCCGTGATTTCATTCGCATAGGAATTTTTTACAGCCTGTACGGGGTCGCTTTCCTGAACTCCCTCACCGTATACAAGAGCCGCATAAGCCTTTTCAACTCTGTCCCATGCATTGTCTCTGTCCATAGCATAGAAACGTCCCGAAATTGTGGCGATTTTTCCTATGCCGATTTTATTTAATTCCTCAACGGTCTGCGCCATATATTCTGCGGCGGACGAGGGTGGAACATCTCTGCCATCAAGGAAAGCATGAATATACACCTTGTCAAGACCGTTTTTCTTAGCCATTTCGACTATTCCGAAAAGGTGTTCCATATGACTGTGAACACCGCCGGGAGAGAGCAGTCCCATGAGGTGAAGTGATGAATTTTTATTTTTACAGTTTTCCATAGCGGCAAGAACGGCTTTATTCTTCTCGAAAGTACCGTCCTTAATATCCTTTGATATTTTAACGAGCATCTGATAAACTATGCGTCCTGCTCCGATATTTGTATGACCTACCTCGGAATTACCCATTTGTCCGTCCGGAAGTCCTACATCAAGACCGCTTGCGCCGATTATATTATGGGGACAGGTCTGCATATATTTGTCTAAATTGGGCTTATTTGCGGCGGCGATAGCATTGCCGTAGGTATCGGGATTATAGCCGAAGCCGTCCATTATTATAAGTGCCACAGGTTTTTTTGACATATTTATTCTCCTTAGTCTTATTTTTTTGATTTTAATTTTTTCCCCCGCCGAGGCGAGGGAATTTTAATGTATAAACAAAGCCGATGGTTATAAATCTACCAATATATACGCACATAGCCTGTATTTTCATTTAATATGTAACAACCTCCGCCGAAGGTATAAGCCTCAGCCCCGTCGGGCGAGGCATTGTCCTGCAAAATGACGTTTAAAAATCTGAGGCAGCCGGAGGGATATTTATTCATATAATCATCAGATACCTGATTGTTTTCATACTTTTTGTAGTCAAGGTAATATGCACTGATGTCAAGATATTCCGCATTATTATCGGCGGCACGTCTGCGCAATTCTTCAATTGCCGCCTTATCCGTAAAGAACTTTATATGAACTCCTGCGCTTCCCTGTAAAACTTTCGGAATGAAATGTACTTCATAGCCGTCGGCATTATCGGGGATATGCTCGGGAAGAAAATATTCAAGTCTGCACGGCTTGCTGTAGCCCGTAAGGTAAAAAGCCCTCTGTACAGGATAATACCATTTCCACGATTTGTGCATCGTGAAAGGCACAGCCATAATAATAATGACAGCAGTATATAAAACTATGCGAATTGTGCTTGTTATACTCTTTTCTGTCTTATTGTGCGGAACGTCAGTATAGTAAAATTTTTTGCAGAATATACACAGAAAAAGCATAAAATGACCAAGTATCCAAAGATGAGAAAATACAGTGATATAAGCGGAAAGCGAAAATGATGCACTGATAAATATTGTGACAAGGCATAAGAGAATATCTGCAATGCGCCATACTGAAACTTTGTGTTTTATTTTTTCGGTATCTTTCATATCATCGGCTTTATGGATATTATCAGCCGTTTACGGCAGCCTGAACGATTGTATTGAAATCGTTTGCCTTGAGTGATGCGCCGCCGATAAGTCCGCCGTCAATGTCGGGCTGTGCAAGAAGCTCTGCACAGTTAGCGGCATTCATAGAACCGCCGTACTGAATTGTAACGGCATCGGCAACGTCCTGACCGTAAAGCTTAGCAAGCTGCGCACGGATAAATGCGCAAACCTCCTGAGCCTGTTCGGGAGTTGCAACCTTGCCCGTACCGATAGCCCATACGGGTTCGTATGCGATAATTACATTCTTAACCTGTTCTGCGGTAACTTCCCAGAGGTCAAGCTTAATCTGACGGGCAATAACCTCCTCGGTAATATTGCACTCACGCTCCCAGAGGAGTTCGCCAACGCATACGATAGGCTTAAGACCTGCGCTCAGAGCAGCAGCAGTTCTCTTGTTTACGGTTTCGTCCGTTTCGCCGAAATACTGTCTGCGCTCGCTGTGACCGATTACAACGTATTCAACGCCGATTTCGATGAGCATATCGGCAGAAATTTCGCCCGTGAATGCACCGCTTTTCTCAAAATGAACGTTTTCTGCGCCGATTTTAACGTTAGAGCCTGCTGTAGTGTTTACGGCAGTTTCAAGGTTCGTGAAGGGAACGCAGGCGATTACCTCGACATTAGACTCCGCATTTGCAACGAGGGGCTTTATAGCTTCGAGAAGCTCCTTAGCCTCGGGTCTTGTCTTGTTCATCTTCCAGTTTCCTGCGATGACAGCTTTTCTTAAATTCTTGTTCATGATAATTAACTCCTTATGATATAAGTTTTCAGAAATCTACTTCTTCCTCAAAATAATCTTCGACTTCGAGGGGGGTTATGTCGTCATTCTTTTTGGATTTGCAGCTCTTGGGCTTGCAGCATTTTTTCTTGCAGCAGGTACAGCATGAGCCGAGGATAAGTCCTATAAGGAAAGCGCATACCGCAAAGAGCCACGTAGCAGTAGAGCTTGCCTGAACGTCCTTGGTGAATGTGCAGTTACAGTCTTTCATTGATTATCACCTCTTGTAAATATAACTATCAGAGCCAGAGCAAATGTTAATGCCGATATTCCCGAAAAAACACCGAGCAGGGTATGCCATAACATCTGAAAGGCAGATAATTTTGTGTAATATTTGTCCTTTTTTATAAAATATATTAATGATTTAAATACATCTTCGAGAAGTAATTCTGATATGAAAAACAAAAATACAATCGTGAAAATGCAGAATATCAGAGCAATCATAAAATCAGAAATATAAATTATCCAAACAAGGGCGAATATTCTTATCCGCCCTTATTCATAAAATCGGTAATTACTTTTCAGCGATAGCAGCAACGCCGGGGAGAACCTTGCCTTCGAGGTATTCGAGAGATGCACCGCCGCCTGTAGAGATGTGGCTCATCTTGTCCGCAAATCCGAGCTGGATAGCGGCAGTAGCCGAGTCGCCGCCGCCTATGATAGTTGTAGCATCAGCCTCTGCAAGAGCCTCACAAACAGCAACAGTACCCTTTCTGAGTACGGGGTTCTCGAACACGCCCATAGGTCCGTTCCAAACAACAGTCTTGGCATTCTTTGCAGCCTCTGCGAAAATAGCCTCTGTCTTGGGACCTATATCAAGACCCATTTTATCCTCGGGGATTTTGTCAGCGTCAACGTATTCAACAGCGATTTCAGCATCAATGGGGTCGGGGAAAGAAGCTGCTATTGCAGTATCAACGGGGAGGAGGATTTTCTTTTCGAGTGACTTAGCCTTTGCAAGCATTTCCTTGCAGTAATCAAGCTTTTCGTCGTCAACGAGAGATTTTCCGATTGAGCCGCCCTGTGCCTTGATGAATGTATAAGCCATACCGCCGCCGATGATGAGAGTATCGCACTTTTCGAGGAGGTTTGAAATAACATTGAGCTTATCGGCAACCTTGGCACCGCCGAGGATTGCAACGAAAGGTCTTTCGGGTACTTCAACGGCATTTCCGAGGTACTGGATTTCTTTCTGCATGAGGTAGCCTACAGCGGTTTCCTTTACGAATTTTGTAACGCCTGCTGTGGAAGCGTGCGCTCTGTGAGCAGAGCCGAAAGCGTCCATTACGAATACTTCGCCGTCAACGAGGTCTGCAAGCTCCTTTGAAAATTCCTCGCCGTTTTTAGTCTCTTCCGCACCACGGAAACGTGTGTTTTCGAGAACAACGATTTCGCCGTCATTCATTTCGGCTACAGCCTTTTTAGCGTTTTCGCCTACAACTGTATCATCAGCAGCGAATGTTACCTTAGTGTTTACGAGTTCGCCGAGTCTTGCGGCTGCGGGAGCGAGTGAGAATTTAGCCTCCGGGCCGTTCTTGGGCTTGCCGAGGTGTGAACAGAGAACGATTTTTGCGCCTCCCTCAACAAGCTTGTTGATAGTGGGGAGAGCTGCCTGAATACGGTTATCGTTTGTGATAGTGCCGTCTTTCATGGGTACGTTGAAGTCTACTCTTACGAGAACCTTTCTGCCCTTGACATTAATGTCGTCTACGGTTACTTTGTTTAATCCTGCCATTTTTATGACATCCTTTCGTTAAAAAATACTTTCGGAATGTATTGCCGCATGAAATTCACAGCGATACACAATAATATTTTACACTATTTCGGAAGATATTTCAAGTAGTTATAAAATATTTTTCTGAAAATTTCGTGAACAAATTATATTTATCGGTACACAAACCAAAAATTTTGGATTTTGTGAGTAAAAAACAAAAAAAATATATTTTTCCGACAAATATCCTGTATTTTTATTAATTGAAATTTATTTTCATATATGATAAAATGTATATTGAAAATTTATTGTGAAAGGATTTGTTTGCTATGACTTACAAGAATATATTAAAGCGTTCCCTCTCCGTGCTTGCGGCTTCGCTCGTGCTTTCATGCACAGAATTTCCGCACGGGGCATTTGTAACATATGCCGATAACGATACTATGGAAACCGCCGATGCGGTACAGCTCAACAGCACTGTTTCCGATTACGTTTCAAAGGTCGGTGTTCCCAACTGGTATAAATTCACCGTGGACGAAAACGGATATTTCAGCGTTGATTTTTCAAGTCAGAACAGCTCGACAATTCTCCTTGTGATATATAATTCCGCAGAGGAAAAGGTTTTCTCAAAGACGATGAGCCTTAAAAAGGGTGCGGATAATCTCCTTTCAACAGGAAACTTAAACTTCGGCACGGGAGAATATTACGTAGGAGTAGGCTATTCGGACATACTCTCTTATGCGGAACAGGTGGATTATTCGATAGATTTTAATTTCACGGCAGACCCTAATTTTGAAACAGAACCGAACAATTCAAAGGAAACGGCAGGCACGCTCCCCTTGAACGGTTATGTAAACGGAAATCTCCTGAATAACAATGATACGGACTGGTATAAGTTTACAATTGACGAAAACGGCTGCACAGGCTTCGGCTTTGATGCGGATTTTACAAACGAGTCCGCCGAATGGGGTCTGGAGATTTACACCTCCGAAAGCACAAGCTATATCTATTCCGCAAAATTCGGCGGAAAGAACAAAGTCACATCATCGGCGGTTCTCGGACTCGACAAGGGCGAATACTATGCAAAGGTAAAATATTCAAGCTATTCAACGGGAGATTATAAATTAAGCCTTAATTTCGAGCCTGACGAACACCGTGAAAGCGAACCGAACAATTCTGCCCTGACAGCGGACGATGCCGTGCTTAACAGCTATATGACGGGAAATCTCCTCACAAGCAGCGACACGGACTGGTATAAATTCACCGTTGCCGACAAGGGCTGTATGAATTTCGGATTTGAAACAGAGGCTGAAAGCGGCGAATGGATTTTGGAATTGTTTGAAACCCCCGAAAGCAATTTCTCATTCTACAAGACAACCTTCAAAGCTGGCAGCGAAACGAATATTTCGGCTGACATAGGTCTTGACGAGGGCGAATATTACGCAAAAATCCGCAATTCCGTATGGCATTCCGATGATTACAGATTAAATTTCAACTTCATACCGAACGAAAAATGGGAGAGCGAATTTAACAATGATTTCGATACCGCAGACGAAATAATCCCCAACAGCAGCATAAGCGGCTGCCTGATGAGTTCAAGCGACAAGGATTATTATAAATTCACCCTCGAAGATGACGGATATGTAAATCTCGATTTTCTCACGGATGCTGCCGGCAATTCGGTTGCATACCACACAATGGAGCTTATGGACTCAACGGAGGAACACAAGGTCATTTATACCGTCCAGATTAAGGGAGACAGCGAGATTACACCATCGGGAAATATCGGTCTTGCAAAGGGTACTTATTTCGTAAGAGTAAAACCAAATTCAACACTGACGAAAAATTATACAATAAACCTCGGCTATGTAAAAGCCTCCGACTGGGAAAAGGAGCTTAACAACACAAAGGAAACGGCAACCCTTTTCCCCATGAACAGCACCATGAACGGAAACCTGAAAAAAAGCCCCGATACCGACTACTATAAATTCAGTCTTGACAAAGACGATACAATATTCATCGACTTTGAAAGACCGTCCGACGGAAAAACCACGGTTTACTGGGTTGTTGGAATTATTGACGAAAGCGGCACATACAAGCAGCGTTACTACATGAAAGGCGATGAGGAGCTTACCTCCACAGAGGGTCTTGACCTTGGAAGCGGAAATTATTATATGCATATACAGGCAAGCACCTTCAACACTTCGGATTATAAAATAACCATCAAAAATTCCGGTTACAAGGAAACCGACACACCCGATGAAATTACATACGGTGACGCAAACCTCGATGACAAGGTGAGCATTTCGGACGCTGTTTCAATTCTCCAGTATATCGCAAACGGCGAGAAATATCCCCTCTCCGACAAAGCCCTCAGAAATGCCGATGTTGACGGAAATGCAGGCGTTTCGGGCAAGGATGCCGCAGAAATACAGAAATACGATGCAGGTGTCATAAGCATTTTCCCCGTGCAGGAAAAGTAAAATATATTAAATTTTATTTTCCCCTTGACAAATTGATTTTATCGTGATATAATATCAGAAAATGAAACCGCTGAAGCGGAGATAAAACCGATAATGCTTCCACAGAGAACCCGCACTGCTGAGAATCGGGTGAAAAACAAGTCGGTAAATGGACCGCCGAGGGCGCAGTCAAAGGGATTTTCTGTCCCGAGTATTCTGCGACGTTAAGATGTGCGTTAAACATCAGGGATATGATAGTATCCTGCAAAAGTGCATGGAATTTCCATGAATCAAGGTGGCACCACGGATAGGTTTATTCGTCCTTGACAGATTTTATTTTCTGTCAGGGACTTTTTTGTTGCAGAAATTATGAAAGGAAACTGCTTTATGAAATTTTTACCCGAATTTTCCGATGTAAAATCATTCGCAGAAAGCGGAAAATATGACATACTCCCTGTAAGCTGCGAGATAATGTCGGATATATGCACTCCCATCGAGGCTGTGCGCATACTCAAAAATATCTCCAGCCACTGCTATATGCTTGAATCCGCATCTGCTGACGAAAAATGGGGAAGATATACCTTCCTCGGATTTGACCCGAAAATGCAGGTCACGGCTGTCGGAAACGATATAACAATCGACGGTCTGAAAATGAAAACCGATGACCCGAGCATACAGATAAGACAGATACTCTCAAATCACAGAAGCCCGAAATTCGGTTATCTGCCGCCGTTCACGGGCGGTTTTACGGGATATTTCTCATATGATTTCCTTGCCTACCGAGAGGAAACTTTAAGAAACAACGTAAGCGACACGGAGAATTTCAAGGACGTTGACCTCATGCTTTTCGATAAAGTCATAGCATTCGACAATTTCCGCCAGAAAATAATTTTAATCGCAAATATGTCCCTCAGCGACCCAGAAACGGGTTACAACAAGGCAAAGCTTGAACTTGCACAGCTTGCGGAAATTCTCCGCAGCGGAGCGAAAAAGCATGAAAAGGCAGGTAATCTCACAAGTGAGGTCACTCCCCTTTTCAGCAAGGACGAATACTGCGAAATGGTCGAAAAAGCAAAAAAGCATATATTCGAGGGCGATATTTTCCAGATAGTGCTTTCCAACAGGCTGAGCGCAGACTTTGAGGGCAGTCTCTTCGATACCTACCGTGTTCTCAGGACGATAAATCCCTCTCCGTATATGTTCTATTTTTCGGGAACAGATGTCGAAATAGCAGGTGCATCGCCTGAAACCCTCGTAAAGCTTGAGGACGGCATACTCCATACCTTCCCCCTTGCGGGAACAAGACCCAGAGGAAAAACCGAAAAAGAGGACAGGGAACTCGAAAAAGGCTTGCTTTCGGACGAAAAGGAGCTTGCGGAGCATAATATGCTCGTTGACCTCGGAAGAAACGACCTCGGAAAGATAAGCAAATTCGGAACTGTTCAGGTTGAGAAACTCCACAGTATTGAGAGATATTCCCATGTAATGCACATAGGCTCGACAGTCAGGGGCGAAATTGAGGAAAAATATGATGCGCTCGACGCAGTAAGTGCGGTACTCCCGGCAGGTACGCTTTCGGGTGCGCCGAAAATAAGAGCCTGTCAGCTAATTTCCGAACTCGAAAACAACAAGAGGGGAATTTACGGCGGTGCGATAGGATATTTAGACTTTACGGGCAACCTCGACACCTGCATTGCTATAAGAATTGCATACAAGAAAAACGGCAAGGTATTCGTCAGGAGCGGTGCAGGAATTGTCGCCGACTCCGTTCCCGAAAAGGAATATCAGGAATGTATAAACAAGGCACAGGCTGTTATAAATGCCCTCAGACTTGCACAGGAGGCTGACTTATGATATTACTGATAGATAATTACGACAGCTTTTCGTACAATCTCTTCCAGCTTGTCGGAGAGATAGACCCCGATATAAGGGTTATACGCAATGACGAAATGTCCGTTGACGGGATAAGGGATTTAAATCCCGACAAGATAATAATATCCCCCGGACCGGGCAGACCGGAGGACGCAGGAATTATAGTCGAGGCGGCAAAGACCGTATGCAGGGAAATTCCCACGCTCGGCGTATGCCTCGGACATCAGGCGATATGTGCCGCATACGGCGCAAAAATCACCTATGCGAAAAAGCTCATGCACGGCAAGCAGTCAACAATAAAATTCATGGGAAATTCACCGATATTCGGCGGAATAGACGAAAATGCCCCCGTTGCAAGGTATCATTCCCTTGCGGCAGACCCCGAAACCATACCCGACTGCTTTGAAGTCACGGCTGTCGCAGATGACGGGGAAATCATGGCGGTACAGCACAGGGATTATAAAATATACGGCTTGCAGTTTCACCCTGAGTCGATAATGACCCCTGACGGACGGAAGATGCTCGAAAATTTTATAAAATTATAATATAAACGGAGGAAATCAAGATGATTAAGGAAGCAATAGTTAAAATCGTTGACAAGCAGGATTTGTCCTATGACGAGGCTTATCAGGTAATCTCGGAGATAATGGCTGGCGAAACCACTCCCACACAGAATGCGGCATTCCTTGCGGCACTCTCGACCAAAAGCACCAAAGCCGAAACCATTGACGAGATTACGGGCTGTGCGGCTGCCATGAGAGATGCGGCAGTAAAATTTGAAAACGACCTCGACCTCCTCGAAATCGTAGGAACGGGCGGAGACAATGCCCACAGCTTTAACATCTCGACCACATCGGCATTTGTAGCTGCGGCGGCAGGAATTAAAGTCTCAAAGCACGGCAACAGGGCGGCATCTTCACTCAGCGGTACGGCGGACTGTCTCGAAGCCCTCGGAGCGAATATCAGCCTTGAACCCGAAAAATGCCGTGAACTCCTCGATAAAGTCGGTTTCTGCTTCTTCTTTGCACAGAAATATCACACCTCGATGAAATATGTCGGCGGAATAAGAAAGGAACTCGGCATAAGGACAGTTTTCAACATACTCGGACCCCTGACAAACCCAGCAAATCCGAAGCATCATCTTTTAGGCGTATATGACCGTTCGCTCGTTGAGCCTGTCGCACAGGTACTCATGAAACTCGGTTCAAAAAGCGGAATGGTAGTGTACGGAAACGACAAGCTTGACGAAATATCCTTAAGTTCCTCGACAACCATATGCGAATACAAGGACGGCTGGCTTAAAACCTACGAGATATCCCCCGAACAATTCGGATTTGAACGCTGCACAAAGGACGATTTAAAGGGCGGTACTCCCGAAGAAAATGCCGAAATCACCAGAGGAATACTCAGGGGAAAAATAAAGGGTCACAAGAGAAATACCGTCCTCATCAACGCAGGTGCGGCAATTTATATCGGCGGAAAGGCTGAAACTCTTGCGGACGGCATCGCAAAGGCTGCCGAACTCACAGACAGCGGAAAGGCTTATGAAGTCCTCGAAAAATTCGCTGAACTCTCGAATAAGTGAGGCGGACTATGACAATTCTTGACAAACTCGCAGAATGTACCCTGAAACGTGTGGAAAATTCAAAGAAAATCCGTCCCCTGAAAAATGTCATGGAAACTGCGCTTTCCATGCCAAGGGGCAGCTCTGAATTTGAAAAGGCACTGAAAAAGCCCGGTATATCGTTTATATGCGAATGTAAAAAGGCTTCTCCCTCAAAGGGCATAATCGCAGAGAATTTCCCATATCTCAAAATCGCACAGGAATACGAAGCGGCAGGTGCGGACTGCATATCCGTGCTGACCGAACCCGAATACTTTCTCGGAAGTGACGAATATCTCCGTGAAATAGCCGAAAATGTAAATATCCCCTGCATAAGAAAGGACTTCACCGTTGACGAATACATGATATACGATGCGAAAATCATGGGGGCAAAGGCAGTCCTGCTGATATGCTCCATACTCACGGCGGAGCAGATTTCCGGATATTTAAAAATATGCGATGAACTCGGAATATCCGCACTTGTCGAGGCTCACGACAGCGATGAGATAAAAACCTCCGTAAATGCAGGGGCTAAGATAATAGGCGTGAACAACAGGAATTTAAAGGATTTTTCCGTTGATACGGACAACAGCAGAAAAATGCGTGAGCTTGTCCCCGAAGATATTATTTTCGTATCGGAAAGCGGTGTGAAATCTGCGGAGGATATAAAGCTTCTCCGTGAAATCGGCGCAGATGCCGTACTCATAGGCGAAACCCTCATGAAAGCCCCCGACAAATCCGCAAAGCTCAGGGAGCTGAAGGGATTAATATGACTAAGATAAAAATGTGCGGTATGTGCCGCATTGAGGATATAGAGTATGCGAATAAAATTCTCCCCGAATTTGTGGGGTATATATTCGCAGAAAAGAGCAGAAGATATATAAGCCCCGAAAAAGCCGTGAAATTCACGGAAATTCTCGACAGCAGAATAATTCCCGTGGGAGTGTTCGTAAATGCTGATATGAATTTCATATCCGATATTGCGGACAGGAATATAATAGAATTTATCCAGCTACACGGAGACGAGGACGATAATTATATATCTTCACTGAGGAATATTACCTCAAAGCCGATAATCAGGGCTTTCAAAATCAGAAACCGTGAGGATATTGAAAGAGCTGAAAATTCACAGGCAGATATAGTACTCCTCGACTCGGGAGAGGGTTCGGGACATCTGTTCAACCACGAACTCATAAAGGACATAAGCCGCCCGTATATCCTTGCGGGGGGACTTAATCCCGAAAACATAGGCGGCATAATCAGAAAATTAAATCCCTATGCCGCCGATGTAAGCTCGGGAATTGAAACGGACGGAATTAAAGATTTTAATAAAATGAAAGCGTTTGCGGACGCAGGAAGGAAAATATTATGACAGACTCGAAAGGACGTTTCGGAATACACGGCGGACAGTATATCCCCGAAACTCTTATGAATGCGGTCATCGAACTCGAAAACGCATACAACCACTGCAAGGACGACCCCGAATTTAATAAAGAACTGACGGAGCTTCTGAATAATTACGCAGGCAGACCCTCTCTGCTCTATTATGCCGAAAAGCTCACCCGTGAACTCGGCGGAGCAAAGATATATCTGAAGCGTGAGGATTTGAACCATACAGGCTCGCACAAGATTAACAACGTACTCGGACAGGCTCTCCTTGCAAAGAAAATGGGCAAGACCCGTCTTATCGCCGAAACGGGAGCAGGTCAGCACGGAGTTGCAACGGCTACGGCGGCAGCACTGCTCGACATGGAATGTGTCGTATTCATGGGCGAAGAGGATACAGTCCGTCAGGCTCTGAATGTATACCGCATGAGACTTCTCAGCGCAAAGGTTATCCCCGTGAAAACCGGTACGGCTACCCTCAAAGATGCAGTTTCGGAGGCTATGAGGGAATGGACTTCACGCATTGACGATACGCATTATTGCCTCGGTTCGGTAATGGGTCCTCACCCTTTCCCGACGATAGTCCGTGATTTTCAGGCGGTAATCTCCCGTGAGGCAAGGGCGCAGATACTCGAAAAAGAGGGCAGACTTCCCGATGCGGTAATCGCCTGCGTGGGCGGCGGCTCAAATGCGATAGGAAGCTTTTATCATTTCATTCCCGATGCGGATGTAAAGCTCATAGGCTGTGAGGCGGCAGGCAAGGGCATTGATACCTTTGAAACAGCCGCAACGGTCAACACGGGCAGAACAGGCATATTCCACGGCATGAAATCATATTTCTGTCAGGATAAATACGGACAGATTGCTCCCGTATATTCAATATCCGCAGGACTTGACTACCCCGGTGTCGGACCCGAACACGCATATCTTCATGATATAAAGCGTGCGGAATATGTGCCGGTTACGGACGATGAAGCTGTTGATGCCTTTGAATTTCTGTCACGCACGGAGGGAATAATCCCCGCAATAGAGTCGGCTCATGCTGTCGCATATGCGATGAAGCTCGCCCCGACCATGGACAAGGATAAGATAATAATTATAACAATATCGGGCAGAGGAGACAAGGACTGCGCCGCTATTGCAAGATACAGAGGGGAGGATATTCATGAGTGATATAAGAAAGGCTTTTGAAAACGGAAAGGCATTTATACCTTTCATAACCTGCGGAGACCCCGACCTCGAAACCACCGCTGCGGCAATCCGTGCAATGGCGGAAAACGGTGCGGATTTGATTGAACTCGGCATACCCTTTTCAGACCCCACGGCGGAGGGACCTGTTATACAGGGGGCAAATATCCGTGCATTGGCAGGCGGAATAACCACTGACAGGATATTTGATTTCGTGGCAGAACTCCGCAGAGATGTCAAAACCCCGTTTGTATTCATGACATATGCAAATGTTGTATATTCATACGATGCGGAGAGATTTATGGCTCGCTGCTGTGAGACAGGTGTGGGCGGAATAATCCTCCCGGATTTGCCGTATGAGGAAAAGGGTGAATTTTCGGCAGTTGCAAAGCAGTACGGAATAGACCTGATTTCTCTCATAGCCCCGACCTCGGCGAACAGAATTAAAATGATTGCCAAAGATGCGGAGGGATTTATATACATCGTTTCAAGTCTCGGTGTTACGGGTGTAAGGAGCGAAATAAATACGGATATAGGCGAGATAGTAAAAATAATCCGTGAAAATACCGATATTCCCTGTGCCGTGGGCTTCGGAATATCAAAACCCGAACAGGCTAAAAAAATGGCAGAGCTTTCGGACGGCGCAATCGTCGGCTCTGCGATAATAAGACTTCTCGAAAAATACGGAAAGGACGCTCCGCAGTATATCGGAGAATATGTAAAAACCATGAAAGATGCCGTAATGGGCAGATAAAAATACAAGGGCCTGCATAATCCGCAAGCCCTTTATAATTATTATTCAGCAGCCTTAGTTGCAGCCGCACCAAATTCGGGAGACTGTGCTGCAATTTCTTCAAATTCGCCCGTAGGCTCTGCGCTGACAAGCTCAAGTGCATTCTTGTCATAGTAGAACCATACGCAGAAAGCGGCAAGACCCGTATTATTCTTTACGTTGAGGTAATACTCAATTGTATCGCCCTGTTTGCAGGCAATATTATCGCCGTAGTAGTAGTTGTCTGCTGTATCAGAGTCGTCTGCGGGGTCAATATCGCCCTTGTTTACTCTGATAGTACCGTCCGTAACTTTTCCGGGGTTGACGGTCTGACCTGCGATATTCGAGAGGTCGGGGGAAATTCTGACCTTATAGTCATTATCGGGAGCATCGTCCTTTACCTTGAATGTAAGCTTTATGAACGGACCTTCAAAGAGGAAATTTTCGTCCTTTGATATGTCGAGCCACATAGCATATCTTCCGTCAATATTGGGAGTATAGCTTGATGAAGAAGTTTTCTCGTCTGCGGAAGTCGTTGAAGTGCCGGAATTTGACGAACTGCCCGAATTTGAGCTGTTATTGTTTCCCTGATTTTTATTTCCGTCGGCAACATAAACGGTGGTTACCTCGACAACCTGTGTCTGCTGTTCGCCCGATGCATTTGTAACGGGCTGACCGCCTGCTTCGGTGACGGGAACTACTTCGGTGACAACCTGACCCTTTTCGTCCGTTACCTTTTCGACCTCAACGGAAATATTTTCTTCGCTGCTCTGCGAAGCGGCTTCAGTGGGGTCTGCGGCATTTATATCCTCATCAGCAGTTATTTCGTCCTCGTCCGAGACAGTGCCTATCTCAAAGGGGAACTGGAGAACAGGAGCTTCGGTTTCCTGCTGAACATTCTTAACAGCAGAGGAATTGCCGCTGGTTTCGGAGTTGTTGTTCTTTGAGGAAGAACCGCATGATGCGATACTTGATGCAGCCACGCAGAGGAGGGCAGCAACGGCAATAATTTTTCTTGTAATATTTTTCATTTTTCTGTTCCTTTCGTATTTATGATTTCTCGTGATGTATTCGTATTTTACATATTAATTATACACAAGAGAAACAGATTTGTCAAGCCGCACGCAAATTTGTAATCAATAATTTTATAAAAAGTCACAGAATTAACATTGATTTTACACAAAAGAGATAATTTTAATAATTTTTGAATTAAAAATCATATATCCCCCGCCGCTGACGAGGGATACAGAGACAAAAGCCTTTGCATATTATTTTAAAATGCCGGTTTACGGTTACATTTTCGTGACAATCGTATCGTTGACCTTATATATACTGTTTTCGGGAACAACTCCCCTTACGCAGCTCGTGGGGTAGATACTGGAATTTCTGCCGACAATTGTTCCGGGATTGAGTACGCTGTTGCAGCCGACTTCGACATAATCGCCGAGCATTGCGCCTATTTTCTTGATACCCGTGACAATTTCGCCGCCGTCCGACTTTATGACAACATTGGTCTTGTCGGATTTGACATTCGAGGTGATAGAGCCTGCTCCCATATGCGACTTGTAGCCGAGTATGCTGTCACCGACATAGTTATAATGGGGTGTCTGGACGTTATCGAAGATAATGACATTTTTAAGCTCTGCGGAATTTCCTATGACGCAGTCTTTTCCTATGAGTGCGCTGCCCCTGATGAATGCGCAGTGGCGGACTTCTGTATTTTCGCCTATGATACAGGGTGCGCCGATATATGCAGAGGGGAAAACCTTTGCGGTCTTGTGTATCCATACATTTTCGGAGGGGCTGTCGTATTCATCGATGCTGAGAGTTTTTCCGACAGCGATTATCATTTCGCCTATACCCTTGAGAGCCTCCCAAGGGTAGGTGAAACGGCTTAAATAATCCGATGCGATTGTGTGTGTGAGGTCAAAAAGCTGTGTTATTTTTATATTTTCCATAAAAATCTCCCGAATAAAAAATTTTCGCAGTGAAAAAATGCGGATAAGTATATTATATTATAATAATTTTAATTTGTCAATGAAAATATAAGTAAATGAGCGTTCTTTTTTCCGAAAGATACTTTTTTAAAAAAACAGTTGCAAAAACAAAAGTTTTGTGATAAAATATTAGAGTATGCTTGATGAAAGGAGAACTCCGCTTTGCGGAAGTGATATATATATGGCTAAGAAAACAGATTACGGCAACGACAGCATTACAATGCTCAAGGGCGCAGACAAGGTCAGAAAGCGTCCTGCGGTTATTTTCGGCTCTGACGGCCTTGACGGCTGCGAACATTCGATATTCGAGGTAATTTCAAATTCGATTGACGAAGCCCGTGCAGGCTACGGAAACAGAATAATTATAACCCATTACAGAAACCACGAAATAGAAGTAGAGGATTTCGGACGAGGCTGTCCAGTTGATTTCAACAACAACGAACAGCGTTACAACTGGGAGCTTGTATACTGTGAACTCTATGCAGGCGGTAAATATGACAACAGTGCGGAGTCATATGAATTTTCACTCGGACTTAACGGTCTGGGACTTTGCGCAACACAGTTTTCGTCCGAATTTATGGACGTTGAGGTAATACGTGACGGTTACAGGTATAATCTTCACTTTGAAAAGGGAGAAAATATCGGCGGTCTTGAAAAATCCCCCTGCAAAAAGAAGCAGACCGGTACAAAAACACGCTGGAAACCCGATTTGGAGGTATTCACGGATATAGCCGTCACGGATGAATATTTCTTTGACGTACTCAAAAGACAGGCTGTCGTAAATCCGAATATATTATTTATATTCAGGTCTGAAAACGAAACGGGCGGCTTTGACGAAAGAGAATTTCTCTACGAAAACGGCATAACGGATTATGTAAAGGAAATATCGGGCGATAATGCATTAACGTCAATCCAGCACTGGACTGCCGAAAAACGAGGAAAAGACCGTGAGGACAAGCCCGAATACAAGGTAAAGCTTGACGTTGCGCTTACTTTCTCGAACAAGATAAAGCTCACGGAATATTACCATAATTCAAGCTTTCTCGAACACGGCGGTTCGCCCGAGGATGCCGTTAAGCGTGCCTTTGTCGCACAGATAGACGCATATTTGAAGCAGAACAATGCATATCAGAAAAACGAGGGAAAAATAAATTACAATGACGTTGAGGAGTGCCTTGTGCTTGTATCCTCATCTTTCTCGACACAGACCTCATACGAAAACCAGACAAAAAAAGCTATAACCAATAAATTTATCCGTGAGGCTATGACGGAATTTTTAAGACATCAGCTGGAGATATATTTCATCGAAAACCCCGATGAAGCACAGAAAATCGCCGAACAGGTTCTCATAAACAAGCGCAGCCGTGAAAATGCTGAGAGAGTGCGCCTTAATGTAAAGAAAAAGCTTACGGGAACAATTGACCTTGCGAATATGGTGGAGAAATTCGTTGACTGCCGCACAAAGGACGTTACCCGCCGTGAGATATATATAGTTGAGGGAGACTCCGCCCTCGGTTCGGTAAAGCTCGCCCGTGATGCGGAATTTCAGGCTGTCATACCCGTAAGGGGAAAAATCCTGAACTGTCTCAAAGCCGACTATGCGAAAATTTTCAAGAGCGAAATCATAACAGATTTGATAAAAGTCCTCGGCTGCGGAGTTGAAGTAACTGCAAAGGCAAATAAAGAACTGGCAACTTTCAATATAGATAATTTCCGCTGGAGCAAGATAGTAATATGCACCGATGCGGACGTTGACGGCTTTCAGATAAGAACCCTGATACTTACCATGCTCTACCGCCTCACGCCTACTCTCATAGAACAGGGCTATGTATATATAGCCGAGTCGCCGCTTTTCGAGATAAACACAAAGGAAAAGACATATTTTGCCTATACCGAACAGGAAAAACAGCGCATACTCAACGAGATTAAGAATAAAAAATACACTATTCAGCGTTCAAAGGGTCTGGGCGAAAACGAACCCGATATGATGAGCCTGACCACAATGAACCCCGAAACTCGCCGTCTTATCAAGGTGACTGCCGACGATATAACCGAATCTGCGGAAGTCTTTGAAATGCTCCTCGGTGACGATTTGCAGGGAAGAAAGGACTATATATCCGAATACGGTGCGGACTACCTCGAACTTGCGGATATAAGCTGATTTCTAATGCATAATTCACAATTAAAAGGGGGGATTTTCCATGGCAAGAGGAGATATTACGGAGTTATTTGGCACAATAATTATATTTCTGATTTTTTTCGGACTGCCGTTTTATCTGACCTATGTCAATATAAAGCTTTTTGTTAAAAATGATAAGGAAAGGCATATATCGGATTTTTTTACATCTGCTTTCGGAGGATTTTGCTGGCTGATGCTCCTTGCAACACATGAAATAATGGAAAAACACTGGAATGAACCTGTATACAGGGGAAGCCTTCATGAATTTTTAAGTTCGGAATATACTGGTATTATAGGCATTGTCGCTGTTTTTTCAGTCATTGCGTTTTTAATTCTGATTTTCGTCAATCCCGTGAAATTAACTCCGTTACTTTCGGCATTTGCAATATCAATGTCAGCAGTCGGGTTTATAATATTCCTGCTTATAAATATTCAGCTTATGGCGGATTACAGTTTTATTGATTTTATGGCATGGGTATATTATGCAAATCTTTTACTTATATTCGCAAGGAGAACGAGGGTACATATATCCGAAAATGTCAGAATCGCAAACGATACCGAAAGAGTTTACAGAAATAAATTTGCTGAAAAGCTTGCGGAAATATGCTCTGATATTTCAAAAATGACAGCTTTCTGCTTTATGATGATACTCCCCATAGCCGTGATAATTGAGATTTTATATATCCTCATGGGGCAGGGCGTGGACGGTTTTATAAAGGTTTTCACCGATACGGCGGACTGGACTTTCTCACAGCAGATACCTCCTCCGCCTATGGAATACGACGGGCATTACCTTTGTACGATTGCGGCAGGCGGTCATAAAAAAATCGTCAAGCCCCTGAGATACGGCAAAAGGAGAGGGGCTATTATCCTTGTGAACCGTCAGCTTGCCGCTGCGAATGCATTTGAGGATTTAATAGCCGAGAAAATGCCGAAATTTCACAGGGCTGTAAGAAATTTTTATGATAAATACGGCTATCCGATTTCAAAATATATCACCACACCTCTGAGGGCTGATATAGTATACATAATAATGAAACCGCTTGAATGGCTTTTCATATTCGTGCTTTATCTGTTCGACAATCATCCCGAAAACAGGATAGCTGTTCAGTACAGTGAATATAAAAAATAATTCTAAACAGGAGATAGAAATGGCAAGAAAAAAAGAAATCAAAAATAAAAAACCTGCTTTCAAGCATGAAGCCTATATCGAGGGTTCGGGCAGCGTTGTCGATGAGAAAATTACAGATACCCTTAAAAAGAATTATATGCCCTATGCAATGAGCGTTATAATATCCCGTGCATTGCCCGAAATAGACGGCTTTAAACCCTCTCACAGAAAACTTCTCTATATGATGTACAGGAGAGGTCTGCTCAATCCCGATAAAGAACGCTCAAAGTCTGCAAACGTTGTCGGAGAGACTATGAAATTAAATCCCCACGGCGACCAGGCTATATATGAAACCATGGTGCGCATGACGAGGGGAAACGAGGCTCTTCTTCACCCCTACATCGACTCAAAGGGAAATTTCGGAAAGCAGTATTCAAGCAAGATGCATTTCGCCGCTCCTCGTTATACAGAGGTAA
The DNA here is from genome assembly GCA_017470905.1 of Ruminococcus sp. Lineage (GTDB taxonomy): Bacteria > Bacillota > Clostridia > Oscillospirales > Ruminococcaceae > Ruminococcus. The sequence goes on along the minus strand of JAFUXL010000007.1, from coordinate 102,914 downwards.
AGCTTGAAAAGATATGCAATGAGCTTTTCCGTGACATCGACAGGGAAACAGTCGATTTTGTTCCCAATTACGATAACACCATGCAGGAGCCTACTCTTCTTCCTGCAACATTCCCGACAGTGCTTGTAAATTCAAATACGGGAATAGCCGTTTCAATGGCAAGCAACGTATGCCCCTTTAATCTTCAGGAAGTGTGCGAGACAACTATCCAGCTAATGAAAAATCCCAATCATGATATATTGACTACTCTTAAAGGACCTGATTTTCCGGGCGGCGGATTCATGCTTTACGATGAGGACGAACTCGGAAAAATCTACGAAACGGGCAGAGGCAGCATTAAAATACGCTCAAAGTACAGCTATGACAAGTCCGCAAACTGTATCGAGATAACCGAAATCCCCTACACCACCACTGTAGAGGCTATTATTGACAAGATAGTCGATTTGGTAAAGCAGGGAAAAATCAGGGAGATTTCCTATATCCGTGACGAGACGGATATTGACGGTCTTAAAATCGCCATAGATTTAAAGCGTGGAACAGACCCCGAAAAGCTCATGCAGAAGCTTTTCAGACTAACTCCCTTGCAGGACAGCTATCCATGCAATTTCAATATACTTATCGCAGGAACGCCCAAGGTAATGGGCGTGAGGGAGATACTCACAGAATGGACTGCTTTCCGTGAGGAATGTATACACAGACGCACATATTTCGATTTGCAGAAGAAAAAGGAAAAGCTGCACCTCCTCGAAGCCCTCTCAAAAATACTCCTCGATTTGGATAAGGCTATAAAAATAATCCGTGAGACGGAAAAAGAATCAGATGTCGTTCCAAATCTCATGGAGCATTTCGGCATAGACGAGGTTCAGGCTGAATATGTCGCAGAAATTAAGCTGCGCAATATCAACAGACAGTATATCCTCCGCAGAATTGAAGAGGTGGACAGTTTAAAATCAGACATCGCCGAAATGGAAGAAATATTGCAGGACAAAAAGAAAATACGAAAGATAATTGTAAAAGAATTAAAGGACGTTATCAAGAATTACGCACAGCCCAGAAAGACCCTTTTCTATTATCAGTCGGATATTCAAGAGGAGGAAATCGCTGACGATACCCCCGACTATCCCGTTAATATTTTCGTTTCGGAAAGCGGATATTTCAAGAAAATAACACCGCAGTCGCTCCGCATGAGCAGCGAACAGAAGCTAAAAGAGGGCGATTATATAATCCATAATTTCGAGGTGACAAACAAAACCGAACTCGTGTTTTTCTCGGACAAGGCGCAGGCTTATAAATCAAGGGCAAGTGCTTTCGATGATACAAAGGCAAGCGTCATGGGCGATTACGTCCCCGCAAAGCTGGGCTTTGACGAGGGAGAAAGCCTCAAACTCCTCGTTCCCACGACCGACTACAGCGGATATATTGTATTCTTCTTTGAAAACGGAAAAGCCGCAAAAGTCCCCATGAAATCCTATGAAACCAAAACCAACCGCCGCAGACTTACAAAGGCTTATTCAGACAAATCCACCCTTATCTGTGCGGTATTCATTCCCGATGACTGCGATATACTCGTGAGGGCTTCGGGCGGTCATACGATTTTGTTCAATTCATCGATGATAACGCAAAAATCCACAAGAGACTCTCAGGGCGTTCAGGTCATAAATCTGAAAAAAAATGCCGTGCTTTCGTCTGCCGAATTAATAGCCGATACCTCCTGCCTTGAAAAATACCGTGTGAATACCCTCCCAGCCGCAGGAAAACCTGCAAAAGACCTCGGCGATGTGAACCAATTGACATTTTAACCAATATATCCTCTGTATAGTTAGTGCATTCCGTCAATAAAAACTGTTGACTTTTAGTCATATTTCGGTTATAATATGTACAAGATGTGAACAACATATGAATGACATAACGGAGGGCTTTATCATGAGAAAAAAAGGATTTACACTTGTCGAACTCGTTACAGTTATCGCAATTATAGGCGTTCTCACCGCAATACTCATCCCCTCTATGCTGGGATATGTCAATAAGGCAAGAAAATCAGCCGACAAATCGTCAGCCTCGACAATTGGAAAAGCGGCTATGGGTGTAAATGCGGAAAATACCGAAAAATATGTGTTCTCGGGCGGTTCAGATTTTACCGTGAGCGCACTTACCGCAAACGGTGCGGAAAGCTATAAATTCACCGCACTCTGCATGAGCAGCGGCAGCGGCTGGACTGCATTTGACAGCACTGCCGATGAATTTGCCGAAATTCTCAACTATGAATCGGATATTATTGAGGGCAGCGGCGATATATCGGTCAGATACCACGGCGCAAGAAAAGATACCGACTGCTGGGTTATAGGCTACAGCAGCGAAAACAACAGAGTTGAAGTATGGACGGGAAATAATTCGGGTACTCCCTCATACAGAGTTTACCCCAGCCCCGACAAGGCATATGCATAATGATAATAAATAATAAAGGCGGACGTTTTGTCCGCTTTTTTGGAAACGGAGGGAGGATATGTCTGTTGATACAATTGTCGGAGAAATACTGAAAAGCGACTCGTTCAGGGATTTCAGAAACAAATACCGCACAAGTCTCGATTATCAGAACGAAAATATTGCGGATTTTGAGCTTGTCTCGGCAGGTTCAAAGTACAGACTGCGTGCCGAAAAGCTCTATTTTTATGACTTCGGAAACACCGCAGAGGTAATGAAGGATATTGAAAGCATAAACAAAAGGCTTTCTGTTATGATAAAATTCTATTCCTGTCAGAATTTGCTCAAATATCAGCATGACAATTTCTCCATGAAATGCCGCCTTTCCGAAAGCCGCAGCGGAATGTGGTATCTCCTCGAAATCAGCGAACACGGCGTAAGTGTCGAACAGCTTATCAAGGAAAACCGTTTCGAGAATACCGAAAAAAATATCCTCAAGCTTGCAGTTGATGTCTGCAAGGCTCTGAAAGTCCTGCACGATGCAGGCGAACCCCATATGTACATTGCCCCCGAAAATATATTCCTCTGCGACAACGGAAGATACAAGCTCGGCAGAGCCGCCGTTGTCTCCGACGAAAGACGGCTGACTTCTTCCGGAATGCTCTATGACGGAACTTATGACAGGCAGTCAGATATATATATGTTCGGAAAATGCCTCAGCTATATCGTCAGCACTCTCCCTGGCAATATGTTCTCCAGAAGAACGGGCAGCACCAAAATAAGCCGCATTGTCGAACGTGCCTGCGATGTTGACAAGTACGAACGATACAGAAATATAGACGAAGTAATACAGGATATAGAAAGTATATCCGTTAATAAAAAAACTCCGGTATATGCCATATCTGCCGCAGCCGTCCTCGTTGTTGCAGGTATAATCACGGCTGCCGCAGTGTCTCTCGGAAACGATGAAAACATTAAGACCGATACCGCCGAAAAAAATCTGAACACGGAACAGATACAGACAACCTCGGAATTTTACGGATTTAACATAAAATTCGGAGACGTGAACAACGACGGACAAATCGACCCTAGTGATGCATCGCAGCTACTCGTTGTATATTCGCAGGTATCGACAGCAGGAAGAAAGCTTTCCGATGTGGAAATTGCCGTGTATGACATAAATTCGGACGGCATAATTGACTCCTCCGATGCAGGACTTATACTGCGGTATTATTCGCTTAAAGCAACGGGAAAAACCGAGTCTTTCAGAGAATTTACAGACAATCGGACGAAATAAAATATCCTCGTTTGAGATAAAAATTTAATCAGGCTGCCACCGGGCAGGAATGTAAAAAGCATTCGGGTGCATATCGTAAGGTCTTTGAAGATATGCACGGAATGCTTTATTTTTTTGGAGGTAAAAATGAAGATTTTAAAATATTTTACAAAAACGGAAATTATGCTCTGGATTTTTTCAATATCGGCTGTGATAATATCATTCCTGATATTCGGGGGCGATTATATGAACTTGATAGCCTCCGCAATAGGCATAACATCGCTTATATTTGCGGCAAAGGGCAATCCGTTCGGACCCTTTCTGATGATAATATTCAGCGTGATGTACAGCATAATATCCTTTGGAATGTCCTACTACGGCGAGATGATAACCTATGCAGGAATGACTGCTCCGATGTCCTTGTTTTCGCTTATAGCGTGGCTTAAAAATCCCTATGAGGGGAAAAAATCCGAGGTAAGAATAAATCACATAAAGGGAAAAGAGATTATATTCATGCCGTTTCTCACTGCGGCGGTCACTTTTGTATTTTATTTCATACTGGGATATTTCAATACGGCGAATTTATTTTTCAGCACCTTATCCGTTACGACAAGCTTTGCGGCGGTATATCTCACATTCAGGAGAAGCCCTTATTATGCGGCTGCATACGCTCTCAACGATATTGTGCTGATAATACTCTGGGGTCTTGCATCGCTGAAAAATATCAGTTATATTTCGGTGACGATATGCTTTGCAGTCTTTCTTGCGAATGACATATACGGCTTTATAAACTGGAAAAGAATGGAGAAAATACAGAACATGACATGATTAAAAAGCCGCAGGGTCAATTCATTTCCTGCGGCCTGGTTATTATTTTGTCTTTACCATTTTTACATCATAGAGACTTACCCTTAAATTATCAACTCCGCCCGTAAGCAATACAAGCTCTGCCGAGCTGTCGTCTGCTGGAGATACAAATTTATCGGCAAAGGACGATTTTCCGCCCGTTCCCGTGAATACTCCCTCATAGTATACCGTACCGTCACTGCCCTTTATGAAGAAAGGTATTTCCTGTCCGTCAGATGTATCTATACTGAATGAGAGGTCGTATTCGCCGTTCTTTTTAAGGTCTATGCCGCTGACATGAGCCTGTATCGAACCGCTGTCGCTTCCGCCGTTCACTGTGGTTATATGATATGACTTGTCGTATTCTGAGAAATAATCCGAAACATTAACATTATCAGCCTTTTTGAGACTGTAGACCGCATCGGCGGCAAGGTCAAGCCCTATCTGGTCGGATTCAATTCCGAGAGCCTGACATATCTTATCCGCAAGCACATATGCGCTGTTCTGCTGGGTTACTGCGTTGGGGTGCCAGTCCGCACCGAGACCGTCATTCATGTTCTGCACTGCGGATTCATAGCACATAATTTTATCGCTGTGATATTTCGCCCTGAAATTCTCAACTGCCGTTTCAATGCACGGATAAAGCTCCTGTGCGCCCATGGTTCCTACCGTGCATATTATATATGCATCGGGATTATATTCAAAAATATCGCCGAGAAAATCAGTATATGCGGATATATACTCCTCCGAACGCTTTTCAAAATCCTTTGATACGTAGCTGTCATCATTCGTTCCGAGATTGATAACTATCACATCGGGCTTTCTTTTGAAATTCCATTCGGTATCGTAGGGCTTTATCTTTCCGATTTTATTGTACACGGGCGGAACAAGGCTTTCGGTATTTATATCTCCGTCCTGGGAATATCCCGAAACTATGCCGTGTCCGCTGTAGCATACCGCACTGTAGTCTGCATTTAGCTTCTGCGCCGTAAGATATGCATAGGATTTCATGAAGTTTTCGGTAGAGGTCTTGAAATTCTCATACGCACTCGTTCCCTCAACTCCGTATGCGCAGGTTATCGAGTCGCCTATAAATTCGATAAGCAAATCCTTTTCGGGCATGGGCGAAACGGGTATCGAGGACGATGAATTTACCTTTATATCCCCTACCCCGACAGTTCCGTTGTTTGCCTCGGAAAGATGAATTATTTTAACCTCGGCACTGCGGTTCACATTTCCGCTGAAAAGCTCCACAGTCTTTTCCTTTTCGCTCATTATCTCATCGAGGATAATCTCTCCGTCAACGATAACCGCATATCTGGGGCGGTATTTTTCGTCATTATTTATATTGTCATCGCCCAAGATTGTCACCTCGGCGGACTGTGCGCTGACATTAAATTCAACTGCGCTTCCGCTCTGGACGAGCCATGTTACGCCGTCACCGTCACAGTAATTTCTGCCCGTGAATTTCACATTCTCCTCCGATGCAGGTATTATCGACTGAGTAAGTTCTCCGCTGTCGTAAAAGGCTTTTCTCATCTCGATAAGGTCAAAGACATCGACTGCGCCGTCAATATTGACATCTTCCGCCGTACCGGATTTTCCGAGGAGATAATCATTAAGTCCTTTCAAATCCTTTGCCGTATAATTTTTTGCGGCACAGACCGAACCTCCTGCGATTGTGACGGCAGTAACCATCGCCGCCGCACATGAAAAAATTTTCTTCATAAGCATTCCCTCTCAAAATTATTTTACAGGCACATATTCCCTGTTGTTATCATTATAAACCATTTTTAAAATAATTTCAACTGTAAATCAGCATTTTAAAATAATATTAAAAAATTTTTATATTTTGTCTTTATCCCCCCGTGGAAAGGGGGAAAATTGTTTTTTATTATACTTTTTTTGTATCATCACGAAAAATTTCAAATCGCTTAACCATACTTCAGGACAAAATAAAAAAGACGGCTTTCCTTAAGAAAAAGGAAAACCGCCAATGCGGAAAAATGGATAGATTTGTCGGAAAGTCGCTCCGACATTAACATTATAGCACAGACTTCGGCATTATTCAAGTATGGCGACAAGTACTTTTTGTCGAATTTGTGATTTTTATGAAATTTTTCTGTCGGGGTTTACATTTCCTGCGATTTATGTTATCATATAATTATCGGTTTTAAATTATCATAATGGAGGTAAAAATGGAAAACAACAACAACAATAATAATAAAATATCGGTATCTAAATTAGTCGCCGTGATTGAAGCGGTAGTGATTGCGGCAGCGGCAATTGTTTTCGGAGTTTTCATCGCAAAGAAAAAATCACCCGAAACCGTTACCGTTTCAACTCCGTCGGAAGAAAATAATCAGTCCGAGGATGATACCTACACTGTTGACGGAAGTAAAATATTCCTCGATGATGACGGCAGCGAAATTCATATCTTTCCCGATGTTCCGAGGAGTGATATAGAGAGCAAAAATCTCACAATCAGGAACGGCAAGGCTTTCTATACGCAGGACGGGGGGATTACTTCGTATCTCGGAATTGACGTTTCTGACCACAACGGCGGTATAGACTGGCTTTCCGTCAAAAATGCAGGCATAGACTTCGCCATGATACGCATAGGCTATATGCTCTATGAGTCGGGCGAAATTGTAATGGATACAAATTATGCATACAATCTTCAGGCGGCTTACGAGGCTGGCATAAAGACGGGAGTTTATTTCTTCTCTCAGGCTGTCAGCAAGGAGGAAGCCCTCGAAGAGGCCGAGCTTGTCATAAATGCCATAAATGGTTATAACATCCCCTATCCCGTTGTATTCGACTGGGAAACTGTCAATGCCAAAACCGCAAGAACAAACGATGTTACTGTCGATACGCTTGCGGAATGCTGTATAGCTTTCTGCGAACGTGTAAAGGAGGCAGGCTATACTCCCATGATTTATCAGAATAAAGATACCGCCATGAGAAAGCTTGACCTCCCACGTCTTAAGGATTATGATTTCTGGCTTGCGGAATACGACGACAAGCCTACATACAGATATTATTTCGATATGTGGCAGTACGGACAGAACGGCTATATCCCCGGCATTGAGGGAGATGTGGATATGAATATCGCTTTTCATGATTACGGCGGCCCGCTGCCCGAAGTGCGCACGGAAACTCCAACTGCTCCGCCTGTCTATGATGAAGAGACTCCGCCCGCCGAAAATGTTGAAAATTACGATATAACGCCTGCTCCCGGTTATGTTGAAGAATATGAACAGCCCGTTCAGGATTATCAGGAAAATTATTACGAAGAGCCTTATCAGGATTATTATTATCAGGACTACGGCGCAGAGGAATATTATCCGCCTGCCGAGGAATACTACCCCGAAAACGATTATCAATGGTAAAAAAAACAGCCGCATAAAGCGGCTGTTTTCTCATTCTCCCCTGTATTCAGGCATATAGGGATATACCTCCCTGTAAGCCTCCTCAGAGCCTTCCTTTTCGGGATTGTTCGGGATAAGCCCTGTCATGTCTCCCCATGATGCGGAGGGGCAGATATATTCATCCCTTTTCTTTTCGGGAACGGGAATTTCCTTTTTTCTTTTCATGTTATCATCTCCCGAAAGTATTATGCCCGTTATATAATAAAAAATACAAAAAAGCTGCCATTTCCGACAGCTTTCATTATATTCCTCCCCATTATGGCAGAGATGTTTTGAATTATTCAAATTCGTACTCACCGTCATAGCTTTCCTTGAATTTTTGAAATACGGCTTCAAGGAGCTGTTCATCGTCAACGGTTATAAAATCATCATATTCAGGTTCTTCTGCCGAGATTATTTCGAGTATGACAACTCCATCATCATCTTCGTCAAAGGGTATGAGTACTGCAAAAAATCTGCTGTCATGCTCCACCGTGCCGATTATCTCGAACGATACATCATTTCCTTCATCATCAGTAAGGGTTATATAATTTTCGTCATCCTCTTCGAGTTCGTCAAGGGGCTTTGAATTTTTGTCGCTCATATTATTTTCCTCCTATTTTCTCAACCTTCATGAGATTTGTAGTACCTGAAACGCCGAGCGGTACGCCTGCGGTTATTGCGACTAAATCGCCGTCCTGTACAAATCTGTGAGACTCTGCGGCTTCCACTGCCGCAGCGAAAAGGTCGTCCGTGCTGTTCTTCTCGTCTATGATAAAGGGTATAACTCCCCAGCTCATATTCATCTGCCTGCAAACAACATCGCTCATTGTACAGCTTATTATCGGACAGCAGGGACGGTATTTCGAGATAAGCCTTGCGGTCTGTCCCCCGAGCGACACGGTAATTATCGCCCTTGCATCAAGGTCATGGGCAGTCGTTACGGTTGCGTGTGCGATAGCCTCGGCAACGTTTCCGTCGGGATTGGAGCGTCTTTCTGAAAATTCTCCCTTATAGTCGATATTCTTCTCGGTGGTTTCGGCGATAAGAGCCATTGTCTTTACTGTTTCCACGGGATATGCGCCTGCGGCGGTCTCGCCCGAAAGCATTATTGCGCTTGTGCCGTCATATATGGCATTTGCAACGTCCGTTATCTCCGCACGGGTCGGTCTGGGATTGGTTATCATGGACTCAAGCATCTGCGTGGCGGTGACTACCTGTTTTCCTGCATTATAGCCCTTATGGATAAGCTCCTTCTGAATAGCAGGTATCTGTTCAAAGGGAATTTCAACGCCCATATCGCCTCTTGCAACCATGATACCGTCTGCGGCTTCGAGAATTTCGTCTATATTTTCAACACCGTCACTGTTTTCAATTTTAGCGATTATTCGCACATCGAACCAGCCGAGGCTGTGCGTGAATTTTCTGAGATAATTTATATCCGCTGCGGAGCGAACAAAGCTTGCCGCAATGAAATCAAAGCCCATTTTTGCGCCAAATTCGAGGTCATTCATATCGCTGTCGCTCAGATACGGCATGGAAAGCTTTACTCCGGGGACGTTTATTCCCTTGTTGTTTGAGAGAATGCCGCCGTGGATTACACGGCATACAATCTCGTTTTTAGTGACTTTTTCCGCAAGCAGTTCGATAACTCCGTCATTGATTAATATTCTCGTGCCTATGCTGACATCTCTGGGGAGTTTTTTAAAGCTTACGCTTCCCTTTTCGGCGGTACAGGGAATATCTTCCGTTGTGAGTATATACTGGTCGCCGTCAAATATCTCGACGGGCTTGTCGTCAACAAATTTTCCGAGCCTTATTTCCGGACCCTTTGTATCGAGGAGAGTAGCAATGGGGAGGTCGAGTTCTTTTCTGATTTTTTCAATCTGTCTGAACCTCTTTTCATGCGTTTCGTAGTCTCCGTGGGAGAAATTGAACCTTGCGACATTCATTCCTGCCTGCATGAGTTCACGCATGATATTCTCATCATCGGTTGCGGGTCCTATGGTACATACAATCTTTGTTTTTCTCATATGAAATCACTCCGTTATTTTTTTAAGCTTTGCGTAATTTGCCATTATTTTTTTAGTTCCAACTTTTTCAAAGGCAATTTCGAGCATTGCGTCATTTCCTGCCGGGGTTACGGATATTATCGTGCCTGCGCCGAAAATGCTGTGCGAAACTCTTTCGCCCTCGCAATAGCTTGCATTTGCAGAGGGTGCGGAATTGGCGTGCATTTTATTCCTTGCAAGCTGCTGCTGGAGAGACATGGACTGGACTTCCGTCACGGCATTGTCCGAACCCGAAACCCTGTTCTTCATGGCGGCGGCATTATCCTGCTTTTCGATATATTCACTGCCAATCTCACGGACAAATCTTGATGTGATGTTGCGCTGTGTCTGACCGAAAAGTATTCTCTGGCTTGCGGTTGTGATATATACCTGTTTCTTTGCCCTTGTCACGGCAACATATGCAAGGCGGCGTTCCTCCTCCATATCGTCATCATTGTCGAGCGAACGTGAGCTTGGGAATATGCCGTCCTCAAGACCGATTATAAATACATTTTCATATTCAAGACCCTTTGCTGAATGCACCGTCATAAGGGAAACCTTGTCGGCGTTTCCGTCATCTCTGTCAGCCTCGGTATAGAGAGCTGTCTCTTCGAGAAATCCACCGAGTGAGGGATTTTGCGAATTTTTAAGATAGAGAAGTATCGATGAACGCAGTTCCTCTACGTTTTCAATTTTGCTGTCCGCATTGTCGAGGAGCTTAAGGGAGTCGAGATAGCCCGTCTTTTCGATGAGATAATCAAAAAATTCATCGAGGGGCAGTTCGTCCATTTTTTCGGAAAGTTCGTCAAACATCGCCCATGCATTTCTGAGTGCTGCGGATTTTTTGGTAAGAGGCTGGTATTCCTCGCTGTTTTTCATGACTTCAAGAGGGGAGATTTTAAGGTCACGGCATATATCTTCAATCAAGGCAAGAGTCGAGTCGCCTATTCCCCTTTTCGGTTCATTAATTATTCTCCTGAAGCGGAGCATATCGTTATTGTTATTCAGAAAGCTGAGGTAGGCTAAAATGTCCTTTACCTCCTTGCGGTCATAGAACCTCATGCCGCCGTATATTCTGTAGGGTACACCTGCCCTTACAAGCTCACGCTCTATTGAATTTGACTGTGCGTTCATTCTGTAAAGCACGGCGCAGGAGGAATATTTTCCTGTTTTATTATAGCTTTCCTTTATTTTTGATACGACAAATCTTGACTCGTCATTTTCATCGACAGCCTTGTACCAGTAAATTCTGCTGCCCTTTTCGCCTGCTGTCCAGAGAGTTTTTTCCTTTCTTCCGTTATTGTTTCTTATAATGGAATTTGCGGCTTCGAGAATGGTCTGTGTGGAGCGGTAATTCTGTTCAAGGCGGATAACCTCTGCGCCCGAAAACTGACTTTCAAAGCCGAGGATATTGCCTATATCCGCCCCCCTGAATTTATATATACTCTGGTCATCATCGCCGACAACGCAGAGATTTCCGTACTTCTGAGCAAGAAGAGAGACAAGACGGAACTGTACATGGTTTGTGTCCTGATACTCATCGACCATTATGTACCTGTATCTGTCCTGATATTTTTCGAGGACTTCGGGGAATTTTTCAAATATTTCAACGGTAAGCAGGATTATATCGTCAAAATCGAGGGCATTTGCGGCTTTCATGCGCTCCTGATATAATGCATAAAGCTTTGATATTACTTTTTTTCTGTAGTCCGATGCAGCCTCGGAGCGCATACGTGAGGGCGAAATCATTTTATCCTTTGCGGAGCTTATCTCGCTGAGAATAGTTCTGGGGGCGAATTGCTTTTCAGAAACGTCCGCCTCCGCCATACAGTTTTTAATCATTCTCTGGCTGTCGTCCGAGTCGTATATTGTAAAATCGCTGCCATAGCCTGTTTTTTCAATTTCAGCCCTTAAAATTCTCACGCAGGCGGAATGGAATGTAGATGCCTGTATTCCTGCTGCGTCCTCGCCGAGCATGGAGGAAAGACGCTCTTTAAGCTCACCTGCCGCCTTGTTGGTAAAGGTTATTGCAAGAATATTACGGGGCTTTACAGGATTTACCGCAACAATCTCCCTTAATCTTTCATAATCGTCCGTTTTGCCTTCCGCATAGTCATTGAGAAAGGCTATATCCGCACTGCCGCCGTTCAAGGTTTTGTCATGGTAAGCGTTTCCGAAATTTATCATATTTGCTATGCGGTTTACGATGACAGTGGTTTTTCCGCTTCCTGCACCTGCGAGGACGAGGACAGCACCGTTTACTGCAAATACTGCTTCCTGCTGCATCTGGTTCATACGGCTGAAATATTTTTTCAATGCCGCCTGTTTCGCCTTACTAAAATCTGTATACATAAAATACCTTCTCCTATAAATTATAAGTCGTGCAGTAATATATAAAACATTTTTACCGTACTGCATTACATTCCCTTAATACAATTATATCACATTTGAAACGTCTTGAAAAGACTTATTAATATATTTTTCATTTAATAAATTCTTGCTGTGCATATGCATAAAAAATCATGAATTACAAATAAGCATTCTGAAATAATGCACAAAAATTTTTATATTTTTTCTTTCTTCCCATCCGCATAGGCGGGGGAAGAATACTTTTTGTTATATTTTTTGTGTATTATCACGAAAAATTTTAAATTTTTTCAGCTATATCATGAACAAAAAATTAAATATTGTTGATTTCTCTTGACATTTGCCGCATAAGAATGTATAATATTCTATATGATTTCCCGAAAATCAGGAGGTGAAAAGTATGAAATATGTCTGCGATGTATGCGGCTGGGAATATGACGAGGAACAGGGCGCACCCGAATACGGTATAGCTCCCGGTACAAAATTCGAGGAGCTTCCCGAGGATTTTGAATGTCCTCTCTGCTCGGTCGGAAAAGACTCTTTCTCAGCAGCAGAGTAATCTATTAAAAAGGCGGTCATGTGACCGCCTTTTTTAATCGGCTATGAACACGCTGAATGCTTTATATGCCATGTAAAGGTCTGTTTTTGAAATTATCTCATACGGTGCGTGCATGGAAAGAACAGGTACGCCCATATCTATCGTATCTACATTGAGATTGGCAATGTATGCCGCAACTGTACCGCCGCCGCCTGCATCTACTTTTCCGAGTTCGCCTGTCTGCCATATTACATCCTTGCTGTCCATGAGTATGCGTATTCTTCCTGCAAATTCTGCGGAGGCATCGGAAGTACCCGACTTGCCCCTTGCCCCCGTGTATTTCGTAATGCATACGCCCCTGTTTATATAGGCGCAGTTATTTTTCTCGTTTACTTCGGGGAATGTGGGGTCGAATGCGGCATTTACATCTGCGGAAAGGCACTCCGATGCTGAGAGGACATCTCTGCCGTCTGAGCCGAGTTCTTCGGATATGTCGTATATGAAATATTTCAGATACGAGGAACAAAGACCCGTGTTTCCGTCACTGCCTGTCTCCTCCTTGTCGGTGAGGACGGTAACTGCCGTATGTACGGGATTTTTGCAGTCAATCGCCGCCATTAGAGCAGGGAACGAACAGCAGCGGTCATCATGACCGTAGCCGCCTATGAGACTTCTGTCAAAGCCGACATCTCTTGCCTTGAATGCAGGAACGGCTTCAAGCTCCGAGGATATGAAATCGGCCTCCGTTATGCCGTATTTCTCGAAAAGTATGCTGAGTATATTAAGCTTTACTGCCTCGCTCGTCTCATCGTCACGGAAAGGAACAGAGCCTATGAGCAGGTTCAAATCCTCGCCCCTTATTAATTTTCCTGCGGTTCTCGACATCTGTTCCGTTGCAAGGTGGGGGAGCAGGTCTGTAACGCAGAATACGGGGTCGTTTTCGTCCTCGCCTATGGAAACGGCAATTTTAGAGCCGTCAGCCCTTACTATAACACCGTGGAGGGCAAGCGGAATTGTCGTCCACTGATATTTTTTAATTCCGCCGTAGTAATGGGTCTTGAACAGCGCAAGTTCATTATCTTCATAAAGCGGATTCTGTTTGAGGTCAAGTCTCGGGGAGTCGATATGCGCCGCACAAAGTCTCACGCCCTCGTTAATCGGTGCGCTGCCTATTACAGCCATAAGAACTGCCTTGCCTCTGTTGTTGCGGTAAATCCTGTCGCCTGCCCTGAGCTGCATACCCTTTCTGTACTCGACAAAGCCGTTTTCCTCGAGAAGGCTTACAGCCTGAATTACGGCTTCACGCTCCGTTTTTGCGCTGTCGAGGAATTTTTTATATTTCTCGGCAAATTTAGTGCTTGCGTTCAATTCCTTATCGTTCATTCTGAAATAGCTGTTCTTTCTTTTGAGAAAGAGCTTTTCTTTGAGCTGCTTTGATGCGCTGTTTTTTTCTGACATATTAATTTCTGCTACTCAAAATATGGACAAATATACCCATATTGAGAAAATTCCTGCTTCAACCTGTATGCTTTTGACAGTAACAAGTCACTGTCTATTCACAAGTTCGTGTACAGTCCACAGGCGTAAATTCCCGTATAGCCTACGGTACATATTTACAGTTACGTTTCGGTGCATACTGTAAATTTTCTCCGGTAGCTTTCTCCTTTCATAATAATAAAATAAATTTCAGTTACATTACCATTGACCAACTGCACCCACAGGGTACTGTCCCCTTGTTATGCCGTAATATTTCAGCCGGCAAGGGCTTTATTTCCGCAGTTCCGCCTGCTGTAAAGTCAGCACGAACTATAATACCATGGCTGTCATAAATTCTGGTATCTTCGGACATAAATTCTGTCACATTATCCGCTTGTGTCAAGAGAATATTCTATCCTGAAGATATTCTTTTCTGTCTGTATATTTTCGTCCGCATTTGTCTATATTTGAGTATATTTTCACTCCCTGTTCAGTAACTCCTTTCATGTGACTGTGTTATGATAATAGTCCTTGATTTTGTCGGAGACCTCCTTGGATACCTCGCTGACAGACTCAATAAGACCATTATTTTTAATTATATAATCGGAATGGCTGACAAAAAACTCTTCGGAAAGCTGGGAGTTCATTCTCTGCCTTGCCTGCTCCTCGGAAATACTATCCCTTTCAATTATCCTGTTCATGCGTATATTTTCATCTGCAATCACGGATATTATTATATCGCAGAAGTCGTCCGCACGGCTTTCAAAAAGCGTGGGCGCATCGAGGAGCATGAGTTTTTCGCCGCTTGCGGAATATTTTCTTATGAGCCTGAGTATTTCGCCCGTTATGTAGGGATATATGATTGTATCGAGTGTTTCGAGTTTGGTTTTGTCATTGAATACTATGGCTGCAAGAGCCTTTCTGTTGAGCGTTCCGTCGGGATTTAGTACGGAAAGTCCGAAATAATCCGAAATTTCGCCGAGACACGGAGTACCCCTTTCCACAACCTTTCTTGCGATATGGTCGGCATCTATCACCATGAAGCCGTTATCCGCAAATATTTTCGAGACAGTACTTTTTCCTGCGCCCGTCTGTCCTGTAAGTCCGACTATCATAAGTCCTTCAAGACTGTTCATAATTTTATTACCTCAAATCCTGCTGCCCTTATAAGGCGGTTATATACTGCAAGTCCCACACCGTCAGGTGACGGCGCACGGACATAGACCCTTTCCGCACCCATTTCGTCAAGCTCACGCAGCCTTCGGAACAGCAGATGTGCCTGCTCACTGCTGTCCGCCCCGTATGTGAAACATCTGTGAGACAGATATTTTTCATCTCCCGTATAGACAAGGGAATATATATTTTCACCGTCGCAGAGCGAAACATATTCTGCAAATTTCTGCACGGAAGCCTCCACCATGATTATGTCCGCCCTCGGAGAATAGTGCTTGTATTTCATTCCGGGGGAGGATACCTTTTCACCTGCGGCAACTTCATTGAGTATCGCCCTGTCGATAATTACCTCATCGCACACTTCGAGCAGCATATCCCTCGTTATGCAGCCGGGACGGAGTATACGTGCCGTATTTTCGTCATCGAATGAAATGACCGTTGACTCAACACCGTATTCCGAATTTCCGCCGTCAACAACAGCGGATATTTTTCCGCTCATATCGTTCATGACATGGCTTGCGGAGGTCGGACTCGGATAGCCCGATATATTCGCAGAGGGTGCGGCTATCGGACAGCCCGACAGCTCTATTATGCGGTGCATGACGGGGTGTGAGGGTATTCTTATGCCGACAGTATCAAGTCCGCCCGATGTCACCATGGGGATTTTATTATTTTTTGGCATAACCATTGTCAAAGCACCGGGACAGAATTTTTCGGCAAGCCTTTTGGCAATTTCGGGGATATAAGCCGTATATTCAGCCGCCTGCGAAAAATCCGCAAGGTGGACTATGAGGGGATTGTCCGAGGGTCTGCCCTTTGCGGAAAATATCTCCCTCACAGCATTTTCATTGGATGCGTCCGCACCCAGACCGTAGACTGTTTCTGTAGGTATTCCTACAACCTGCCCCGAACGTATCATATCGGCGGCTTTTTTCAAATCCTCTTCATTATTTTTAAGCAATAAAGTATTCATAATTAATTTTCCTGACCTGCAAGTTTTGCGGCTTGGTCAGCCGTTGCAAGAGCGTCAAATACCTCGTCCAGATTTCCGTTGAGCATATCCTCAAGGCGGTAAATCGTAAGACCTATCCTGTGGTCGGTAAGTCTGCCCTGCGGAAAGTTATATGTTCTTATTCTTTCGGAGCGGTCGCCCGTGCCTACCTGTAATTTTCTCTCGGAGGCGATTTTTGCGGACTGTTCCTCCTGCATAGCCTCGTAAATCCTCGAACGCAGAATTTTCATAGCCTTGTCCTTATTTTTATGCTGACTTCTCTCGTCCTGACATTCGACAACGACATTTGTCGGGAGGTAGGTTATCCTCACGGCGGACTCTGTTTTATTTATATGCTGACCTCCTGCGCCGCTTGCACGAAAATAGTCAATTTTCAAATCCGTGGGATTTATTTCAAGCTCAACTTCGTCAGCCTCGGCAAGCACCGCAACCGTGACGGTAGATGTATGAATGCGCCCCTGCGACTCCGTTTCGGGAACTCGCTGGACACGGTGAACTCCGCTTTCATATTTAAGCCGTGAGTATGCGCCGTCGCCCTCAATGGAAAAGCTTATTTCCTTAAAGCCGCCCAATTCCGTGGGATTTGCGTTTAATACCTCCTGTTTCCAGCCCTTTGCCTCGGCATACATGGTATACATACGGTAGAGGGAATTTGCAAAGAGTGATGCCTCTTCACCTCCTGCACCGCCTCGTATTTCGATTATGACATTCTTGTCATCATTGGGGTCTTTCGGGAGGAGGAGAATTTTAAGCTCATTGGTTATATTCTCCATAGCCTGTTTATTCTCTTCAAATTCAGCCTGTGCCATTTCTCTGAACTCTTTGTCTATGCCGCCCGTATCGAGAATATCCCTTGCGTCACTGAAATTTTTTTCGGCTTTTCTGTATTCACGGAATTTCTCAATTATGGGGATCATGTTCTTGTAATCCCTCATAAGCTGTGCATAGAGCTTATTGTCGCTCACGACAGACGGGTCGGAAAGTCTGCGGCTTATTTCATCGTACCTGCTTTCCATTTCCGCAAGTTTTTCAAACATTGTTATCCCCCTCACGCTTTATCTTTTTTATATTTTTTTCTATCTTATTTCTTGGTATCATAAATTCACGGGAACATTTAACGCATCTTAGTCTGAAATCCATACCCGAACGGAGTACATACATTTCATTTGCACCGCATGGGTGTTTTTTTTTCATAACGAGTATATCTCCCTGTCTTACGTCCATAATAATCTCCTATTTAAAATAGTCAATTTTGCGCTGTTTAAGCTTGCACCTCCGTTCACTTCACTTCGTTTCGTTCACTCACGGTGCAAGGCGCAAATTTTCCTATTATTTAAAATAGTCAATTTTCGCCTTTGTAAGCTTGACCTTTCGTTCACTTAGCTCCGCTCCGTTCTCTTTCAGGTCAAGGGCGAAAATTTCCTATTACTTAAAATCAAATCGAAATGCACATCTTATTATACTCCAAAACTGATATTAAATCAATATTTTATTTGTATATTTTTTTGAATTTGTGTAAAAATAATAAAAACCAGCAAAGAAACATATTCAAGTCTTACAATTTAATTCATAATTACGAATTATGCATTATGAATTATGAATTATTTAAGGGGAGATTATTATGGTAACAAGAGTAAGTGCAGAGTTTGAAGAACCCGAACTCGCCGAAATCGCTATGAAAAAAATCCGTGACAGCATAAGGGGCGTATATTCAACAAGCATGATATACAACCGCAATTCCGAAAAAGCCCGCAAATTGCAGAACGGCACGCTTTACACGATAATTCCCACGGCGGTGACAACCCATAACTATATGACCGCCGTAATGGAGTCGCCTGCCTCCCGTGATGTTATTCCCGAACCGGAAAGAAACCGAAAAACCTCCGTCTATATCGTCTGCGAGTCGGGAAGTGTCAGCAATGTAAGCTCTGTGCTTAATTCAATGGGCGCACTGAATATCCGCTGATACAAAAAATCCCTCCTGTCCTCCGTCATAACGGGGACAGACTGCTTTAAGAATAATCTTGAATTACAGTATCATATTTCATACCTGCCGTGAATATTATTGACTATCAATAATTTTAAATCAGAGGAAATTTTCGCCCTTGGGCTGAAAGTGAGCGAAATGCAGTGAAGTGAACGAAAGCGCAAGGCTTAAAAGGCGAAAATTGACGATTTTAAAACGGAGGTAAAATATGAATTACAAACCCGAAGGCTGTCTCTACAGAACAGCGGAAAATCAGAAATATATCTCAACTCCCGAAGGACTTGCGGAGGCTATGGAAAAGGGTGTTATCCTTGAAGCAAGAGCCTGTGTATGCACGGGGGAGCATGACCTTATAATCGACCTCCCCTGCGCTAAGGGAATTATAAAACGTGAGGAGGGTGCTGTCGGCATAGCGGAGGGAAAAACCCGTGATATTGCCATTATATCCCGTGTGAACAAGACGGTTTGCTTTAAGGTAATGAAATTATCCTCGGACGGTGACGGCAGGCTCACGGCATATCTTTCCAGAAGAGCAGCGCAGGAGGAATGTGCCGGAAATTATATAAACATTCTTTCTGCCGGAGATGTAATAGATGCAAGAATAACACATCTTGAACAGTTCGGGGCTTTCGTGGATATAGGCTGCGGACTGCCGTCACTGATACCGATAGATGCAATATCCGTATCGAGAATATCACACCCGTCTGACCGATTTACAACGGGTCAGTTCATAAAAGCCGTGGTAACTTCAAACGAAAATTCAAGGATATGCCTTACGCATAAGGAGCTTCTCGGCACTTGGGAGGAAAATATATCGCTGTTTCATACGGGCGAAACCGTTTCGGGAATAGTGCGCTCCGTTGAGGATTACGGCGTATTCGTGGAGCTTGCGCCAAATCTTGCCGGTCTTGCGGAGCTTAAAGAGGACGTTCATGCAGGGCTTGGAGTAAGCGTTTACATAAAGGCAATTATTCCCGAAAAGATGAAGATAAAGCTTATAATAGTCGATACCTGCCCCGACTTTGAGCCTAACCGTGAATTTGAATATTATTTCACGGAAAATCACATGGACAGGTGGATATATACTCCCGAAAGCTCCGACAAGCTGATTGAAACGAATTTTGTTAATTCATAATTATTTTTCTTTTATACTGTGATTTCATGACTGAGCAAATCTGAAATTATTCATTGCAATGCAATAAAAAACAATGTTTCCCCCGCCTGCGGCGAGGGAAACAAATAAAAATCAAAAATTAATGTACCTTAAAATGCAATCTGCTCTGCTATCTTGTGGAGCTTTATGTCGTATTCTTTCTGCATTGCAAGAGCGTCCTGTATGTCATAATCAACAATCCTGCTGTCCTTTATGCCGACAACACGGTTTCCGATGCCCTGTTCGAGAAGCTCAACGGCATAGTATCCCATTTTTGTAGCGACAACTCTGTCTCTTACCGTGGGAGAACCGCCCCTCTGAACGTGTCCGAGGATGGTTGCTCTTGCCTCGATACCTGTTTTTTCCTGAAGCTGTACGGCGATTTCCTGAGAATGACCTACACCCTCGGCAACGATTACAACGAAATTCTGCTTGCCCCTTGATTTCTTTTCGAGCATTGTATTTGCGATAGCATCTATATCATAGGGGACTTCCTTTGTGATTATGTCAGTAGCACCGCAGGCAATGCCGACATTTACTGCGATATGTCCTGCGCCTCTGCCCATAACCTCGACAACCGAGATACGGTCGTGGGACTGTGATGTATCACGGAGCTTGTCAATGAGTTCCATTGCCGTATTCATAGCCGTATCGAAACCGATTGTATAATCCGTGCAGGCAATATCGTTGTCGATAGTTCCGGGAATACCGATACAGAGCATACCCTGTGCGGAAAGGTCTGCCGCACCTCTGAACGAACCGTCGCCGCCGATTACCACAAGACCCTCAATACCGAGTTCATCGCATTTTGCCTTAGCCTTTGCAACGCCTTCTGCGGTTCTGAATTCGGGGCATCTTGCGGTATAGAGGATAGTACCGCCGTTATGGATTATATCGGTAACGCTTTTCTCGTTCATCTGGAAAATATCTCCTGTGATAAGACCCATATAACCTCTGTGTATACCGTAAACTTCCATACCCTTGCTTATAGCGGTTCTTACGACAGCTCTTACAGCCGCATTCATACCGGGGGCATCTCCGCCGCTTGTCAGTACACCTAATTTCTTAATCATAAAAACTCTCCATTCTGCTTTCAGTCTTTTTTGCTTTATACAGCGTAAAATCCATACAAGTATATTTTACTACTTTGATTAAATATTGTCAAGGGGTTTACCAAAAAAATATTTATTTAAGATTTATCGGATGGTTATAATTAAAGAATAATGAATAGTGAATAATGAATAAATAATAATTGCGGCGATAATTTAAATATATTACAGAAGTCAATATAATTATGAATTATGCATTGATAATAATTCCTGATTTTTAAAGTTCTATAAGTCCTGTATTTGTGCTGCCAAAAATTCCGCAAAGTTCACTATAAAGCTCACGGGATATTTTTATGCTCTGTTTTTCCCTGAGCCTGACCGTCTTTCCCGTGTCTGAAAAATAATAGCATATTCCGGTATTTCCGTGGTATTTCCCACACAGGCCGGGAATAATATTTTTTATTCGCAAATCATCCGAACGGGTTTTTATGCACAGCTTCATATTTTCGATTATGCGCTCAAATTCATTTTCTTCAGCTGCCGATGTGCATATTATATTTATCTCGTCATCTCTTGCGGAAAGCTTTCCCCTCAGAAATATTATGCTGTCCTCGTGAATTTTCCTGCCGCACACGGCATATATATCGGGGAACATGACCGCATCAATCTCCCCCGTGCTGTCGGCAAGCGTCAGAAAGCACATTTTATCGCCCTTTCTGGTTGTATGCTCTTTCTTTTCACGGATTATGCATAAAAATTTCAGCTTATCGCCGTCAATATGATTTTCGGGATTAAGTGCATCGTTTATTTTAACTGTTTTAAGCAGATTTCCCAGATATTCATATTCCGAGAGGGGGTCGCCCGTCAGGTATACCCCTGCCGCCTCTTTTTCGAGGGAGTACAGTCTTTTCGGTTCAAATTCGGGTCTTGACGGTACTTTGAAATTCATATCGGCATTTTCGTCCTCACCGAATAAATTCATCTGACCTTCAATAACTCCCCTGCCGTCGGATACAGCCATATCCATGAAAGTCTCGTAATTTTCGCTCATCTGACGGCGGTTAAGCCCCATATTGTCGAACGCTCCGGCATATATCAGATATTCGAGGGCTTTTTTATTGAGTTCCCTGCCGTTTATTCTTTCGCAGAAATCCTGAAGGCTTCTGAATTTTCCGCCTGTTTCCCTTTCGGATATAATTTTTTCCGCAAGACCCTTTCCGACGTTTTTGACGGCAAGCAGTCCGAAATACATCTTTCCGTCCGCAAAGACAAAACCAGTCCTGCTTATGTTTATATTCGGAGGAGTTATATTTATCCCGTGGTTTCGGCAGTCATTTATATATTCCGAAAGCTTGTCCGCAGATGACATCACGGACGACATAAGCGCAGCCATATAAATTCCCCTGTAATGGCATTTGAGATATGCCGTCTGATATGCAAGATACGCATAAGCCGCCGCATGGGATTTATTGAATGCATAAGAGGCAAAGCTGCTCATCTCGGAAAATATATTCTCGGCGATTTTTCGGGGTATTCCGTTTTCGGCGGCTCCCGATACAAAGCTTTCATGCTCCCTCAGCATTTCGTCCGTTTTCTTCTTAGCCATAGCCTTTCTTACCTTATCGGCATGACCGTAGGTATATCCTGCAAGCTTGCGGCATATTTTCATTACCTGCTCCTGATAAACGATAATTCCGTATGTATCGCAGAGTATATCTTTAAGCAAAGGGTGAGCATATTTTATTTTCGAGGGGTCTTTCTTGTTTTCGATATACAGCGGTATGGACTTCATGGGACCAGGGCGGTAAAGGGCAAGTATCGCTATTAAATCATCTGTTCTTTCGGGGGACATATCAATCAGTTTCTGTGTCATTCCCACACTTTCCATCTGAAATACCCCGGCAGTATCGCCCTGTGAAAGCATTTCATATACTTCCCTGTCGTCAAGCGGTATGCCGTTTATGTCAAAACCGGGTATCTCCCTGACAGTATCCCTTATTATAGTCAGGTTTCGCAGTCCGAGGAAATCCATTTTCAGAAGCCCCAGCTTTTCGAGGTAATTCATGGTGTACTGCGTTATTATATTTTCATCGCTTTTCTGCAACGGGACTATATCGCTCAACGGCACGGCTGATATGACTACTCCTGCGGCGTGCATTGAGGTATGTCTCGGCATACCCTCCAGCAGCATTGCATTGTCTATAAGCCTGCGGACATCTCTTTCGGAATTATACAAGGCTTTAAGCTCCGATGAGTCTTTCAGGGCTGTTTCAAGGCTGTATCGTGGGTCTATTAGCTTTGATACCCTGTCGCAAAGACTGTAGGGAATTTCCATAACTCTGCCGACATCTTTGACGGCTGCCCTTGCTTTAAGCGTATCGAATGCGATTATGCCGGCAACCTTATCTCTGCCGTATTTTTCGGAAACATAGTCCTTTACGCTCTGTCTGCCCTCAATGCAGAAATCAACGTCAAAATCGGGCATACTCACTCTTTCGGGATTTAAAAATCTCTCAAAGAGCAAATCGTATTTCATGGGGTCAATTCCCGTTATGCCTATGCAGTAGGCGCATATGCTGCCTGCTCCCGAACCTCTCCCCGGACCCACGGGGATATTATTGTCCCTTGCGTATTTTATAAAGTCCCATACTATGAGAAAATAATCCGTGAATTTCATGGAAATTATCACGGAAAGCTCGTATTCAAGACGCTTGTGTATTTTTTCGGAAGGATTTTTTCCGTATCTTTCATACATTCCCTTTATGCACAGTTCACGGAAATATTCATCGTTATTTTCAACACCGTCCGTTTTAAATTCGGGGAGCATGATATTTCCGAAATTAAATCTGACATTGCATCTTTCGGCAATTCTGACCGTATTTTCGAGAGCATCACGTCTGTCACGGAAAAGCGAATACATCTCCTGCGCAGATTTTACGTAAAATTCGTCCGTTTCAAACGACATTGCATCGGGGTCGCTTAATTTTCTGCCCGTCTGTATGCACATGAGGATTTTCTGCGTTTCTGCATCTTTTTTATTTATATAATGACAGTCATTTGTTGCCGCAAGAGAAATTCCCGTTTCGTCCGAAAGTCTGTAAATCAAGGGGATAATTCTCTTTTCGTCTTTTATGTCATGGTTCTGCACTTCAAGGAAATAATTATCCTCCCCGAAAATATCCCTGTACTGCAAAGCCTTTTCCTTAGCCTGCGCATATTGATTATTGAGCAGAAGCCTTGCAATCTCCCCAGAAAGGCAGGCTGAAAGGCATATAAGCCCCTTATGATATTTTTCAAGCAGTTCGGTATCAACCCTCGGTCTGCCGTAAAAGCCCTCCAAATTAGCAGCCGTCACAAGCTTTACGAGGTTTTTATATCCCTCGTCCGTTTCGCATAAGAGTATAAGATGATACGGCTTGCTGTCGAGACTGTGTTCCCTGTGGTGTCTCGTTCTCGGAGCGACATATACCTCACAGCCGATAATCGGCTTTATTCCTGCATTTACAGCCTCGCTCCAAAATTCCGCCGCACCGTACATATTGCCGTGGTCGGTAATCGCAACTGCGGTCTGACCGACTGATTTTATATGCTTTATCAAGTCTCTTATACGGCACGCTCCGTCAAGCAGACTGTATTCCGTATGCACATGAAGATGTACAAAATTATCTTCCGTCAATTCGTCACCCCTTTCCTTATATCATCTGCTATTTTTGCGATTTTTTTAAATCTGTGGTTTACACCCGAACGGCTTATTGGTTCGGAGAGATTTTCGCCTATATCTTTAAGGCTCATTCCGACATTTTCAAGGCGCATTAATGCAACCTCACGCAGCTCACTGTTAAGGCTCTCAATACCGTTTGTGCTGATTATAAGCTTTATATCCTCGGTCTGCTTCATGGCGGCATTGATAACCTTGTCGATATTTGCGCTGTCGCAGTTGGTTATTCGATTTGCTTTATTCCTCACGTCCTTGTATATTTTCACGTTCATGATTTCGAGTGTACACTGCGGCGCACCTATGAAAGTAAGGGTATCTTCTATGGACTCGCTGCCCTTGACGTACACGACATACTGATTTCTTCGGACGGCGGTCTTTGCGTTCACTCCTATATCCTTCAGCAGAGAGACAAGCTCATCGGCAAGGCTCTCGCACGGTGAAATAAATTCAAGGTGATACTCCTTGTTCGGGTCGTTCACGCTTCCGCAGGCAAGGAATACACCTGCCGTGAAAACTCCGAGACTGCCCGTGGACATCGTTTCGCAGTCGATGCTTCTTTCATTTTCCGAAAAATGATATGTCCAGAACACCTTGTCCAATATATCGCTGTCGTATATATCAAAGCTGTAGAGAACAGAGCCGTCCCTGCGCCTTTTTTCCTTGAAATTTATATCCCTGTGCATTACGCTTTTAAAGAGCATGACGAAGGTCTCCGCCGAGGTTCTGCTCTCCGTCCTGAATGATATTTTTTCACGGGAAAGTCTCCTGCCGAACAAAAGCATACCGTAAAGACAGGCGAATTTTTTATCCTTGTCGTTGATATACGAGCATATTTCTCTTCTCACATCGCCTGAAAATGACATTAAATCAACTCCCGAATAAGGGGACTGTGCTTTTAAACAGCAAAGTCCCCGTTTTTTAAGTAAATTTTTTATCCTTGGTTATATCACGATGATACTTCTGCACCTTGTATTTGTTTTGGATAAGGTGTTCCGCCATGAGTTCCGCAAATGTTATTGAACGGTGCTTTCCGCCCGTACAGCCGAACGCTATGACAAGCTGACTTTTGCCCTCATGGACATAAAGCGGTATGAGATAATCTATAAGGTCAACAAGCTTTGCGAAAAGTGTTTTCGACTGCTCAAAGCTCATGACATAATCCCTGACACATTCCTCACAGCCCGTATGGTGGCGGAGGCGGTCAATATAATACGGGTTCGGCAGACATCTTACATCGAATACAAGGTCTGACTCGGTTGATACTCCGTATTTATAGCCGAACGACATGACTTTTACAATCATCGAGTCCGAATTTCTTGCAAGGAAAATCGACTTCACGGTTTCTTTAAGCTGAGATGCAGAAAGCTCGGAGGTTTCAATGTAATAATCGGCGATTTCCCTCAGCTGCGAAAGCTGTGTCCATTCGTACTTTATAGCCTCGTGGAGATTTCCGTTGAATTTTTCGTCAAGGGGGTGTTTTCTCCTTGTCTCCTTGTAACGCTTTATGAGAACCTCGTCATTTGCCTCGATGAAAAGGACTTTTACATCGACGCTCCTGTCATTTTTGAGAGCCTGCCACGAACGGAATATCTCCGCAAACATATCACCTGTTCTTATATCGACAGCGACTGCGATTTTATTTATATTGGTTTCGGACTTTCTGCAAAGGTCAACAAATTTGCCGATGAGTGCAGGCGGTATATTGTCTATGCAGTAATAGCCTATATCCTCCATTACGTCCATAACGCTGGATTTTCCCGAACCTGACATTCCCGTAACAATCAAAAGCTGCATATTAACCTCCTGCATGATTATCTGAGTATAACAGGTTCAAGCTCAAGCTGATAGCCTGTTTTTTCCTTTACTATCTGCTGTACCTTTCCGCACAGCTCAAGAACGTCCGCACAGGTTGCGCAGCCTTTGTTTATCACAAAGCCCGAATGCTTTTCGCTCACCATTGCACCGCCGCACGAAAGCCCTTTAAGTCCGCACTGGTCTATCAGGAGAGAGGCATAGCTGCCCTTCGGTCTTTTGAAGGTACTTCCTGCGCTGGGATATTCGAGAGGCTGTTTTGCTTTTCTCTTGTCCATGCATTCGTTCATGGCTTTTTTAATCTCTTCGGGGTCGCCCTTTTTAAGACGCATTGTAACTGATGTTATAATGCTCTCCGTATCGAAAAATATGCTGTATCTGTAGGAAAATTTCATATTCTCCGAACCGGCTGTCTTGATTTCGCCATTGGCATCTATATATTCTGCGGATATGACAATATCTTTCATTTCGCTGCCGTAAGCACCTGCATTCATATACAATGCGCCGCCGACAGTTCCGGGGATTCCGAAAAGGTTTTCCATGCCCGAAAGTCCTGCCCTCTGGGCGTGGGCGCAGGCTGACATGAGGAGCGCACCTGCATCGCATTTTATTATATCGTCCCTGACTTCAATATTTGCAAAATCGCTTCCGAAAAGCAGGACAACTCCGTCAAAGCCCTCGTCCGCCGCAATGATATTGCTGCCCCGTCCGATTACGCTGTATTTTACGGAATTTTTCTTCATATATTTTATAAGCTCCGCTGCGGACTGTGCGGAATTAATGCTTATCAGCGCACGGCAGGGTCCGCCGAATTTAAAGGTTATATACTCCCTGAGAGGACATTCGGGAGTTATACGGCAGCCGAGACTGCCGCAGAGTTCTGTCAGTGCATCCAAATCTATCACTTAAATTCCCCCTGTTATATTTACATTATTTGCGGATATATTATCTCTTAACCGATTTCAGAAAGCCTCATAGTCTCTTACAGTTTCCTTTGGGTCGGACTCCATTCCGAGGCGGTGGAGGAGTTCGGCTGCGGCATTGTAGCCCATTTTCTTCTGTCTGTTGTTCATAGCGGCAACTTCAAGAATTACCGCAAGATTTCTGCCGGGCTTTACGGGAATGGTGAGCGCAGGGACTTTAACTCCGAGAAGCGTTACATATTCCGTATCGACACCCATTCTGTCATAGACCTTTTCGGAGTTCCACTGTTCGAGTTCAACAACGAGGTCGAGCTTCTCCGTAAGCTTTACTGCGCCTATACCGAAAAGTCGTCTTGCGTTTATAATTCCTATGCCACGCAGTTCGAGAAAGTGGCGGATATTGTCGGGCGAGCTGCCGACAAGGCTTATGTTTGAAACCTTTCTTATTTCCACGGCATCATCTGCGACAAGACGATGACCTCTCTTTACAAGCTCGATAGCCGTTTCGCTTTTTCCCACGCCGCTTTCGCCCGTGATGAATACTCCCTCGCCGTAGATTTCGATAAGTACACCGTGACGGGTAACTCTCGGCGCAAGATTGAGGTTGAGGAAGGCTATAAGTCCCGACATGAAATTTGAGGTGCTTTCCTTGCTCCTGAGCAGCGGCACTTCATATTCCTTTGCAAGCTCCAGCATTTCCGAAAAATAGGGCAGCTCTCTCGTTATGATGAGTGCAGGAAGTCTCTGCGCAAAGAGAAGCTGAAGTCTTTCCTTTCTGGTTTTCTCGTCAATTGTCGAGAGGTACGCAAATTCCATTTTTCCTATTATCTGTATGCGTTCGGGGTTGAAATACTCATAGAACCCCATAAGCTGCAAGCCGGGTCTGTTTACGTCGTTTTCGTCTATCATTATATCCTTTGCGTCCTTGTGGATATAGATAGTTTCGAGTTTGAACTCGTCAATTACTTTCTGTAATGAAACTTTAAAATTCTCTGCCATTTTTAACTCCGTTCTCCGAAAATATCGGATATATTTAACCAATCACGAATGAACCGAAACCGAGTGAGACGGCTTTCTGACCTGCCTCGTAGAGTGAATACCAGTCGCAGTCCGTTCCCGTTATTCTTACCGTTACTTTTTTGCCTTTAAGCTCTCCCTTTATAAGACCGAGCATTTTTTCGGTCATATCGGCAGGAGTACCGTTAAATTCATATATACCCGTCCTGTCGGATATAGTGCCGCTTATGCTGTCGATGTCGATATTTACTGCTATTTTGTCCGTGTTTAATTTTTTTGACAGGAAAAATTCATCTCTGCCGAGGAGTATATCTTCAGCATTGAACTGCGGATATATCTCCGATTTGAAGTCGGCGGAATGCTCCCTGAAAAATGACAGTGCCGAGGCAAGAGCCGCACATCTCTGTGAACTGTCGCCGAAGCGTGAGCCGAGATTTTTAAGCTCCTCCTGCGAAAATTCGGGGATTTTCAAATCCGTGCAGATTATTTTCTCAAAGCCTGCCGCCGCAGCCTCCTGAATTACATAGCTGTTGTATGCAAGCGCAGCATCGGAAAAGGGAGACGAATGTGGCTGACCGTTTCTGTCGAGCCAGAGCGAGTCGTCACGGAATGTATATCCGCACGATGCAAACCTGAGCGGAAGAATTGCATCATCGAATGTACTCACAACCGCCGCAGGCTTATAGCCGTGATTTTTGACAGTCTTGACAATATCCCTTATATCGAGGGTCGAAACTATCGCATTTGAGCTTCTTGCCTCCTGAGAGGTGCAGTTGTAGCAGATAACTCCGCCGCTGATTTTAAGTGGTATTTCGATGTATTCAATATCATCAACGGCAGGAATTGCAAACAGTGCCGAGTCAAGTGCATCAATGGTTCTTACTGCCGAAAGCGGCACGGACGAGGCTCTGTAGTCATCGGTGCTTTTCTTCTGCACTGTTGTGGTTTCCGTGGTATAATCCGCCGCCTGTGCAGCCGTTGCTGATGTTGTCGATGTTGATGACAAGGCGGTGCTTGTCGTTATTTGTGTCGTTGTCTGTGTTGTCAGTTCGGCGGCAGGCGGCTCGGTCACGGGTTCCGTGACGGGTTCGGCGACGGTATCCCCTGCCTTTTTGCTGAAATCGACAAGCGGCTCGGCAACGCTGTAGCCGAGAAATCCCACGCCGCCGAGGAGTATCAGTGTCAGGAGCAGGGAGAATAATTTTCCGCCGAAACCCTTGTCATAATAATTTTTTTCTTTGGTTTTGTAAATTTTCCTTCCTTTGTACTTTCTGCGTTTCATTTTTTCTCTCCTGTGTTATCTGAGCGCATACAATGCCATTGATATAATTCCGAGGTAGACGAGTATGGCTGGGAAACCTCTGAATGATACGGGGACTTTGTAGGAATTAAGTCTTTTGTATGCGGCTGTGAGGATAAGCGATGCCAGGACAAATCCTGCACCTGCCTCAAGTCCTGCTGAAATATATCCGAAAAATCCGGCAATTTCAGCCGTTCCGCTTACGGTGAAAACAGTACCCATAACAGCGCAGTTAAATGCCGATATGTGAATATATTTCCTGTACCTGTAAAAATTTTTTCCGCTGAATTTTTTAAGTGCGAAAAGAAGTCCTGTGTATATCAGACCTATTGCCGCAGTATACAGCAGAAGCCTTATATCGTCAAGAGACTGCGGAAGCAGACTGTCGATAATATATGCCGCCGCCGAGCCGATTGTGGTGAATACGGTTATAACGGCTGCCGTGCCGATTAAATTGCTGCGGCTGCCTGCGGCTGTGAACATGGTGCTTGTGCCGAGCGCACGGGTAAGTATGAGATTTGCGCAGAGAAAGGCAATAAGTTCAGTTATCAGAAACATTTACGTCCCCTCCGATAATTTTTTGCGCAGATACCTGTAAAGACCGCAGAGAAGTCCGAGGAATACAAAGCCGCCGAAAGGCTCACCCAGACCGCTTATCGTCATATTCACGTCAACAACCCTCTCGTTGAGAGTTCCGTGACCGAAAATCTCCCTTATGATTGAAATAACTGCCATAATCAAATCAAAGCCGAGTATATAAAACACAAGCGAGCCGAGCATATTGAGCCTTTTCATTTTGAAGAATTTAGCCTCCGTGTGCAGGATTATAATTGAATTTACCGCAAGCAGAGGAAAATATATTCCTATTCTCGGAATTATATCGGGAAAAAACTCCTGCGCCGCACGCTTTACGGGTATGTATACAAGCGATGCGATAATCGCATTGACCGTTATTTTCACGGCATAAGGGAGTTTTTTAGGGACAAATGAAGCTATCATGACTGAAAAAAGGGTTATTGCGGAGAATGCATATATTATCGCCGCAGCGTTTCTGAGCGTATTGCCGCAGACTATAACGGGGGATATTACCATCAGCGAGGAGAGAATTGTATTATCCCTCCACAGACCGTCAAACACAGATAATTTCCGTTTATTCAAGGCTTTCAGCCCCCTCTCCGTCAGATGCAGGAATATTTTCAATGTCATTTTCGCCTGCGAGCCTGATTTTATCCTCAAGGTTCCTTATGCCGAGGGCGGCAGGAGCAGCCAGTACCGCAACAATAACTATTGCGTTTTCGAGTGCCGTTGTGATTATCAGTATATAGGATATGACGGCTGTGAAAAATCCGTAGAAAAAGGCATAGAAATTTCTTTCGGGGGCGGTTCTCTTATCCGATACTATATATATTGCAGAAAAAAGCGTCATATTCATGCAAATGCTGTATTTTGCGGACACTGCCGCATTATCCGCTGCCGGGATTATGAAAGCCATTAAAACCGTGCCGATAACCGTTCCGAAAAATGCCCCTGCGGATATATCCTGCCTTAAAATAAGCACCGCCGCCGAAACAATAAGCAGAAATATTACAACCGTTCCCGATGCTCCGCTGAAATTTCCGAGCATGAGGTCGAAATCGCTTATATCCGTCCTGCCCTCCATGTTGAAATTATGACTTTCGGAATTGACGAGTTCGCTTACCTTTTCGCCTATTTCATACTTTGTATTCGGAGCAGGAAATTTCAGCAGGCTGTCTTTCCACGAAGTCAGCAGGAAAACATACGCCGCCGCCGAAGGAGAAAATATCATATTATCTCTTCCGCCGAATATGTTCTTTGCGGCGACAACCGCGAAAATACAGGCTGCGGCTGCGATTTTCATGCTGAAAACAGCAGGCAGCATGAGGGATATTATAAGCGCATCGACAGCAAAATAAAAATCATAGGCAGTGAATTTCCTGTGCATGAGCTTCAGAGAAATCAGCTCCGCAGCGCACGACACTCCGAGACATACTCCCGAAAGCGCAAGAAATCTCTTCCCGTAATAGAAATACGACACCACGGAAAGCCCGAATAAGGTTATAATAAGGTCAAGCCATGCATGATTGTTGGTTTTTGTATTTTCCATTATTCCTCTGCTTTCCTGAGCTTTTCGGCGGCTTCTCTCATATCATCGGCTTTGAAGAGCCAGCTTCCCGAAACGAGTACATTCGCTCCCACAGATTTTGCGATTTTTGCCGTCTCGTCATTTATTCCGCCGTCAACCTGAATGTCAGTATCAAGACCGAGCCTGTTTATTTCCGCCCTTGCCTTTTTTATTTTTTCAACAGTATCGGGGATAAATCCCTGACCGCCGAACCCCGGCTCAACGGTCATTACAAGAACCATATCGAGGCAGGGAAGATATTCATAGATACTCTCTATCGGTGTAGCCGGCTTTACGGCAAGGGCAGCCTTTGCGCCTGCGGATTTTATCTCCCTCACGGTATCCGTGATATTGCTCTGACTTTCGGCATGAAAGGATATTATATCCGCACCGCACTGTGCAAAACGTCTGACATATCTTATCGGGTCGGTTATCATCAGGTGAACATCGAGAATAATATCCGCAGCTTTTCTGACCTGTTCGAGGACGGGCAGACCGTAGGTTATATTCGGGACGAATACTCCGTCCATGACATCGAAATGGAGCATATCAATGCCCGATTTTTCCATTTTTGCTATCTCTTCTCCGAGATTCAGCATATCGGCACTGAGAACAGATGCCGAGACATAATTTTTCATATCCATCACTCTTTCTCCCGACAGCGCATTGTCGGATACAAATAAATAATCTCACACACTTTAATTATATAATATTTCTTGCTTTTCGTCAATACATTACAAGTAATTTTTTGAAGAAAAAAGCTGCACCGTCAAAGTGCAGCCTTTTTGAAGTCTTTTTGATTTCAGGGAGTAATGACAACAGGTGTTCCGACTACGCAGTAATCGAAAATTGCCGATGCAGTATCCCACGGGAGATTTATACAGCCGTGCGAACCCTCCCAGTCACGGACGTTTCCGCCGTATGATGCGTGATAGAGGTCGTGCAGACCGATACCCGTATAGTCTATCGGCATCCAGAAGTCAACGGGACACTCATAACCCTGAATTGCGTAAGTTCCGAGGATAACATTAGCCTCTCTGCTCCATATATCGAACATTCCAGGAGGAGTTGACCTTGAGGGATCCCATGACATACCCGTTACAACGTCCGACTCAAGAACCATTTCGCCGTCAATATAATACCAGAGGTGCTGACGTGTGAGACTTATTTCGATATAGGTTTTCTTTGTATAAGCGTATCCCTCCGTATCGCTGTGCATACGGAAGCCCTCCTGAGCGTAAACGGGTTCGGTTGAGCAGGACTCGCCTGTCATTATGAGCTGAATGAGCTTGTCGGCAGTAGCCTCAACATCGGTTGACCAGCCGTATATGCCCGTAGCTCCGAGAGGAAGCTCGATAGTGCCGTCCATTGTCGTGGTGAACTGTCTTGTATAGCCCTCGACATAGGTATCGTATTTTGCGATATTTTCTCTTACCCATTCCTGAGCCTTTTCGCCGTTTACGACAACTCTGTCATCAACGATTGTGAGCCAGTCGGCAATAGTTTTGTAGTTTATATTCTCCGTGCCTACCGGGTCGAAAAGCTCCTCACGGTTTGTCATTTCAAAATTTATGCTGACGTTGCCTATTCTGTTGTAGAGGTCAAGGGTGTCAACGAGGTCTTCGGAGGTTATCTTTGCCTTTTCGTAGCAGTCGGAGTCGGTCATTACGATTTCATTTACACCGCTTTTAATCTGTTCAACGGCATATTCGCCGAGAACGTCAGTCTTTACGGAATTTCCGTTATCTTCGGGCTTTATTGAGAAATTGCCCGAGTCGTCGGAGATTATCTCTGCATTTTTGGGAGCAACATAACCCCAGTCGTATGCGGATACTATTTCTTTTATCGCATCATCGGAGTATGTATGCTCCAGAGATATATTGTAATCGCTGCCCTTGAGAAGCTTTCCGAGCCATAAAGCACGGCTTTCGGCTGCGGCATCATCGAGAGAGCCGCCTGGGAGCTTATAAACGCTCTCGTACTGGTCGCCCGTGAATGTAACCTTTTCGCCGTCCTGCTCCACGAAAGTAAGTGTATCATCCTCTGCGCTTTCGATAATTGCCTTTTCGGCTTCTTCGGTTGACATTCCTGCTATATTCACGCCGTTCACGAAAGTATTCGGGAGAAATTTATTCCTGTACGAAAAGGCGATGAGCATATATATAAGTGCAAGTGCCGCAAGGATTATGAAAGCTATGAGGAATGCGGTAAGGGTATTGTTTTTTGTGACTGCGGCAGTTCCGCCGCTTTTCTTTATTCTTTTTCTCTGGGACTTTGAGGCGGACTGCTGCGAGGGAATTTCGTCTATTCCGGGAGCATTTCGCTTTGAGGAGGCTTTTTCGGCTTCGGCGGTTATTTCTGCGGCAGCCTTTTCAGCCTTTCTGATTTTCTCGGAATTATTGTCCTTTGCGGAGGATTTTTCCTTATTCTCCGTTTCGGGCTTTGTATCCGCCTTGTCTGCGGAAGCTTTTGCGGAGCTTTCGTCCTTGGCGGTATTTTTTTCCGTATTCTTTTCCGTATCCTTCAGTTCCTTGTTTTTGCCGGAGTTATCGGCAATTTTTTCGGCTTTCTGCTGTACGGGCTTGTTGGGGGAATTTTTCCTGTTTTTTGATTTTGAGGATTTTCTTGAACCTGCGAGAGCCGATGCGGCATAAGCAGCAGCCTGTTCGCTCTGCTTGCCTGCCGTTGTGACAGTAGCTTCCGTACTGGTACGGTTTTCGGCTTCAAGCGATAATTTTATCTTTCTGTAAATATCCTGCTTGCTTGCCGAATTTATATTTCCTGCGGGTGCTGTCGGATTTTCTCTGCCCATTAAAAATACTTCCTTTCATTTATATGTTGTTTCCTGTCGTGAACAGACGGGGCAAGCCGCCTGATGATAATATTCTACTCTCATCTATTTTATCATAAGTTGTAAGAATTGTCAATCAGTTATTCAGACAAAATACAAGAAAATTTTTCTGAATTTCATTAAAAATAACGAAAAACAGCATTTTTATTTGAATATGTTTCGCATGACATACGAACACAGTAATCTGATATTACTTATTAACAAAAAATTATAATATTTGATTTTTAACAATTTATTGACAAATGGGAATAATTATTGTATATTTATCTTAAAGCAGTATACAGCTTTAACGAAAGGAGCATGACATATGAATATTCCGAAAGACCCAGCAATTCTTCTCAGCTATATAAACACAAAATTGAGGGACGAATATCCGAGTCTTGACGAGCTTTGCAAAAGTATGTGCATATCGAGGGAGGAAACAGAAAAAAAGCTCTCTGCGATAGGCTATACATACGATAAAGAAAAAAATTGTTTTGTCTGACCTGTGTCGGACGGGAGGGAAAAATGAAAAAATTACTTAACTCTGCCGCCGCAGTTATGTCTGCGGCACTGATTGCCGTGTCGTCATCGGCTGTCATGACTGCCTTTGCGGAGGATACCGCCGCCGAAAAAAAGGGAGTTACCATTACATTCAATGTCTCCGAAGAGGGTGTTGAGTTCGGCTCTAAAACCGACCCGTCACTCTTTGAACCCGTTGAAAATGCGACATATATCTCTATCCCCGAGGGTACTCTCGTTAAAGAGGGATATAATTTCAACGGCTGGACCTATGACGGAGTATATGCGTACCAGAAGGGTGATGTTTTCCTCGTGGAGGGTGACGAGGACGTTGTGCTTCAGCCGCTGTGGTCATTGTCATCAAAGGATGTCGAATACCATAAAGTAACATATGTTACCGATTTCAACGGCGAGGAAATTGAAAGACCCGAATGGCTCATAGACCTCAAAGCCGCCGAGGGTCAGGTTGTCGCCCCCGATATGACAATGATAATTCTCGACAATGCCTATTCAAGAGGATGGTTCTGCGGCGATATTCAGATAAATTACAATCAGAAAATCGTAATGCCCGACCATGATATTGTCCTCACGCCTCAGTGGTTCAAGAGAGTAAACTTCACCTTCTATGCAGGCGATGTTGACAGGCTCAACGGAAACGATACATATACATTCCTGAAAAACGAATCCTCGTCTACCGAGCTTGCCGCTGCAGACAGATTTTCAAGAAACGGCTTCAATATCACGGGCTGGCTCTCCGATTATGACGGCGAAGTATATGCCCCCGGCGCAACCGTAAGCATTCCCGGTGTTGATGTGACATTCACAGCCGTCTGGTCGCCGAAAACCTATACCGTCGTTTTCAAGCCGGGTGTAAAAGGCATAGACAATGTTAAAATCAAGGGCGATACAGATACCGCCATTCAGTGTCCCGTTCTCGAAAGAGAGGGCTATACTCTCACGGGCTGGAAATTTGAGGACAAAACCTACAAGGTCGGCGAAGATTTTGTTATCCCCGGTGCTGCCCCCGGTCTGGGAATAAGCCTCGATGCCGTATGGGTCGAGGGTGAAGCTCCCACAGACAGCACTTCATCGGGAACAGATTTCAATCATTCAATTAAGGGCGATGCAAATGTTGACGGAAAGGTTAGTATTTCGGACGCTGTTACAATTCTCCAGTACCTCGCAAACAGCGAAAAATATCCCCTTGACGAACAGGCTGCAAAAAATGCTGACGTTGACGGCGAAGCAGGTGTTACTGGAAAAGATGCCGCAGAAATTCAGAGGTACGATGCTGGTATTATAACCGAATTTAAATAATATAAAAGTTGAAATTTTTTCATGCGGAAATGCTTGTGACAAGGCATTTCCGCTTTTTTCTTTTTATATATAAGCATATACTAAATAATGCACAAAAATTTTTATATTTTTTCCATTTCACGCCCACCGCAAACATCTGAAACGGCTTTTTGACATAATTTTTATAATTTATTACAAATTCAAAGTCCCGAAAATCCCCAAAAACTTGACATTTGTAATTGTTAGGTAATACTAATTATATTTAAACATATGGTTTTGTATAATATACACAATAAAAAATAATCGATTTAGTGAATTTGGCGATAGAAATTTTCATGAATATATGTTATAATACATTAAGATATGTGATATGCGATATGTGCCGCAGTCTGCGGCATCGGTCATAAACATACAATTAAAAAGGAGGTTCATATTAATGAATTCATCAAAGTCTACAGTTCCTTTCAAGGGTACTCCCGAACAGGAAGCTCAGCTCCTTGAAATAATCAGGGAGAAAAAGGACAGTCAGGGTGCTTTAATGCCGATTCTCCAGAAAGCTCAGGAAATATACGGCTATCTGCCCATTGAGGTTCAGAAGATAATTTCCGACAACACTGGTATACCCCTTGAAAAAATCTACGGCGTGGTTACTTTCTATGCCCAGTTCTCCCTCTTCCCCAAGGGCGAATACACCATCTCCGTCTGTCTCGGTACTGCCTGCTATGTTAAAGGTTCGGGCGACATCTATGACAAGCTTCAGGAAAAGCTCGGCATCGCAGGAGGCGAATGCACTCCCGACGGCAAATTCTCACTCGAAGCCTGCCGCTGCATAGGTGCCTGCGGACTCGCTCCCGTTCTTACGGTAAACGAGGACGTTTACGGTCGTCTTACTGTTGACGACGTTGACAAGATTATTTCCAAATACGCTTAATATAGGAGGTTGACTTATGAAAACTCTTGAAGAACTCAAGGTTGTCAGAGAATCAATGGAGGGTGAAGTCGCTCTCAGAACACACGGCAGCACCGCTTCTTCAAAATATGAAAAGCACGTTCTCGTCTGCGGCGGTACAGGCTGTACTTCTTCGGGTTCGCCGAAAATCATCGCAAAGCTTGAAGAAGAATTTGCCGCTAAAAATCTTACTGACAAAATACAGATAGTTAAGACAGGATGTTTCGGTCTCTGCGAAAGAGGTCCGATTATGATTGTCTATCCCGAAGGCTCATTCTATTCCCGTGTTGATGTGGAGGAAATTCCACGCATTGTTGACGAACATCTCATCGGCGGAAACCCCGTAAAGGAATTTCTCTATGAGGAAACCGTTGACGGCGATACAATAAAGGCTCTCGACGATACCGCCTTCTATAAAAAACAGCACCGTGTAGCCCTCAGAAACTGCGGAGTTGTCAATCCCGAAATTATCGAGGAATACATAGGCAGAGACGGCTATAAGGCTCTCGGAAAAGTCCTCACCGAAATGACCCCCGAAGAGGTTATCCAGACTATTCTCGATTCGGGTCTCAGAGGAAGAGGCGGCGGCGGCTTCCCCACAGGTATGAAGTGGAAGCTCGCAAGAAATATCGTTCCCAATGCCGACATGAAATATGTGTGCTGCAATGCCGACGAGGGCGACCCCGGCGCATTCATGGACCGTTCCGTTCTTGAGGGCGACCCCCATGTTGTTCTTGAGGCTATGACTATCGCAGGCTACGCTATCGGCGCAAAACAGGGCTATATTTACGTAAGAGCAGAATACCCCATTGCCGTTGACCGTCTTAATATCGCTATAAGACAGGCTCGTGAGGCAGGTATGCTCGGACAGAATATCTTCGGTACGGATTTCAGCTTCGATATTGACCTCCGTCTCGGCGCAGGCGCATTCGTATGCGGCGAGGAAACAGCTCTCATGACATCTATCGAGGGCAACAGAGGAGAACCCCGTCCCCGTCCTCCTTTCCCGGCAGAAAAAGGTCTTTTCCAGAAGCCCACTATCCTCAACAATGTTGAAACCTATGCGAATATCCCCCAGATTATCCTCAACGGCGCAGAATGGTTCGCTTCAATGGGTACGGAAAAATCAAAGGGTACAAAGGTATTCGCTCTCGGCGGAAAGATAAAGAACACGGGTCTTGTTGAAATTCCCATGGGTACAACTCTCCGTGAGGTTATCGAGGAAATAGGCGGCGGTATCCCCAACGGCAAGAAATTCAAGGCCGCACAGACAGGCGGTCCTTCGGGCGGCTGTATTCCCGCTGAACACTTCGATATTCCGATTGATTACGATAACCTCATAAGCATAGGCTCTATGATGGGTTCGGGCGGTCTTATCGTTATGGACGAGGACAACTGTATGGTTGACATCGCCAAGTTCTTCCTCGAATTTACCGTTGACGAGTCATGCGGAAAATGTACTCCCTGCCGTGTCGGCACAAAGAGAATGTGGGAGATACTCGACCGCATTACTAAGGGCAAGGGCGAGCTTGAAGACCTCGACAAGCTTGAAGAGCTTGCTGCTCACATCAAGTCCAATTCGCTCTGCGGTCTCGGTCAGACAGCTCCCAACCCCGTTCTTTCAACTCTCAAATGTTTCCGTGACGAGTATATCGCTCACGTTGTTGATAAAAAATGTCCTGCAGGAGTATGTAAAGACCTTCTCAGCTTTGAGATTATCAAGGACAAGTGCTTCGGCTGCGGTATGTGTGCAAGACAGTGTCCCGCAGATGCTATCAGCGTTACAGACTATACTGCTCCCGGAAAGAAAAAACCTGCGTATGACATTGACAAGAACAAGTGCGTAAAATGCGGTGCTTGTATCGCAACCTGTAAGTTCAAGGCAATCATCAAGAAGTAAGCGGAGGATACAGAAAATGGCTGATATTACAGTAAAAATCAACGGTGTGGAATTGACTGTACCCAAGGGTACTACAGTTCTTGAAGCTGCTCACAGTGCAGGCTTTGAAATTCCCACACTTTGCTATATGAAAGAAATAAACGAAATCGGTGCGTGCCGTATCTGCGTTACCGAGGTAAACGAGGGCAGGGGCTTCCGTCTCGTTGCAGGCTGTGTTTATCCCTGTTCCGACAAAATGGAGATACTCACCAATTCCCCCAAGGTTATCGAAGCAAGAAAGAAAACCCTTGAGCTTATGCTCTCGACCCATGACAAGAAGTGCCTTTCGTGCGTAAGAAGCGGAAACTGCGAATTTCAGAAGCTCTGTAAGGATTACGGAGTTGAGGATGCCGACAAATATGACGGTGTAAGAAACGAATATTGCATAGACGACAGTGCCGCACATATGTACCGTGACAACAATAAATGTATCCTCTGCCGCCGCTGCGTTGCAGTCTGCGGAAAAACTCAGGGTATAGGCGTTATCGGCGCAAATGAGCGTGGATTTAAGACATATATCGGCTCTGCGTTCGATATGGGTCTGGGCGAGACAAGCTGTGTATCGTGCGGTCAGTGTATCGCTGTATGTCCCGTAGGTGCTATCTCCGAAAAGGACTACATCAAGGAGGTTCTTGCGGCAATTGCAGACACCGAAAAGACCGTTATCGTTCAGACAGCTCCCGCAGTAAGAGCAGGTCTCGGCGAAGCATTCGGACTTCCTATCGGTACAAATACAGAGGGCAAAATGGTTGCCGCTCTCCGCAAGCTCGGCTTTGACAAGGTATTCGACACAGACTTCTCCGCTGACCTCACTATCATGGAGGAGGCTAACGAATTTGTTGAGCGTGTACAGAACGGCGGAGTTCTCCCGATGATTACTTCATGTTCACCCGGCTGGGTTAAGTTCTGTGAGCATTACTTCCCCGATATGATTGATAATCTCTCCACCTGCAAATCTCCTCAGCAGATGTTCGGCGCAACAGCTAAGACATACTGGGCTGAAAAAATGGGTATCGACCCGAATAATATCGTAAGCGTTTCGATAATGCCATGTACTGCAAAGAAATTTGAAATCGGCAGAGACAATCAGAGTGCCGCAGGTGTTCCCGATGTTGATTATTCGCTTACTACCCGTGAGCTTGGCAGAATGATTGAGCGTGCAGGCATAAACTTCGCTGCTCTCCCCGATGAGAAATTCGATGACCCGCTCGGAATTGCAACAGGCGCAGGCGTTATCTTCGGCGCAACAGGCGGTGTTATGGAGGCTGCTCTCCGTACTGCCATTCATACTCTCACAGGCGAAAACGTCACCGACCTCCCCGAAGTAAGAGGCACGGAGGGTATCAAGGAGGCTACCTACAAGGTTGGCGACCTTGAAGTCAAGGTTGCTGTTGCAAGCGGTCTTGCAAATGCCCGTGAGGTTCTCGAAAAGGTTCAGCGTGGCGAAGCTGATTATCAGTTCATCGAAATCATGGCTTGTCCCGGCGGCTGTGTAAACGGCGGCGGTCAGCCTCAGGTTCCTATGGGTATCAGAAACTTCGTTGACATCAGAGAAAAGCGTGCAAAGGTTCTCTATGACCTCGATGCTTCAATGCCTTTGAGACAGTCACACGAAAATCCCGCTATCAAGGAAGTTTACGAGACATATTTCGGCAAGCCCGGCAGCCATAAGGCTCACGAGGTTCTCCACACATCTTATGTAAAGAGAAGCGTAAACTGACCTTCAATATAATTTATCCGACACTCCCGACCGCAAATCGGGAGTGTTTTGTTGATTTTCATATCATAATATGTTATAATATATTATAATATCAATGAAAGAGGTGTTTTATGGATAAGATTAAAAGAATGAACGAGCTTAACGAGATACTCGCCGCCGCCGCAGATGCCTATTATAATACGGGTGTCGAAAAAATGTCCGATAATGAATACGACAGGCTCTACGATGAGCTTGTCTCAATCGAAAAAGAAACGGGCATTATTCTCGGCGGCAGCCGCACGCAGAAAGTCGGCTATGAGGTTGCATCTTCGCTCAAAAAGATTAAGCACGAATCGAAAATGCTCTCCCTCGAAAAGACAAAAAGCGTTGACGAATTAAAGGACTGGCTCGGCGATAATACGGCATTTATAAGCTGGAAGCTTGACGGTCTTACCCTCGTACTGACCTACGAAAACGGTGTTCTTATTCAGGCTGTTACCCGTGGAAACGGCGAAACGGGCGAAGATATAACGCAGAACGCAAGGCATATACGGGGTATTCCTGCAAAAATCCCGTTCGGCGGCAGACTGGTTATCCGTGGTGAGTCCCTTATGAAATACAGGGATTTTAACCGTGTAAATTCCGAAACCGATGAGGGCGCAAAGTATAAAAATCCCAGAAATCTATGCGTCGGCACGGTGAGAAATCTCGACTCTAAAATCACTGCGGAGAGGAATATAAATTTCTTTGCCTTCAATCTTGTAAGTGCGGAGGGCTATGAAGAAAACTCTTTCGCAAACCGCCTTGAATGGCTTAAAAATATCGGCTTTCAGACCGTTTACGGAGTGAAAACCGATAAAAACGGCATAGCCGATACTGTCGCAGAATTTGAAAAAAATATCCCCGAAAACGAATTCCCCTCGGACGGTCTTGTGCTGATATTTGACGATGTAAGCTACGGAGCAAGTCTCGGACAGACCTCCCATGCACCGAGAAATGCTATTGCTTTCAAGTGGCGTGACGAAACAGCAGACACTACCCTCTGTGAAGTTGAATGGTCGGCAAGCAGAACCGGGCTTTTAAATCCTATCGCAGTGTTTGACCCCGTTGAGCTTGAGGGAACAACCGTTTCAAGAGCCTCCGTCCATAATCTCAGCATAGTCAGACAGTTTAAACTCGGCATAGGCGATACCCTCTCGATTTTCAAGGCGAATATGATAATACCGCAGATACTCGAAAATAAAAGCTGTTCCGATACTCTCCCCATACCCGATAAATGCCCCGTGTGCGGCGGAAAAGCCGAAATTAAAACCTCCGATGACGGTATACAGACAATTGTATGCATAAATAAGGAGTGTCCTGCAAAGCATATCGGAAAGTTTGAGCATTTCGTACAGCGTGATGCAATGAATATAATCGGTATGTCAACCGCCACAATTGAAACGCTCGTTTCTGAGGGCTTTGTCAAAGAGTTCAGAGACTTCTATCACCTTGAAGATTACAGAGACAAGATAATTTCGATAGACGGTTTCGGAAAGAGGTCATACGAAAAAATGCACGAGGCTGTCGAAAATTCGAGGAATACCGAATTAAGCCGTGTGCTTTACTCCCTCGGAATACCGAATATCGGCAGGTCTGCATCAAGGCTTATCTGTGCGGAATATCCGTCTGCGGAAAGCCTTGAAACGGTTGATATACCGCAGCTTACCGCCATTGACGGAATTGGCGAAGTCCTTGCGGCTGAATATGTAAAATATTTTTCCGATGAGGAAAATCTGAACGAATATCATAATCTGATAAAAGAATTAAATATACTCCCCCCCGAAAACATTCCCTCGGATTCTCCCATATCGGGAAAGACTTTCGTTATAACCGGTTCTGTCCATATCTGGAAAAACCGCAATGAGCTGAAAAACTTCATCGAGGCGAACGGCGGAAAATGCGCCTCCGCAGTATCTTCAAAGACGGATTATCTTATAAACAACGACTCGGCTTCAAATTCTTCAAAGAACAAAAAGGCAAAGGAGCTGAATATCCCCATTCTCACGGAGGAGGATTTTCAGGAATTATCTAAAAATCAATAACCCCCAGCCCTTCAAGCAGGAGTTTAAGACCAATTAATATAAGCACCGCTCCGCCTGCAATTTCAGCCTTTTTTTCGTATTTGTTACCCAGATGATTTCCGAGTGACACGCCGATAAATGATATAGTAAAAGTAACCATCCCTATCACGGATGCAGAGCGCATGAGTTCGGTTTTCTGAGCCGCAAAAACTATCCCGACTGCAAAAGCGTCAATACTTGTCGCTATCGCAAGGATAAATAATTCCGTGCCGCTGTTCTCTTCTCTTTCGCCGAAAGCCTCAAAAATCATTTTGCCGCCGATAAAGCCCAGCAGAATAAATGCCGCCCAGTGGCTGAAGGGATTTATATATTTTCCGAACATTCCGCCGAAAAAATACCCGGCAACAGGCATCATAAACTGAAATGACCCGAAATAAAGCGCAGTGACAGCCGCCTTCCGCAAATTTATGCGTTTCATTCCAAGTCCTCTGCAAACCGACACCGAAAACGCATCGGCGGCAAGTCCCGCCGCAAGAAAAAAAAGCTCCGTTATACTCATTATATTCCTCCTTTTAAGGTTCCTATTATGAGTATATTTACGGAGCTTTCTTCATATTACAGAGCATACGAAAAAATATAGTCGTCCATTACATATCCGCCGCCAATATCCGTGACAACGGAATCAATAAGCTTGTAACCGATTTTTTTATATACCTCGACTGCGTGGCTGTTGTACTTGTTGACCGTGAGATAAACGGATTTCTTGCCAGCCTTTCTCGCCGTGTCAAAAACGTAATTCATCATGAGGGAGGCAATTCCCCGCCCTCTTTTATCACTGCGCAGATAGAGCTTGCTCAGGAAAAATCTGTCGTCCTCTTCGGGCTTTACGGCGATATATCCGCATAAATCCTCATCATCACAAACGGCAAAATATAAATAACTCTGATTTTCAATCTGATTTGTCATTGCGCCGAGGGACTGGAATTTCTCTACCATATAGTCTATCTGTCCCGG
The DNA here is from genome assembly GCA_017470905.1 of Ruminococcus sp. Taxonomy (GTDB): domain Bacteria; phylum Bacillota; class Clostridia; order Oscillospirales; family Ruminococcaceae; genus Ruminococcus. Next base: position 58,930 of record JAFUXL010000007.1, on the reverse strand, counting down.
ACTTATTATATCCACAAAGCACTCATGCCATATCTCGTCCGCAAGCTCTGCGACTTTGCGCAGTTCGGGATAATATTTTACGTTCTTAATGTTAATCATTCTTCGGGCATCTCCCAGTTGTGATAAACGTTCTGAACATCGTCATTATCCTCAAGGTGTTCGAGGAGGAGGTTCATTTTCTTTATCTGGTCTTCGTCCGTGAGACTTGTATAATTCGAGGGTATCTGCTCTACCTCTGCGGAGATTACATTATAGCCCTTTTCCGTAAGTCCCTCACGGAGAGCGTGAACATTTTCGGGAGTGCATTCGATTTCAACAGTTTCCTCGTTTACATCAAAATCATCGCCGCCGCACTCGAATACATCTTCCATGACTTTATCCTCGTCAAGACCCGTATTTTCAAGGATAACAATGCCCTTTCTCGTGAACATGAACGATACACATCCGATAGTGCCGAGGTTTCCGCCGAATTTGTCGAAATAGTGGCGGACATCGCCTGCGGTTCTGTTTCTGTTGTCGGTAAGGCACTCAACGATAACGGCAACACCGTTGGGACCGTATCCCTCATAGGTGATATTCTCGTAATTGTTCTTATCCTCGCCGCCTGCGGCTTTCTTGATAACTCTTTCGATATTGTCATTGGGAACGTTGTTAGCCTTTGCCTTCGCGATAAGGTCACGGAGCTTGCTGTTGTTATTCGGGTCGGGGCCTCCCTCTCTTACGACAACGGTAATTTCCCTGCCGATTTTAGTAAAAATTTTACCCTTTACCGCATCGGTAGCTTCTTTTTTGCGTTTGATATTATTCCATTTTGAATGACCTGACATATTCTTCCTCCATTATTCGCCCGAAGAGATATAGTTCTCATCGGAGTCTCTGCGTATTCTTGCAAGATTTTTCTTCTTTTCATCGTAATAGTCTATTATTGCGGCAACAAGCGCACCCGAAACAAATCCGATTGCAAAGCCTGTGCCGAAAGCCGTGAGAAATTCACGGAAATTCTTATTATCCATCATTCTCCCCCTTGGTTTATATTATCCTTTATAATGCAGAATAATTCCCTTATTCTGTCGCTGTCGCCCGTGAGATACAGATACCCGAAAAGACATTCCACGGCGGTAGCACGTCTGTAGTCGGCGGTATCGGCGTGTTTAGGGACAGTATTCCCCGTGGCATTTCTTCCCCTTTTGAGAACACCATGCTCCTGCTCGGTCAGTTTATCCTCTATAAGAGAATAGACTGCTGACTGAAACTCTGCGCATACAAATTTAATTTTCTCTGCGTGAAGTCTGCCCACGGGCATATTTGATTTTTTGAGCAGATATTCCCTGACGAGAGTATCGTAAACGCTGTCGCCGAGAAATGCAAGGGCAAGCGGACTGTATGCCGCCGCCTCACGTTTCGTAAGAAATTTCATATCAGTATACAAAGTCAAATTCAAAGCCCTCAATGTCAACCGTATCGCCCTCGTTTATGTCCATTTCTTCAAGCTTTGCGATTATGCCGCTGTTTATGAGTACCCTCTGGAAATACTGGAGCGATGAATAGTCATCGGGATTTATAGTGCGCATTATAGGCTGTATCCACGGAGCATCGACATAATATATGCCGTCCTCAAGGGTTATTTCAAAGGCCTTGCCCGTGCCTGCCGTCTCGTCAAGCTGTGCCTGCGGAATTGGTTCAGCCTCAAATTCCTTTATCGGCGGAAGAGTGTCGAGTACTTCGGATATTTTCATAACAAGCTCATGAGTACCCTTTGTCGTTGCCGCCGAAATACAATGGAAGGGTATGCCTTTTTCCTCGATAAATGCCCTGAAATCGGCGATTTGTTCCTCTGTCGCCATATCGGTCTTATTTGCGGCGACTATCTGCGGACGCTCTGAAAGTTCGCTGTTGAATTTTTCAAGCTCCTCGTTGATTATACGGAAATCTTCCTTCGGGTCACGTCCCTCAACTCCCGAAACATCAACTACATGGACGATAAGGCGGCATCTCTCAACATGTCGGAGAAATTCATGGCCAAGACCTATACCATCTCCTGCGCCCTCGATAAGCCCCGGAATATCAGCCATGACGAAAGATTTCTCCTCGTCCGTCTTTACAACACCGAGTACGGGGGTAAGCGTAGTAAAATGATAATTTGCGATTTTGGGCTTTGCGGCACTGACAACAGAAATAAGAGTGGATTTTCCCACGTTTGGAAATCCGACAAGACCGACATCGGCAAGTAGCTTAAGTTCGAGAGTTACCTCAAACTCCTCCCCCGGAAAGCCAGGCTTTGCGAATTTTGGGATTTGTCTGGTGGAGGTAGCGAAATGAACATTTCCCTTTCCGCCGCTGCCGCCTCTTGCGAGGACTTTCGGCTCATCGGTGGACATATCCGCCATAATCCTGCCTGTTTCGGCATCCTTTATGACCGTACCCCGTGGGACTTTAATAATAAGCGGAGGTGCGCTTTTTCCCGTGCAGTTACGGCCTGAACCGTCCTGACCACGTTCCGCCGCATATTTCCTCTTGTATCTGAAATCAATGAGAGTAGAAAAATTGTCATCAACCTGAAAGATGACATCTCCGCCCCTGCCGCCGTCGCCGCCGTCAGGGCCTCCTGCGGCAACGTATTTTTCACGGTGGAATGACACGGCACCATCGCCGCCGTCACCTGCTTTTATTTTGATTTTCGCCTGATCAACGAACATATCAGCACTCTCCCTTTTATTAAAGAAAAATCCCAAGCCAAAGCTCGGGATTAATAACCTTGACTGCTCCTGTTCAGCAGCATTGAGCCGCAATTACTGTTCTGCCTTTACAGAAACCTTTTTGCGGTCACGACCGAAGCGTTCAAATTTTACTCTGCCGCTTACGGTTGCGAATAATGTATCGTCCGAACCGATACCTACACCCTCACCGGGGTGAATGTGAGTACCTCTCTGGCGAACGAGGATATTGCCTGCCTTAACGAACTGACCGTCAGCTCTTTTAACACCAAGTCTCTTTGACTCGGAGTCACGGCCGTTCTTGGTAGAACCAACACCCTTTTTATGAGCGAAAAACTGAATACCAATCTTTAACATACTTACACCTCCGAAATAGTGATTTTAATGTTTTCGGGAAATTCCTCCTGAACGGACTCAAGGTGAAGCCTGAACTGTCCGAGGATTTTTGCCTGCAAATTGCCTGTTGACGGGAGCATACACTCAACGACATTCTCGCCGAGGTTTATATCGGGCTGAAGGTCAAGCGCATCGAGCAGATTTGCGGTAAGCTGAACAGCCGATGAAACGGCGGCGCAGACAATATCCTCACCGCTTTCCGCATAATCCGCATGGTCATTTACACGAAAGCCTGTAATTTCCCCGTCTTTCTCAAAAAACTCTGCTTTTATCATGGTTTTTTCAAGCCTTGATAGCTTCGATTTTTACCTGAGTGTAAGGCTGTCTGTGACCCTGCTTTCTCTTCTCGCCCTTTTTGGGTTTGTAGGTGAAAACAGTGATTTTCTTAGCCTTTCCGTTTTTGAGAACTTTAGCCTCAACTGCTGCTCCCTCAACATAGGGAGTACCAACCTTGATACCGTCCTCTGCTCCGAGAGCGATGACCTTATCGAAGGTAACTGTCTGGTCGGCATCAACAGCAAGCTTTTCGATGAAGATAATATCTCCCTCGTTTACCTGATACTGCTTTCCGCCTGTTTCGATAACTGCGTACATTTCCGGCACCTGCCTTTTCAAAAAAACTCGCTGCGACAGGCGCATGACTGACTTAAAGCCTGTTCACAAGCGGCAATACTATTCTAACACATTATATTTATTTTGTCAAGGGCTTTACGAAAAAATTTCTTTCCGCCGAAAAAACGGCGGAAAGAATAAAAAATTACCATACCTTATAATTTTCTGCGGCAATCTTGAATGAAGTACCGGGAACAAAAAGGTCTTTGGGGTCGTGACCCTGTTCCTTTGCCTTTTTAAGCTCTCTGAAAGCGACACTGTTCACAACAATCTGCTGAACGTCCTCCTTAGGGGGCTTGGTCGCAAGATATTCGAGGATAACCTGCTGTATGTAGAAATACGAACGGAGCTGGGTCTTTCTTATCTCGATATTTCCGTTTTCTTCCATAAGGAAAAGGCTGTCGCCCTCATGGTAGCCGAGAGTGAGCTTTGCGAATATTTCGGGAATGAAAATCCTGACCTCTGCGGCAATACTCTTGTCGCCCGTCATTTCATCAAGCTTTTTCGCCATAGCCTGATAGTCCTCACGGTTCTTGATTTTCACCATCATATCAATTGCAGCCTTTGCAGCCTCGGTAACGACTTCCTTTTTAAAGGGGCATTTGTCGTCCTCATGCTGAACGAAAAATCCGTACTGTTTTTCGCAGATGAACTTGTCAGACTGCTCCCACGAGTCAACGTAAGGCTCAAAGAATTTTGAAAGCTGACCGCATACGGAGCCGTTCACACGGATTTCGATTATACGTCTTTCTCTGAGCTTTGCAAGGTAAATTCTTATCCAGTAATATTTTTTCGAGCCGAGGTATTTGGGAATTTCCGACTTGATGAAGTTAAGGAGAACAGTGGGCTTCTTCTCCTCGGGAACGCCTATTCTTACCACGGACTGACAGTACATATCAAAATCGTAGTGCTGCATGAGGTAGTTGACGGAAACGGGAATAGGGTTCTTCTTCTGCAATGACTGGTCTATCGGATGCCATACACTGCCGTAGAAAATATCCGCAGCCATTTTAGCGGCATCCTCTTCGGTTTCGCCCTGAGCGTCAACGGGGTCGATAAGGGGTTCGTCAAACTCGTCATTTCTTACAACGAAAATGAACTGAATGAGCTTTATGCCCTCTCTCTCCTCACGTCTGCCGAGGGATACATCTATGGTATATCCGCCTCTGGGGATAATTATGCAGTTATCATAGATATGTCCGTTGAGCTTCTGGTTGAGCTGTTCGAGGACAATGCCTCTGACATCTACGGATTTTTCCTCTGATTTTTCATCGTTTGCCTGATTTTTTTTCTTAAATAAAGCCAATTTAATCAATCTCCTTGATATTATTTTTTGTATCTTCCCGCCTGCGGAGGGGAGATATATTTTAAAAAAACGATTTGCCTTAGATACAAAACTGTGATAATAACATCATAACATATTTATCATAATTTGTCAAGGACATAGTTTTAATTTGTAGTGAAAATAAATTTTTATCTTTTGGCGAAAGCTTATTATTAATTTATTTTCCGAATTGAACAGCCGCCCAGCCGTCTTTTATATTCACGGACTGTTTCGTAAAGCCTGCTCCCTCGACTGCGGAAATTACTTCATCTGCCCTTTCCTCGATAATTCCCGATATTATGAGTATACCGCTGTCTCTGAGATAACGTGCGAAATAGTCTTTCATCGCTATGAGAACATCTGCGACTATATTTGCGGTGATTATGTCATATTTATAATCAATCCCGTCAGCGAGCCTTTCGTCCGTGAGGATATTTCCGAAATAAGTGTGATATTTGCTTTCGGGGATATTATTCTTGCGTGCATTTTCAAGGGCGGTAGCGGCGGCATTTTCTTCAATATCAACGGCAACAGCATCATCTGCTCCGAGGAGTATAGCACCGATTGAGAGTATACCGCTGCCGCAGCCCATATCGAGGATTTTGTCGCCCTTTTTCACGCATTTTTCGAGGAGTTCAAGGCAAAGCCTCGTTGTATGGTGCTGACCCGTTCCGAAGCTTGATGCAGGGTCGATTTCGAGTATAATTCTCTCATCATCGGAATTATACTCCTCCCACGAGGGCTTTATCAGGAGCTTTTCGCCTATCTTTACGGGCTTGAAGTATTTTTTCCAGTTGTTCGCCCAGTCCTCCTCGTGAATGCTGTTAAAGTCAAATTCAAGCCTGCCGTATATGCCGTCGGTGTCGGAATTTTTTAATTCCTTAAGCATATTTTTTATGTCAATGAGCATATCCGCACCCTGTTCGTTTTTGGGAAGATATACGGTAACGCAGGTTTCGCACTCGGAAAGTCCCATGAGGTCATCATCTATATAGTCCCACTGACCGTTTTTATTTTCAAGAAATTCCTTGAAATCCTCCGCATCTTTTATTGCAAAGCCCTTTACTCCTATGTCTGTGAGCTTTGAGCAGACAATTTCAATGCCCTCCGTTGCCGTGTAGATATTCAGTTCAATCCATTCCATAAGCGTATTCCTTTCGTTATAGGCAAATTCTGTCCAGATAGGCGATAATGTCCTTTCTGTCGATTATTCCGTCCGAATTTATATCGGCGGCTTCAATTTCCGTTTCACTGAGCAGAGACAATCCCTCCGGAGCGTTTTCAAGCGCATCAAGGTAATCATTCAGAAGTGACAGGTCGCAGATGTCAACAACTCCGTCATTGTTTATGTCTCCCTTTTCATAGGTTTCCGAATTTTCAGCCTTTTCAAGAATATTCGTATCCACCCACACTTCATTTCCATCAATTACCGTCTTTCCGTAGTCCTCGTCAATATCGAAAATCTTGAAAATATATCCGTTCGGGATAGATACGACAGGTTCATCGGTCTCTGCCGGGTCTGCATAAGCGTCCAAATCGCCCTCGCCGATGAAATAATATTCATCAATGGCGGTATTTCCGGTATTTTCTTCGGTTTCTCTCGGCGGATAGTTTCCGTTTTCATCGAGGACAACGACTTCTATTTTCTGCCATGCTTCTATATCATAAAGCCTTGCGCAGAAATATATATTGTAATATCCCGCCGCAGAGCTGTCAAATTCGGAGGTGTATGTCGCAAAGCTGTGGGCATTTCCCATATTTTCGGCATGGAGTATCCAGTAGTATCCGCTGTCGGGATTTATACCCGTGACAATTCCCACACCGCCCGTCAGGTCAAGCCTTTCGCCGAGCCTGTAGACGGTTTTCTTCGGATAATAAAGCAAATCGAGGGCAAGCTCCGCTTCATGCGATGCAGGAGGCTCGCTGTATTCGTCAGGGGAATTTGGTCCTTTTATGACGAGATAATCCGCCGCAAATTTATACCAGTAAGTGCCGAACATATCCTCGCTCCATGAGCCCGGGTCATTCATTTTCACATATTCGCCGTCAATATCTTCAATATAAACGAAATGCGACTGCCAGTATCCGTTCTGGTCCATATAATATTTCGTATGACAGATTATATAATAGCCTTGGTTCATCCAGTATTTCATTTCGGCGGCTTTTCCCTCCTTGGTTGAGGATTTATAGCCGTAGTTGTTAATCACCTGAAAGCCCGGGATAAGCTGCGAAACCTGCTTATAGCTTAACAATGCGCCGCCTGAGCTGAAACCGCCGACTGAATTCATCTTATTCACGAAAGTTATGGGGCTGAAATTATCGACACTTACCGCACCGCAGTCAACGGCGGCTATGCATATCGAGGTAACAAGGCAGCCTATGGAGGTCATGCTGTTGTATGCTCCGCCGAGACCCATACTTCCCCAGCGGCTGTCAAACTGTTTCCAGAGGTGATGATTTTCCTTTGGGGTTTCGTCCTCCTTTTTTTCGGGTTCATCGGGATTTTCGGTCTCTTCAGGTTCGTCTACGGGGTTTTCGGTATTGTCTGTATTTTCTTTATCGTCTGTATTTTCTGTATTGTCTGTTTCGTCTGCGATTGCCGTTATTATTTCATCGGCAATAATTTTATCGAATGAGCCTGCGGAAACTCCGGCAAGCATGAAAAACGCAAGGACTGCGCTTAATATTTTTTTTGACAAATGCATTGGCATTTAACTCCTTTTTAATTTCCTGCGCCTGCGGTTCTCTTTCTTTGTCTCTTTAAGAGCCACATAAGCGGCAATATATTCTTCCATTGATTTCTGTCTGCAATTCTCGTCAAGCTTTTCTCCGCCGTATTCCGATTTTTCAAACATGAGAACCGTTTCAGAAATATCCGCACCCGAAAAATCCTTTATAATTTTCTGCGCATCACGGGCGGTATTTCCCTCCCCGACATTGTAAAGACGGCAAAGGCGGTGTATCGTCATATATACTGCCTGATTCGGTTCACGCCTGTTATTTCTTTTTATGAATACCATGTGCGAAACGGTCGGATAAATCATTATTCCGACAAGTGTCAGAAGCGACAATATCAGTATAAATATTCCTGCCTTTGAGAGATTGCCCGATGCGGTGCTTTCTTCCTCTGCAACGGCATCAGTCATGGTAGGCTCGAACGAAAGCCAGCCGTAGCCCCTTAGATACAATTCGGGGAAACCGTGAGCGTCCTGCGCCGTCACGACATAATCTATGTCATAGCCGTTGGTTCTTACGTTTTCGGATTTAAATTCTGTCTGCATATTGAAGCCCTCGCAGTATCGTGCAGGAATGCCTATACTCCTTGCCATAAGGGTCATGGCGGTTGCGTATTCGTAGCATACGCCCGTCTTTGTATCGAATATAAAATCCTCGGCATTTTTGCCCTGCGTTGAAAATTCCGTATCGTAGGTGTAATCGTTCATGTAGAAATACCAGCGCAGCTTTGAGGCTTTTTCGTATTCCGTGGAGCAGTCGGCGGTTATTTCCTCGGCAAATTTTTTAATTCTTTCGTTATTTCCGTAATCGAGATAATTATTCAGATATTCCTGATAATATCTCTCGGTGAACTGCAATTCCTGCAAAAGTCCGCCGATATAATCTCTATATTCGCCGTTCGGACTGTTCATATATTCATCTGCAAGAATATCTTCCGCCTGTAAGGTCATCTCGTAGTAGTCATAATCCGAAAGAGAGGAAATAAAATTCCTGTTTGTCTCGTTCGCAAAGAAAACATCGGGGTAATACTCATAATCGAAAGTATTCGTCTGCATGAAATTCCCCTCATATGCCTTTATCAATCCCGTGGCGGTCATGGCAACCCTGCCTACATATGAAGTCCTTGTTATCGCATATGAGGACTGCGGAACGGGGGCATATTTTCCGCTCTGTACTGCGGAATATATTCTTACCTTTTTAGCCGCAGGGATTTTAAGCCCGGTGTCTGCATCTATATTATATCTGTCGGCGAAGCTGCTGTCTGTCTGTGCGGCTTTCAGCAGAGCCTCGGCATATATGCTGTTTCCCGTCATATCCATGGGCATATCGGGAGTGATTTTCTCTTCCTTTTCGTCAAGCACTCCCGCAGACCACTTGTCGGTTGAAAAATCATAACTTGTATAAGTGAGGGTTTTAAGTCGGAGGGGTTCGTCTGCGCTGACATAATACACAGGAATATTGCTTGCGGTTGACCTGAACTGGCTGCCGTCCGTATCGTCACGGAAAACATTCAGCATGGCAATAAGACGGTCGGTAAACTGGTCTGCGTTGATGAGCGTTTCGAGGACGGTTCTGTCCGCCTCGACCTCGGGCTTCGGGACGGTTGAGGATATGACCGCAAATATAACGGTAAATACCGCAACGGAACGCCATGTATCGGGCTTGTTCACGATTTTGGTTCGCTCGGTTTCGTTCAGTGAGCGCATATATATCATAGTGAGTATATATCCAAGAGCCATAAGAATTATGAAATATGTCGGCATTTTTTCATATTCCTTGCCGTACACTGCGAAAGGAATTATGAATATCAGAAAATTCATAAAAATCCTGTATCTTACTCTTGTGAAATAATATATAACCGATGCCATGAACATATCAAAAAGCACGAACAGGGCGAATGTATACCAGAAGCTGTAGTCGAGTGCGTCCTGCGGAGTGAGAAACCATACACCCCATGTGATGGGATATATTTCTCTTCCCACATTTATGCAGTAGCCTGCAAGTCTTGTAACTGCAAAAAAGGCTATCATATACAGTGCTGCGCCGATAAGGTTATGCTTCTGCATATATTCAAACAGTCTGAAAAATGCCCAGCCACTTATATATGTGATAATTCCGTAGACAGGTGTCATAGCCGCACCGTAGTGATACATCATGGACATCATGACTACCGTCGTGTATATGAGTATCGGGTCTGATAAAGTCCTGATGAAAAATTCTTTTACATTCTTTTTCATATCTTACACCATTTTGAAGTTATTGTCGCCGTCAAGATACCACATAGGGATATTGGTAAGATTTTCCTGCTGTGCGGATATACCCATAAGGCTGACATTATCGGGACTTTCTATATTTTTTGTTATCGCTGAAATACCATCGCCGAACTCCGTAGATGCAATTATGCAGGCACATATTGAGTCGTTCAGTGCATCGGTATTTATGCGCCTGTCGGCTTTCACCTTTACGGCAAGGACTTTGAGCAGAAGCTGTGCAGGATAGTCGGGGTTGTCGATATTTTCGCTTATTACACTGCCGTCTGCGCCGTAATATACAAAACTACAGGCTATGCCCTGACGGACGAGTGCCGAAAGGAATCCGAAAACCGACTGTATGAGCCTTTCCTCGCCGATTATTGCCTCATCTGGTTCGGAACTGCCGTTCCTGAAAAGGTCAAAGATTATCAAAGGCTGTGCGGTGGCGGCTGCCTCATCGAGACGAACCATAAGCTTATCCTTTTTTGTGGATAATTTCCAGTTTATTCGTTTAAGAGGGTCGCCCTGAACATATTCCCTGTGTTCGTATCCGGGGGCAGTATTCGAGGAGAAAAGCATCATGGTGTCGTTGTCCTCTTCTTCATCGCTCGTGAGTACCACATCGGCGATATTGCGGAAAAACTGAGACGATGTCTTGATTTCGGGAATTTCGGGGATAACGCCCACGCTTGCCGGCTGAATTGTATTATTAACCTTGAATTTGAGAAAGCCGAGGAAGCCGCAGGAATATATTTTCTCAACGGATATTTCGCCGTTTCCGCCCGTTTTTGCCTTGTATTCAAGGCTGAACGATTTTTTTCCCTCGCCCGTCATGGAAAAGCGGTAGGCTCTGCCGCTTTCTTCAAAGACTTCGGAAGCTTTAAGCCTTACCTCGACTACCGCAAGCGGAAAAAATCCCGTTTTCTCTGCGGTGACGGTTACTTTCAGACTGCTGTGCTTTTTGACATAGGCATCGCAGTCAAAGCTTATTTTTATGCGGTTTCTTGCATATAATGCCATTATTACGGATATGACAGGGGCGAAAAGCATAAAGGCTATGAGGATTATTCCCATTTCGCCGTCTATGTAGAAAGTAAATATATATAATAAATATGCAACGGCTGCAAGGGCAAGAATACTCTTGAAACCGCCCGAAAATTCATTTCCGAAAAAGGTAAATTCTTTTTTTTCTTTTTTCTTCTTTTTCATATCACTTTCCCATTGACGGAACGGGGCATTCCGATATTACGTGCTTTACATATTCTTCGGGAGTGCCAAATTCGCTCTTTCCCTGCGGAGAGAGAATTATCCTGTGGGCAAGCACAGAAACGGCGGCGGTCTTTACGTCATCAGGTGTGACATATTCCCTTTCGTAAATATACGCAAAGGCTTTTGCAGCTTTGTACAGAGCTATACTTCCACGGGGGCTTATACCGAGCGTGACGTTTCTGTCGTCACGGGTAGAGCCTGCAATATCCACGATATATTTTTTAACCTGCTCCGTGACACGGACATTTCTTACTTCCTCCTGCAAATTTATAATATCCTTATCGGTCATGACAGGGACTTCGATATTGTTTATCGGGTTATGCATTTCGGTTCTTTCGAGGATTTTTACTTCTTCCTCCGCATCGGGATAGCCCATGGAAAGCTTCATGAAAAATCTGTCCATCTGCGCTTCGGGGAGATGAAATGTTCCGTATGTTTCAACGGGGTTCTGCGTAGCCATTACAAGGAAAGGCTTGGGCAGCTTATGCGTAACACCGTCAAGCGAAATCTGTCTCTCCTCCATAGCTTCGAGGAGGGCGGACTGCACCTTCGGGGAGGCACGGTTTATCTCGTCGGCAAGGAGAAAATTGCACATTACTGCGCCGTCACGGTAGATAAATTCCCCCGTTTTCTGGTCAAGCATTGTAAAGCCTGCAATGTCGGAGGGCATTACATCGGGGGTAAGCTGTATTCTGTTGAATTTTCCGCCTATGGAGCGTGAAAGTGCGGTGATAAGCTGTGTCTTGCCTACTCCGGGAACATCTTCGAGGAGGACATGACCCTCGCAGAGCATGGCTGCGATTAATTTAATGATAGTATCGTCTTTTCCTACGATAACCTTTCCGACCGACTCGGCAAGTCTGTTAATATTACTGTTCATTTTCATACCTCATATTCGTTTATTTCTATGTCGCACTAATCAGATACAGTTATTATAACATATTTCGGCATATACTGCAAGGGTTTTCACAAAAAATTAAAAAAGAACCGCAGGATTTTCTGCGGTTCTCTGATATTATTAAAATTCTTCGGAAATGCCGTATTTTTCGGCAACCCATTTGTTCATGTCGGTTTCGGGATTGTTCTTGTTTGTCGAGAGGTAAGCATAGTAAGAAAGAATTATTGATGCATCGCTTGAATTGACAGAGCCGTCCTTGTTTACATCACCAAAGGGGATAATACCGTTTACGGCTGTTTCTCCGTAATTTTCGAGAGCATTAAAGCTGAACGAATACTGACCGTATGCAGGTGAAGTCTTGTTGCTTTCGAGAGAAATTGTATACTTTCCCGCTTTGAGAATGAGTGACCTTCTCTTGGTTATCTTGCTGTCGTTTTCGCTGTCCTTCTGATAAGTGCCGTGCTTTATCAAATCGTCCTCATTGTCATAGAGTGACCAGTCAACGCTGTCGAAGCTGCCCGAAAAATTGAAAGTAACTCTTGCCTCCTTGGGGAGTTCAAAGGTATAGTAGTCAATTTTGTCATTATTGGAAATCTGAGCGTTGTAATTTGTATCGAAGTCAACGGCAATAGCCTCGGTCATGCTGTTGTTTTCAGCATTTCCGTCAAAGCTGAGATTAGAGGAAGTTGTGGTAATTTTCAAATCATAGCTGCTTACTTCCGTCCAAGGAGTTAAATAAACGTAATAATCGCCCTCGGTAAGATAGCAGGTTGCATTTACCGAACCCGTATTCTCCGCTTCATAAACAATACTGTTGTCGTTCTTTTCATCATAAAGCCTGAAAGTAAACCATTTATTGCCGGGGTTCTGACAAATTATATTGAGCTTGCTCGGTTCTGTCAGACTGAAATGATACCAGTCATTGTCGCCGCCCGGCAGACTGCCTGAAACCACCTTGTTGAGAGTGAGTTCATCTGCGGTGAGCATTGTGTTGCCTGTGATGTCATCATCTGCATTTGCTGTAATTCCTGCAAGGGGCATAGCTGAAACGGCAAGAGCTGCGGCTGCGAATGCGGATAAAATCCTGTTCTTTTTCATATAAACACTTTCTTTCCTGTTATATTACTTAATCATCTTAGCCACTTCGTCAGCAAGGTTGTCCTCTTTCTTCTCAACGCCCTCGCCACGCTCATAACGGATAACATCAACAACCTTGATGCTGCCGCCGAGTTTCTTAGCCTCTGCATCAACATACTGCTGAACCGTGAGCTTGTCGTCCTTTACGAAAGCCTGTTCGAGGAGGCAGTTTTCGCTGTAGTATTTGCCGACCTTGCCCTCAACGATTTTAACTCTTACCTGTTCGGGCTTAGTTTTCATCTTGGGGTCTTCAGCCATCTGAGCGAGCATGATTTCCTTTTCCTTTTCGATAACTTCAGCGGGAACGTCCTCACGTCTTACATATGCTGCATTGAGAGCTGCGGACTGCATAGCAACGTCCTTTCCGATATTTGCAACCTGCTCTGCGGAGAGGTCTGTATCGAGCTTGACGAGTACGCCGATGCTGCCGCCGTTGTGGATATATGAAGCAAGAGTGCCTTCAAGTCTTATGAAACGGCGGATAACGATATTCTCTCTGATTTTCATTCCTGCGAGTTCTGTGAGAACCTCGCCTACGGTGCTTGTGCCGCCGCTGATAGTGAGAGCCTTGAGAGCCTCGATGTCAGCAGGGTTCTGCTCGATGATTGTATTTGCAACACCGCTTACGAAATTCTTTATATCGTCTGTGTTAGCGGCAAAGTCTGTCTCTGTGTTTACTTCGAGGAGAACACCCTTGTCGCCGTCAACAACAGCGGCAACTATGCCCTCTGCGGCAGCTCTTCCGCTCTTCTTAGCCTGTGTTGCAAGACCTTTTTCTCTGAGAAATTCTATAGCCTTGTCCATATCGCCGTCATTTGCTTCGAGAGCCTTTTTGCAGTCCATCATGCCAACGCCTGTGGACTTCATGAGTTCCTTAATTTCTGCAACGGATACCTTACCCATTGTAATACCTCCTGTTAAATAATTAATATAAAACGGCTGCCGCCGAACTGACAGCAGCCTGTATTCTGATTATTCGGTGACAGTTTCTTCAGCCGTTTCCTCTGCGGGAGCGTTTACAACCTCCGCATCAGCACCCTGTCTGCCTTCAAGAATGGCATTGGCAACAGTGCCTGCGATAAGCTTTACCGCACGGATAGCGTCGTCGTTGCCGGGGATAACATAGTCAACCTCATCGGGGTCGCAGTTTGTATCGACAATTGCAACAATCGGGATACCGAGCTTCTTAGCCTCTGCAACGGCAATTTTTTCCTTTCTGGGGTCAACGATGAAGAGAGCCGCAGGGAGTTTCTTCATGGTCTTGATACCACCGAGGAATTTTTCAAGCTTCTCTATTTCAAGGTTAAGCTTAACAACCTCTTTCTTGGGGAGAAGAGCGAAAGTGCCGTCCTCTTCCATAGCGTGAAGCTGTTCAAGTCTTCTGATACGTGTCTGGATGGTTTTGAAGTTTGTGAGCATACCGCCGAGCCATCTTGCGTTTACATAGTGTGCGCCGGCACGGGTAGCCTCCTCCTTAACGGAGTCTCCTGCCTGTTTCTTTGTACCTACGAAAAGAACCTCGCCGCCCTGTGCGGAAATATCTCTTATGAACATATAAGCCTCTTCGAGTTTCTTTACGGTTTTCTGAAGGTCGATGATATAGATACCATTTCTTTCAGTAAAGATATACGGTGCCATTTTGGGGTTCCAGCGTCTTGTCTGGTGTCCGAAGTGAACACCTGCTTCAAGAAGCTGTTTCATTGAAACTACTGCCATTGTGCAGTCCTCCTTAAAAAATTGGTTTATAATCCTCCGCACGGCTTGACTTGCAGGCAATGCCGAAAGGCACACCAACCCGCAAAAACCGAACGTGCGAATTGCCTGAATATTATAACATATTTTCCCTGAATATGTCAAGGACATTTTTTCACAAATGCAAGCCTTAACAAAATATATTTTTGTGAATTATGCAAAAATATCTCCGCAAATCAATGCGGAGACAATGAAATTATTTTATTGCTTTTTATTTTTTCCCGAAAGGAATGCCATACCGCCTGCGACTATTGCGGCGATTATTGCAACGATGACAACTATCTTTACTGGGAAATTATCTCCTGTGGCTGGTGCATCGGCGGCGATTGCCATTAAATCATATAACATTGGTTTTGTCCTCCTGTGTATTTCTTTTTCACGGATATCATATACCCGAATATATTCTATCACAAGAGGAATGATTTGTCAATAAATGCACAAAACTTTCACCAAATAATCAGAAACGGAAATCCCTCTTGCCGCCCTGTTTTATTTCATTGAGGTAATCAACAGCCCTCCGGCGGCGTTTTTCATCGGGGACGTTGAGAATTTCCTTTGCGATGAGCTCTTCGCCGATTTTCCTGGTTTCGGGCGATGCGTAGTCGGTTAAAAATTCCTGCAAGGTCATGAGCGCATTGGGGTGACAGCAATTCTGTATCTGACCGACCTTGCAAAGAGCCATGAACCTGTCGCCTGTACGTCCCTCACGGTAGCAGGCTGTGCAGAATGAGGGAATATATCCGCCCTCCATGAGCCATTTAACGACTTCATCGAGACTTCTCTGGTCAGAAACGTCAAACTGCTCCGTATCGTGGGGTCTTTCGTCAGCCGAATACCCTGCATAGCCGCCGACAGAGGTTCTCGAACCGCCCGAAATCTGGGAAATACCCAGTCCGAGTACTTTATTTCTGCATTCCTCGCTCTCACGGGTTGAAATTATCATGCCCGTGTACGGAACGGCAATTCTTATACAGGCGATTATCTTTGCGAAAATATCATCGTCAATGCCGTTGTCGAATTGTGTCGGGTCAATATCGGACGCTCTTTTAAGTCTGGGAACGCTTATGGTATGAGGACCTACTCCATGAACGGCTTCGAGGTGTTCGGCATGCATGAGAAGTGCGGCAAATTCATATCTGTATTTGTCAAGTCCGAAAAGCACACCAAGTCCGACATCATCAATACCGCCCTGCATAGCCCTGTCCATAGCCTCGGTATGATAAGCGTAATTATGCTTTGGTCCTGCCGGGTGGAGCTGTTCATAGCTTTCCTTGTGATACGTCTCCTGAAAGAGAATATATGTGCCTATTCCTGCATCGTGGAGCTTTTTGTAATTCTCAACGGTCGTTGCGGCGATATTTACATTGACACGTCTTATTGCTCCGTTCTTGTGCTTTATTGAATAGATAGTGTCAATACATTCGAGGATATATTCTATGGGGTTATTAACGGGGTCTTCGCCTGCTTCAATGGCAAGTCTCTTGTGACCCATATCCTGCAAGGCAATGACCTCTTCCCTTATTTCCTCCTGCGTGAGTTTTTTGCGGGGTATCTCCTTATTCTGCATATGATAGGGACAGTATACGCATTTGTTCACGCAGTAATTCGAGAGGTAAAGCGGAGCAAACATAACAATTCTGTCGCCGTAGAAAGCCTCTTTTATCTCACGGGCGAGGGAATATATTTTTTCCGTCATTTCGGGGATTTCACAGGCGAGGAGAACACTTGCCTCACGGTGGGAAAGTCCTGCACATTCAACACCTCTGCCTGTTTTTCTGGACTTTGCCTTTTCGAGAATTTCTTCAATGAGCTGTCTGTTATTCTTATTCTGGTCGGCATATTCGAGGGAGGCTTTTACCTCCTCATCGCTGATAAATTCCTCAGCCTTTAAAGATTTGACATCATACATAAAATTTACCTCATTTCCTTGATATTGCAGCTTTTACGGAAACGCCCGATATGCGTCCGAGCCTGCCTGTCAGACTGCTTATTTTGTCGGGTTCTGCATCGACCGCCACGGAAATAACTGATACTCCCCGTTCTCTGTAGGGTATACCCATTCTTCCAATAACCATGTCATTATATTCATGCAGTACGCTGTTTACTTCGGTTACGGCGGAGATTTCATCAATAACAACCGCAACGACAGCAATTCTCTTATCGTTCATTGTCTCCCGAATCCCCCTTTATTATCTTTAAATTCTTTATTGACGCAGGCAATAAAAATTATGAATTATGAATTATGAATTAAAAAAAGTCTGTCCACGGACACGGACAGACAGCATGAGCATATAAAACCGCAAACCGATAACAGAGAAATTACCCTGCTGTCCGAATTATGAATTATGAATTAAAACAGCCGTCAGACGAATAAATCCGAATGACCGCATTATTATTGTATCATATTCTTATACCAAAAGTCAAGCGTTTTGAGAATATTTTTTGTTAGTATTAAATAACCCGTTGCTTTCGCCGATTATGAAAAAAGTCATAAGTATCAGCATTACTGACGGCACGGGACTTTCAGCCTTGTGAACGCTCATATTCACCGATACATATACCGTTTCGCCTTTCAGCATAAGCGGCATTATAAGGCGGCATATTACTGCGCTCATCACCGCCGCAAAAATTCTCATTATTATAAACAGCATAAGAGATATTCGCTCCCCCGTTACTGCCTTTATCTGAAACAATACGCATACTCCCCCGAAAGCCGTAACAAAGCTTAAAAACGGAAGCAAAGTCCTGTCGCCTTTCGTGAGGTTCTCCGCATTGGTTATATCCATGAGGGTATATATCATGCCTTCGCATATACTCTTATCTCTGCCCGTAATGCGTGAGAGCATATCCCCTGCAAGGGATATAATCCCCGTATACTGCAAAAATACCGAAATAACGGAAAAAAATACCACGCTCAGACATATAATTCCCATAGACCTGCCGCTTTCCGATATGCTCTCATTGAGAAGATTTGACGATATATGTATTTTATCATTTTTTTGGTATTTGCCTTTCAGAAATGGTATCATAAAAAGGGAGAGAATTACATCCGCCCCGACTGTCGAAATAAGTATTATATTCCCCTCGCTGCCTTTTCCGTATAGTCTGCCTGCAATACAGCCGTTTATAAATGCACTTCCTGCACCGTAGCATATTCCCGACATTACCTGCGCCTGTCTGCGTGAGATATTGCCGCATTCGTATTCCGAGCATAATATTCCAGTTCCCACGGGATAGCCGGCAAATACCGAAAACACGAACACGGGCGGAAATATTCCCGTATAAGACGATATTCTGCCAATCAGTCCGCTTTTCGTCAATATTCTTGAAAGTATCATCATTGCATACAGCGAGGGTATTACCGTTTCGAGACAGCGCATTACAGCATTGTATATGCTGTCCTTTACGGCATGGCTCTCCGTAAGACAGAAGAGGGCAAGTATTATTACTGAGATAATTTCAAGTGAGGATTTCAATTTTTCTTTCATATTCATCACCCGTCAAATCATATTATCTTAACAGAACAGATTAATTCATAATTCATAATGCATAATGCATAATTCATAATTAAATTATATTCCCGGAGGAACTAAAAATGCACGAAAAAATCAAACAAAAATTCTATCTCGATTCAGAAATATTTATAAGCGGAAACAGGGAAATTATAATCGAAAACTGCAAAAGAATAGAGGAATACAACGAGGTTTTCATAAGACTGGTTTCGGGCGGTCTGCATATAAATATCTGGGGCGACAGCCTTAAAGCATATGATTTCAGGACAGACAGCCTTGTCATAAGGGGGAAAATCTCACGCATAGAACTTGAAAATTAATTCATAATTCTTAATTCATAATTCATAATTATTAATGCTTTCAGCATTAAAATGCAAAATTATTCTTAATAAAAAGCAATTTCCTCCGCCTGTAGCGGAGAAAAATACAAAATATAAGAATTTCTGAATTTGCCAAAGGCAAATTCAATTATGAATTATGAATTAAACCAGGGGGGTGTTTTTTTGAGGATTAAGAGATATATTCAGATAAATGCTCACGGAAAAAATATATATGACTTCATAAACCGCATACATAAGGAAAATTTCAACTGCTTTGCACAGTATTGCAGAAATGATGTTTTCCATGCGCAGATGTACCGCAGAGATTTGAAAAGAATAAAAGCCCTTGCCGATGAATGCAGTATTATTCTGGACATACGGGAATTTCCGTCCGCTGCGGGCAGAGCTTCAAAATACCGCCTGCGTTTCGGAATATTCTTCGGCATATTGATAATATCCGTAATAATAATATATTTTTCGCAGGTTGTCGTGACTATCGAAATAGAGGGAAATTCAGCCGTAAGCAGCGATACCATACTTTCAGCCCTCGAAAATATGAACGTCAGAAAGGGTACTCCAATACGGGATATTGATTTCATAAAATGCGAAAATAAACTCATGTTCACGGTTGACGGCATTTCATGGGTCGGTATGCGCTATACGGGCAACCGCCTTGTCGTTCAGGTAACGGAAACCGTTGAAAAGCCCGAAATGGTAAACGAACGCCTACCATGCAACGTCACAGCCGACAAAACCGCACAGATTACCTATACTTCGGTTTATGACGGTATGCTGATGAAAAAGGTCGGGGATTATGTATTCGAGGGCGATATGCTCATAAGCGGCGTGACAAGTGATGATACGGGTCATGTCACCTTTCATCATGCAATGGGACAGATTACGGGGATATACAAGGAAAATATAAGCTTTTCGGAAAATCTCTCCGAAAAAAGAAAGGTCTTTACGGGCAGAGAAAAAACCACCAGAAAGCTTGACCTTTTCGGATTTAAAATTCCGCTGTTTTCGGGCGGAAACAGCTACGAAAGCTTTGAGAGCGAGGAAAATGCGGAATATCTTGAAATATTCGGCAGATACCTCCCCATAGGAATATACGAGACAAAAATCCTTGAAACGTCTTTCACTGAAACACTCCTCACTCCCGAACAGGCGGAAAGCAATATCATGGAAAAAATCTATCTCTACGAGAAAAATTTCACATCCGATATTGAGATACTGGACAGGAATATCAAAAAAAATACCGCCCCCGAATGTATCACATACGATGTTGAATACACACTCAAAGGCGATATATGCCGTGAAAACGAAATATTTATCAAATAATATATTTCTCGGCGGATTTTATTAATTTAATATCGACAAGGGCATCAATTTCCGTGCCGTTTTCGGTATATTCCTCGGAAAAGACCTTGCCCTCACGTCTTATCTCCGCAATGAAGGCTGTATCCTCATACGGAATAAGCATTTTCATGCGCCTTGCGGTTTCGGGGAGATTTTTAATGATACATTCAAGAAGTCTGTCAAATCCCGAATGATGCCTTGCGCTTATCATTACATTATTATAATCCGTTATCCTGAACGGGGGAACACAATCTGCATTTAATAATTTATCGGATTTATTGAAAACATTTATTTTCGGTATCCCGTCACAGCCGAGTTCGGATAATAATTTCTCCGTAACTTCAGCCTGCTCCTCACATTCTGGGGAGGATATATCACAGACATTTAAAATTATATCCGCCGAGGCAACTTCTTCGAGCGTGGATTTGAAAGCCTCCACAAGCTCGTGCGGAAGTCTGCGGATAAGTCCTACGGTATCTATCAGCATTACGCTCCGTCCATCGGGAAGTTCTATCGCACGGGAGGTTATATCGAGTGTTGCGAAAAGCTTATTTTCCGCAATCACTCCTGCATCGGTCAGGGCATTTAACAGGGTTGATTTTCCGACATTGGTATAGCCGACTATTGCGGCGCACAGCACTCCGTCCTTTTTTCTGCGTGAACGTGAGAAACTGCGGTGCTTTTTAAGCTGTTCAAGCTCATTTTCAAGATATTCAATTCTTCTGCGGATATGCCGTCTGTCGGTTTCAAGCTTGGTTTCTCCCGGACCTCTTGTGCCTATTCCGCCGCCGAGACGTGAAAGAGCCGTACCCATTCCGACAAGACGGGGCAGACGGTATTTCTGCTGTGCAAGTTCAACCTGCAATTTTCCCTCCTTGGTTCTTGCCCTCTGTGCGAATATATCGAGTATGAGCGTTGTGCGGTCGATAACCCTGACATCAAGTATATCCTCTATATTCCTGACCTGTGCACCCGTCAGTTCATGGTCGAATATTACAAGCTCCGCATCGAGCATTTTTATCTGTTCTCTGAGTTCTTCAAGTCTGCCTGCCCCCATGCAGACAGCGGAGTCGAATGTCGGTCTTTTCTGGATAACCTCTGCGACTGTCTCGGCATTTGCCGTCCTTGCAAGCTCCGAAAGCTCCGCTATTGAAGTCTCCGCATCAAACTCCCCCGTATCGACACAGGCGAGAACGGCTTTAACGGGGGTTTCTTTGGTTTTGTTCTCGTACATACTACTCTTCCTCTTCTATGATTTCCACTCCCGAAAAATATTCCTGACCTTTTTCGTCATATTCATAAGTTTCCTCGTAAAGCTTTCCGTCGAGGGTCGAAACATATCTGACTTTCCTCTTGTATTGTTTTATTGCTCCGTTTTCCCATATAAATTCAACAGTCTGGTCGTAGTAGTCGTCATTGTCGATAAGTTCTTCGAGGAGTGTGTTGTCCTCCGTTACTGTCATGAGATGACCTATATAATTCAGATGGTCGGAGGGTGTGAATTTTCGGCTTTCAGCATCATAGCAATAATATAATCCCATATCCGTTGTGTTCAAATCATAGGGTATGAATATATCCTCATCGCCGTCAAAATCATAATCCGCAGTTCTTATATCGTCCTTATTCGGCGAAAATCTGAGTTCTATCTCCTGAATTTTTTCATCTCCCGAATATATCCGCAGGACTTTTTCGCTTACTTCAAAATTAAGCTCATTATTTTCTTCGATATTATCGGCGATTTCGACAACGCTCTCGTCCGACAATCTTTCAGCCTGAACGGGTGCTGTCGTTATGAACACAAAATCGTCCGATATTATTCTTCCCTCGCCCTTGTCAAATGCGGCGCATGAAGTCAGCACGGGTAAAAAAAGCAGAGGGACAAATATTTTTTTATTCATTCGTGCAGTCCTCCGCAAGATGTCTGATTTCATCGGGCGAGAAGATATATCGCTTTCCGCAGAAATGGCACGAAACCTCCGTGTCTTTTCCATCATCGGCGATTGAGAACAGTTCCTTTCTGCCTATGCTTATGAGTACTCTTTCGGTTCTTTCACGGCTGCAATCGCATTTGTAGACGGGATTTGCGCTGTCGAGTTCGTTCGGTTCAAGACCGTCAAGCAGCATATCTGCTATCTGCTGCGGAGTTATGCCCTCATTGAGAATTGAAGAAACGGGGCGCATATTCCGGACGTTTTTTTCGATTATGTCTATGCATTTTTCGTCCGCAAAGGGAAGAAGCTGGACAAGAAAGCCCCCGGCAGATTTTACGCTCAAATCCTCATTCACAAGCACGCCCAATGCGCATACTGTCGGTATCTGTTCGCTGACGGCATAATAATTCGCTATATCCTCTGCAATTTCGCCCGAAACCAGCGGTATTACCCCGACATACGGCTCACGCAGACCCATATCCTTCACAACGGATAATGTTCCGTTTTTTCCGACTGCGCCTGCAACGTCAAGCTTGCCCACGGAGTTGAGAGGTATCTCGACAACGGGATTATTCACGGTAGACTTGACATTTCCCCTGCTGTCGGAAACGGCAACAAGCTGACCCGTCTGACCGTCCGCATCTATTCTTAACGTTACACTGTCATCATCGCCCTTAAGCATATATCCCATGAGCGAGGCGGCTATTGACAGTCTGCCGAGGGCGGCAGTGACGACAGCCGAGGTTTTGTGGATATTTTCTATTTCCGAGACTATATCTTTTGCATCAATAACCGCAGCAAATGCCGAACCATCTGCGGATATTGCCCTGTATAAATTTCCCATTAAAATCTCCTTTCAGATCAGAATGGGGGGAACGCAGCACTCTTAGCCTTGACACACTCACTCACTTCGCTGCACTCTGTTCGTTCATTGTGTCAAGAGTGCTGCTTATCCCCCCAAGCCACCCTTTTATAATTTTCAACCTATTTTTCTTTGTTCCCCCCGCCTACGGCGGGGGGAACATTGCTTTTTATCATACTTTTTTGTGAATTATCACAAACAATTTTAAATTTGCTCAATCACATAACAAATAATTCTTAATTATGAATTATGCATTATGCATTATAAATTATGCATTAATATTGAGTTGGTGTTGGTTTTTATTTCTTGCGGCATATACTATTCTCTGCGTGTCGGCTTCGGGCGGTTCAAAAGTATCGCCGCCGTATTTCGCAAGTATCTCAAAGCCCGTATCTTCGAGAATTTTTTCAATCTCACGCTGACTGTAAGCCCTTTCGGAAAATCTGTCGGAGCTTCTTGAATAAAGCCCGTTCTCCTCACGCTCAAAAAATTCGAGGTTCATTCTGACTTCAAGGCTTTCGGGGTCGAGAGTATTCTCCCACACGCAGTACACATTTTCAGTCTCATATGTAAAAGTATTGTCCGCAAGAATATTTTTATGCTTGTATTCCGTATTCATATCGAATATGAAAAGCCCCTCCGGTTCTGCGAAAAGTGCGGTGCGTTCAAAGACTTTTCTTACATCTTCGATATTTTCGAGGTGATTTATGCTGTCGAGGGCGCAGAGAGTTATGCCGACAGTTCCGAACATCTCGAAATTTCTCATATCCTGACAAAGAAACTGTACATCAAGACCGCTGTCAAATTTTTTATCGAGGGCAATTCCGAGCATTTCATCGGAATTGTCAAGCCCTATCACATCATATCCAAGCCCCGACATAACAAAGGATATTCCCCCCGTGCCGCAGGCGAGGTCGAGGAGGATATTGTTTTCGGTACAATTGAATTTTTTAATTATCTCATGAAAATATCTGCCACGCTTTTCGTAATCTATATTTGCAGTCAGTTCATCATAATATCTTGCAAATGCGCTGTAAGCCAATTCCCGGAACCTCCTTGTTATAAAAGCAATTATGAATTATGCATTACAAATTATGCATTATAATAAGGGACAGCGAAGTGCCACCCCTTATATTCAGTCAAATGTTTCTTTTTTTTGTTTTTTATTTTTCTTCTTCAGCACAAAAAGGTAAGCAACAAATACTACAGGCAAGGCAATAAGGGCAATAACTATGAAAAAGTCTGCATTTACCGAACCATACACTTCCTTCGGGTTATCAGGATTTATATGTATTACAAGAGATGTACCTTCCTTTGCCCTGTGAAAAGAACTGTCACTGAACGCACTGACGGATTTATAGCTGACATATTTGTACTTATAACTGTATACAGGATAATAATGATTTACTTTATCGCCGTCATCATCTGTTGTGACGATTACTTTATATTCTGCAACAACAGCCTCTGTCTTGTCGGAACATCTTAAAACCAATGCCACATCTCCGAAAGCAACCCGAACAAACATAACGAATGAAAAAAGCAAAACTGAAAACCTGAAAAAAACACATGCACAATCAAATATTTTTTTCATAAATATGCTTATGCCTTGTTTTCTTTAAGCTTGCAGCATTTCTTGTATTTTTTGCCGCTGCCGCAGGGACAGGGGTCGTTGTCGCCGATTTTCTTTGTACGGATTTCCTCTGAAAAGCTTCCGTCGCCTGCTCCTGCATTGGGTGCATCGGGCTTCGCTACCTGTTCACGTTGGGGAGCTTCATTCTTCTGGAGCTTGACCGTGAGCAATGCACGGACGGTATCTTCACGGATAGAGTCTACCATTGCATCAAACATCTCAAAGCCCTCGTATCTGTATTCGATGACGGGATTTCTCTGACCGTAGGAGCGCAGACCGATACCCTTTTTAAGTTCTTCCATATCGTCAATATGAGCCATCCACTTAGTATCAACGGTGCGCAGGAGGATAACTCTTTCGAGTTCACGGATAACCTCTTTTCCGTATTCTGCCTCCTTAGCCTGATAAAGTTCTCCGCATTTCTCGTTGAGAGCGTTGATAATATCTGCCTTTGTGACCTTTGCAAGCTCGTCCTCATCAAAATCGAGGTCTTCGGGAGTAGTAATCCAGCCGTTGAAATATTCTCTCAAGCCGACCAAATTCCATTCGTCTTTCATATCCTCGTCCGCAAGGTATGTATTCACCGTTGAGGTAATCAAATCCTCCATCATCTTGAGGATACTCTCGTGCAAATCCTCGCCGTCAAGAACCTGTGAACGCTGCTTGTAGATTATCTCACGCTGAGTATTCATAACATCGTCATAGTTGAGGACATTCTTTCTTATGCTGAAGTTTCTGCCCTCGACCTTTTTCTGTGAGGACTCTATAATTTTCGTGAGAGCCTTGCTTTCTATGGGCATGGTTTCCTCGACATTGAGGGCTTTCATCATATTTTCGAGCCTGTCGCCGGCAAATATACGCATGAGGTCATCTTCAACGGAGAGGAAGAAACAGCTTTCGCCCTCGTCACCCTGACGACCCGAACGTCCACGGAGCTGGTTGTCGATACGTCTCGACTCGTGTCTTTCCGTACCGAGGATATAAAGACCGCCTGCCTCTCTCACGGCAACGGCTTTTTCCTTAACCTCGGCATTGAATTTGTCATAAAGCTGACGGTAGAGCTTTCTTGCCTCGATAACCTCCTCGTTGTTTGTATCGGCGAAACCGATAGCTTCGGTTATGACTTCTTCGGGGATTTCCCTCTTGCGCAGCTCCGCACGGGCGAGAAATTCAGCATTACCGCCGAGCATAATATCCGTACCACGTCCTGCCATATTGGTAGCGATTGTAACTGCACCGAGTTTTCCTGCCTGTGCGACAATTTCAGCTTCTTTTGCGTGGTGCTTTGCATTGAGGACTTCGTGCTTTACTCCGCGTCTTTTGAGCATTGCGGACAAAAGCTCCGATTTTTCGATTGATACCGTACCGACAAGTATGGGCTGTCCTTTTTCGTGGCATTTTATTATCTGTTCGATGATAGCAGCATACTTGCCCTTTTCGGTGCTGTATACCTGGTCGTTGTGGTCTATACGGATAACGGGGCGGTTGGTCGGTATGGCTATTACATCGAGTTTGTAAATTTCTTTAAATTCGTCCTCTTCGGTCATGGCAGTACCGGTCATTCCCGAAAGCTTGTTGTAAAGGCGGAAGAAGTTCTGGAAGGTGATTGTCGCAAGCGTTCTCGACTCGCTCTTTATCTTAACGCCCTCTTTTGCCTCGATAGCCTGATGCAGACCGTCATTAAATCTTCGTCCGAGCATCAAACGTCCCGTAAATTCGTCAACGATGATTATTTCGCCGTCCTTTATGACATAATCAACCTCGTTTCTCATAACACCATTGGCTTTGAGAGCCTGATTTATATGGTGCAGGAGCGTCATATTTTCGGGGTCCATGAGGTTTTCAATTCTGAATACCTCCTCTGCCTTTTTAACTCCACGCTGAGTGATGGTTGCAGTTTTAGCCTTTTCGTCAATGATATAGTCGGCAGTTTCGTTTATGGCATCCTGGTCGGCTTTGTCGTCCATTTCAACGACAGTTGTGGGAGTGAGTGTCTTTGCGAAACGGTCGGCAATAACATACAAATCGGTTGATTTGTCGCCTCGTCCCGAAATGATAAGAGGTGTACGTGCCTCGTCTATGAGAATTGAGTCAACCTCATCGACAACCGCAAAATTAGGCTCTCTCTGCACACGCTCCTCCTTGTGAGTTACCATGTTGTCACGCAGATAATCAAATCCCAGCTCATTGTTGGTTGCATATGTGACATCGCAGTTGTAAGCCTCTCTTCTCTGGTCATTATTAAGACCGTGGAGAATACAGCCGACAGTAAGTCCGAGCCAGCGGAGAACCTTTCCCATTTCCTCCGCCTGTGTCTTTGCGAGGTAGTCGTTTACGGTGACGACATGAACACCCTTGCCGGAGAGTGCGTTGAGATATGCCGCAACACACGCAACAAGAGTTTTACCTTCACCTGTTCTCATCTCGGCAATACGTCCCTGATGAAGTACTATTGCACCGATAATCTGTACGGGATAGGGCTTTTTTTCGAGTACTCTCCACGCACCCTCCCTTACAGTTGCAAGAGCTTCGGGAAGAATATCGTCAAGGGTTTCGCCCCCCTCAAGTCTTGATTTGAACTCGTTGGTTTTGGCTTTCAATTCGGTATCCGAAAGCTTTGAATAAGGCTCTTCAAGCTTGAGAACCGAATTTTTTATCGGTTCAATTCTTTTAAGCTCTCTGTTTGAATAGGCATTTGCGCCGAAAACACTTTTAAATAAACCCATTTGTCTATATACCGCCTTTGCAATTATTTATACATATCATTTATTTTACAACAAATATTTACTTTTGTCAATACCCGCCCGAAAAATTTTCATGCAAATATTTATATCCCGTTTTTTCAGCCCCGCATGAATGAAGCATAAGGGGGATTAATATGTAAAAATATTAAAAATTATGAAAATTTTCGGAAACCCCTTGACAAATTCCAAAAAACATGATATAATACCGCCATGAATTAAATGCGCTGACGGAGACAAGTAACAGCGGATTTCGTTCCCAGAGAGTGCGGCATCGGTGTGAGCCGCATAACAGAGCCTCTGCGAATAACACTCCTGAGCAGCAGACTGAAAGCTTATGCAAGTAGGCGAGCCGTGACCGCACGTTACAGCGGGCAAAAGTGATCGCTTTTGGCGGTAATTCAGGTGGCACCACGGGTATTATCCTCCCGTCCTGTATCTCAGGACGGGAGTTTTTATATTTTTAAACCGAAAGGCGGATTTTTTATGAAACACACGGATATCAAGGAAATTATTTCATCGGATAAGTACATCGGTCAGCAGGTCACTGTCTGCGGCTGGGTGAGAACCTCAAGAAATTCAAAAAGCGTTGCATTCATTGAACTCAATGACGGCACTTCCCTTAAAAATATCCAGATAGTAGTCGAAAAGGGCGAGGGCGAATACAAGGAACCCCGTGTCGGTATGTCTCTCAAAGCAACGGGAAATATCGTTGAGGGAAGAAACCATACAAAGGAAATTAATGCACTCCCCTCCCATATAACCATCCTCGGAGACTGCCCCACGGATTATCCCCTCCAGAAAAAGGGTCATACCCTCGAATTTATGAGGTCTATTCCGCATCTGAGGAGCAGAAGCAATACGTTCAATGCCGTATGGAGAGTACGTTCGGTTCTTGCCGCCGCACTTCATGAGTATTTTCAGAAGAACAACTACGTATATATAAATACACCCCTTATAACGGGCAGCGACTGCGAGGGCGCAGGAGAGATGTTTCAGGTTACTACGGTAGGCTACAATGCGGAATACAAATCCGAGGAGGAATACTGCACAAACGATTTCTTCGGCAGAAAGGCAGGGCTTTCCGTATCGGGTCAGCTTGAGGGCGAAATGGCTGCGACTGCCATGGGTAAGATTTATACCTTCGGTCCCTCGTTCCGTGCGGAGAACAGCAATACCCCAAAGCATCTCGCAGAGTTCTGGCATATCGAACCGGAGGTTGCTTTCGCAGAGCTTGACGACGTTATCGAAATCGCAGAGGATATGCTCAAATATGTAATCCGCAGACTTCTCGATACCTGTCCCGATGAGATTAATTTCTTTGATGCTCATTTTGAAAAGGGTCTTAAGGCAAGGCTCGAAGAATTAATCTCCCACGATTTCGGAAGAGTTACCTACACCGAAGCAATAAAGCTTTTGCAGGAGTCGGGCGAAAATTTCGTATATCCCGTTGAATGGGGCTGCGACCTCCAGACGGAACACGAAAGATACATCTCCGAAAAGGTTTTCAAAAAAGCCGTTTTCGTCACGGATTATCCCAAAGAGATAAAATCATTCTACATGAAGCAGAACCCCGACGGAAAAACAGTTGCCGCAGTTGATTTGCTTGTCCCCGGTGTCGGAGAGATTATCGGCGGAAGTGAGCGTGAAGCCGATTACGATAAGCTCATAGCCGCTATGAACGAGAGAAACATGAACCTCGACCTCTATTCCGACTATCTCGATTTGAGAAAATACGGCTCTGTTCCGCATGGCGGCTTCGGTCTTGGCTTCGAGAGACTTATCATGTACACCACAGGCATGGCTAATATCCGTGACGTTATACTCTTCCCCAGAACAGTTGGTTCTATAAGATAATATCAATATAATATTAAAATAATATGAAATTAAATATATGGTCGGGCGGCTGGGGATATGACCGTATCGCCCGGCTTACTGACAGTGAAACGGAATACTTAAAAAATAAGTTCCCCGATATTAATATCGTTTCGCCCATGAATTATTATCTGATTGACTCAAAGAGAAAGATAATATCCTCCGTTCCGTTTTTGTCGCTGATATTCGGCGGAATGTACGGCGATGATATTCCCGTGGGCGAAAATCTTAACGGCTTTGATTTTTTTGATATTTTTGATTACAAATTTGAACCATTCATCTTTGACAGAAATTAATTACAGCACACAGAGAGCATCAATGGCGATGTTCTTTGAATATATTTACAAAGGAAAGTGATTGCTATGTCAAAATCGCTGTATATCCCTGAGGGCTACAAGTCCTTGCTCACATTGAGAGATACCCAGCATGCTATAAAATATATCAAGGATATATTTCAGCAGGTTCTCTCGTTTTCACTCACGCTCGACCGTGTTTCCGCACCCCTTATCGTCAAAAAGGGCAGCGGTATCAATGATGACCTCAACGGCGTTGAACGCAAGGTGGAATTTGATATAAAGGAAACACAGTCCGAAGCAGAAGTCGTTCAGTCTCTCGCCAAATGGAAGAGAATGGCTCTCCACCGCTACGGATACAACATCGGAGAGGGCATCTATACTGATATGAACGCTATCCGCCGTGATGATGATACCGACAACACACACTCGATTTTCGTTGACCAGTGGGACTGGGAAAAAGTCATCAGCCGTGAGCAGAGAAATGTTGAATTTCTGAAAGAAACTGCTAAAAATGTTGTAAAGGCTATCGTCTACACAAAAAGAAAGGTAAGCCTGCGCTATCCCCAGCTTTCCGCTAAAATCTGCGAAGAACCCTTCTTCATCACCACGCAGGAGCTTGAGGATATGTACCCCGATAAAACCTCCCACGAGCGTGAGAGACTTATCACAAAAGAACATAAAACCGTTTTCCTCATGCAGATTGGCGGCAAGCTTGCAAGCGGTCAGAAACATGACGGCCGTGCGCCCGACTATGATGACTGGTCACTCAACGGCGATATCCTCATATGGGACGAAGTGCTTGACGACTCCCTCGAAGTCTCTTCAATGGGAATAAGAGTAGATGAAAAATCCCTCGCATCACAGCTTGCGGAATGCAATGCAGAGGACAGAATGAAATATGATTATCATAAAATGATTGCAGACGGTACTCTTCCGCTTACCATAGGCGGCGGCATAGGTCAGTCAAGAATTTGTATGCTTCTCCTCGAAAAAGCCCATATCGGCGAAGTACAGTCCTCAATATGGTCTGATCACATGATTGAGAAATGCGCCGAAAACGGCATAACACTCCTTTGATAATTATTAATAACCAAAGCCCGAAAGCAGTATAAATCC
Source organism: Ruminococcus sp. (assembly GCA_017470905.1). GTDB lineage: Bacteria > Bacillota > Clostridia > Oscillospirales > Ruminococcaceae > Ruminococcus. Next base: position 28,198 of record JAFUXL010000007.1, on the reverse strand, counting down.
GCTTTCGGGCCTTTTTACTATTTGTCCTTATTCCTCTCCGTCACAGGCGGAGAGAATATGAAAAAACATAAGAATTTTTGTGTATTATTTCAAAATGCTTATATAGTACAAGTTTAATTATGAATTATGAATTATGCATTATGAATTATATAAAGAGCATACTTATGTTGTGTTCCTTTGCATAGCGTTCGGCTTTTTTCTTGTTGACCTGTTTCAATATCCTCAATGTCGCACGGTGACACTTCCGCATACTTTCGCTGCCTTTGGCTTTGTCGCCGTCAAATTCGGCTATCTTTATGCTGTATATATTCTCACAGCCCGTGAAAGCGTCCTCACGTATATCCTTGGTGCTGATGCTGACAGTTATCTCGCAGAGGTTTTGACAGCCGTAGAACGCAAAGCCGTTTATCGTGCGGACATTCGCAGGGATATTTATTTCGGGCAGAGAACGACACCACGAAAACGCACTGTCCCCTATAACGGTCACACCGCAGCCTAAAACCACCTTTCTAAGCGAATAGCACTCCGCAAAAGCCGATGTGCCTATTGTCTCAACCGAGTCGGATATTATTACCTTTCTCAGACTTCGGCATGAGAAAAACGTCAGGTCGTTTATCTTCTTTATCTTGTTGGGGAATATGACCTTTTTAAGTGCGCTGCACCTTGCAAATGCTCCCTTTCCTACTGTCTTTATTCCTTCGGGGAAATTTATCTCTTTCAGTTTCAAACATTTGAGAAATGCATTTTCCCCGATTGTTTCGAGATTTTTCCGGAATATTATCTCTTCGAGGTTGACACAGTGCGCAAATGCGAATTTATCAATCAATTTAACGTTTTCGGAGAGGATTACCTTTTTTATGTGTTCGTTTCCCCTGAAAGCATACTGCCCTATCGAGGTTACTTTTTCGGGGATTATAACGACTTCGCTCTTTCCTATATATTTTATCAGCGTACCCGTCCAGCGGCTTATTGCCATATTATTTATGTCATCGACATCGACATCTTCGCTGAATATTTCCTCCTCTGCCATCTCCTCAAATTCATCGGGTTCGTCAATAATTATCCTGTTATCAATATCATTTTCGATATGAGAGGACTTCGGCGGCATAGCCATAACTATTTCATTTTTCGGAGTTTCCCTGACGGGTTCGGACTTTGGACTTTCCTTTACAGGCTTGGGCTTTGGAATTTCCTTAACAGGCTCGGACTTTGGACTTTCCTTTACAGGCTCGGGCTTTGGAATTTCCTTAACAGGCTCGGGCTTTGAAATTTCCTTTACAGGCTCGGGCTTTGGAATTTCCTTTACGGGTTCGGGCTTTGGAGTTTCCTTTACGGGTTCGGGCTTTGGAGTTTCCTTTACGGGTTCGGTCTTTGGAATTTCCTTAACAGGTTCGGTCTTTGAAATTTCCTTAACAGGTTCGGTCTTTGGAATTTCCCTGACAGGCTCGGGCTTTGGAGTTTCCTTAACAGGTTCGGGCTTTGGAATCTCCCTGACAGGCTCGGGCTTTGGAGTCTCTTCTATCTCCTCAATCGGAGAAATATCGGGGGTGGTTTCTGCTTTTTTGACCGTTACGGTCTTGGAAGATTTTTTTACAGGCTTTACCTTTACGGCTTTTACTTTGATAGGTTTCTGTGACTTTCTGTCCTGATTTATCCCGCAGAAAGGGCAGGCTGCGTATTTATCCGCATCATAAAAATGCTGATTTTCACATTTTTTCATTGTCATATATATCACTCCGCTTAAAATTATCGGTATATAGATTATATCATTGTTTCACAAAAAAATCAACAAATCAATTATGAACAGATTAATATTTGTTTGAAATCACAAAAAAACCCCCGAAAATCAATTTTTTTGGATTATTTTTCCGACTTATTTTGTACATACTGCACAAACTACTTCATTATGAGTTCCTTTGAAAAACTTATTTTTCCCTCCCTGAAATCGACATATACACTCTCGCCACGGCATATATCGGAGGTTATTATCATTTTTGCAAGTTCGTTCTCTATAAGGTCGGTAACTCTCCTGCGGATAGGTCTTGCGCCGTATTTTTCGGTTTCTTTGGCGGCGGCAACGGCTTCTACCACTTTCTGCGTATATATGAAATCAATCCCCAGAGCCGCCGCACGGAATTTGAGATTTTCGAGGGCTTTGCGGCTTATCTGCATGAGGTCATCCTTTTCAAGCTTGCGGAAAACTATTATTTCGTCAATTCTGTTAATAAATTCAGGTGTAAAATGCGCTCTTATCTTTGAGAGAACCCTGTTTCTCTCGTCCTTGTCGGGACTGCCGCCGAAGCCGATAGATGTCCTCATGCTTATTTCCTCCGCACCGACATTCGAGGTCATTATTATTATGCAGTTTCTGAAACTTATTTTCCGCATTGAGGAATCCGTCAGTATTCCGTCGTCGAGTATCTGGAGCATGATATTAAGCACATCGGGGTCGGCTTTTTCTATCTCATCAAATAATATCAGCGAATAGGGCTTTCTTCTTATCTTTTCGCAGAGACTGCTTTTCTCGTCATATCCTGCATATCCGGGGGGCGCACCTATAATTTTTGCAACGGAATGTTTCTCCATATATTCCGACATATCAACCCTTATGAAGTTGCTCTCGGAACAGAAAAGACATTCCGCAAGAGCCTTTGCAAGCTCCGTCTTTCCCACACCCGTAGGCCCTGCGAATAAAAATGATGCCATAGGTCTGCCGCCGTCACGCAAGCCCGATTTTGAACGGCATACCGCAGCAGTTACCTTTTTTACCGCATAATTATGACCGATAACCCTTTCGGAAAGGAATTTTTCGAGAAAGCCTATCTGCTGTGCGTCCTCGGTTTTAATCCTGCTGAGGGGAATGCCCGTTTTCATGGATATTACGGATATTACATCGGACTCACGGACAAGGGATTTTTCACTGCGCTTTATTATACTCTCCAGTCTGGTCAGCTTCATTCGGGGGTCTTTGAAATTTATAAGCTCCGACTCCCGTGAGCTTATGCCATGGTTTCTCCTGATTTTTGCGCTTGCGCAGGCTTCGTCAAGAACATCTATCGCCTTGTCGGGGAGAAATCTGTCATTTATATATCTTATGGACATATTGACCGCAAGCCTTATTATATCATCGCCAATTTCAACACCGTGGTAGTTTTCATAGTTTTCTTTAAGTCCCTTTATTATTTCAAAGCAGCTTTCAGCAGACGGTTCGTTTATATATACGGGCTGGAAACGTCTTGCAAGTGCGGAGTCCTTCTCGACAGTCCTGCTGTACTCCTCAAAGGTCGTTGCGCCTATTATCTGCAATTCTCCCCTTGCAAGCTGGGGCTTCATGATATTCGCCGCATCAATTGCGCCCTCCGCCGCACCTGCCCCGACAATCGTGTGTATCTCGTCTATGAAAAGTATTATATTTCCTGCGCTGACAGCCTCATCTATGCAGGCCTTGACACGCTCCTCAAAATCTCCCCTGTATTTCGCACCCGACAGCATTGAAGTCAAATCAAGCGAAAATATGAATTTATTTTTCAGAGAGTCGGGAACGGCATTTCTGACGAAAAGCTCCGAAACGCCCTCGACTATCGCAGTCTTTCCCACACCGGCCTCCCCGATAAGACAGGGATTGTTTTTATTTCTCCTTGCAAGCACCTGCAAGACCCTTTCAATTTCTTCCGTCCTGCCGATAAGGGGGTCGTTCTTTTTTATCAGCGAAATATCGGTTATATTCCTGCCGTACCTGAAAAGATTGGGAAGATGTGAGGCTTTGGGCTTTATCGCCTCGAAAAGCTCTCCCCTCACCTGCTCCGAGGATATTATGTCAAGACCCGTGCATATACCCATTAAATTCCCGTCAAGCTTTTTAATCACCGTACACGCACTGCATGAGGATTCGTGAATTATTGCGGCGAGTATATGCTCTGTCGATGCCTGTTCCTTTCCGTCACTTAATGCCACGCTGTAGGAATGTTCAAGTATGCGTTTTGCTGCCGTTGTGAGATAACGCTGACTTAATATTGACGGCGTACCCTGACCGACAAGGAGAATTATCTCTCTTTTCAAATCATCATAGGCTATGCCGTTTTGTATCAGTATTTCCGCCGCACCCGTAGAGCCGTCATTCGTAATCGAGAGAAGTATATGCTCACTCCCGACATATGTATGACCCAGCTCCGAAGCCGCCTCCACTGCTCCGTTTATGATGCAGAGGGCTTTTTTGGTAAACTTTCCGTTGTTCAGCATTGAATATCCTCCTTTTTCTGCACTCACCGACATGGGGGTATCTCTCTTTCTTTGCAGCCTGCCGCTGTCCCCGTATATATTATGCCACTTAATATATGCGATAACAGTCGAAAAAGAAAGGCTGAAAAAATAAAGTAACACTTTTTCGGCATTGGCATATTATGTACTATGAAACGCAGACAAAAGCGTTTTAAATACATCAACAAGGAGTTTTTATTATGTGTAATTCAATGTTTGACGGAAACGGCTGCTGCTGGATAATCCTCCTCATTCTCCTCTTCATCATTCTCTCTTCCTGCTGCGGAAACAACGACTGCAACAACAACAACTGCGGCTGCAACTGCGGCTGTTAATCAGGAATAAAAAAAGGGTATCCTTAACGGGGATACCCTTTTGATTATTTAATTTATACTGCCTTTACTTCCTGGTTCTGGCTGTTTATCATGAGTGGCTGTGTGCCGTTGATAACGCAGTCCGCATTGACAACGACTTTCACAACATTTTCAGCCGTAGGAACGGAATACATAGTATTCATGAGTATATGTTCAAGTATCGAGCGCAGACCTCTTGCGCCTGTTTTCTGGGATATAGCCTGTTTGGCGATTTCGATGAGCGCATCGTCCTGAATTTCAAGTTCGATGTTATCATAGCTGAAAAGCTTTTTATACTGCTTGACAAGGGCATTTCTCGGCTCTGTGAGTATTCTAACGAGTGATGCCTCGTCAAGCTCTTCAAGCACAGTTATAACGGGAAGTCTGCCCACAAATTCGGGTACCATGCCGAATTTAACGAGGTCAGAGGGAATGACCTTCTTGAATATATTATTCTTTTCTTCGAGCTGTTTTTTGAGGTCGCCGCCGAAGCCGATGGGAGCTTTTCCGATACGTTTCTGTATCTGTCTTTCAAGACCGTCAAACGCACCGCCGCATATAAAGAGGATATTCTTTGTATTTATCTGCAAAGTCTCCTGATTGGGGTGCTTTCTGCCGCCCTGCGGAGGAACATTCGACACCGTACCCTCGATTATTTTGAGGAGAGCCTGCTGAACACCCTCGCCGCTTACGTCACGGGTGAGAGATGTGTTCTCGGATTTTCTTGCGATTTTGTCTATCTCGTCAATATAAATTATGCCCTTTTCGGCAGCCTTTATATCATAATCGGCAGCCTGAATAAGCCTTAAAAGGACATTTTCGACATCATCGCCGACATAGCCTGCCTCCGTTATCGTTGTTGCATCGGCTATAGCAAAGGGGACATTCAGCATTTTTGCGAGGTTCTGCGCAAGGAAGGTCTTGCCCACACCCGTAGGACCGAGGAGCAGGACATTGCTCTTCTGGAGTTCAACTCCGTCGTCATCGCTCTTCTTGTCATCTGTTTCGAGTATTCTCTTGTAATGATTGTAAACAGCAACGGCAAGAGATATTTTCGCATCGTCCTGACCGATTACATATTCATCGAGAAATTCCTTTATCCGGACGGGTTTGAGGAGGTTTGCGGCTCCTACCTCAATTTTTCCGCTGCTTGTCCTTGCCTTTTTGTTAGCCTTTGCAACGGCTGGGCCGTGGAGCATTTCATAGCAGTACTCGACACATTCATCGCATATATTGGCTGCACCTGCCGAGAAAAGACTGTGGACTCTGTTTTCGCTTTTTCCGCAGAAATTGCAGGATTTTAAATTCTGAACCATATTATGCACTTTACCTCTTTTCGATAACTTTGTCAATAAGACCGTAGTCGAGAGCCTCCTGAGCAGTCATCCAGTTGTCACGCTCCGTGGCTTTCTGTATCTCCTCGTAGGGTCTGCCAGTATTTTCGGAGAGTATTCTGTCAAGTCTCTCACGGGTTTTGAGCATCTGGTCGGCTCTTATCTGAATATCGGTACACTGACCCGAAATTCCGCCGCCGCCGATAAGCGGCTGATGTATCATTATTTCGCTGTTCGGCAGGGCGATACGCTTTCCCTTTGTTCCCGATGAGAGCAGAAAAGCACCCATTGACGCAGCCATTCCGATACATATTGTTGAAACATCACATCTGATATACTGCATAGTATCATAGATTGCAAGACCGTCGGTGACAGAACCGCCGGGGCTGTTGATGTAAAGCGAAATATCCTTTTCGGGGTCCTGACTTTCGAGATAGAGGAGCTGTGCCACCACAAGGCTTGCGGTCGTGCTGTTTACGTCCTCCGAAAGCATAATTATCCTGTCATTCAAAAGACGGGAAAAAATATCGTATGACCTTTCTCCTCTGCCTGTCTGTTCAACAACGTAAGGTACTAAACTCATTAACTATCGCCCTTTCTTTTTCAGAATAGCCGTTCCGCAGTTCATGCGGGACGGCTTATGTATAATTTAACGGTTATATTAATTATTCGGCATTTTCCTCTGCTGGTGCAGCCTCTTCGCCCGATGCATTTTTCTCTTCGGGTGCGGAGTTGTCAACAATTGCCTTTTCCTTTACAAGTTCAACGGCTTTCTGAACCTTTATATCCTCTGTGTACTCATCGAGGGGGATAAATCTCTTAGCGATTTCCACATCAACATTGTTCGATGCGGCAATCTCCGCAATGCCGTTGTTGATTTCCTCTTCGGAAACCTCGATATTTTCAAGCTCTGCAATCTTTTCGAGTGCAAGTCTGAGCTTGACCTCGTTTACGGCTCTCTCTCTGTAGGTATCTCTGAACGACTCCTCGTCCATGCCTGTGTACTGGTAATAAAGCTTGATGTCCATGCCCTGCTGTGCGAGCTGCTGTTCAAACGAACGCATGAGAGTATCAATTCTCTGCTCGAACATACAATTCGGGATAGGAGCATCAACCTTGGCGATAAGTGCTTCAAGCACTGCGCTCTCGAATGCGGAGTCAGCCTGCTTTACGGCAGCATCTTCAAGCTTTGCCCTTATATCTGCCCTGTACTCGTCAACAGTATCAAATTCCGTTGCATCCTTAACGAGGTCATCATTGATTTCGGGGAGTTCCTCGTAAGAAATGCCCTTGAGCCTGCACTTGAACACAGCCTCTTTTCCGGCATAATCGGTCATCTGGTAATCCTCTGGGAATGTAACGTTCACATCAAATTCATCGCCGATATTGTGACCTGCGACCTGGTCCTCAAATCCGGGGATAAACTGACCGCTGCCAAGACGGAGGGGGTGGTCTTCGCCCTTGCCGCCCTCGAAAGCCTCATCACCGAAGAAGCCCTCGAAATCGAGAATAACTTCATCGCCAATCTGTGCGGCTCTGTCGTCAACGGAAACGATTCTTGCGTTTTTCTTTCTGATAATTTCAATCTGCTTGTCGATGTCCTCGTCAGTGATTTCCTTTACCTCCTTGGGGGCTTTTATGCCGAAGTAGTCGGATATTTCTATAACGGGCTTTGTGATGCAGATTGCCTTGAGTTCAACGCCGTTTCCCTTATCGATTGAAGTAACCTCAACGCTGGGTCTGTCAACGAGTTCAAGCTTTGTCTCCCTGACAGCAGCGTCTATCTCGGGACCTATAAGGGCATTTATTGCGCCCTCGTAGAATACGCCCTCGCCGAATTCTCTCTCGGCAAGCTTACGGGAAACGTGACCTTTTCTGAATCCCTTTATCTGAATATTCTTTCTCTGACGCTTGTACTCGTTTTCAACGGCAGCCTCGAAAGCAGCCGCATCAATGGTGATGACAAGCTCGGTAGTGTTTACATCCGTTTTGTTTGATGATTTTAAACTCATTTGTAATTCCTCCATTATACATATAGCATACTTGGTATATTATACCACATTTAAAAAATAATTTCCACAATATTTTTTCAGTTCTGCATATTGTACAAATTATAATACCTTTTCGGGGATAAAACGCAAATAATCGCCTGCAATAAGGTGAAAATCTATCCCGTCATAAGTATTTTTTATACATAATTCATGAGCTGAACGCCCGTGAATATGACCATAGTAACAATTTTTTATATTGTGCCTGTAAAGCACCTGCAAAATGTCATAATTGAAGCTGCCTGCAAAAATCGGCGGATAATGCAGAAAGACTATCGGTTCAAGCCCCTCCGCCTCGGCAAGGCCTATCGAGGTTTCAAGACGCTGAACCTCACGCAGGAGTATTTTTTCGTCCTGAGACTCTCCGTTTATGCTCACCCAGCCCCTTGTACCGCATATGCCGTAATTTTCATAGCGACAGAAATTATTATGCAGTATTTTTATGGTATCAAGGCTCTCCGCCGCAAGGAAATCCTCCATTTTCTTCATGGTGGACCACCAGTAATCGTGATTGCCCTTGATTATGATTTTTTTCCCTGCAAGGCTGTTGATAAATTTAAAGTCGGGGAGTGCCTGTTTCATATTCATTCCCCACGAAATATCCCCTGCAAGAACTACGGTATCATCTTCTTTTATTAATTCTTTCCAGTTCTTCTCAATTCGCTCCTGATAATTTTCCCAGCCCGAAAAGACGGTCATGGTCTTTGACGGGTCGCTGAAGCACAGGTGCAAATCCCCTATCACCCACAGGCTCATATGCCGAGTGATTTGAGAACATACTGTTTCTGCTCCGTCTTGTCAATGACATCGCCGAAACGTTCGGGCTTGGTTTTGAGGCCAGCAAGTGCGGGCGGAACGGGGGTTTTGGAAATCTCCGCAATTTTCTCTACCTTTGCATACTCGTCAATATCTGAAACACCGCCCTCCAGTGCCTCCAGCACTGCCGCACTGAATTTATAGGGGCTTGCGGTAGAAGCGATAAGAGTTCTGGTATTGTCGCCCGTTGCCGCTTTGTAATCGTTGTATACCTTTACAGCAACGGCTGTATGAGTATCGCAGGTATATGAATACTTCTCGAAAAGCTCGTGAATTGTATTCTTTGTCTGCACATCATCGCAGAAGCCTGCGCAAAATTCCTCTTTAAGCCTGGATTTGACATCATCGTTCACTTCATATCTTCCCTCCGAGGCAAGCTTTCCGAACCAATCATGGATAAGCTCATCGTTTCTGTCAGTGAGAAGATAGAGAAGTCTTTCGAGGTTGCTTGAAATGAGAATATCCATTGACGGCGAAACCGTTGTATGGAAATCCCTGTTTCTGTCGTAAATGCCCGTATTAATGAAATCCGTGAGGACGTTGTTTATATTTGATGCGCATATAAGCTTGTTTACGGGTACTCCCATATGCTTTGCATAGTAAGCGGCAAGGATATTTCCAAAATTTCCCGTGGGAACGACTATATTTATCTTGTCGCCGAGGCTGATTTCTCCGTCCTTTACAAGTTCGGCATATGCTGATACATAATATACAACCTGCGGAACAAGTCTGCCCCAGTTTATCGAATTTGCGCTTGAAAACATAAGACCGTTTTCATCAAGCAGTGATTTTACGTCCCCGTCCGTGAATATAGCCTTTACACCGTTCTGGCAGTCGTCAAAATTTCCCTTTAATGCGCATACTCCGACATTTGAACCCTCCTGCGTTTTCATCTGTCTTTTCTGCATGGGGCTTACGCCGTCCTCCGGATAGAATACAAGGATTGAAGTACCCTCAACGTCCTTGAATCCCTCAAGGGCAGCCTTTCCGGTATCGCCCGATGTGGCAACGAGAATAACTATCTTCTTGTCGAGATTTATCTTCTTTGCCGATGTGGTAAGGAAATAAGGGAGTATCTGCAATGCCAAATCCTTGAACGCACAGGTAGGACCGTGCCACAATTCGAGCATATACGTGCCGTCAAAGAGGTGTGAAATTTCCGTTATGTTTTCGCTGTCGAAATTCTTTGTTGAGTACGCATTGTCAGTGCAGTAATGTATCTCCGCTTCGGTGAAGTCCGTGAGATATTTCGAGAAGATATAAAACGCTCTGTCTGCGTATTTCATATCTCCCATTGATTTTATTTCATCAAGCGAAAGCGAGGGTATGCTTTCGGGGACGAAAAGTCCGCCCTCTGCGGAAATGCCCTGTGTTATGGCTTCTGCGCTGCTTACCTTTACATTACTGTTTCTTGTACTGTTATATAACATATAATCACCCTTCAAAAAATTTATATAATATCAAAAGCGTCCGTGACATATTCAATATCCGCAGCATCACCGCCGCTGACCGTCACCTGTGCCGCATCAAATCTCGGCTGCAGCTGTGTGGGATATTTATTCAGATAATTCTCAGCCGTTTTTATAACAGCCCTCATCTTGCGTGCGTCTATGGCATCAAATCCGTCGGAAATGCTGTTAATACTGCGTGTTTTCACCTCAACAAAGGCGATATATCCTTCCTTTTCGGCTATTATATCTATCTCTCCGCCCCTTATGCGGTAATTTCTTTTTAAAATAACATAGCCCTTTTCGGTGAGATAACGGCAGACGGCATTTTCTCCGAGCCTGCCCGTTTCGTTGTTATTCATCGGCATTTTCGGTCAGTTTTTTAAGGAATGTTTTCCTGTGAACGTCCGATATGCCGTATTTTTCAAGCATTTCATAATGCAGCTTAGTTCCGTAGCCCTTGTGCTGTTCAAAGAGATACTGCGGATATTTTTTTGCCAAATCCTTCATGTACCTGTCACGGGAAACCTTTGCAAGAACCGAAGCCGCCGCTATTGATGCGGAATGCGCATCGCCCTTGATTACATATTCGGCTTTGCAGTCAAGCTTTGGAATTTTATTGCCGTCAATGAGCGCAAGATTTGGTTTTATTCCCAGACCCTCGACAGCCCTTTTCATGGCGAGCATTGTCGCCTGCAATATATTCAGCCTGTCTATCTCCGCAACTGTTGCAGCCGCCACACAGTAAGCCCTTGCTTTCTGCTTTATCACATCGAAAAGCTCTTCCCTGCGTTTTTCGGATAATTTCTTGCTGTCATTGAGATAATCTATCAGGATACCGTCATCGAGGACTACCGCCGCCGCATAGACATCGCCCGCAAGAGGTCCTCTGCCTGCCTCGTCAACACCGCATATCACGGGGTATTGCTTTCTCAGTTCGCTGTCGTAGTCAAATAATTCCTTATGTAAAATTATTTTCGCCATCACTGCTCCTTATCGTCTGGGAGTTCGAGAGTAATTCTTCCGAGCTTTCCGCCCCTGAATTCATCGAGTACGGTTATGGCGGCTCTCTCGGTATTTATCTCTCCGCCCGAAATTATCATTCCACGCTTTCTGCCGACTTTTTCGAGGAGAATAATCCCCGTGTCGCCGTCCTCAATGTCAATCCTGTATCTGTCTTTAAGTGACTGCGGATAATTCTCCGCAAGAAAAAGAAGTAATTTCATGGCAAGCGTTTCGGTATCGAGAATATTGTCGCTGACCGCTCCCGTAAATGCAAGTCTTATCGCTGCGGACTGGTCATCGAATTTATGCCATAAAACCCCCGGCATATCGAGGAGTTCGTTATTGTCCTGCAATTTAACCCATTGCTTTGTGCGTGTGACACCCGGTCTGTCCTCAACCCTGGTGCGCTTTGAACCTGCAAGGCGGTTTATGAGAGAGGACTTGCCGACATTCGGTATTCCCACAACCATAAGCCTTATGGGGGCATTTACCATACCGCTGCTCTGTCTTTTTTCGATTAAATCCTTCAGGACGGTATTTTTAAGTGTTGGGATTACCTTGTTTATGCCCTTTCCCGATTTGCAGTCAACCGCAAGGGCGGCAGCTCCCGTATTTTTAAAATAATTTATCCATGCCGCCGTAGCACTGCTGTCGGCAAGGTCACATTTATTCAATAATACTATACGAGGCTTTCTTGACACAAGCGAGTCTATTTCGGGATTTCTGCTGCTCATTGGAGTTCTTGCGTCTATGATTTCGGCAACGGCATCGACAAGCTTGAGATTTGCGGCTATTGCACGCCTTGTCTTTGCCATATGTCCAGGAAACCACTGTATAGTTTTCATATCGGTATTTTCCATATTCACCTCATTACGATGCAAGAGAGCCGAATGTATCAAGGGGATATATTCTTATCAGAACCGTTCCGACAACGCTTTCGTCCGAAATGAAGCCTACATCCGAAAAACGGCTGTCCTTTGAGATTGAACGGTTATCACCCATTACAAAGTAAAAGCCCTCGGGAACGGTTATGGGATACTGCCCCGTAAATGCTCCGCCGTCAACGTGAGTAAGCCCAAGCGTCAGATATTCCTCGTCAAGTATTTCACCGTCAACGCTGACCGTGCCTTTTGAAAAATCTATATCGACAGTCTGACCGCCGTGAGCGATTACACGCTTCACTATATTCTTATGCAGTCCCTGTTCTGCGGAAACGGAATTATTCTCATCGAGAAGAAATGCCTGCTGTGCGTTCACTATAATGACATCGCCGTTTTCGGGAGTTCCGAAAAGCGACACAAGCACCCTGTCATCGGGCATGAGAGTATTTCTCATGGAGTCGCCGCTTATCGTAATGACATTGAAGATATATGTAAATATCATCATCATGACAAAGAACGATATGACAAGCGTTTCCGCAAGGTCGGCGGCGGATTTCAAAAAATTATTCCTTGTCATCGGCTGATTCTTTCCACGTATTTGTCAGTATTTTAAAATCGCTCGCAGGGTAATATCTTGCGACTGCCTTTCCGTAAATCCGGGAATTTTTCACAAGTCCGACTCTTGGTGAACGGCTGTCCGTGGAGTGTTCCCTGTTGTCGCCCATTACAAATACATATCCCTCGGGGATTGTTATGGGGTACTGTCCCGTAAATGCGCCGAGGTCCTTTGTTTCAGCCAGTGAAGCCACATAGGGCTCGGCAAGGATTTCCCCGTCAACGGTAACGGTATTGTTTTTTATGTCAATTGTCTGACCGCCCACAGCGATAACTCTTTTTATTATGCACTCGTTGAGGGGGCTTATATTTTCGGACAAAACAGGATTTCCGCTGCTGTCGAGCATATAATTCTCATTGCAGTCAATAACAAGTATATCGCCGTATTTCGGCTTTCCGTACACCATTGTCATGAGTATTCTGTCAGATGACTCCATGCCGTTTGAGAGTGTAACGGGGTGCGGATTAAGGGTAGGCTGCATTGAATGGCCGACAACGCTTACGGGGTGGAGAAGATATGTAAACACCATAAACATAAAAAATATTGTCAGTATTGCAGCCTCTGCGATTTCGAGCAGGTCGGCGGTAAGATTTACGGATTTTTTCTCTTCCGCTTTTTTTTCTTCGTCTGTTTCTTCGGATGAAGAGCTGTCTTTTTCCTGTTCCTCGGCAGCATCTTCGAGCATTTCATTATTTTCTTCCATAATTAGCCGCCTTTCTTCAATCTTTATCTTTGTTTCCCATGCCAAATGAACGGGGAAACGGTGTTTTTATCATATTTTCTGTATATTGTCACGAATAATTTTAAATTCGCCCAATCACAGTATAATATCAAAAAAGGGACATTAAGTGTCCCAAACGTACTGAAAGGATTAAGCGAGCCTGTCGGAGAAAGCTCCGACAAACCCGATGCGCACAGTATTCTCAGCGAATCTGTTCCTTAACCTTAGCAGCCTTACCAACTCTGTCTCTGAGGTAGTAGAGCTTTGCTCTGCGAACCTTACCGTGTCTGATAACCTCAACCTTGTCAACGACAGGCGAATGTACGGGGAATACTCTTTCGATTCCGCAGCCGTGGGCAACACGTCTTACTGTGAAGGTTTCGCTTATGCCGCCGTGCTTCTTTGCGATAACAGTACCCTCAAAAATCTGGATACGGCTCTTTTCGCCCTCTTTAATCTGAACGTGAACCTTTACGGTATCGCCGACTTCAAACTTCGGAGCGTCTTTCTTCATACTTGATTCGCTGATAAGTTTCAATGCATCCATTTTCATTTCCTCCTAAAATTTCCGGACATTCATACACAGCCGCCCCAGCATTTCAGCATTACGGCAAGGCGGAAAGGGTGCAGCGGACTGCCCGATTTAATGTCTTTCGGCATTAACCCTCATTCGCAGCGAGCGAACGGAATTTCAAATGCTTTTATATCATATCACACTTTTCAGCAAAATGCAAGTGTTTTTTGCGGAAAAATATAAAATTAATATATTTAACCGTAATTTTATATTTTTATCTGTGATATTTTGTCACTGTTCCCAAATCTGTGACGTAGGGAACAGTGTGCTTGTCATTCAAATTTCATGTTATCATCGCAGAAAATACCTGTTCTTGTTATTTTTTCGGCACTGAAACCAATCTGCGCAGAATTTTTCAGAGCCTCGATGAATAAATTCGGATTGAAATTGGTCTGCGTACCTGCCGGGAGTCTCATGCGGACGTTAATTCTGCCGCTTTCGTTTTCGCATGATATTATTTTCATATCGGGCTTGATGTCAACGGTTTTCATGCCTTTTTTGGTTTTTTTCCCGATGAATATATTTTCCTGCGACAGTAATTTATTAATATCATCGAAAAGCCCGTCCACATTTTCCGAAACGAGGGAGAAACAGTATTCGGCTTCTTTTATTGCGGTTATCTTCATTTTCTGTTCCCATACCCTGATTATCCGCATACCCTCGGGCATGACGGAATTGAGCCTGTCACGCACCTCGTCAAAGGGGATTTCCTCATTCAGATTGAAGTCAAGTATCTCGCAGTTGCTTTCAAATCCAAGTGAGAGAGCAAGCGCAAAGGCATAATACGGGTGCGGATTAAAGCCCTCCGTATACCATATCGGAAGTCTTGAACGTCTGAAGGTTCTGAGCATACAGCGGTTCAAATCGAGGTGGGATATATATTTCGCCCTGCCCTTTTTCTCAAATTCTGCCCTTAATCTTATCAAAAACATTCCCTCCCGACTTTTTTATTTACTCCGCAGCCCGAACACCTCTGACGGCAGTGCGGAGTGGTCACGGCTGTATGAGCCGTCTTGTTCTCACGTATGAAAAATTCCTTCGATACGAGATAATCGAGGTGTTCCCACGGGAGTACCTCATCGTATTCAAAGCGTCTGTTCGCATAGAATTTCGGGTCAACGCCGCATTCCTCAAAGGCTTCAAGCCACTTGTCAAATCTGAAATGTTCGCTCCAGCTGTCGAATTTGCAGCCCTTTTTCCATGCCGTATATATGACAGGACAGAGCCGTCTGTCGCCTTTCGCAAGGATTACTTCAAGCATACTGACATTCGGGTCGTGATAGCTTACTCTTATTTTTTTCGTTTTCACGGAGTCGAGGAGCAGCTTCTGCTTGCGTTCTATCTCCTCACGGGTATCCTGCGGTTCAAACTGAAAGGGCGTGAACGGCTTCGGAACGAACGTCGCACAGCTTACGGACACCTGCACTCCCTTTCCTTTCGGGCGGTTTTCAATGCTGTAGAACAAATCAACTATCCTCTGGGCAAGCTCTGCAATTCCGACTATATCCTCATCAGTTTCGGTAGGCAGTCCCATCATGAAATAGAGCTTTACTGCGGAATATCCGCCCTGAAAGGCTATGCGGCAGGTATTCATGATTTCCTCCTCGGTGACGTTTTTATTTATCACATCACGCAGACGCTGTGTTCCGCCCTCAGCCGCAAAGGTAAGCCCTGATTTCCTTACTTTTTTAATTTTTTCGAGGAGCGACTCGGAAAAATTATCCACTCTCAAAGACGGCAGCGAAAGATTTACCCTTTCTTTCTCCGTGTAGTCTATGAGCTTTGTGAGCATGGTATATATATCGGAATGGTCACTTGTGCTTAACGATGCAAGAGAAACCTCGTCATAGCCCGTATTTTCGCAGAGGGATTTTGTCTCCGTGCATATCGTATCGGAGGATTTTTCACGGAACGGTCTGTATATAAATCCAGCCTGACAGAAACGGCAGCCCCTTATACATCCACGCAGCACCTCAACGGACACACGATCATGTACTATCTCCGTAAACGGCACTACGAAATTTTCGGGATAATAAACATTGTCCAAATTCTTTATTATTCTTTTTCTTACAATCTTAGGGGCATTTTCCTTTGTTTCGATATGGTCAACAGTCCCGTTTTCCTTATAGAAAAATTCATAGAACTGCGGAACATATATACCCTCTATCTGCGCCGCCTCTTTAAGAAATTCAAGCCTTGACGCACCCTTTTTCTTCATCTCGCAGTATAAATCCATGAGTTCGAGGTTTACCTCTTCTCCCTCGCCGAGAATAAATATATCAAAAAAATCCGCAAGCGGTTCGGGATTACAGACACAGGGACCTCCGGCAACAACTATCTGCGTGAGACTGTCTGTTCGGTCTTTTGCAAATATCGGTATTCCGGCAAGGTCGAGCATATTCAATACATTTGTATATGATAATTCATACTGCATTGTAAAGCCTATAAAATCAAAATCCCTTATCGGGTCAAGGCTTTCGAGCGCATAAAGCGGAATATCATTTTTCCGCATTATCTTCTCAAAATCAAGTCCGGGGGCAAAACATCTTTCGCACCAGTAATTTTCTCTTTCATTGGTAAGGGAATATAATATCTTCATTCCCAGATGTGACATTCCTATGTCGTATGTGTCGGGAAAGCAAAATGCAAATCTTACATCAATCTTTGATTTATCCTTTGTTATGCTTCCGACTTCGCCGCCGATATATCTTGACGGCTTCTGCACCTCGAGCAGATGTTTTTCTATCTTGTCTTTTAACATAATTATCTCCGTGAATTTTAATATATCCCATGGGATTGTTATAATTATAGCATATTAAAAAAGATTTTTCAAGCATGATTTGAGTATGCATAAAATTTTATTATGCAATAACGTATTCCGCCCGCCTTCGGCGGGCGGAATACACAAAAAATAGCTTACCTACTTTTGTTTGACAAATAAATAATTTGAAATATTGCTTGACTTTTATGTCATTTACTGATACAATAAATATATAAAATATCCGAAGGAAAATTTTCGCCTTTCACTGAAAGTGAATGAAGCTTTGCGAAATAAACGAAAGTGCAAGCACAAAAAGCGAAAATTTGACGACTTTAAATTTAGGAAAATTTCGCCCTTGACGTATGAACGAACGCAATGTAATGAAGTGAGTAAATAGTCAAGCACCAAAAGGCGAAATTTGACGATTTTAAATGGAGGTATGTTATGAACAGAAAAATAACATCGGCATTTCTCACAGCGGCAATAGTCGCAGGCGGAGTTTTTTCGTCTCCCGTCAATAATATCGCAGTCAATCCGCAAACTGCTTCGGCAGCGGTATATGATACCGTTCCCAGCGGATACATGCCTGTCTATACTATTGATGACCTTTACGCCATTCGTAATAATTTAAGCGGTAAATATATCCTCATGAATGATATTGACCTTTCCGAAACTGCAAAGGGCGGTGACTGGGACAGCGGTAACGGCTGGAAACCGATAGGTGATACAAATTCAGGAGCTTTTAAAGGTTCATTTGACGGAAACGGATATGCAATTAAAAATATACATATTTTTGGTGAACCTGATGAACAGTATATTGGTCTGTTCGGAAAGTGTGACTTCGGTTCAGGAGGTTATGAAACATTAATTTCTAATCTTGCGCTTACTGATGTGAGTATTGATGTTCAGCTTAATGATAACAAAAGTGCAGATTGTTGGGTAGGCAGTGTTGCAGGATATGCACCTAATATTTCTAATTGTTATGTTACAGGAAACATATCCGTCAAGTATACAGGCAACAGTGAATACACTACTTTTATTGGCGGTATTGCAGGTGAAAACTTTAGATTTATTAAAAATTGTTTTAATGCGTGTAACCTTGTAATATCTTCCGATTGTAAAAATAATACTTATCACAATATTGGCGGAATTTCAGGTTTTTTGAATAACGGCGGTATAAATTGCTGTTATAATGTCGGTGATATTACGTTCAAATTCAGCAACAGCGACCAATCAAGACTTTATATCGGAGATATAGTCGGTGATGGATATAATTTGCTGAATACTTCTGATAAATTAAACACTTCTTATTACTCTAAGGCAAACCCTATCCACTCAGCTTTCGATAATGTTTCGGCAACAAGTTATGCGGCAGACAGTGAATTTAAAAATGTTGCAGGCTTGACCGCAGGTCAGATGAAATCACAGGCGGCATTTACAGGCTTTGATTTTGATGAAATCTGGACAATTGACTCTACAGCGGAATACCCGTATCCGACACTTAAAAATGTTCCGTATGTCGCTTCAAATTCCACGACAGAACCATCAACCGAAAAGCCCTCGGATATTCCTGCAAATTCAATAGCAAAATGCGATATTAATGGAGACGGAAAGATTGACTCCTCCGATGCATCGCTCATACTCAAATATTATGCCTATCTCTCTTCGGGAGGAAGAGATGAAATCGACACCATGCTCTGATAAAAACCAAAACCGAAATATCATACGGTATTTCGGTTTTTTATTTATTTTAAATTATTTTTGTCAAATCTGTTCGGCAGAAAATCGGATAATTTATATTCGCCGTCCGAGAGAATTATAATAAAATCATCTGTGCAGAACTCGCTTAAAACCTGCAAACACGCTCCGCACGGAGGACAGGGCTTTGCGAAATCATCGTCCGCACTGCCGGCAACGGCAATCGCCTTAAAGGATTTTTCGCCCTGCGATACGGCTTTGAAAACCGCAGTGCGCTCGGCGCATATCGTGAGCGAATAAGATGCATTTTCGATATTGCAGCCCGTGAAAATATTTCCGTTTTCGGTCAGCAGAGCCGCACCGACCCTGAATTTTGAATAGGGACTGTATGAATTTCTGCTCGCCTGAACAGCCGCCTTGAAAAGCTGATTATCCATAAAACTGCTCCTTTATTTCTGACCTGCCTTGTGCATTTTTCCGTCCGGGGTCATGATGTAGGTGTGTTCGAGCTGCGCCTTTAGATTTCCCGTGACCGACTGTCTGTATTCGTTTCGGAGTGCGGTCTGTTCTTCCTTTTCTTCGGGAGTAAGCCCCTCCGACTTGGATTTTCTTGCAAGCTCATTGATACGGTTTATTTTTTCCTGTGTCATACTAATCCTCCTTTATGCTTTCCGGGAGAGAACTTATAATCCCAGCATCGTATTTCCATAAAAGGCACTGTTTTTTGTTATATTTTATATATATTATCACGAATAATTTTAAATTTGTTCAATCATAGATGATACAATTATTATATTATTATATCATATTAAAAAAATTTGTCAATAGGACTGGAAAAATAAATTTATTTATGCTATAATATATATGGTGATGTTTATGAGTAAAATCGCCCTCGTTACGGGCGGCGCAGGCGGTATCGGTCAGGCAGTTTGCAGGCAGCTTGCGGCGGACGGTTATTTCGTATATATAAATTATTTTAACTCGAAATACAAAGCCGAAAGCCTTGCACGGGAAATTCAGGGAACGGCTTTAAGATTTGACGTTTCTGATATATCGGCGGTGCGTGAGATTTCCAAAAATATCGAAAGTATTGACCTGCTTGTGAACAATGCAGGAGTTTCCGAGGCGGATTTGTTCGACCGCATGAGCGATGAAAAAATAAGTAAAATCTACGGAATAAATCTCATCGGTACGCTAAACTGCTCCCGTGTGTTTCTCCCTGAGATGATACGGAAAAAATCGGGCTGTATCATAAATATATCCTCTATGTGGGGACAGTGCGGAGCGTCGTGCGAAGTGGATTATTCCGCATCAAAGGCAGGAGTTATAGGCTTTACAAAGGCTCTTGCAAAAGAGACTGCTCCGTCGGGCATACGTGTGAACTGTGTCGCCCCGGGATTTATCATGACGGATATGAACAAACGCTATTCGTGGGAGGATTTGGAGCTTATACGTGAGGATATTCCCCTCGGAATTTTCGGAAAGCCCGAACATATAGCCGATGCAGTTTCGTTTCTCGCATCTGAAAAAGCCGTATACATAACAGGTCAGATACTCGCCATAAACGGAGGTATGGTAATTTAATTTAACAAATGAGATTTCTATGAAAAAAAGTAATGAATACGCAAGAAACGCTCACTGTCCTTGCGGCAGCGGAAAAAAATACAAAAAATGGTGTGCATTAAAATGAGAAGGTGATAAGTTTGAATATTGAAGAACGTCTTAAAAAACAGATAGATTTCATGCTTGAACTCGACAAGATGAAAAATCTCTATCGACAGACATATGTACTTCATGAGGACAGAAAGGAAAACGATGCGGAGCATAGCTGGCATCTTGCAATAATGGCTTTTCTTCTTGCGGAGTATTCAAATAATCCCATTGACGTGACCCATGTCATGAAAATGGTGCTTCTGCACGATGTTGTCGAGATAGATGCAGGAGATACCTATTGCTACGATACGGAGGGATATAAATCAAAGGCTGAACGTGAGGAGAAAGCCGCAAGGAGAATTTTCGGACTCCTCCCCGATGACCAGAGAGATGAATTTTATTCGCTTTGGCGTGAATTTGAGGACTGTGAAACAGATGACGCAAAATTTGCGGCAGTACTCGACCGTATGCAGCCCATGCTTTTAAATTATACAAAAAATGGGCGTTCCTGGCTTGAACATGATATAAAAAGGGAACAGGTCATTGCAAGGAATGCCGGATATTTCGACACTGCGGATTCTATCGGCGATTTGATGAAACAGGTAATTGACGATGCCGCAGAAAAGGGCTGGCTAAAGAAATAATCGGCATTATACATAAATTTAAAACCATATTTCTGTACACTATTGCCAAACCGCCGAAAATAATGAAAGTTTGGTGATTTTGCTTTCGTGATTCTTGAATCTTTTCTTTCATTGTGATATATTATATTTATGATGAACTAAAACAGGAGTTGATAATATGGCAGAGAAAACGATGTCAAAATTCGGCTTTTTAAAGGATTTTCAGAAAAAACGTCAGGAAAATTCCGAAAAATATCACAGGCTGAATATGTTCCTTATGCTTTTCTTTCCGTTCTTCATAAGCTCAATGGCGGAAATAAACCAATTCAAAAAGGCAGGGGCATTTTTCAGCTTTGCCGCAGAAAGACCAACCGTTGTGCTTTTCAATGTTATAGTTGCCGAGGTGGTGTTTATCTTCCTCTGGGCGGTAATTCACAGCGAATGGATAGCAACGGCAATTCAGAGCTTTATATACATGGCTCTGAGCATAACGGAACTGTTCAAGTACGGCACTAACGGCAATCATCTCATTCTTTCGGATATGAAGCTGTTCCGCAGCGTAAAGAGCCTGAAATCATTCGCATACATAAAAATAACACCCAGACTTGTAATATACTGTCTCATAGTGATAGCTTTCATGATTTTAGTGTATTACTTCAACCCGAAGCTGCCGAAATTGTCCCCCTCAAAGAGGCTGATAACGGCTTTGTGCTGTGTTGTACCCTCGGCAGGTCTTATAGTACTCCCGTCATTCTATACACCCGTGTATAATTTCTTTAAGGTTGATACCACAGCGGCAACAAATGCCTTTCTCCTGAATGAAAAATTCGACAGCAACAGCTTTCTTGCATTCATAGTCGAAACGGCATCGGAGAATTTTGCAAACCGCCTTGTTGAACCAGTCAACTACAGCGAGGAATATGTTGACGAAATAACAGATGTGGATATAGACAAAAGCGAGGACTTCGACGGCGGCACAAAGCCCAATGTAATAGTTGTCATGAGCGAGTCGTATGCCGATTTCAGGGCATTTGAACAGCTTGATATTGACGATGCCGTATATGCGGAATTTGACAAAGCCGCACAGGAGGGTCACGGCGGCACGGCTATAACTCCGACCTATGCAAGCTGGACGGTACGTTCGGAATTTGAGCTTCTCTTCGGACTTCCCGTCAGGGGACTGAATACCCCCAATATGCCGCAGCGTTCGCTTGCCGAGCGTGAACAGCCCGCACTTGCGCAGTATTACAGGAGCTGGGGATATTCCACCGCATATGTACACCCTTTTCAGAGTTCATTCTACAGCAGGTCGAGAATATACGGGGAATTTGGCTTTGATAAGATGATTTTCCATAACGACCAGACGGGCGAAAGCGATTTCACCGTACCTGTTGAGCATTACGGTACTTATGTAGATGACAGCACGGTTTACAACCAGCTTCTTGACCTTATAAAAACCACGGATAAACCGCTTTACGTACATACAACCACCATGCAGAACCATCAGCCCTATGACCAGGGTGCAGACCCCACGGACGAATTTGGAAACTATCTCGACTGGATACAGCACAGCAACGAGGGACTTGCGGTATTCCTCGAACAATTGAAAAATATTGATGAGCCTACGCTTGTATTCTTCGTAGGCGACCACTTCCCGTCATTAAGGGGCGAAACGAGCGTTTACAGTCAGCTTGACCTCACGGGCGACAATTGCAGCATACTCTATCAGCAGCGATATTTTCTCTGGAGCAATTACGATGCGGACTATTCAAGCGTTCCCGAAAATGAAGTTTCATTCTTCTATATGCCGTATGTAATCTTTAATATAATAGACGCTCCCCACGATGCTTTCATAGAGAAAATGATGGACTTCATGGATGAAATTCCCGTTTATTCGAGCGACTACGACAGCAGTATCCCCGACAACGAAGAGCTTGATGTCCTGACATATGACAGGGTTATCGGAGATGTGATGTCGCCCTGTCCGATACCCGAAGATATGCTTATAAATAAGGAGGACTAAAATGAAAACCATATTGAGAAATATAACAGGTGCGGCAGAATCAGCCGTTCTGAAAGACAAACTTGCATCGGCAGTCGGCAGCGGAAGTCTTGATGTGTATTCCACTCCGTCAATGGTCGCACTCATGGAAAAATCAGCCTGCGAATGTATCGCCGATTACCTTGAGGACGATGAAACGACAGTCGGCACGGAGCTTAACATAAAACATCTTTCCGCAACGCCCGAAGGAATGACAGTCCGTGCGGAAGCAGAGCTTACCGCAGTAAACGGAAGAGAACTCACATTCAGTGTCAAAGCCTATGACGAAAGCGGTCTCATAGGAGAGGGTACACATAAGCGTTTTCTCGTGTACGGAAAGAAATTCACCGAAAAAGCAAAAGCAAAAATAAAATAAACGAAAAGGCTGCCTTTCGGCAGCTTTTCTAATTAAGCAGATAAATTCCTGCGGCAAGGTAAGCAGCGAATATACTCCACAGCAGATAGGGTATATTAACCAGCGATGCAAGCTTATTCACCTTTCTGAATATTATCACCATGGCAGCCACGGCTATGGCGAGCAGTACAGCCCATGCCGCCGCAAGCATAAGTGCTTTAAAACGGAAAAATATTATACTCCATGAAAAATTTATCACAAGCTGGGCAATATATATCACAAGGGCATTTTTTCTGTGCGGACTTTCGGAAAAATACACAAGATATGCGGAAAATCCCATTACTGCATAGAGTATTGCCCATACCACGGGGAATACCATCGGGGGCGGCGCAAGGGGCGGCTGGACAAGGCTTGCATAATATTCGCTGTAGCCGCCCGAAATCAATGCCGACAATGCCCCGACAAGCTCCGCCGAAACAATTGATATAATCAGTTCCGTCCATTTTATCTTCTTCATAAACGCACTCCTTTCAGTACATTATATGAAGAAGATATTTATTTATTCTTAAATGAGCATTTTTAAATAATGCGAAAAAATTTTTATATTTTTTGTTTCCCCCGGTAGCGAGGGAAACATCACTTTTATTTTAATTTATGGTTTATTTCTTTTTTGCTCCCGAATAGATGTAGAAAAATCCCCAGAAAAGACCCATTACTCCGCCTGCGATGTGACCGAACTGCGAAATATTGTCATGTGCAAAAATTCCGTTCACTATCTCGTTTCCGAGATAGAAAATCACGACAAGTATGAGCGTGAGGGGAATTTTTCCCTTTTCAAAATTCGTGAACGCACTTAATATTATCATGAGGAATACTATTCCGCTTGCGCCGAGCAGTCCTGTGTGGAACAGCAGACAATTCAAAATTCCGCTTATGATTGCAGTCGAGAAAATCATAAGCAGAAGGTTTTTGCTGCCGTATTTTTCCTCCGCAACAGGTCCGACGAGAAGCAAAAGGGTCATATTTCCCGTGAGGTGTTCAAGTCCGCTGTGTGCGAATATGTATGTCACAAGCTGAAAGCTGAAAGCCTTTCTGAGCGCAAGGAAATTGCTCACCGCCGTATGCGTAACGATGTCGAGCAGGTATACCACCGCACATATTATAACGAATGATAATATCACGGGAGAATTGTAGCTTATTTTGTTTTTTACACTCATTTAATCACCCCATTTCAATATTTACAGTTTTTTCGAGTTCGATTGAATAGAGACAAAGCTCCTTTACTTTTTTGCCTGTAGTTATCTCCACAGCACTTTTATACAGCCTTAACTGCGGTGTATAGCGTTCTTTGAGCTTATCTGCGGATATTCCCCTGTCGGATTTGTAATCCACGATTACAATGCCGTCATCTTCCTCGAACATAAGGTCGATGATACCTTTTATCATGCCGTCCGATTTGCGCAGCTTGTTCATCAGGTCATTGTTTATATTAAGCTGTGCGACAGCCACCATGAATTTTTTCTCACGCTCACAGGAATTTGCCGAAACCAGACGCTTATAGAGACTGCTGCCGAAAAATGCGCTTATCTTCCCTGTGCTTATCGACTGAGCCTGAATTTCCGATATATAGCCGAGGGAATGTATTCGCTCTATCTCGTCCGCAGGAGATGCCTTTGCTCTGTCGAAATCGCAGTACTGGAGAAATGTATGTATCGCAGTACCTCTTTCCGCACCGGTAAGCTTTGATTTTCCCGATATGAAAGCAGGTCTGCGGAGGCTGAAATCAAATGCCTCCGTTTCAGAAAATTTATGCGATATTTGCGTAACGCTGAGTTTTGCGGGCATTTTCGAGAGGGTATCGTCATAGTGAGTTTTTATTATCTCCGAAAGCTTGTTATAAACATCTTCATCGGGCATGATTTTTACTTCGTTCGTCTCCTGATTTTCTTCTTCGGCGTGCGGTATATTGTCATAAAATTCATATTCAAATACATCGTCATCACATCTTTCAAGCTCTACGGAGTTTTCATAATAGTCCAAATCGAGCCTTTCGGCAATATCGCCGAATGACGAATGGAGCATAAGGCACGACCACAGCCAATCGGAATAACTCGATGCGGAAATTACATTTTCCTTTATATCGCCCATATTCACCACGAAATTATCGGTCAGCTTCTGCAAGCGTTTCAGGGATTTTTCGCCGCATTTCAGATTTATGAAAAGCTTCTGCTTTGCCCTCGTGAGAGCGACATAGAGCAGGCGCATTTCTTCGCTGACGCTTTCACGCCTTTTTTCTTCGTTGAGGATTACCTTTTGGAATGTCTTATATTTTCTCATAAGTTCGCTGTCAAAGAGGATATATCCTATTCTTCCGTCAGTAGAGCAGGCGGCAATGTCTGATGTATCGTTCCTGAATTTTTCAAAATTCTCAACAAGAAATACAAATGGATATTCAAGACCTTTCGATGCGTGGATTGTCTGTATTGTCACATAGTCACCCGACTGCGGAGCGGACTTTCCCTCCTCGTCGTCCTTATTCTTCATAATCCTGTCGATATGGCGCAAAAATCCGCCCAATCCTCCGCTTCCCTCGGCGGCGGAATTTTCCTCGTAATTCTTCGCATACTGTATCAGCGAACGGAGATTTGCACGTTTTTTCTCGCCGTCACTGTAGAGCTGCATGACGGATATAAAATCCGTATCTTCATAGATTGAATTTATAAGCTCTCCGAGTGTCATTGTCACGGCATCAAGCCTGTAGCCGTCAAAGGATTTAAGGAATTTTTTTATTCTGAGCAGGAGGTTGTCATCGCTGAAACCGCCGTATCCGCAGTCCGCAATATCTCTGAGGAGAGAATACACTGCCCTTTCCCTGTCGAATGATTTTATATATGCCGTCTCCGCCGCCGTGAACATATACATAGGCGACATCAGAACCGCCGTAAGCGGAACATCGAGCAAGGGATTGTTTATTATTCTGAGCAAATCAATAAGTATTGATATTTCACGGGATTTGAGATAGCCCTTTTTGTCTGCGCCCTTTGCGGCAATTCCCCTCAATGAAAGCTGCTTCACATATTCGGCGGAAAATTTATTCTTTCTTACCAGTATGCAGAAATCGGAGGGTCTGCACGGTCTTGTCTTTCCTCTTTCATCGAGGACTGTATAGCCCTGTTTAATCATCGAGGCAATTTTTTCGGCAGTGCAGACTGCTTCGGGATTGTCGGTATTATCGGAATTTTCGCCGCCGTCCTCTAAGGGGTCGTCATTCACAAAGGTGATATGCGTTTTGCAGTCATCTGTGCTGCGGTATCTTTCCGCACCGAAATAAAGCCTCTCGTCATCATTGTAATCAACGCCGCCGCACTCCTCGGACATTATATTCGAGAAAATATAATTTATAAAATCAATCACAGGCTCGGAGCTTCTGAAATTCATGCCAAGCACAACGGACTGATTTTTGCTTGTGCTGCCGGGATTGTATCTTTCGGAATTTTTAAAGGTAGATATGAAATTTTCGGGGTTGGCAAGCCTGAAACCGTATATCGACTGTTTCACATCTCCTACGAGAAAGACATTATCTCCGTAAAGCGGCTGACCGTCCGAATTGTGTCCGAAATTTCTTGACAGGAGCTTGAAAATCATATCCTGCTTGTTGTTTGAGTCCTGATATTCGTCAATCATTATTACATCATACTGACGGGATATATTCTTCGCAGTTTCGGACTGTATTATATTTCCGTCCCCGTCAAAATCCGCAAGGAGTTCAAGTGTAATTCTCTCGCCGTCATCAAAGCTGAGGGCATTTTTTTCGATTTTCCTCTGCCATATGAAGTCATGGTATTTTCTGATTACCTCGCTTAGGATTTTGGTTATCTCGGCGGTTTCATAAAAATCGCTTTCCGCTGATGCTGCACTTTTCACGACTTGTTTTGCCGTTTCGATAAATTCCGTTCTGTTTTTCTTGTATACTTCTTCAAGAGCGTGATTGCAGTCCGTATCCTTTCTGACTGTTACCTTTTTTCCGAAATTGGTAAGTCTTTCGATGTCCTCGCTTGTCGGGATATTTCCGTTTTCAATCATGAAGAGAATTTCGTCCGTTTTTTCGCAGTCGTTCTGGGACTGGTCATTGACCTTTACGGCGGTTTTCACGGTATATATATCGGGAAATATCTTCGGCACAAGCACAAGATTTTCGTCTGCAAGCATTTTTGCCCTGCGGATTTTTTTGAGGCTTGTATTTATAAATGCCGTATAATAAGAAGAGTCCCTAAAATCCTTTGCATATTCCCTGTTCACCATGTCGAGCCACCTGTCACGGAAAGCCTCCGACTCAAGAAATTCGTCAACACAGTTTATCAGATTTATGAGCCTTTTCTCGTCCGCTATGCAGAATTTATCATAGAGATAAGAAATTTTGTCGTACTCATTGGCACAGTAATAATCAATAAGGTCATCCATAGCCTGAGATTTAAGGACTTTGTTGTCCGTATCGTCAAGAACCGTAAAGCCCGATGTTACGCCCTGCTCCTCTATATTGTCACGTATGAGGTCAAAACAGAATGAATTTATGGTGGAAATTTTTGCGCTTTTGAGAAGTACCTGCTGGCGCAGAAGATAGGTATCGGAAGGATTTTCGTTTATCAGAGCCGTCAGCTTTGCTTCAAGACGTTTTTTGAGTTCGGAGGCGGCATCGTTCGTGAAAGTAACAATAACTATCCTGTCAGCCCTTACCCCTGCATCGGGGTCGGAAAGTATACGGGAAAGCCTTTCGGTGAGGACGGTGGTTTTTCCGCTGCCGGCCGCCGCCGAGACTATAATTGAACAATTTTCTGCATTTACTGCGAGTTTCTGCTGTTCGGTCATATCATCACTGCTACTCAAAATATGGACAAACATACCCATATTGAGAAAATTCCTGCTTCAACCTGTATGCTTTTGAAAGTGACAAGCCACTGTCTACTCACAAGTTCATGTACAGTCCACAGGCGTAAATTCCCGTATAGCCTACGGT
>JAFUXL010000006.1 GCA_017470905.1 Ruminococcus sp. | reverse complement strand
TGTTCTACAGCCGCAATGACAGTTCTGAGAACTACACGACTGAAGAGCTTAAGACAATGATATGGAGGTACTACATGGGCTACTGGGCAAACAGGAGAATATGCACCGTTAACGACGGTCTGCCGCCTGCTGTTAAGAGATGCCTTTACTATGACATCGAAGGATCGAAGCAGCTTGCAAAGGATTATATCGACCTTGAAGAAAAAGAGCATCATGGAAACAGATAAATTTCTTTCGGAAAGCAGTTGATTTTTTATCACAGGATGAGGTATAATGGAAGTAAAGAAAATGTAAAAAAGGAGGTAAGGCTCATGGGAATATACCTTAATCCTGACAATATAGATTTTCAGGAGGCACTGAACGCTGAAATATATGTGGACAAAACGGAGCTTATAAAGCATACAAATAAAAAGATAAGAACCACAAATAAGTATATATGTGTCAGCCGTCCAAGACGTTTTGGAAAGTCAATGGCAGCAGATATGCTTGTTGCATATTATAGCAGAGGCTGTGATTCAAGGGAAATGTTCAGCGGTTATAAGATCGCCATGGACGAAAACTTTGAGAAACACCTCAATCAATACAATGTTATCCATATAAATATGGTGAATTTTATTAAGAGGAAAAAGACTGTTGCTGAAGCACTTGATACTCTCAATAAGAGATTACTTCATGAATTGAAAAAGGAATTCAGAGATGTTGATTGCTTTGATTGGACTGATTTGATCTCAGTTCTCGGTGAGATATTTGACGAAAAGCGGATTCCGTTTATATTCATCATAGATGAGTGGGACTGCGTATTCAGAATGTTCAAGAACAACACTTCAGAACAAACGGACTACCTTGACTATCTTCGTGACTTACTGAAAAATCAGAAATACGTTGCACTTGCATATATGACAGGAATCCTTCCAATCAAAAAATATGGTGAACATTCCGCACTTAATATGTTCACTGAGATCGCAATGACCAACGCAGCCCCTCTTGAAGAATTTACAGGATTTACTGAAAGTGAAGTGCATGATCTTTGTAACAATTATGAAAAAGACTTCAGTGAGATTAAGCGATGGTATGACGGATACAATGTTGACGGAGTTTCGGTTTATAATCCCAAGTCAGTGGTTGAAGCTATAGTGCGTGGAAAATTCAGAAATTATTGGACATCAACTGAAAATTATGAAGCTCTTGAAGAATTCATATTCAGAAACGATGACGGACTCAGGGATACTATAGTCACGCTTCTCGCAGGAGAAAAAAAGAGAATTGATCCGTCAACATTCACCAATGATATGGTGACCTTCAACTCACAGGACGATGTGCTTACACTGCTTGTTCACCTCGGATATCTTACCTTTGATTCCGATACCAATGAGGTATCAATCCCGAACTATGAGGTATCGGAGCAGTTTGCAAGCACGATAAGAAACAAGGATTGGGCAGAAGTATCAAAATCGCTCAAAGTATCGGACGACTTATTGCAGGCTACACTAAGCGGCAATTCCGAAAAGGCTGCACAGCTTATATCCGACAGTCATAAGGAAAATACTTCGATACCACAGTATAACGATGAAAATTCACTCGCCTGTGTGCTTTCGATAGCATATTACTCGGCACGAAAAGATTACATCGTTCACAGAGAGCTTGCAACCGGAAACGGATTTGCAGACTTGGTTTTCATTCCGAGAAAAGGAAGAAATCTTCCTGCAATGATAGTCGAACTGAAAAAAGGTCACTCCGCAGAAGAAGCAATCGAGCAGATAAAGTCTAACGACTATCTGCACAAGGTATCAGAGTATTCAGGTGATGTGCTGCTTGTCGGAATAAATTATGATGAGAAAAAAGGACACACCTGCATCATAGAAAAGGTATCGAAATAATATATCCCGAATCACATATCTACGATAGACCATCAATATATGATTCGGGATAATTTCTGGAATTTCAAAAAAACGCCTGACAATTTACGAATTATATTATAGAATGATGTCAGTAACAAATGTAATCTATTTTGGGATAGTTTTTCAATCTCACGCTTTTCATATTTGTAAAGTGCAGAAGCTTTGCGAAAACGAAAATGTTTTAAAGCAAATTTACAGCTCCCCGTTTTATTTTCTTTCAGAAAAAACTTAGCTGTTCGTATTTCTCAGGATATTCAGTTGTGTGTGTGCAGCCACGGTAGATATTCATTCCGTTCCAGCGTGTCAGCAATGATTTTGCTTTTACGCAGTGCATATTTATCACTCATTCCATTGGTATTTCCGAATATCCACATTTCCGTTGTCCTTGAAAGCAACGCCCTCTGATTTAAGAAGTGTTCTCTGCTCCGCCCAATTCGGGGCGGTTCTGCCCGAATGATTTACGACTCTGTGGCATGGATATTCACCGTAAAGCTCTGCACGGCTCAATATTTTTCCGACAAGCCGTGCGTTTTTGTCATGGCCTGTCAGCCTTGCTATCTGCCCGTAGGTTGCTACCTTTCCTTTTGGTATCTCCTCAACGACAGAAAGCACTTCATATATGAAATAATCGTTAAGCTTTGACATTTCAGTTTTCCTCCGTATCAGAATCTGCTCATTCCGAATATTCACAGCTTGCAGGATATGTTCATTATATCACATCGTCTGCGAAAAAGCAATACTCATTTTCATTAAACCGCCGCCGGGACTGCGTGAAATTCTGCTCTGCCATTGTCAGACAGGGCAAAAATACGTGTACATTTGCCTTGCAGGAGATTGACATTTTAATAACAGTGTGATATAATTCTTATGAGGTGATTTTATGAATTACATCAAGGAATTTAGTATTATACTGCTGTTTTCGTTTGTCGGGGAAATACTCAATAAAATAATCCCCCTACCGATACCTGCAAGCATATACGGGATAGTACTGCTTTTCACGGCACTTGAAACGAAGCTTATAAAGCTCAGGGACATCGAAAAGACGGGGCAGTTTCTTATTGACATAATGCCCGTTATGTTTATACCTGCGGCGGTGGGGCTGCTTGAGTCGTGGGGGATAGTAAAGTCCTCAATACTCGAATATCTTACGGTAATGGCAGTATCGACCGTATTGGTAATGGCGGTTTCGGGAATTGTTACACAGCTTATAATAAAGAAAAGCGGGGAAAAAAATAATGAAAACAATTGAATTTCTTGAAAATTCCGTATTTTTCGGAGTTATGATAAGCTTTCTCTCATACGGGCTGGGAGTTTTCCTGAAGAAAAAGACGGGACTTGCAATAATCAATCCTCTGCTTATGGCGGTGATAATTGTCACGGCATTTCTTGCAGTCACGAAAATAGACTATCAGAAATATTATGCCGGGGCTAAATACATAAGCTATCTGCTCACGCCTGCAACGGTATCATTGGCGATACCGCTTCACAGACAGTTTGAGCTTCTTAAAAAGAATATCAGGGCGATACTCTGCGGTATAATATCGGGAGCGGTTACAAGCTTTCTGTGCGTGCTTGCAATGGCGGTGATATTTAAATTTTCGCACAAGGAATACGTTACATTTCTTCCTAAATCCATAACCACTGCGATAGGAATGGGAGTTTCGGAGGAACTTGGCGGATATGTTGCTATAACGGCGGCTATAATCATAATAACGGGAATATTCGGGAACATAATCGGTGAAACGGTGTTTAAGATATTCCATATAACCGAACCTGTCGCAAAGGGCATAGCTCTGGGGACTTCCTCCCATGCGATAGGAACGGCAAAGGCAATGGAGCTTGGTGAAACAGAGGGAGCAATGAGCAGTTTGTCCATAGTGATATGCGGACTTTTCACTGTTATAGGCTCGATGATATTTGCGAAGTTCATATAAAAATTTCTCCCGTACGAACGGGAGAAATTAGTCATATATTGTAAAATTCCTCAATAAATCCTGCGTATTCGGGGTTTGAAATTCTCAGATGTTCGAGAGCCTCTTTCCTGTGACTGATAAGCTCCTCGTACATTTGGGGATTTTTTTCTTTGAGGGCATTTTCAAAACGCTCATTATGCTCACGCAGGGCGGAAAATGCGGAGGGGTTATTTTTTTCGAGGCTCACTGCAAGCTTTATCCTCCTGAGTTCGATAGCCTCCTCGATTTTGCTTTCGTCCGTATTCAGCTTTAGTGCAAGTTCACAGGTATGTGTCTGCAAATGGACGAGCAGTTCCTCCTGGTCGAGTTCGCCTATACCTTTCCATATGCCCTTTGCTTTAATAATATCGCTCAGCTGCTGCTGTGCGTATTTCCGGTTATCGGAGATATTTTCGAGCATTTTCTCGGTATATTTTTCAAACTCTTTCTCCGCATCAGCACCGAAAGCCCATTCAAATTCAAGTCTTTCCTGATTGCCGTAGGCGAGGACTTTATCTCCTGTGATTTTTTCCGTAATATAGGGCGGTTCTATGCCTGCATCGGAAAGTGCGGAGGGAATGGTTCTCCTGCAATGACCGTCCTCAACGAAATATGCCATACCAAGCTGACGGAAACGGTCGTTGAGCGTTTCTATATGCGAGGCGAAATATAGTTTTATTCCCGATTTTCCGAGAGAATTACAGAGTGATTTTATTTTGTCGGCGGCAGTTATGTCGATATTGCAGACCGCACCTGAGTCTATTACTACGCATTTTGTATCGTCTTTAAGAGCGTTTTCTATATCGCTTATAAATATATTTATGTTTGCGAAGTAAAGATTTCCAGAAAACCTGTATATCACGGCATTTTTAAGCGGTACGGCATAGGTATTTCTTTCAAGGCTGTGGAAACCCTCATGCCCCTGAATAACTCCAAGAAAGGAACGCTTCGGATTTGCGGTGTTTATGACCACCGATGCAAATGAAAGTGAAACTCCGATAAGCACCCCGTAGACCGTTCCGAAAACCAGTACCCCGAAAAATGCCCCTGAAAATATGAACAGCTCTCTCTTGTCCTGATGATATAGGCGGTGAGCAAGCTCAAATTCCACTGCGCCAAGAAGTGCCGATATTACAATCGCCGTCAGTACGGGTACGGGCAGATACTGTATGAAGCCTGTGCAGAAAAGCAGAATTATCATCATGCTGAATGAAGCCGCAAGCGACATGACCTGTGATTTTCCGCCGTACTGTTCGCCCATTGAAGTCCTCGAAACTGAGCCGTTCACGGGACAGCAGCCCACGAAACAAGCCGCAAGATTTGCTGCTGCGTAGACTAAAATTTCGTTGTTGCCGTTTATTTTATAGCCGTTTTTATTTGCGAAGTTATTGCAGGCAAGCAGGGTTTCAGCCATAATAACTACCGCAACGGTAAGGCTTACGGTCAGCACGTCCGTAAGAATATCAAATTCAAAATACGGAAAGCTCCACGCAGGCAGACCGCTTTCTATTGCCGAGAGCTTTGCGACATTATATCTGTCGGCAAAACCGGTATATCCGATAATTGCGCCGCCTGCCATAACAAATACCGACATGGGCAGCTTCGGGGCAAGCTTCTTTGAAACGAGGAGTATGATTAAAGACGTACCGCCCAGTATCAGCGACATATAATTGAAATTTTCACGGCAGGTATGATATATATGCTCCGAAAGCTCAATCAGTTCGCCCGAACCGCCCGAACTGCCGAGAATTTTAGGTATTTGCATGAGGATTATAGTTGAGGATATGCCGCTTATAAATCCGCCCATGACAGGTGTTGAGATATATGTAACCAGCCGTCCTGCTTTAAGGATATAGAAAATCATAAGCCATATCCCGACAAAAAAGCTTATCATCGGGACAACCTGCACGGCTCTTTCGGAAAATGCATCAATGCCGGCCGTTCCGAGAAATGCCCCCACAAGTGCGGCAGGCGCAGCGTCCACCCCGAAAATAAACTGCGGAGATGTTGAAAATAAGCCGAAAATGAGTATCGGGAAAATTGAGCCGTAAAGACCGTAAACAGGCGGCAGTCCCGAAACCTGCGCATATCCCATTGAAATGGGTATCGAAACGAGAGCGATTATAATTCCCGTAAAAATATCCTTCGGTAAATTTTTAACTGAAAAGCCCTGTATCTTCATTTTTTCACCGACCTTTTCAGAGTTTTCAGATATTTTTTATGCTCATCTGGTATTCTGCAGCTTTCGGCGGCTTTTTGGATGGTTTTATTATGCACCCATAAATCAAGCAGGTTATTTTCAATATACGGCAGGGCATATTCATACTGTTTAGCGAGAGCAGTCGCAAAATACCATGCCGTCATCATATTTACATAGTATTCATCGCTTTTAACGTCCGAAACCAGGCTTAAATATTCGGGCTTGAAATCGTCGCCGAGGTAATGGCACATAAGCATACCGACAGCGAAACGCACGGTATAAGCCTTATCCGAATTTATCCATATTTTTATATTATCTGTCAATTTATCCCTGTGCCTTTTGAATATCTGCGGTCTTAGCTGGTCGCACACAGCCCAGTTATCTACAAACGGGAGAAATTCGTCAAGGCGCAAAATCAATTCGTCATAATTTTTAATCCTTGATATTATGAACGAATGAAGCTGATTTTCCTCGAAATATTCATGCGGAAGATTTTCGAGGAAAGGCTTTTCTGCTTTCTGTGATATTATCTCTCCCGCAATCATTTTCAAATCGGGAGTGCGCACGCCGATAATACTCTCCTGCGGAATATTTGTGATAAGTCCGCAGGAAAAGCTTTTATATTTTTCATCACACACAGCGTATAATTTTTCTTGTATATTCATAGCTGTCACCTTTATATAATATTTTAATCAGATTTTCTCAGGAATTACAGAAAATTGAATTAATAATCAAATTCTGTATTCCGTATTCCTGAATCCGAATTAATTATAACATATGCACAATTTAAAATCAACATTTTTTTGTAAATTAATACAGATACCCTTGAAAATTTCAGATAACTATGATATAATGAATACACGCTTATTCTTCAAGCGATTTATTTAATCTATTTAATTTATATAAAAACTGGAAAGGAAAATCTTATGAGAATAACATATTCAATAATATATATTCTGTTAATTGCCGCGCTGACCGTCTGTACGGTACTGACACGGCGTTCGGACAGACCTGTAAAGGACTCTGTAGGCTTTCTACTGGCTGCTCTCATTCCTCCGATAGTCGGAAATCTGATGATGATACTGTCGGGCGGCAGAATTACGGCTCTTATAGGCTGTTACATCTATTTCCTCGGCATTGACCTTTCGATAAGCGCACTGGTGAACTTTGCGAACAAATACTGCAACGGTGTGGGAAAGGGTGGCAGGTCGCACAAGCCGACACTTATGTATGTTCTGCTCACGGCAGATGCGGTACAGCTTCTTTTGAATCCGTTTACGGGTCATGCTTTTGATGTCGGGGAGGTGATGTCGGACAAAACGGTTTTTTATAATTTTGTGCCGTATTTCGGACAGACAATTCACCGTATGGTTGATTATGCTGTTTTCTTATGTGCGATACTGATATTTATTATTGCATCTGTAACATCACCAAGGATTTACAGGGAAAGATATAACGTCATACTTTTCACTTTGGTTTCTGTCGGACTGGTGCAGACATATCAGATTTTTTCAAAAAGCGTTATCGACCGCTCGATGATTGGATACGGAGTATTCGGACTGGTTATCTTTTATCTTGCAATTCTCTACAGACCGCTGAGACTGCTTGACCGTATGCTTTCAAACATTGTTTCGGATTTATCCGATGCGTTCTATATATTCGACCCGGACGGCAACTGCATATGGGCAAACGAGCAGGGCTGCAGGCTTGCGGACGTAAGCGGCAGCAATGACGTAAAACTCACGGAAAGACTGAGACAGATATTCGGCGAGCCGAAAAATTCAGGTAATTACGGATATACATTCAAAAGAACCGTCGGCAGCGGTGAGGATATGCGCTTTTATGTACTTGAGGAAAGCCGTGTAAATGACAATGCAGGAAATCTGAACGGTACATATCTGCGTGTGCGTGATGTGACCAAGGAGGAACGTGAGTTGCAGTCCCGTGACGAACAAATCGGACAAATCAGTCAGGAGGCATATCGTGATGCCCTGACCGGTGTGGGGAGCAAGACTGTATACAATAAGACGGTACTCGAAATCAATAACAAAATTTCAGAAGAACCCGTTGAATTTGCTGTTGTCATGGTGGATATGAACAACCTCAAACGCATAAACGACGATTTCGGACACAAGGCAGGCGATTTATATATAAAAGGCTGCTGTCATCTTATCTGTGAGGTGTTTAAGCATTCTCCCGTGTTCCGCATAGGCGGTGACGAATTTGCCGTAATTCTCCGTGGGGAGGATTACAATGACCGCAAGCAGAAAACAGAAAAGCTCAGAGCCGCTTTTGCCGAGTCCTTTGAACATGAAGAAAATGACCCATGGCTGAGATATTCCGCCGCTGTGGGAGTTGCCGAACACGCCTCGGATGATAATTCCTACGAGCTGGTTTTCAAACGTGCGGACGAGGCAATGTACGAGGAGAAAAAGAAATTCAAAAAGAAATACGGAAGCTACAGATAATCAGATAATCAAAAACAGCCCGCTTTAAAGGGCTGTTTTTTAGATATTTGGATTGCTCGTCAAAATCGTAATTTACAGACACAGAGGTGTAAAAAATGAATACAATGGTTATAATGACAGGCTTGCAGGCAAGCGGAAAATCGACATTCTGCAAAATTCATCTTTCGGAATTTAAGCATATCAGCCTTGATGAGCTTAAAACCAGAAACAGGGAAAAGCTTGCAATTCTTTCGTGCATAGAAAATAAAGAGGATTTCGTGATAGACAATACCAATCCTTCGGCAGCGGACAGGCGAAGATACTTTGAAGCGGCTGAAAACAGCGGATATAAAATAATCGGTTATTACATGAGGTCGGTAATTGCCGAATGTATGTCACGAAACAGGCAGCGTACAGGAAAGGCAAAAATTCCTGATACCGCCATTGCATCGACTTCAAAGAAAATAGAGCTTCCGTCCTGTGACGAGGGATTTGATGAGCTTTACTATGTGGAAATAACAGAAAACGGATTTAAAATCAGTGAGTGGAAAGAGGATTGAAATATGAAATTTGATGATTTTGACAGGGAAATGCGTATCTATGAGCAGTCTCTCGACTATGTAATACTTCCGGATATGTACATAGCCACAAGGCTTGACGGACGTTCATTCACAAGGCTCACAAAGGAGATTTGTCACTTTGAAGCTCCTTTTGATGAAAAATTCAGGGATTTGATGATACATGCCGCAAAAAGTGCTATGGAATGCGGTTTCCGAATTATCTACGGTTATACCGAAAGTGACGAAATATCATTGCTGTTTCACCCTGATGACAACAGCTTCGGAAGAAAAGTCCGTAAGCTTAACACAACGCTTGCAGGAGAGGTAAGTGCTGCGTTTTCTCTTGAACTTGGAAGAACAGCAGCCTTTGACTGCCGAATTATACCTTTGCCGAACTTGAAACGAGTAACGGATTATTTTTTATGGCGGTATGAGGATTCGCAAAGAAATTCCCTGAATGCATGGTGCTACTGGACACTTAGAAAAGAAGGCATGTCAAAAAATGAAGCGACTGAAATGCTGTCGGGAAAAAGTATAGCTTTCAAAAACGAACTCCTCCTCCAAAAAGGTATCAATTACAGCACTCTCCCGTTATGGCAGAAAAGGGGAACAGGTCTTTATTACAAAGATTTTATCAAATCAGGGTTCAATCCGATTACGGGTCAAAATACCAAAGCAATAAGACGTGAGATTTTTGCCGATACCGAACTTCCGTCCGGCGAAGAGTATGCCCGTATGATTCTTAATATCATTGAAAACTGTAAATGACCGCTGTTCAGAAAGGCAGAATAATATGGATAAAACAGATTTTTTCGGCACACATAATTTCAACAATACTGTTATCACAAAAATGTACTGCGACGAATTTGAAGATAAGGGCATAAGCTATATAACCTTATGCATTGAGGGAGATTTTGACAGCTCCGAGCAGGAATACCGCCATTACAATATGTATTTTATGCGGAGCCGTTCGGAAATTTCCGCCGACAGGATAAACGCTGCCGATAAGCCTTTTTTTAAAAGTATAAAGGTTATCAGGAATGAAAACGGTTATCATGCGGAAATAACCATAAATTCCGCAAATGGTATCATATCATTTGAACTGGACTGCGAAATGTTCAGCGCATGGGGACTTCATTATCGTGGATTTGATTATACGAATGTATATGATACAGAAAAATACAGAGACTGGATAAAAAAATTCTTTTATGCCGAGAGCGAGGAATATTTTCAGGAAGAATATTCCGTTGAGCTTCCCGACGGCTATTCGCTTTTCGTAAAGGAATATATTCATCGCACAGAGCATACTGTTCATGCCGAATTAAACAGATATGAGCTTCGTAAGGGCGACAGGTGTATTTATGAGTATATTTCAACCGACAGTCATCAAAATCCGTATAAAAATTTTATCAGCCACAGCAACGGTCACAGATACTACCCGTTCAATATCGACTTGTACGGAATAAGCTATATTGACATTGATACGCTTGATGTTTACAATTATATCCCAAGAGGCTATGATAATAATTTTGGTGCGCCCAATGGTGAATCGTTCATTGTTACCGATATTCACTATGACCCGCTGACTGATTTGATTGCATACGGCGGCTGTTACTGGTCAGGTTCAGGCGACGTTATGATTGGCGATTTTTCCGAACCGCTTCAATTTGACCCACATCTTGTAAGTGCGCATAAAATACTTGACCCCGAATATGAGGACTTTGACGATACGGATTTTGACCGCTGGGGAAAAGACGGACTTTGCGTAAAAACCGACAACGGAAAGAAATATATTATAAGCCTGGAAACAATAAGAAAAAATCTGCGGCAAAACGGAGCAGGTATATCATTGACTTAATCAAAACCATATGTTATAATTGTATATATCATTTATGCAGAACAATAACAACAAAGAAGAGGTATTATTATGGATAAAAACGAAAAGGAACAGTACAAAAAGCTAAAGGACGAGAAGAAAACCAGAAAATTTAAGGAAAGACTTATCTGCCTCCTTAAAGACGAAGATGTGCGCAGATGTATC
Organism: Ruminococcus sp.; assembly: GCA_017470905.1. Lineage (GTDB taxonomy): Bacteria > Bacillota > Clostridia > Oscillospirales > Ruminococcaceae > Ruminococcus. The sequence goes on along the minus strand of JAFUXL010000006.1, from coordinate 15,711 downwards.
TCCGAAATATTCGGGAATGATACTCACATACCTGACACGGACAAGTACATTTCGGAAGAAGAATACAAAAACGCTGTTGCAGAGAAAAATGCTGAAATTTCAAGGCTCAATACTTTAATCAAAGACAATACGTACAGAATTTCAGAGCTTGAAAAAAATGCCGAAAATAAAGACAGAGAAATAACAGAATATAAATCGGTTATTTCAAATCAGAAAACCACAATCGGTAATTATTCGAACAGATATTCCGGAACGGAAAGAATTTACGGCTCTTTCCTCAAGCTTTCGGACGACACACGCAGTCAGTTAAGCGGAATTTTAAAAGGCGAAAGCTTAGAGCAGTTTTTCGCCTGTGCGGGAAAGGACGATTTCGTGAGACGCTTCTGGGATTTTATTTCCGAGAGAATAATCTCGCAGAAATCCGTTTCGGGCGATGATGAAATTCTTGCGGATATTTTTGATGCGCTTTTTGATGTATATAACAGCAGCACTCTGAACGTAAAATATATTCGTCAGGACGTAAGAGCGGGCGAAATGTTTGACTGGGAAAAACATACAAGCACAGGCAATTCGCAGGGAGAAATTTCTGCTGTGCTGTTCAGGGGATACTGCGGTGCGGACGGAAAAATTTTGAAGAAAAGCATAACTGATGTTTACTGACAAAGAAATATTTCCCGTGACGGGGCAGGGGAGACAGGCGAATTTTTAATATACGGAGGTAAATTATGGCTAAATCTAATGAAAAGGACTTTGAAAAGATTTTAAATTCAATTTTCGGAAAAAATCAGAAAACTCCCGAAAAGGTTTCGGGTCTTGTTGAACTTTATTCGGACGATGTTTACTGGGAGGGTGCGCCAAAATCAAATCCCGAAATTGCGGCGGAAGAGGACGATATTAACGTTCCTATGCAGATTGATATATACACGGGGCTTGATGCAGCCTCAAAGCATATACATATGGGCTTTGACATAACCCCGAAGGACAGGTATCTTGTCGAGACAAAAATTCAGGGACTGGAAGATACCGTTGACCTTTTGGACGACCGTGACAATTTGTGCGGAAAAATGAAGCTCGTAAAATCGGAAATGGAGAATGTATATTTTCTCACGGCAAAATGCGGCAGTCTCGGTGTAACCAGCAGCAATAACATCAATTACTGCCTTGTATTCAGGGACTCGTCATCAAGAGTTATAAGGAAGAAGATACAGCTTGACGTTAAGACACCCGAATACACCGACAACTGTCTGTGCATTGATTTCGGTACTTCAAATACGACTGCTGGGGCATTTCTCACGCACGGCTATGTAAACAATATATGCGTTAATTCCGTGAACAACGGCACTGTAAAGGTCGGGGCGGAAAATATAGTACGGTTCGATACGCAGGGCAACGGCGGCAATTATGCTCCGCTTATCCCCACGATAGTGAGCGTTAAAAGCTGTGCGGACGGAAAAGCCGAATACCGTTTCGGATATGAAGCCTTCAGAAAGCTTAAGAAGAATAACTACTGTCCGAAAGAAAGCTTTTTCATGGAAATAAAAAGATGGGTCACGGACTGTAACTGCGATACGGAGCTTATCGACGAGGACGGAAACAGACTGAAAATATCCAGAAAGGAGATAATTAAAAAATATCTCCTCTATGTGATTGCCGAGGCTGAACAGCAGTTTAAATGCAAATTCATGAGACTTCACATATCCGCCCCCGTGAAATTAAAGGAAAAATATCTCTGTGTATTCGATGAGCTTCTGTCCTCAGAGGGATATGTCCTCGAAAGGGAACACGCAATAGATGAGGGCATAGCCGTGCTTTACAACCAGATAAACAACGATATACAGGACGTTGTAAGCGGAAAAAACAAAGAAATAAGCCGAAAAAAGCTTATAATCGACTGCGGCGGCGGAACGTCCGACCTTGCCTCCTGTTCGTATGATATATCCTACGATGAAGAGATAGTTGACATAGAAATAAACACCTCCTACATAAACGGCGATTTTAATTTCGGCGGCAATAACCTCACATACAGAATAATGCAGTACATGAAGATAGTGTATGCTTATTACTACAAAACAGGCGGCAAAAGGCTCGGTCTTGAAGATATAATCTCCGTAAGCCCCGAACAGATGATTAAAAATATCGAGGAGCATGACGATGAAAAAGAGGCAGCCGAGCAGTACCGCAGAATTTATGAGAATTTCGAGAAGGTCTATGCCGATGCGGAGGAGATAATCCCCACGCAGTTCGAGAAATACAGGAGCAGGTCAACCGATATTTACAACAATGTCAAGAATAATTTCTATTTCCTCTGGAATATCGCAGACCAGATGAAGAAGAAATTCTACCAGTACAACACCACATCGAGATATACCATAGGAATGGAAAAGGACAACAAGGACAACGACCTCTTTGTCGATACGGATTTGACATGGCAGATTGCCGTGCATAAGGGCGATAAATACATCAAGGAAAATTACCCCGATGTTGTGTTCAACGCAAAGGAGATTGCATGGATTTTAACGGGAGATATTTACTATCTTATCCATAAATTCCTCAATAATCTCTACAACGAGGACGAGCTTAACACCTTTGACGGCATAAAGCTTTCGGGTCAGTCCACGAATATCGACACATTCAAAATGGCTCTTAAGGAATTTCTCCCCGGAAAGAAAATAGACATCCGCCTTTCTCCCACGGAGGAGGAGTTTGAGCTGAAGCTTGCCTGTTTAAAGGGCGCAATGAGATATATGCAGGCTTTGCAGAATGCGGAGATAGATGTTGTCCTCAACAATGACACGGACGCAATCCCCGTTGATGTTAAAATTACATCGAACGGCGAAACCAAGCTTATGATTTCCTCAAAGGACGGCTGGGAACAGCAGCCCGTCAGCAAAAGAATAACCTCGGCGACCGAAAAGCTTAATTTCTATCTCTCCGACAGCGACAGAAATATCGAGCAGCCCTATGAATTTGACTGCAAAAAGCATATACAGAACCTCTCAGAGATGAAGCTTTCCGAAATTTCCGAAATTACGGGCGGCTATGTGGAGCAGGATTTCCTCGACAGACTCAATCCGTTAAACAAAACGTCAAGAATGTATGCTGTGGTATATCTCAACCATGAGGAATGGGGCTTCGGGGTAATGGTAATAAAAGCAGAGTCCGACGGCTCTTACGAATGCTCAGAGCCGGAGGTATGCTCATTCGAGACGGATATTTCTCAGAAAACATTCTTTGACGGCGTTCACTGATGAAAGGAATTTAAAATGAATATATATCCCGATTTTAAAGATGGAATGATATTGAATACAGATATGCTCAACGCATTGAGAGACAGACCGAATGACGTAATCAATGCGGTTTTCCGTGAATTTCCCGACGGCATAATAAGCGGCTTTGATGTGAGCGTATCGGAAAACAATATAACAATCGGCGGTGGAATTGTAAAGCATGACGGCTTTATATATACCGCTGATGAAACCACAATCTGCGCAGAAACGGGAAGAATTTTCTGTACCCTTGATTTTTCTGCGGAAACATCAAACAACTGCACAATAACTCAGGCTGTCCCCGTATTTCTGCGGGAGCAGCCCGAAACCGAAATTTTCAGATATATCCACAGTGAAGGTTCGGTACTGCACGGTGTTCCGAAAAATTTTAATGACATTAAAAACGGTCTGAAAAATTCAATTGATATATCCTACAGGAAAATATCGTGCAGTGGAGGGTATATCCCCGACAGAAAAATAACGGAGACTTTCGCCGCCGAGCTTCTGGAAAAAAGAAATACGGGCATTTCGGATACGGTGTTTGCCTATGTATGCCTTAACGGTCTTGCAAGCCCTCTGCCGATAATAAAATATCTCATGTGCGGCGAAGATATATCCGTAAGGGAGATGACGGAAAGGCTTGCGGAGAAACTGGACTCTTTCGCAAACGAAAAATCAGCGCAGAAGCCCTCCGTCAGAAAAACAGGAAAGATAAGCGTATCTTAAAGGAGAAGAATATGGAACAAGAAACAATCAAGACAATTAGCAGTATCTTTGGCGGAAAGATTAATGAGGAAAGCTACCCTTCGGGCATAAGCAGCTTAAAGGAAAAAATTTACTTTATCGACAAGGAAATTGTTTCAAAATACCCAAACAATGCTTTTACTGTTTCCGACAAGCTTATGTACTGCGTTGGTATTAAGGCACTGACACCAAACATTGCAAAAGTATCTTTAACAACCTCAAGTGCAACTTCCGTTCCGGACTGTTTATCAAAGCCTAAACTTGACAGAAAAAATGCGGTAATTCCAGTTCTTAATGAAGTAAACTGGTTTTACAAAAATTGTGGAAATTATATCAAAACTTCTGCAATTGCATATGTTTCTGATAATGGTAAGAGCTATTACAGACACATTAGTAATGGCAATAACTATGCTTGGAGCGAATATTGGAATCATCCTGATGCCGCTATTATCCCTATCATAAGAATACACAGCCCTGTTGCTGTTATGCTTAAATACAACGTCTCTTGGAATGACCTTGGTGAAAATATCCTGAATGATATGAAATTGATAAGGTTATTTTATAACCTCGGAATGCTTACCGCAGACGACAACGTTAATTTCGTGCATAATTCCTTTGACGAATTTATTGACTATCTCAAAACGAAAGGATATGATGTAAAAATGGAAGAATATTTAAACGAAATACTCAGACGTGATTTTGACAGATGCGGTCTTACACCCTATGACGAGAAACTTCTCACCGACAGCAGCCGTGGACACTGGGAACTCTGGGACGAAAACGAAACCAAGGATACTGTAAAGCCCGTGACCCTTGACGGAAAAACATTCTATGCAAGAAACCCTGCAATGGATATAAACCAAAACAGCATTGTCGGCATAGATTTCGGAACTAAAAGCACAGTTGCCGTTATCCTCGATGAAGAGAGCAAGTACAGACCTATCAGAATAGGCGGCGGTGACCTCGGAAAAGCCTCCTCCGAAAATCAGTACGAAAACCCCACAATCCTCGAACTCACCGATATTGACGGCTTTATCGCAAAATACAAGGAGAAAAAGGGCAGACCCGATACGCTTTTCAATCAGATTTCCGTTTCGCATACGGCATACGACAGCTTTAAAAATTCAAACAATTCGCAGTACAAAAGCTATGTCACAGGGCTTAAAAAGTATGCAGGCGGTTACAAAAGCCTTTCCGTGTGCGACAAAATGGGAAAAAATATGCAGATAAAACCCTATTCGCAGCTTGGCGATGAGGATTTCGATGTGATTGAAATATATGCGTATTATATCGGCTTGTATATAAACAATATGTACAGAAAGATTTTCCTCGACTATATGCTCTCCATGCCCGTGAATTTCGACACCGATACCAAAGAGAGAATACGTCTTAGCTTTGAAAAGGGTCTTAAAAAATCCCTGCCCTCGCCGATACTGAACAATCCCGAAATAATGAAGGATTTCAGGGTAAAGGCATCAATAAACGAGTCTGCGTCCTATGCGGTAACAGCACTTACGGAATTTGGATTTGACCCCGACGAGGACGAAAAAGACTTCTACGGAGTATTCGATTTCGGCGGCGGCACTACCGACTTTGATTTCGGTTTCTGGAGGGGAGCAAACCGTTCCGAAAGAAGATATGATTACGTTATAACCTATTACGATGACGAGGGCGACAAAACCCTCGGCGGCGAAAATATAACCGAAATAATCGCATATAAAGTCTGGTGCGAAAATCTTTCAATTATGGCGGAAAAGAAAATACCATTCAATCTTCCGCCCGACTGTGATATTCCTGTCGGCAGCGAACTGCTCATATGCTCCGCATCGAGGAGCGGTGTGAAAGCTCCCTCCGACGAAAGCTCCTACAACACATGGAAGCTTGCGGAGTCTCTGCGCTGGATTTGGGAGGAGACAGAGCCTGCGAGTGAACTCGGCGCATACAGCATTGAAAACGATGAATTTTCTTTCAAGCCCGACCTTTTCGACATCGAGGGCAAAAAGAAAACCGACATCGAACTTAAAATCAATGTCGGAAATCTCAGAAAAGCTATCGAAAACAGGGCAGAAAAGGGAGTCAGAAATTTCTTTGAATGTCTCAGGAAAAATGCTAAGCGTTTCATAAAAGAGGAGAATATCACCGATGATATGAGGATAAATATTTTCCTTGCTGGCAATTCAAGCAAAAGCTCAGTTATTGAGAATTTATTCAGAAAATACATAGACGCAGAGCTTGAAAACATCACGGACACTGCCGACAAATCGGATTATTTCAGGCTTTTCTATCCTCTCGGCACGGAAAAAGCCGATGAACAGATACGACAGAATAACCCCGACAAGGATGACTATATCTCCCCGAACTGCAAGACGGGAGTTGCCTACGGCATACTTCTCACAAGAAGCGGAGGAAAAATCAAGGTAATCGACAAGAGAAGCTCGCAGGAACTCTTTGAATACTACATAGGATACGAGAGAAAGAAAAAATTCATTCATCTCACCGACAGGAATATTTCATATGACAAATGGTATGAGCTTGTCGAGGCAGATGCGGACACCTTTGAGCTTTACTACTGCGCATATCCCGAAGCCGAAACGGACAAGCTCCCCATAAGCGATACAAAGAAAATAGTCTGCCATATTCCGAATACTCCCGATGCAATGGTATATTACCGCCCCGTGTCTCCTGCGGAAATAGAATATACAATATCCAAAAATTGTTCCGACGGAGTTATAAACGAAAAGGATATGCTCACAGAGCCTATAAAATTGAGGCTTGAACCGTAAATTTTCATATCTCCTCCGTCTGCGGCGGGGGAGAGTTCACATTATCGGCGTTCTGCTTTTTTTCTTTTCTTGTCCCTGTACATATCGCTGTCGGAAATTTTTATGCAGTCCACTATGCTTGTATTCATATCCGTTACGGTACTGAACCCGAACGATATGCTGAGAGCAGTATCATGCACTCTGAAAGACGGCGCACGGCGGCGCATATTTTCGATTATTTTCTCCGCAGTTTCTTCGTCTGTCTGCGGCAGAAATGCCATGAATTCATCTCCGCCTATGCGGAAAATACCGCTTTTTTCGGGCATTTCTCCGCACATAAGGTCAACGCACATACGGATATACATATCTCCTGCCATATGACCGTATGTATCGTTGACTTTTTTAAGGCAGTCGCAGTCCGCAGAAATTATACTTATCGGAAATTCCTCTTTCTTTTTCAGTTCGAGGATATATTCATCAAGATAAGTTCTGTTGTAAAGCCCTGTCATCTGGTCATGAATTGAGCGTTCCTTAAGCTCACGGCGCAGCAGTTCCTGCTCCGTTACATTATTTATAAGTGCAATAATTCCACGTATTCTCCCGTCAGGATAAAATAAGGGTTCTTTTATAAGCTGGAGAAATTCCTGTTCTCCTGCATTTTCCTCGATTATATATGATGTACCCTTACCGGTTCTTAGAAGCTCCGCATCGGATTTCATGGCAAGCCTTGCGTTTTCCTTATCTTTTCGGATTTCGATGTCGGTTTTTCCTCTTATCGTCCAGTCCGGGTCGTCACCAGTATCGAGATGATGCCATGTCTGTGACGAGAAAACATACCGTCCCTTTGCATCTTTAAGATAGATATTTGCCGGAAGAACCTTTAACATCCTTGCAAATTCCGAAAACGAAACCGAATTTATAAGCTGCTTCGCATTGCGCAGCCGATTTGCAAGGATTATGGGATTTATAGGCTTTGTAACTATATCAACAGCCGCACCTCCGAGATATTCAATATCCTGTTCCATTGAATTTTCATCGGTAAGAATAATAATTGATATGGAATGGACATAATTATTTCCATCTGTGATTTTACCGAGCAGTTGTCTGATATTTTTAAGCCGTGAGGGAGTATCGGCAAGAATTGCCGAAACGGAAATATTATCGTTTTCTATAATTGCAAGCGTATCTTCAACGCTGTTGGTACACATACATTCGGCTTTCGGGAAAGCTTTGCGTATTTGTTCGGGAGTATCTCCCGTCTGCTGTGAAAGCAGCAAAATTTTTTCCATAATGCCGCAGTCCTTTCATTATATTCTGATGTAGTTATTATACATCATAATTTCGGAAAAGTCAATCAAAAAACGCAAAGCCGTTCACAATACAAAAAACTCCCCGGAGCATTTCAGACGCCCCGGGGAATATATTTTTATGACAAAACTGTTATAACGCCGGCATCGTATGCCTGTATAATTGCTGCATCCTTGCCTGTTACGCCCTCCTCGCCGTCAACGTCGGCATTTATTTTGCATATGCCGTTGAGGGGGTATTTTTCGCTGTTTGCAAGGTACTGGAGTATGGCAATCGCATCGGATATGCTTACTTTTCCGTCATTGTTTGCGTCACCTGCAAGTCTCTGCTGTGTTTCATCGGAAACAGTGGTGGTTTCTATGGTTTCCGTTGTGGTAACAGCTTCGGTCGATACGGAAACCGTGACAGTGGTTTCTTCCGCAGCGGCAGTTGTTGTATCTGCGGCGGCGGTGGTTGTCGTTGCTTCTGTTGCAGTGGTTGTCGTAACAGTAGTGGTTGTGGTGGTTGTCACAGTGGTTGTGAAGGTCTCTGCGCTCCATTTCTGGCAGTCGTTATTCGTGGGACTCCACTGAGCGACATTTGCGCCGCTTGCCGTGCTTGCCGAGGCTATTTCAACGAGGCAGGCATCTTTTGAGGCTCTTGTGTAGATATAGTATGTACCGTCGGGATTTTTGGAGAATTTGAAAAGCATCATGCTGTCCTTTGTGCTGTAGGGTACTATGTCTATATTTCCGCCGTTTGCACCCGATTCGGCTTTGAGTACGTATGAGGGGTCGGAATATGAGCGTATGTAGTAGTAATTTCCGCCGCCCGAAAATTCCTGCAATGTCCACTGCTGACTCTTGAAATGACCCGTAGTCCACTGCTGAACGTTTGTATTTTCAGCCATATTGCCGGCTTCAATATCCATTACCATGCCGCTGTTGACATTCTGGAATTCATATACAACTTTGGTATCCATTTTGCTGCCGGGGTTTGCGACCGGTTCGAGTATCCAGTCCTGACAGTTTGCGCCGTTTATTTCCCATTGCTGAACATTATCGCCGCTGCCCGTGCCAGCGTTTGCGATTTCAACGGCAGATTTTCCGCCTGAAATTTTTGTGCGGATTTTATACGAGCCGTCTGCATTTTTTGTCAGCATAAACTGCTGATTGTCGCCGCCGTTGAATGTATATATGTCAACATTCGTTCCGTTGGCAGTTTTTCTTCCCGCAACGTCAAGAACGTAAGTTCCCGCATCGCCTACTGCGGAAACGAGATAACAATATCCGTCACCTGCATCAAGGACTTTCCAGATGTCATGAGTTACGCCGTCAGCCGTACCCCATTGCTGGACATTAGTGCCGTTTTCGGCTTTTGCGCCCTCAACCTGCATATAAAGTCCCGAATTTACATTCTTTATCCTGTAGGCTGAACCGTTGTCGAATGCTGCCACAACAGCCGTGCCGAGGTCAACGTGTCTCAGGAACGGCGAGGAATATTTCTTGCTTATCCAGCCTGCGAAATCAGCGTCTGTTATGTATTTTATTCCCGATTTGCTTGAGAAGCAGCCCGCATATTTGGTACAGAAATCCTTTGTATCAGTACCCTTTGTGTTGTATGCGTCAAGAAGCTCATAGCCGTAGTTCGACTTTTCGGGATACCATTTGGAGGTGTTTTTCGACTGGAAGTTTATAGCCGAGGGAGTGCCGTTTGTTTCTGTCGCAAGATAGGAGTTGTCATCACGGGCAGGGTTCTTGTTTGCATCTCCGCCCATTGTAAGAGCCTGAGCAGCGGTATATCCCTGAAAACGGTTGTTCTGTGATAGCATTTCCGAGCCGTCGCCGCCTATTATGCCCGTTGTAGCCGAGCCGTTGTTGCTTCCGTAGGCAGAATAATAGTTATTGTAGACATGAGCAGAGCCGTTTCCAAGCTGGGGACAGCGGCGGACATCTTCATTCCACCAGTTATAAAGCAGAGTAGTTCTGTCACGGGTTATTTCATCATTTTGAGTACCGTAAGCGACAGTCCAGTATCTGTGTGTGAGCTTGCAGTAAGAAATAGTAACATAGTCGGGACTGCGGAGACGGTCTTTAGCATCACGGTAGCTTTCATAGGGAGTATTTATCCATATGAATTTTCCTACCTCGTCCTGACCGTTGCCTGTCCTGTCGTATGAGAGCTGACTGTTGAAGTTTATATGGTCTATCCAGATTTGTCTTGACGACCATATATTTATGAGTATTCTGTTGGGGACGTTCTTCGCCTCCATATCGAGATTTCTGAAAACAATATTATCGCTCGGACTGTCATTTTCCGCACCATAGGCATCATTGGTACGGAACTGCGAGTCGTAGACAGTATGCTTGCTGTAAGAGCCTACTATTGTCTTGTTGTCACGTATACGGGTGTTGCCTTTTTTCTGCATATCAATATCGGCAGTTATTACGATAGTCTGCGCTCCGACCGTATTGAGCTGCTTTTCGAGTTCATCAGCAGTTGATACATAAACTACCTCTCCGAGAAGTCCGCCGATAGTACCCGCCTTTTCGCCGGAGGAAGTCTTACAGTTTGCGGCAAATCCCTCAAGACCGTCAAGGTTGAGCTTGTATTTCTGATAATCTCCGCCCGAATATGACGAAAGCCCGAAGCCTGCTCCCTCCGTGTATGTGAGAGCCTTTGAGGTGTCCGCATTGCTTGTTATCTTGTAATAGAGATAATATCCGTCATAATCCTTCTGAACGCCCTCGATTTTCCAGCGTTGTGATGCTCCGTCCTTATCGTCTGCGAGCGATACCGACGAGCCGTTTGCGGTAAGTATCTTGCCCGTATCGGAATTAACTATCTCATAAACTCCGCTGCTTATGTAATTAAGGCTCCATTTTTCGTTATTCGTACCCTTTGTCTCCGAGGGGACGAGTGCAGCTCCCGATGAAGCTACATTGTTGTCGGTGTCAGCCATTCCGAGGCGAAATTCCTGCACGGGATAGTCCGCCGCCGCATATGCCGTGATTTCGTTGAAGTCAACGGGAAATGCGGCTGTGAATGCGCTTATGCACATTCCTGCTGCGGCAAGAACAGATATTAATTTTTTCTTCACATCAATTCCTCATTTCTTTTTATTTTTGTCTCCCCGTCAATGACGGGGAGATTTTTTAATCATGATTTAAGGGGCAAATCCTCCTGCTTGTAAATTCCTGCATCACAAGCCTGTATAACGGCGGCATCCTTACCTGTTATACCTGCTGCGCCGTCAACATCGCCGTTGATTTTTCCCTGCGGTTCAAGGTCATACTGCAAGCTGTTTGCGAGGTACTGGAGTATTCTTACAGCGTCCGAGATGGTTACTTTGTCATCGCAGTTCGCATCTCCGTAGAGAACACCAGAAACGGTGGTTTCTAAAACGGCTGTGGTGGTTTCGGTTTCCGTAACGGCTGTTGTCGTTGCAATGGTTGTCGTTGTTGTGACTGTATCCTCTGCGGCAGCCGCTATGAGTACGGTATAATTAACGACATTGTAGGACTGTCCGTTTCCGCCTATGGTTACTTTTTCGCCCGATTTGAAGTCCTTTTTGTAGAGGACAAATGTAACATCATTTGAGCTTACAGCTGTAAGTCCGCTGTTGGAATATCCCGAAAGCCATGCAGGTATGTCGGTCATTCTCTTGTCGAGTGCGACATATACGGATATATCCTCAGCCGCCGTGAAGCTTATAATATCGCCTGTTTCGCCCTTGTCACTGCAAGCGGTGAGTATCTGTTCGGAATTTTTTAACTGCGAGGGGAGGAAAGTGAAGGTGAAATCCCTGTCGCCGAATACCGGAGAGCCTGTGTCCGCATTGTCGGATATTTTGTATTTTGAGGAATTGGCAGTTTCCGCAACGGTCATATTGCTTATAAGTCTGCCGTTTACGGGAACGGATTCCTTTCCGAATACAAATTTATCTATATTCATGAGGTAGCCGTCACCGCCCCTGAATACAAGGTAAAGGCTGTGCTTGCCCGTGACTGCCGGGATATTTGCGGAAATTTCTTCCCATTTGTCCCAGCCTCCCGTGCCTTTGAAATCAATTGTCGCAATCGGTTCGGAGGAAAGCGAGTCCGTATGTATTTCTATCTGTGAGGCATTGCCCGTAACGACAGCTTTAAAGCTCTTTGCGCCCGTTTCAAAATCTACGTTGTTGAAAGCGATATAGTCGCCGTTTTCGATGTATGCAACGTGCTGACCCTTGTCGTTGTCCTGATTTTTAGTACCCGACTCGCTGTCGTAGGCTTCTGCCTGAATATCCTCGAATGCGGATATGGGAGGAGTCTGCGGCTTGCCGTTATACTCGACCGTATCGCCCGCAAGCTCATTCAGATACATTTCAAGGTTAGTGTAGTCATCTCCCGAAAGACTTACGACTGCGCCGTCCGAGGCATTGTTCGGGTCAAGTCCGTGAGCAGTCTCCCATGCATCTGGCATACCGTCACGGTCGGTATCTGTCTGAGCAGTGCCGCCCTTGAAATTGGAGCTTGTGGGATAGCCGCCGGCATCGTTCTGACTGTCGATAATGCCTTTAAGACCCTGCTTGCTGCCCTTGTATGTATATATGCCGTTTGTTACTTCCTTATAATAACGGCTGTCTATATAATCGAGTGCGGGAACGTTCGCACCTGCTCCCGAAGCACTGTTTGTAACTCTCTTGTATGCGTCCTCTGCGGAGTCGGTATTCACATAGGATTCGCAGAACGGGGAGTTTAATTTTACATCGTTTATGGTGCAGTTATAGAGGTTGGACTTTGCCTTTCCGTTGCTCCATGCATCGTCCGAGGCTTTGAGAACCTGTTTTCCGCTTGTATCGGTCATGATATTTCCCGAAACGTACATCTTCTGACAGTCGCCCGTATTGAGTTCGTTTCCGTCTATGGAAACCACATGGAGACTTGTATTGCTCTCCGCACCTGCCTTGTAGTAGTTATTGACGAAATTTAATCTTCCGACACCGCCGTCCGTTGTTCTGTCACGCCAGTTGTATACTACATTGTTTCTTATGTCAAGTTTTCCGCCGTAGGTCACGCCGTCATTTTCCATACCGCCCGCCATAGACCAGTTTCTGCCCGTGCAGTCTATGAGGAGATTATGATGGAAACTTCCCGTGTTGCCGCTTATCGAGCCTGCAAAGGCATGAGTTTCAGTCTTTGTACGGTCATTTGCATTGTAATGTATCGAGTCGTGGAGCGACTCTCCTATGATGTTCCACTGGAAGGTTATATTCGATGCCGAACGTGAAGAAAATCCCTCGTCCGTTGCCCATGACATTGAGCAGTGGTCTATGATACAGTGATTTGAGCTTGAAAGACCCATGCCGTCAGATACGTCATTAACGCCCGAAAGTCCTCTGTCGCCTGCTCTTACACGTATATCACGGATAATAACATCATCGCAGCCGAGCATACCGAAGCCCCAGTGAGTGAGGGTTATGCCGTCTCCGGGGGCAGTCTGTCCGGCAACGTATACATTTCCGCCCTCTGCCGGAACGGTAAGCTTGCTGTTGAGCTTGATTATACCGCCTACATCAAAGACGATGGTTCTTGCGCCCGTCATATTTTCAAGACCATAACGGAGAGAACCCTCGCCCGAGTCGTTAAGATTGGTTACATGATAAACATATCCGCCTCTTCCGCCTCTTGCAAATCTTCCGTAGCCCTCTGCCGTGGGGAATGCAAGGCGGTTTATCTGGAATGAATAGACTGCGCCCTTTACCATGCCGTTTGAGGACACTTCATCTACTCGCCAGTAGTACACGGGTATTGAGGAATAGCTGTCATCGAGGTCAAAATGCGGCTTTGAGACAGTACCCTTGTATTCTGCGGAGGATTTGTCCGCATTGAATACGCTGTTGAAGTCCGTTCCTATGTACACATCATGGGAGGAGGCATTTTTTCCTGCCGTCCAGTTAAGACCGTCCTCTGCATTGTGGTGCGCTGAACCGTCCTCGGGGCTTATCTTTGAGATTGAGTCGAACGGGCTTGCGCCGTCAATCTCGAAAGCATTGAGCCATGCGTTGCTGTAGTTTTTGTTGCCCTCGCCCTGAATGAGTATCGTTGCGGAGGTTCCCGAAAATTCGACATATGAACGACCTGCATCGTTATCGTTTTCGACATTGGAGGGGCAGGCGATACCTGTCTGCGCAACCTTTCCGTTTACGGAAATTTTCAACGTGCTTGCCGTAACTCCGAAAAGTGCGCTGTGCCAGCCCGAAAACGAATGTGTACCGTTGGAAAGTCCCGAAATCTCGACTTTGAGTGCGCCGCTTGTGTCATTATCCTTGTTGTATATTCCGTCAGCGGTAAGGTAGGGCGTAGTTCCGTCATATTTCTGGAGCTTTTTGTTATTTGTGCAGTCGAGAGAGCCGCTGCCGCTGCCGTTGGAGATTTTTACCGTAATGCCTGTTGAAGTTTTGAAAGCGTCGCCCGTATATATCCATGTTTCGGCATTGGGAGCATATAACGCACTTCTTCCGTCATTTCTGTTGATGTCCACACGCACCCTCGAAGATGATGCCGCCGCATTTGCCGTTCTGAGTGCTGTCAGCGGCACGGCTGATAATGTATTTGCCGCAAGCATTGCCGCAGCAATCAGTGAAGATGCCGATTTTTTAAATAATTTCTTCATATCAATTCACCCCGAATAATAATTTTTATCCTATTATTCACTTTGCATATAAATATTATAACATTAAGAAAGAAACTTGTCAATATGCAGAATATTCATAATTTATTCAAAAACAGATACTATTGTGTATGGTTTCATTAAGCTGTTATTCAGAATAATATTGTTTTTTTTGAAATAAAAGATTATAATGAATACAGCTTGCATGGAGTGGTTTTTCCTGCTATAATAACAGCAGGATTTGCATTTTCACGGTTTTCGTGATAATCCCCGAAAATCGCATGATAAAAATGATATAATTTATGAAATCCTACAAAGTTTTTCCGTAATGTCCAAAAATGGCCTCTTTTTTGACATTACTATACAGAGAACGGAAAACAGAAGATAACACATACCGGATGTGATAATCATAATGAATAACGGACAGTTCGACAATGCCGCAAATCTGTACTACAGGTCTATATACAATTACTGCCTTGTCCGTCTGAACGACAGCTATGCGGCGCAGGACTGTACACAGGAAACCTTTTTTATATTTTACAAAAAAATAAATAAGCTTGACGAGGAAAATATAAGGGGGTGGCTTTACAGGACTGCCGATAATGTTATAAAGAATTACAATAAAAAATCAGTCACGCCGATAAGCGATGAAGAAGCAGACAAAATCAGTGTAAATGACATATACTCCGAGGATATGCCGTTTGAAGAAATATTGAAGCCGAATGAACTGAAAATGCTTACAGAGCATTATGTAGACGGATACGATATATCGGAGGTAGCCGAAAAAAACGGCAAATCCGCCGCATCTGTTTATAAAATGTTCCAGAGGCTGAAACTTAAGCTTAAAAATTATTATCCGGAAACCTGCTAAGATAAATCAATAGGCAAAATACCCAAAGTTGAAAGCGATGCTTTGTTGAAAGTGTTGATACGATAAAAACAAAAATGCACAGCAAAGCTGACGTATGAATAGTCAGTTTTCAAACGCCTGTTATGTT
>JAFUXL010000005.1 GCA_017470905.1 Ruminococcus sp. | reverse complement strand
TTCAAGAAAATTTTCTGCAAACTTGCTTTCCGAAGTCCAAAACCAATCTTCTCTCCAAAATCCCTCTTTTTCCCTGTCTCTCCGTCCGACAGCTTTATTATTATATCACGTCTTTTCTCTTTTGTCAAGTAAAATAATCAACAATTTTTTATTGATTTTTTATTTATTTTTCACAACGAATAACGACCGCATATGCGGCTGTTATTCTGTCATGTGCCTGTATTATTAAGAATATCTGCGGTCAAACCAAGAGGGACAGCTACTTTTTCTTCAGATGAACCCTTTTCATAGCTGCAAATATATATCCCGTAGGGATAAACGACAGCGTATTTTTCATCATCAAGCTGAATGGTGCAAAGACGATATTCCATATAATCAGTTCCAAGGACTGCTGTCTCGCAGGCGGAATTATACACCGTTTCGGCATCTGCGGGGGCTTTGTATTCTTTCCATTCACTGCCGTCCCAAGTTATATGGTGCTGTCCGCCGCAGTAATCTTTATACGCATCTTTTGGGAAACCGTTCGCAAATTCGTCCTTTTCCATGTCATATACGGAACTTCCCGTGAAAACATATTTTCCGACAGAGCCGACTGCCTTTTGCAGACTGCATTCATGCCATTCTCCCGTCACGCAGTCGAAATATACGCTGTTTTCGGGGAAATAGAGCTTGTTTCCGTATGTATAGCCGCTATTGTAATTGTAAATGTCATTGTATTCGGTAATGGTCTTTCCGCTTTTGTCAACGTAAAATTCAGGGTAGTTGATTGCGCTGAAATCGGAATTGAGCATATACAACTTTGTATCATAGCCTGCTCCGCTGTGGAGCATTACATCTCCGTAAGCCGAAACTGCGTCTATCCTGAACCAATAGGCATTTCTGTCGCCCTCAATATCTACGCTGTATGTTAATAATTCATTGCCGTCCATGTCCGTTTTTGAAACCGTAACCGTATTATAATCGTTGGTTATAATATAGAAATTCCCGTTGCAGAAAACACAGTGTTCAAGATGTGAGTCTCCGCTGTAAATCTGCTTTCCCTTTCCGTTTCTGTCAAAGACATACACATCGCCGTTTATATTGGCTTCACGGTTAATATAATAGCCCTTGCCGTGCCATGCTCCGAATGTGTTTGAAACTGCGGCATTTTCGTTATTCAGTTCGCTGTCGAGGATATTATAATATTCATAGGGGTCTGCGCTGACGGTTTCTTTCTCCGTGGGAGGTTCTGTTTCTTTCGGGACGGCTGAGCTTTGCGAGGATTTTTCCGAAGAGGCTTTTTCCGTCTCTTTTGTATTATCCGAAACGGAAGTTTCGGCTTTTTTCGTTGTTTCGGAAACACTGCTTGCGGCTTTTTCGGTATCCGATACGCTTGCTTCTGATTGTTCAAAAATATCGGTATTGTCTCCGCAGCCGCTTACCGAAAACAAAATACACAGGCTCATAACTGCGGCAAAGATTTTTTTGTATCTCATATTAAATCTCCATTTTTTCATATCCCCATATGCGGCGGAGATATAAGATTTTTTATAATTATATCATCAGAATTTTAAAAAGTCAAGATACGAAAAAACGGACGACCGAAGCCGTCCGCCTTATTTAAATTAATATCCTGCATTCATATCGGCATTTGCCTTTTCTTCAAGTGTGAGATGAGCCTGACTTCTGTTGAATGCCCAGAACCACCTGTAGCCGTACTGGGGCGAGTCATACTCTGTCTCGCCGACTTCCATGCCGAAGATATAGCCGTCAATTTCAACCTCTGCCCTGAAATGGGGTCTTGATGTGTGTATCATGTATGCATTGTAGCCCATATAGCAGAGAAGTTCATCGAGTGCGCCGTTATACTGTACGCACTGACCTGCATGGTGAATCAGACAAGCCTCGGAATATGCATAGCCACATATAGTGCTGTATGAAGGTCTGCCGTTCACACCGTCTGCGTATACTACCGTATCATGAATATAATTCATGAAATAAAGTATCTTGTCATAGTTTGTCATTCCTGCCGTGAAATGCTCTGCGGCAAATTCGTCAATAACTTCCTTTGCCCTGTCGCTTACCGTGAATGTATCATATCTGACTGCATAGCCCGAATAATCCTCATATACGGGGTAGTAATCACGGGGGCTGAGCTGTGCGGCATTTACGACAAGCTTTATATTATCCTCTTCGCTTACGGAATAGCCTGCAATGCTGGAGTGTTCATATGTGCCGCTTGTATAGGGCTTTTCTGCGGTCTTAATCTGTCCTTCAAATTCCGCATAGGGAGTAATTCTGTATCTGTAGGCATTTGCGCCGAGTTCTGCGGGGAGAAGAGCCGTAAACTGTGCGGAAGACACGTCCTTTTCGTATTTGTAGGGCTGACCGTTTTCGTCATACTGCTGGTCGGTATAAAATTCAACGTGATAGCCCGTTGCACCCTCGATTTCATTCCATCTGAGTCCGAGATGTTTAAGGGAAGCATTATAGCTCTCGACAACGTTTATATCCGAATAGAGATTATCAACATTGAAATTAACCTGTTCAAACTGCTGTGCATCAATCTGAACGGCAGTTGTCGTAACGACAGTGGTTTCCTCGGCAGTTGTTGTTGCGGCAGTAGTTGTCAGAGACAAGCCTGCCTTTGCGCCGTCAACATTGTAATAACGGTCAATGGTATCCGTGCCGCCTGCGGAGACATAGGCATAATATCCGAGGAGGTCGGAGGCATCGGCAGCGTCAATACTTCCGTCTGCATTTACATCAGCGGCTTTTATCTGTGCGGCTGACCATGTAATGCCGTTGCCCGTGGAGATATTTATATACTGCCTTAAAATTTCGGACGAGTCGGTAGAATTGATAGTGCCGTCACCGTTGACATCTCCGAAGGCATATGCGGCGGAAGCGTCGATTGCAGATGTGCTGCAAAGGCAGACAGCCGTACATATTGCCGAAAGGATAGCTTTTGTAATTTTACTGTGCATTGGTAATTTCCTCCTTAAGAAAAGCGAAAGCGGATTGATTAAAGCTATGCCGAATGCATAAAAACTGACTTTACCGAATTTTAATCGGTTTTTAAGGCTTTCGCAATCATATTATAACAGTTTGATTACAATTTGTCAACAGCAAAAGCGAAAAAAATTACAGAAAAATTACATTTATGGATACAATTGGAAAAGTCCGCCAATTTCTGACGGACTTTTTTGTGCATTATGCCATTAATTTTACCATTACGGCTTTCTGAGCGTGAAGTCTGTTTTCAGCCTCCTCGAATATTTCGTCTGCGTGTTCCTCAAAAACCTTTGCGGTGATTTCCTCCTCACGGTGTGCAGGCAGACAGTGGAGAACCATAGCATCTGCATGAGCAACAGACATGATTTCATCATTTATCTGATAGCCTGCGAAAGCCTTCTTTCTCTTTTCGGACTCGCCCTCCTGACCCATTGATGCCCATACATCGGTATAGAGTACATCTGCGTCCTTTGCCGCCTGTACAGGGGAGTCGGTAATCTCAAAACTATCGTATTCCGCCGCAAAATCAAGAATTTCCTTCGGCGGCTGATAGTCGTTCGGGCAGGCAATCGAAACCGACATACCGACCTTAAGACAGCCCACGATGAGAGAATTTGCCATATTGTTGCCGTCACCTATGAAACATAATTTAAGGCCGTCAAAGCTGCCCTTGATTTCCCTTATGGTCATGAGGTCGGCAAGAACCTGACAGGGGTGGCAAAAATCGGTAAGTCCGTTTATTATCGGGATACTGCCGTATTCCGCAAGTGCTTCAACCTCAGCCTGTTCAAAGGTACGTATCATAATGCCGTCAAGATAGCGTGAGAGTACTCTTGCGGTGTCCTGAACCGGTTCGCCTCTGCCAATCTGGAGGTCGTTCGAGGAGAGAAAGAGCGGGTATCCGCCGAGCTGGTACATACCTGTTTCAAACGAAACCCTTGTCCTTGTGGATGATTTCTGGAAAATCATGCCGAGGGTCTTTCCTTTGAGATGGGGATGGGGGATGCCGTGCTTGAGTTCGTATTTAAGCTGGTCGGCAAGATTGAGTATATCAATAATTTCTTCTGTGCTTAAATCGAGCATTTTAAGTAAGTGCTTCATTTTTAAAAATTCCTTTCCGTTTACGGCTTTAAGCCCTGTTCTTTTCGCCGAAAGCAAGGTCTATTGCAACGGCAAAAAGAGGTATAAAGTCATCAAATATCTTATTGTCTATTTCAATTTCGTACTGTAAATCACCCGTTGCGGTGCGGATAGTCTTTATGCCGCCCACTTTTCTTTCGTCATCGGATTTTTTTTCCTTGTTTTCTTCTTCGTCCGATTCCTCTTTCTTTTCCTCTATTCCCATGAGTATTGCAAAATCCTTATGGTCCTTGCTTGCAAGCTCGTATTTTACATCAGTACCAGACGTATCCTTTCCATTTACAATTATAGTCGGGTCAAGGAACATTGATTTGCAGGTAAGGGAGATAATTCCCCTGTCGTTGTGGCTGATATTGAAAACAGGCTTTCTCTCCTCGCCCACGGAAGTAAGTGAATAAAGGTGATAATCGCTTGCATCGAGAAGTACGTATCTTCCTGCTCCGAAGCCTTTTTTCTTGACAGAATAGAGTGTACGACCCTTTTTATCCGTCACAAAATACTTGTGACCTTTACTTGAGATAATAAGCTCCATAATCATTCCTCCAGAATTTCTATCAAAATTTTAAGTCCGTCGTCAATTTCGCTGTATGATATGGTAAGGGGCGGCAAAAGTCTTATTTTGTCCTTTGCGGTCAGAACGAGCAGTCCCTTTCCGAGACACTTTGCAGTTACCTCGGCGGCATTTTTGGTTTTAAGCGAAATGCCAATCATAAGACCCAGACCGCTTAAAGCCTCCACCTCACTGCATTTTCCGAGAGTATTCCTTATGTATTCCGCCTTTCTGCACACCTCATCGAGGAAGCCCTCGCCCGTTATTCTGTCGAGTACCGCAAGACCTCCTGCGCAGGCGATTGGATTTCCGCCGAATGTAGAGGCATGAGTTCCCTTTGTCAGCACTCCCTTGCATTTTTCGTTCATGAGGCACGCACCCATAGGCACGCCGCCTGCAATTCCCTTTGCAAGAGTGGTTATATCCGCCTGTCTGCCGAAATATTCTCCTGCAAGAAATTTTCCCGTTCTTCCGACACCTGTCTGAACCTCGTCAGCGATGACGAGTATATCTTTCTCTGCGCAAATCTCAAAAACGGCATCGACAAAATCCTTATCCAGAAGATTGACACCGCCCTCGCCCTGTACATATTCAATCATCACGGCGCAGACGCTGTCATCAATTTTTTCCTTCAAATCTTCGGTATTGTTCGCCTGAACGTTTATAAATCCCTCAAGGAACGGGAAAAAGTAATTATGGAAAACGTCCTGACCCGTAGCCGATATGGTTGCCATAGTCCTGCCATGGAAGGAATTTACAAGGGTGATGATATTGTGTCTGCCCTTGCCGTATTTATCAAAGCTGTATTTCCTTGCGGTTTTTATTGCACACTCGTTTGCTTCCGCACCGCTGTTTCCGAAGAAAACTGCGGAATATCCGGATACCTCGCAGAGCCTTCCGGCAAATTCGGCCTGCACTGCGGTATAGTAATAATTTGAGCTGTGCTGGAGGGTTCTGACCTGGGCGCAGACGGCATCAGCCCATTTTTCATCGCAGAATCCGAGGGAATTAGTACCGATACCGCTGCCGAAATCAATATATTCCTTTCCGTCCTCATCCTTACAGCGTCTTTCAAAGCCCTTTTCAATGACAAGAGGAAACCTGCCGTATGACTGAACAACGTGTTCATTGAATTTTTCTATCGTACTCATTAAATATCTCCCTTTCATCTAACGAAGAAATCAAATTCCCTGTACATGGGTTACTTTATAATTATAACTCTTTTAACCTTGTCAAATCAATAGTGAATACAGGGAAAATGGTAAATTTTTTGTTTATTCATAAATATATTTATCTTAATACTGTAAATGAGCAATTAAATAATGCGCAGAAATTTTTATGTTTTTTCTTTATTTCCCCCCCGCCCACGGCGGGGGAGATATGGCTTTTCAATGTAAATGGGCATTTAAAATAATTCGCAGAAATTTCTGTGTTTTTTCTTTATTCCCCCCTGCCCAAGGTGGGGAAAAACACGGTTTTTATTATACAAACTGCGTGCCTATGCCCTCGTTGGAGAGTATCTCTATAAGTATCGAATGAGGTACTCTGCCGTCAATGATGACAGCTCCCTTTACTCCTCGTCTTACAGCCTCAACGCAGCATTCTATCTTCGGTATCATGCCGCCCGAAATAATTCCCTGTCTTCTGAGAAAGGGAACATCGCTGACATTGACCTTCGGCATAAGTGTCGAGGGGTCGTCCTTGTCCCTTAAAAGTCCTGCAATATCGGTCATTAAGATAAGATTTTCCGCACCAAGCTCTGCGGCAATTCTTGCGGCGGCGGTATCGGCATTTACATTATATGTATTTCCCTCGCTGTCGGTTGCAACGGTGGCGATTACGGGGACGTTTCCGTTGGCAATAGCATCCGTTATCGGCTTTGTATTGACAGCCGTTATTTCGCCTACCCAGCCCAAATCCTGACCGTCATCGTTTTTTTTCTTCTCTGCGGTCAGCATTTCGCCGTCAATGCCGCAGAGACCGACTGCGCTGCCCTTATGCTGTGCAAGGAGCTGGACGAGTTCTTTATTGACCTTTCCTGCAAGCACCATTTTTACGACATCGACTGTCTCCTGACTTGTATAGCGCAGACCGTTTATGAATTTGCTCTCTATATTAAGCTTTTTGAGCATATCGTTTATTTCGGGACCTCCGCCGTGGACGAGTACGACCTTTATTCCGACGAGTGAAAGCAGTACTATATCGGTCATTACTGCGTCCTTGAGTTCCTTGTTGGTCATGGCGTTTCCGCCGTATTTTATTACAACTATCTTGTTGCTGTACTTCTGGATATAGGGGAGAGCATCAATAAGTATCTGCGACTTGTCACTGTTTGATATTTTTTCCATTTTCAGCACCTCACATCAGCTTCTGTAATCGCCGTTTATCTTAACATAATCATAGGTAAGGTCACAGCCCCACGCAACTGCCGAGCCTGTGCCTTCGCCGAGGGAGATATTTATCTGTATCTCTTCTTCGGCGAGTATCCTTGCGGCATCCTCTTCGGAAAAGCGCACGACATTTCCCTCACGTCCGAGAGCCATTTTTCCTGCCGGGGAGGATATATCCACATTCACGTCCTCGATATTGAAATCAGCCTGCGCATAGCCTATGGCGCAGTAAATTCTTCCTGCATTTGCGTCCTGTCCGAAAATCATAGTCTTGAAAAGATTTGAGGTTATGACGGATTTTGTGACAATCTCGGCTGTTCTGTCGGTATCTGCGCCCGTGCATACACATTCGACAAGCTTGGTTGCGCCCTCGCCGTCCCTCGCCATTAATCTTGCAAGGTTCATCATGATATTATAGAGAGCGTTCTCAAAAGCCTCGAAATCTTCGTCCTCTTTCTTAATAATCCTGTTTCCTGCCCTGCCCGATGCAAGTATGCACACCATATCATTCGTGGAGGTGTCGCCGTCAACGCTCACACGGTTGAGGGTAACTTTTACGGTATCGTCCAAAGCTCTCTGCAAAAGCTCGGGGGAAATATCCGCATCTGTCGTTATGAATGTGAGGGTAGTCGCCATATTCGGGTGTATCATGCCGCTGCCCTTGAGCATACCGCCCATTTTGCAGACCTTTCCGCCGAGTTCAAATTCAACGGCAACCTCCTTTGGCATGGTATCGGTTGTCATTATAGCCTCCATTGCACGGCTGTTTCCGTTATAGTCAAGCCCGGCCGCAAGCTCGGGCATACCCTTTGCTATAGGCTCAATGGGAAGTACCTGTCCGATAACGCCCGTTGATGCGACTATTACGTCATCTTCGTCTATTTCAAGGGCTTTTGCGGCAAGTCTGCACATAGCCTCCGCCTTTTCAATTCCGTCGGGGTTGCAGGTGTTGGCATTTACGGAATTGACTATAACAGCCCTTGCCCTGCCGTTTCTGATATGCTGTTTTGTCACGGCTATGGGCGCACCCTTGACTTTATTGGTTGTATATACAGCCGCAGCGGTACACTCATCATCTGCGGCTATGAGGGCGAGGTCGTTTTTCTTTGTTGTGAGAGATGCGCCCTCATGCGTAAGACCACACTGTATTCCGTTTGCACGGAAGCCCTCTGCGGCGCATATGCCGCCCCTGATAAATTTCACACTTCCTACTTTTCTAAGTTCCATTCTTATCACTCCGTTATCATTACTGTAAATGAAATTATCTTACAAGCCCCGTTGTTTCGTCAATGCCCATCATTATATTCAGGCACTGAACAGCCGCACCGCTTGCGCCCTTTCCGAGATTGTCGAGCCTTGCGCAGAGGAGTATCTGTTCATCGTCACCGAAAACGAATATCTGCATAATATCCCTTCCGCTGATTGTATTCGAGGCAAGGAAAAAGCTCTTCTGCTCCGAAATATCCATAAGCGGCATTATCTCAATCATCTTCGCCCCGTCATAATGCTCTGCATACATTTCATGAACCTGCGCTGCGGTTATATTATCCGCAAGAGTTCTCGTCTGTATCGGGATATTCACAACCATTCCGCTGTAATAATCGCAGACTATCGGGTTGAACATGGGCTTGTACCTAAGACCCGAAACAGCCTGCATTTCGGGGAGGTGCTTGTGCTGCTGGGAGAGTGCGTACTGACGGGGGCTGTTAAATTCAAAGGGCTTTTCATCGCCCTCATAGACGGCAATAGCCTTTTTTCCCGCACCGCTGTAGCCCGATGTCGCATAGGCAAACACGGGGTAATCATCGGGGATAATATTATTCTCAACAAGCGGATAGACTATCGCATTGAAACCGCTTGCATAGCAGCCGGGAACGGCAACTCTGTTTGAATTTCTGATTTTTTCACGGTGCTGCGCAGATAATTCGGGAAAACCGTATGCCCATCCGGGATTTGTCCTGTGTGCGGTAGATGCGTCTATTATGCGCACATTGCCGTTATTCACGAAAGATACGGCTTCTTTGGAGGCGGCATCGGGCAGACAGAGAAAGACATAATCGGCACTGTTTATAAACCTTGCCCTTTCATCGGGGTCTTTTCTTTTCTCCTCGCTTATCCTCATAAGCTCTATATCGTTTCTGTCCTTAAATCTTTCGAGGATTTTAAGCCCCGTAGTACCCTCCTGACCGTCTATATATACTTTAACTGACATTGAAATCACCTCTTATGTTTTTTACTGCGTTTTTCCTTTTTCCTGTAGTACTTGTCAACCTTCGGGTCTGTGCGGTCGGACTCGTCCTCCAGCATGGAATGCCACACGCTTATTATAACCGTGAGAATAACAATCCCTGCCGTCCAGAAAGCGTGCGTCCTCGGAACAACGGCTATCCACAGACCCATTACAAGCTCGCCCAGAACCCAGATAATGCCCATAAGCATTGTAAGACCGATTATGAACAGTGTATCCTTCTTTTTCATACCCTGTTATATATTTCAAGTCTTTCCTCGGCAAGAGCTATCTGCCTTGTCACCTCATCGGGCGAAGGGCCGCCCTCGGACTTTCTCTCTCTCACGCAGGTTTCAAGGCTTATGGCATCGTATACGTCCTCGGCGAAAAGCTCTGTCATTTTTCTGTATTCCTCAACCGGGAGAGTTTCGAGAGTCAGATTTTTCTCTATGCACAGGGCGACAAGAGTTCCCGTTATCTTGTATGCGTCTCTGAACGGCATACCCTTTTTGACGAGATAATCGGCGCAGTCCGTGGCATTTATAAATCCTCTTGCGGCGGCATTTCTCATATTTTCCTTTAATACCCTCATGGTCGAAAGCATGGGAGTAAAGGTTCTTACGCATAATTTTACATTGTCAACCGCATCGAATATGGCTTCCTTGTCCTCCTGCATATCCTTGTTGTATGCAAGCGGAATGCCCTTCATCATGGTAAGGAGCGTGATTAAATCGCCGTTTATTCTGCCCGTCTTTCCTCTTATGAGTTCGGTTACATCGGGATTTTTCTTCTGCGGCATTATGGACGAGCCTGTCGCAAACGCATCGTCAAGCTCAACGAATTTAAATTCCCACGAACACCACATTATTATCTCCTCGGAAAATCTCGAAAGATGTGTCATAAGCAGCGACAAATCACAGCAAAGCTCTATGCAGTAATCCCTGTCGGAAACACCGTCAAGACTGTTCGGCATAGGTTCTTTAAATCCCAGTAAATCCGAGGTCTGTTTTCTGTTCGTCCTGTAGGTTGTACCGGCAAGCGCACCGCTGCCGAGCGGACATACATTCATTCTCTCCCGAGTATCGGAAAGCCTTTCGAGGTCACGCAGCAGCATCCAGACATATGCCATGAGGTGGTGTGCGAATGTTATCGGCTGCGCCCTCTGCAAATGCGTATAGCCCGGCATTATAGTCTCGGTATGCTCCTTTGCCATTTTGATAATCGCTGATATAAGCTCTTTTACAAGATTTTTTATTTCGTTTATTTCGTCACGCAGATAAAGTCTCAAATCAACGGCAACCTGGTCATTTCTCGAACGTGAGGTATGAAGTCTCTTTCCCACATCGCCGAGCCTTTTGGTAAGCTCCGCCTCGACAAACATATGAATATCTTCTGCGTTCGGGTCAAGTTCAAGTCTGCCCTCGTCAATGTCCTTTAAAATTTCTTCAAGACCGCCGATTATTTCAAGGCTGTCCTGCTTTGTAATTATTCCGCAGTCGCCCAGCATAGTAGCATGAGCGATACTGCCCTGTATATCGTGGCGGTACATACGACCGTCAAATGAGATTGAAGAATTGAAAGCATTTACGGTTTCGTCAACCTGCTTTGAAAATCTTCCTGCCCACATCATATCTGCCATAATTTTCTCCTATTTAAAATCGTCAATTTGCGCCTTTGTAACCTTGCCATTTCGTTCACTTCGCTACGCTGCGTTCACTATCATGTCAAGGGCGCAAATTTCCTCTTGTTTAAAATCAATTTAAAATCGTCAAATTTGCGCTTCTATACCTTGCACTTTCGTTCATTACGCTGCGCTTCATTCACTCCCAGTGCAAGGCGCAAATTTTCCTCTTGTTTAAAATCGTCAATTTTTGCCTTTTATGGCTTGACTATTCACTCACTCCGTTACACTTCGTTCGTTCATACGTCAAGGGCAAAAATTTCCCCTTATTTAAAATCGTCAATTTTTGCCTTTTGTGGCTTGACTGTTCACTCACTCCGTTACACTTCGTTCGTTCATACGTCAAGGGCAAAAATTTCCTATTAATATTATTCATATTTTCTACGTGTTATCAAAATCACAACAGGCAGGAGAATTTTCCTCCCCTGCCTGTATTTTTATTAATACGGATTTCCGATTACTTCTGTTCTCTCTTCTTGTCAAGCTGTGCCTTAACTTTTATCGGCAAACCGAAGAGATTGATAAATCCTGCCGCATCAGCCTGATTGTAAACCTCGTCCTCATCGAAAGTAGCAACTTCTTCATCATAGAGGGTGTAGGGTGAAGTTACGCCTGCGTTGATGATATTTCCCTTATAGAGTTTGAGTGTTACATCGCCTGTAACTCTCTCCTGTGTCTTGTCAACGAAAGCTGTGAGAGCTTCACGGAGGGGAGTGTACCACTGACCGTTATAAACGATGTCGGCGAATTTAATTCCGAGATACTGCTTTATTCTTGCAGTTTCCTTATCGAGCGTGATAGTTTCGAGAACCTCGTGTGCATGGTAGAGGATAGCACCGCCGGGTGTTTCATAAACTCCTCTGGACTTCATGCCTACAAGACGGTTTTCAACGAGGTCTGCAAGACCTATGCCGTTTTCGCCGCCGAGCTTGTTGAGTGCAGAGACCATTTCAACACCATTGAGCTTCTTGCCGTCGAGTTCAACGGGCTTGCCCTGCTCAAAGTGAATTTTTATATATGTGGGCTTGTCGGGAGCGTCAATCGGGGATACGCCCATTTCGAGGAAGCCCTTTTTCTCGTACTGAGGTTCATTAGCAGGGTCTTCAAGGTCAAGACCCTCATGTGAGAGGTGCCATATATTCTTATCCTTTGAATAATTTGTCTCACGGTTTATTTTGAGGGGGATATTGTGAGCCTCTGCATAGTTGATTTCCTCGTCACGGCTCTTTATGTTCCATTCTCTCCAGGGAGCAATGATAGTCATTTCGGGAGCGAAAGCCTTGATAGCGAGTTCAAAGCGAACCTGGTCGTTGCCCTTGCCCGTGCAGCCGTGGCAGATAGCGTCTGCGCCCTCTTCGATTGCTATTTCTGCAATTCTCTTTGCGATGATAGGACGTGCAAAGGAAGTTCCGAGCATATATCTGTTCTCATAGATTGCGCCTGCCTGAACCGTGGGATATACATAATGCTGAATAAATTCCTCTTTAAGGTCGGCAACGATGAGTTTGGACGCACCTGTCTTTATAGCCTTTTCTTCGAGACCGTCAAGCTCCGTACCCTGTCCGACATCGCCTGATACAGCGATTATTTCGGGGTTATTGTAGTTTTCTTTGAGCCACGGAATGATGATAGACGTGTCAAGTCCTCCCGAATATGCGAGAACAACCTTTTTGATTTCCTTAGCCATTGTTATTACCTCCATTTTCAGTCTTTCGACTGATTACTAATATTATTATACACCCATTACAGATATTGTCAAGGGATTTTGCATAAATATTCATTTTTTCTTAAAATATTCTTGTTTAATTGAATATTATTCAGATTTTATTGGTAATCAATCAATAATAATATCCGTTTTGCCTCAGACAAATAAATTATGAATTATGAATTAAATTTGTTTTGCAAGGTCGGGGAAAATTCCGAGACTGCGCTTTAATATCCCGTTCATGCAGGCTATGGCAATACCGTAATTTGTAAAGGGAATACCCTGCGAAACAGCATTGTTCTGCCTTGACAGCATTTCCCTCTCGTTGAGCATACAGCCGCCGCAGTGTATCACGAGGGAATATTTTGCGAGATTTTCGGGAAAATCACGTCCGGAGCTTAATTCAATAATCAAATTCTTACCCGTATATTTTTTGAGCAGTGCTGGAAGCTTTACGCTTCCTATGTCGCCGCATTGCCTGTGGTGAGTACAGCCCTCCGATATGAGTACCCTGTCGCCGTCCTTTAAGTTTTTTATATGCGCCGAGCCTTTCACCGCCGTTTCGAGAAAGCCCTTGTACCTTGCCATTAAGATAGAAAATGACGTAAGGGGTATGTCATCTGGTACTGTTTTGCTGACGTATGCGAAAGCCTGACTGTCGGTTATAACCATTTTCGGCTTTTCGGCAAGCTTTCCGAGGGCTTCTTCAAGCTCCGTCTCACGGACGGCAACGGCAATTGCCCCCGTATCGAGAATATCCCTTATGGTCTGCTGCTGGGGAAGAATAATCCTGCCTTTCGGGGCGGCGGAGTCTATCGGCATGACGAGGACGATAACATCGCCCTTTTCAATCAAATCCGCAACGAGGTGCTTTTCGGGGTTGTTATCCTTAGCCATTGACGCTATTTTCTCTTTGAGTTCAAATATATTCGTGCCGTTGAGTGCGCTGACGGCTATTTCATTATCCTTGCAGACGATTTCATTTTCCGCAGTGTCCGACTTGTTGAATACCGTGATATAGGGGATATTTTTCTCCTCAAAGAGACCGATAAGCTCCCTGTCGCACTGACATATGCCCTCCTGAACGTCGGTGACAAGGACTGCAATATCGGTTTTTGCAAGTATCTGTCTTGTCTTTTTAATCCTCAGTTCGCCGAGTGCGCCCGTATCATCAAAACCGGGGGTATCAATTATTTCGACTGCTCCGAGGGGGAGCAGCTCCATAGCCTTGTATACGGGGTCTGTGGTAGTTCCCTTTACATCCGACACAACGGAAAGCTCCTGACCCGTTACGGCATTGACAAGGCTTGATTTGCCTGCATTTCTGCGCCCGAAAAATCCTATGTGAACCCTCTCACCGGAGGGTGTGTCATTAAGTCCCATAAAAACGCTCCCTTACTTTAATGCATAATTCATAATTAATTCCATAAATAAGTATTTTAAAATAATGCACAAATTTTTATATTTTTTCTTTGTTTTCTCCGCCTGCGGCGGAGAAATACAGGCTTTTTATTATAATTTCTTTAAATAATTTTAAATCGCTAAATCATTGATTTTAAGAAAGAAAAATCCGAAGCTGTTCACTTCGGATAAATTATACCATATTATTTAAAAAAAATCAAGAATTTTATATTTGGTTAAAAATCATTTCACTTTGCATCTTATCAGGGCTATTGCCTTCTTTTCAGAGCCGTTGACCTCATATATTGTTGAATCGGCATAACCGTCTCCGTTTGAGTCAATAACACCTGTTTCTGCCGTTGTATAGTGGGATATGTAATATTCGGAAGTAGTCCATTTATATGTGATACCGTCCTGCGCAGACTCAGACTCAATGAAATAGACAGTATCCTCGTTATCCCATTTGAAATACAATGTACCGCCCTTGCTTACTTTGTAAAATCCGACTGAACCGCCGGGACATTTGGTGGGACACTCATGAGCCGCAGTGCTGTTTTTCAATGACTCCAGCTCGATGGTTTCAATCCTGGAGCCTCCGCAGCTGAAACAGACAAGGAGAATCAGAAGGAGAGCTATTCCGCTGTAAACTCCGTAACGTATCTTCTTGTCAACGCCAAACCATTTCACCAGCACGTCTTCAATCTTTTTTTTGTTTGTTTCGTTCATAGCAATTACCTGCCCTTTCTGTATGTTATAAACTCATTATACAGACCATGCAGGACATACGTATGTCCGACTAAAAAAATCTGCATTTTTGACAAAAAAAGGTATTTAAACACAGAGCTTTTATTACAATTTCTTTAAATAATTCTAAATTGCTAAATCATGGTATTTTAAAAAAGAAAAATCCGAAGTTATTCACTTCGGATAAGTTATAACATATATTCAAACAAATGCAATTATTTTAAAATAATTGCAGCAAAAATTCAATCCATTGTTATGACAACTTTGTCCTCCTGCCATATTTCCGAGTAGCTGTCGCTGTCAAAACACCTGAGAGAAAACTCGATTTTATCTATTTTTTCTATTTTATTTTTTTCGAGTTCGCTCGAATACAATGTAAGTGTATCATTGCTCATTTTTCCGATTGCACAATCCGTATAAAAGCTTGCGGAAACAGCAAAATCATTTACAGAAAGATTATCACTGCTTACAGTTACATTTCTGCTGCTGTTATTTACCACGAGGAAAGTATAGGAGGCTGACGAAAGGATATTTCCCTCATTCTCTCCTTTATAATACACCTGTACATCTTCCTTGTCAGCTATAAGCTGATAGTTTTCAGGATTTTCTCCGCTGCTTACGGTTTCATCAAATACAATCTCTATATTGTCCGTGGTAAAGAGTTTCATAACTGTCGCTGTCGATACATCTGAAGTTCATTTCGAGAGTTCCGAGTTTTTCAACTCCGTTTTTCTTCAGTTCTGTATTCCGAATACTCATTTCAGCGTTTGTCTTTTTTCCCGCAGGCACATTTTCATAGAACCATGTATCAAATGTATAGCCGTTGACATTCAAGTTAAAATTACTTACAGTTATATTTTTGTCGCTGTTGTTTTCGATTAAAAATCCCATTTTTGCGCTTGAAAAAGTTTTTTCTGCGGTATATCCCGTATAAGTAATTTTTATCTGCCCGTCATCATAGACCGTCTGATTTTCTTCTTTTGAAATTTCATCGGAGGAATTATCCGAATATTCCTTGTCCGTATCATAATTCACATTGGATTTTTCCGAACTTTCAACGCTTACCTTGCCGACAGATGAAGAACTTTCGGTTTTGTCTTTTTTTGAACCTGAAACAGCCGGCACTAATATAACACAAATAATGCCACAGCTACAGCCGATAAACAACCGCCTTTTTTACTTCCTTTTGCCATAGAGAACCTCCTGTATAACGCACAAAATTTTTATGTTTTCTATATATAAATGAGCATTTTTAAATAATGCACAAAAATTTTTATATTTTGTCTTTGTTTCCCCCACCGCAGGTGGGGGCATTGCTTTTTATCATACTTTTTTTGTATATATAACAAACAAATTCAAATCCGCTCAATCACAGATATTTTGTTTTTAGTACTAAAAAGTACTAACAAGTCTATTA
Organism: Ruminococcus sp.; assembly: GCA_017470905.1. Classification (GTDB taxonomy): domain Bacteria; phylum Bacillota; class Clostridia; order Oscillospirales; family Ruminococcaceae; genus Ruminococcus. The sequence goes on along the minus strand of JAFUXL010000005.1, from coordinate 19,008 downwards.
TACAACTAAAACATGATAAAGTCAATAGTACCGAATAGTTTTAAACAAAAATCGGCACATTAAACAAACAGAGGAGGTGATTATTGTGTATTTTCAAAGACTGAGGGATTTGCGTGAGGATATGGACATGAACCAGACAGAAATAGCTGCTCTTCTTCATACAAGCCAGACGGTATATTCACGTTATGAACGTGGATTTCAGACAATTCCTGTTGAACACCTTCTCACACTTGCGGATTTTTACAATGTTTCTACCGATTATATACTCGGAAGAACCAACAACAAAACGGTAAACAAATAAAATCAGAAAACTCTCCCCACTGTAGGCAGGGAGAGTTTTTCCGATTTTTTCAAAACCATGATTGAGCATATTTGAAATTCTTCGTAATAATACACAAAAACATAATAAAAAATATGCTCCCCCCGTCTGCGGCGAGGGGAACAAAGACAAAATACAAAAATTTTTCTGCATTATTTTAAAATGCTAATTTACAGTTACGAATTATGAATTATGCATTATGAATTATGCATTAATTTTTCGAGTGCGTCATGTACTTTGTGGTAGACAAGCTGATTGGGATAATATCTGTAATCGGCAAAGACCGTAATTCCTGTATGAAAGAAATGCTCCAGAATTGCCGCCGCACAGCCTGCGCTTCTGCTCTGACCGTATTCGCACTGACAGATTATATCCATATTCTTATTACGGACATTGTATATAAACTTTGCAAGTTCATCGGCTTCGGGAAAGTATGTATCGTATGTATAGCCCTTTCTTTCAAGCACATCAAGGTCGAGGTCGTCAATTTCGCTGTAAAAGACATAATCGCAGACACCGCTGTAATCAACGGGCTTGTAGTCCTTGTCTATATGTTTTATTTCGGGGTCGAAAAAGCTTATCACGGCGGTATTTTCGGGGAATTTTCCTGCGGAAACCATATCTTCAGTCATTTCCCTTGAAAAAATTGATACTTTCATAGCCTTCCTCCTTTAAAGTCATAACTCTCTGTTATATTCGATAAGCTCGTCAATTCTGTCAATTATGTACTGCCATGCCGCAGAGGTATAGCAGAGCCTGCCGTATCTGTTATCCTTTATTCTTATATTGGAAAAGCCATTATCCGTGCCGATGTCTGTGGCGAAATATTTGCGCTGCTCGTCATTGCGGAAAATCATATTTTTTGATAAAAGCCATCGGTTTATATTCATAGCCTTTATGGGCTTATAATTTTCCAAATCGGCAAAGCTGTTGAGATAATTTGCAATATCTGTGATTTTTGCGGTATCACCGCCAGCACGGAGCAGGGATTTTCTTTCGGGGGATATGAAAAAGGGTTCTCTCTTGTCGCCGTACTGTTCATAATATTCTCTTATATCCGTTTCATGGTCATATATCATCTGCTGTGCGTCAGGGGTATAACAGAACACAAGACCGCCGCTCGGACTTTCCTGCGGAAAAATACCGGCATCCATTCCGCTTTCGGTGATGATATAATGCTTTCCGTCAACATGCTTTTCGAGAAATCCGCCGTATTCAAGCCAGCCGAGCAGAGTACCAGTGTCAATATATCCGACAGACTTCGGGTCTGCACTGCGGTTTAATTTCTCTCTTATTTCGCCAATGCACAGAACCTCTCCCGTGTCATCGCAGACAATTCTTTCGGGAGCGGCGGCATTTTCACGATTACCGGCATTATCAAGCATTGATTTGAGCTTTTCTGCGGAATAGGAAAGATATTTTGATACTGCGGATTTTCTGACAATATCGTTTTCGGAAACGGGCTGCTTTGTAATCGGGTCAATTCCCTTTGAAAGATATTCAAGGCAAGCTATCGCATTGAGTATTATTTTTCTCTCGTCCATGATTATATCCTCGCAGCACCCGTATCTCTTGCCGTCTGAGCGACAGCCTCCGCAACTGCTTTTGAAACATTTTTATCAAGTGCGCTCGGAATTATATATTCTGGCGAAAGCTTGTCGTCCGTCACGAATGACGCAATGGCTTTTGCGGCGGCTATTTTCATCTCGTCATTTATATCGCTTGCCCTTACATCGAGTGCGCCGCGGAAAATTCCCGGAAAGGCAAGGACATTATTTATCTGGTTGGGATAGTCGCTTCTTCCCGTGCCGATAACAGCCGCACCTGCTTCCCTTGCAAGTTCGGGCATTATTTCGGGGGTGGGATTTGCCATCGGGAAAAGTATCGGATTTTCAGCCATGCTTCTCACCATTTCGGGCGTTACGCAATTGGGGGACGACACGCCTATGAAAACATCTGCGCCCTTCATCACATCGGCAAGACTGCCCTTTCTCATCTGTCGGTTGGTTATTTCAGCCATTTCTGCCTTCTGCGGATTGAGACCCTCTCTTCCCTTGTATATAGCTCCCTGTCTGTCGCAGATTACCACATCTTTAAGCCCCATTGATATGAGAAGCTTTACAATTGCAATTCCTGCCGCACCTGCACCGTTTGCAGCTACACGTATTTCGTCTATTTTCTTACCCGTAAGCTTCAGGGCATTGAGCATTGCCGCAAGAGTTACAACCGCCGTGCCGTGCTGGTCATCGTGGAATACGGGAATATCACAGCATTCCTTCAGCCTTTTTTCTATCTCAAAGCATCTGGGTGCAGAAATATCTTCAAGATTAATTCCGCCGAATGAGCCTGATATTAATTTTACCGTATTTACTATATCGTCAACTTCCTTTGAACGTATACAGAGAGGTATTGCATCAACATCTCCGAAAGCTTTGAAAAGAGCGCATTTGCCCTCCATAACGGGCATGCCTGCCTCTGCGCCTATATCGCCCAGACCGAGTACTGCCGTACCGTCCGTAATAACCGCCACGAGATTTGAACGTCTTGTAAGCTCATAGCTTTTGTTAATGTCCTTTTGAATTTCAAGACAGGGCTGTGCAACTCCCGGAGTATAGGCAAGTGACAAATCGTCCCTGGTTTCGAGGGGCGCACGGCATATGACCTCTATTTTTCCGTTCCATTCATAATGCTTTTTAAGCGACTCTTCAGCGTAATTCATGTTATTAATACCTCCTTATTTTAAATTTCCCTCTGCCGTAGACAGAGGGAAATTTTTGGTCTCATTAAAATTCAAGCTGCGCTATTACCTTTTTCAGGGCATCGGCACTTGCTCTAAGCTTTTCCGTTTCATCGTCGGTAAGAGCAGGGGGAACTGCTCTTTCAATTCCGTTTGCGCCTATCACGCAGGGAATACTCAAGCATACATCGCTTATTCCGTATGTTCCGTCAAGATAGGTTGATACTGTTATGATATTGTTTGAGTCACGGAGAATGGTATCGCATATCTTGTTTACGCTCATTGCAACAGCGTAAAAGGTAGCACCCTTTCTCTTTATGACTTCACTGCCTGCCTTGCGTACTTCGAGGATTATTTCTTCCTTGTCAATATCCGCATGGTTCTGATCCTTGCAGTAATCCTCCATTGCTGTTCCTGCGATATTGGTTATCGACCACGGTATCATTGAGGTATCGCCGTGTTCTCCGAATACATATGCGTGGATACTGTTGGGGCTTAAGCCTACATGGTCGGCAAGGCTCGTGCGCAGACGTGAGGTGTCAAGTGCAGTACCCGAACCGATTACCTGACTGCGTGAAAGATTGGTGCATCTGAGTATCGTATAGGTTATTACATCAACAGGGTTGCTTACAACAACATATATCGCATCGGGCGCAGCCTGTGCTATCTTCGGCATAACGTCCTTTACGATATTTACATTCGCCTGTGCGAGGTCTATTCTCGTCTGTCCAGGCTTGCGTGCAAGTCCGAGCGTTACAACAACGATGTCCGAGCCTTTAGCATCGTCATATGTACCGTCACATATTTCAACATTATGACTGAAAGTAACACCCTGACGAATGTCCATAGCCTCTCCCTTTGCCTTTTCCTTGTTTATGTCAATGAGAACAACATCGGAACAGGTTCCAGCAACCGCAAATGTATACGCAATAGTTGCACCGACATTTCCTGCGCCGAGAATAGTTATCTTTTTACCGCTTTTATTTTCTGCCATTTTTATAACCTCCGCAAATTACTTTGTAAATTCGGAATTAATCCAAAATCATTCTCTTCCGAATAATATCATTATAACACCAAAAAGCGAAAATATCAAGCAAAAGCCGATTTTTTATTTAAAATTGTTGATTGTTACAAATATAACAATTTTTTTCTCCGATTTTTGGAATTTCATAAAGCTGCCAATCTGCCCATATACCGCCGCTTCCGCAAGTCCGACAGCATATTGAATAAAATACATATATTTTTTAATTTTTTTTTGTTATATATAACGTTTTTTTGCTTTTGCTATTGACTTTTTTATTTCCCTGTAGTATAATAATTAAGTCGCAGGTGATTATGCGGCTAACACGGCGGCATAGCTCAGTTGGCTAGAGTACTCGGTTCATACCCGATTGGTCGTTGGTTCAAATCCTACTGCCGCTACCATTAACGGCCCGTTGGTCAAGAGGTTAAGACATCGCCCTTTCACGGCGGAATCATGGGTTCAATTCCCGTACGGGTCACCAACTTGATGTACCAAAATAGATGACATCGCCGAAAAGCCCGATTTATCGGGCTTTTTTGGTACTCATTTGCCGAAATTTTTATAGTGAAAACCGTAGATGACATTTGGTATCTAAAGGGATTTGAACCCACGAAATCCATTTTTCGTAGTAGTTTTCGGAAACACTGGGCAGAAAAAGAAAAAAGTCTCGAAAAATTGGGAAAAAATAATACACAAAGTTTCAGAGCCGTTTTTATTGGTATCTCACAAAGTTGAGAAGCCGATAAAAACGGCTCTTTTTTGTTATAAATAAAAATCAATCGGAATGGAGGCAGTTTAATGGAAAATAATGATAAACTTGTTCTGAACACAATACTCGTGTGCAAAGAGCCTGAGTACAGAACGGCAGAATGTATAGTCGAGAAAGCAATCGAGATCCCGAAAACGTTGTTTAGTCAGATGAAGCAACATCCGCTTTATCGGTACGATGTATCGTGACTCTCAGGGTCGAATTCACTGCCTGCTGGTCTATGACGATGAAAGCGGTGACGGACTTCTCATCAACTCGGAGGGGTCGTCATATGCAAGGTACTCACAGTATATTCCCTGTGCAAAGATGATCGTTGATAGTTATCTTCATCAGCAGACAGAAAGTATTGCAGAATCTCCTCAAATGCAGACCCACGAAAGCTTTGACCTGACTTTCTATTCGACGATAAGGGTAATTAAATTTTCCGATGAGTATGAACATAAGGAAGAACTTGATGATTACGAGAAGATGCAGTGTTTTTCGGAGATGAAAAGTTTTACAGAGCGATACTGCAACGAGGACTCACAGCGTGGAATAATGATTTACTATGACGAGGATAAGTCGATGTATGATAAGGTAAAATCGGCTTTTGTATCTCTTGAAATCGTTGACGGAGAGGCCATGGGAGTGCTTAACTGTACGCAGTTACTTATTTGTATTTTTAATTATTCCTTCGCAAACGGAGCATATGTAATCTACTGCTTCATTATTTGGATAAGCGGCTCTGTAAGCTACCGTATTAAGAGTAAGAGTTTCCATATCCGAAAAATTGCGGTATTTCAAAAGTCCCTCGATATTTTTGGGCGTTATATATGAATAGAGCATATGCATTTCAGAAGTTCTGTATTCTCTGTGTGTCATACCTGTTTCGTTGATTATTTTCAAAGCATTCAGATTGGCTGTTGAAAGCGAATATTCCAATCCTGTTACCTTTTCCATCTCCGCTTCCATTTCTTCTTCCCTGTATTCTCTGAAATACTTGGCATAGTCGCTGTTTTCACTGTATAATTCAGTGTTTTCGTATTCAGCATAAAACACGTCGAGGAAATACAGTGACATGGCTTCACATATGGTTTCCTCAAGCCATGAAATATATCCGTCTGAGTCCGGACGGTATTCAGCAACAAGATAATGAGTCATTTCATGTGAAAGTTGGAAAACAATCTTGCACCAATAGGAATCATGGCTTGTTGTCAGGTAAATGTCCACAGGATCTCTTCCCGTAAAAGTACCCGGAACCGTTCTGTCAGCATTGTATGAGATAACGCAATCTTTTGATACTGAATATCCCATATTTTTTTCATAGTGGTCGGCAATGAAGTTTTTTATACCCTCAACATAATCATATTCAAAGGTATCTTTATCAACGTTCAGCTTTTCCTTAAGCGAAATATCGTCCTCCCATTTGTAAACGTCAGAACTGCTACCTCCATTAATTATGATGCGTCTAAGAAAAACTAAATCGAACGCATCTATCGTTCCGTCCTGATTTATATCGGCTGTCTGAAAATAATCATTTACATTAGAATTTTCCTCATCGTTTATTTTAACGTTGGAATTTCCAACGTAATAGGAATTTTGATTTGTAAGTGCATTTTGTGCGAGGAGATGTTTTGAAAGAAGGATTAAATCAGCGATATTCGCTTTTCTGTCATTGTTTATATCACCTATACAGCCAATCTGTTTCCATTCTGCAAACGTATCAAAGGATACAGTAGTTGAAACAACAGTTGCCGCAATAATAAATGATATTATTTTAACTATAATTTTCTTTTTTAACATAAAAGACACCCTTTCATAATAACACTGTAAACCGATAATAAATTTGGTCGATAATAATTGAAATCAACCTTTTAATATTAAATTATTCTCATAGCTTCACCTTCATTATATCTCAAATTCTTGAATATGTCAAGTCTTTCATTTTCAATAGAATGAACGGAGCGCAGACCATAAAAACTGCTGTACATGAAGCTGCACACTGTCTGCTCCACGATCCCGACAAAAAACTTGCAACATTAAATTCCTCAAGGGGAGGCAAAGAAACGCAGGCAGAATCTATAGCTTTTATTGTATCAGAAAAATTCGGATTGGATACAAGCAGCTATTCTTTTCCATATATCGCATCATGGAGTCAAGGTAATCCGCTTGAACATCTCAAGGGGTTCCTGAACGAAATACAGGAGGCAGCAAAGACTATCTGCAATGCAATCGAGACAGAACTGACAGTGCTCAAAGAATCACAGAAAGAAGAAAATGAAGAAACTGCTGAATATAGCGGTATTGCTATATAACGGAGGTAAAGAAATGAAAACATCAGTGAAATATATCAAATTAAAGCTGTTATCACCCATAGCCGCCAAAAGTGAGGCTCCCTATGAAAATCCGTGGGACGGCGGCGAGGACTACAGGATAATGACAGAGCCCGAAAAGCGGAAGTGTATAGATGAAATCCGCACCGCTGTTTGGGGTCTGTTTCACCAGAAATACAGCCTTGCAGACGAGTTCGGCAGTGGCAGCGAGGTGGGCAGAAAGGTACTGTCTGCTGCTCCGTCTGTTGAGGAAATAAACGGCAGGCTCATGCTTGTGCTGAACTGCAAATGTTCGGGGACGCTGACAGAATCGGAACTTGATGAGCTGTGCGAATGGTGGGAGAATCAGGTAGTTGAAGCACATGAGCAGCTAAAGAATAAAAGCGTGAAAACAGCTAAATTCCGCAGAATATTCGTGTATATATGGTTCATAAACGGCTGGTCGATCGAGCCTGTATTTGTGTGCGGTCAGACAGATGATATTCAGGATATGGAGATAGGAGGCTGATAACATGAATGGATTTCCGTCAAGAGAACAGATCGAACGCTATAAAAAGAAGTATCCGCCCGGAACAAGAGTGGAGCTTGACTATATGCCAGATGACCCCCAACCTGTTCCGTCCGGAACAAAGGGAACTGTTATGGAAGTCGATGATATCGGAACTGTCCATACGAAATGGGATAACGGAAGGCAGTTGGGATTGATTATCGGTGAAGATCAATTCCATATCATACAGCCGGAAGAAGCTCCTGCACAGGAAGATGAAGAAGAACAGGATATGGGGATTTCACAAACGTGATAACTGCGGAAAGCCGTCCACAGTGACGGTACTTTACATATTAAAGGAAAGGAGGAATGTCCCGAAAAAAATAATGATTGGGGGTGTTCATATACATGATAAGAGTATTCGACGCTTTCTCAGGAATAGGCGGTTTCCGCTCAGGCTTGATGAAAGCGGGAGGATATGAATTTGTAGGCTGGTGCGAGATAGACCGATTTGCACAGCAGGCTTACAGAGCGATATATGAAACCGGAGGTGAGGCGTTCTATGAAAATATCAGAGATATTGATACAGACAGACTTACAGACTTTGACCTCCTCGTTGGAGGATTTCCGTGTCAGCCGTTCTCGGTTGCAGGAAAACGGCTCGGAACTGCCGATGAGCGAGGTGATCTCTTCTTTGAGCTTGCCCGAATCCTTAAAGCTAAAAGACCTCGCTATTTTATCTTTGAAAATGTACCCGGACTGCTATGTATTGAGAAAGGGCAGACTTTCAGAGTCATCCTTGAAACGCTTTCAGAGCTGGGGTATTGCGTGGAATGGCTTGTGCATGACAGCTCCGGCTTCGGCGTTCCGCAATCGAGAAAACGAGTGTACATTGCAGGATGTCTTGGAGCAGACTGTTCCGGAAAAATACTGGCTTTCGGAAAAAGCGACAAGGAAAATAGCCGGAAAGTTAAGCAGCTCATAAGCGGAAGTCAGGGATCAAGAGTATATGATCCCGAAGGGCTTGCCGTAACTCAGTGCAGCGGCAGCGGCGGTATGGGCGGCAAGACAGGTCTGTATCTAATTGATATGAATTTTCCGCCTCACTTAACAGAAACAGCAAGATGTATAACGGCAAGGCAGGACAGCGGAGTAAGTTCCCGAAAAGGCGAACACTCCGCTGTTTTTTGTGATCTGAACGAGAATCCTCAGATAACTGACACTGCAAGGTGTATCCATACCCGATATGACCTTGGGGTAAGCACAGGTACTCACAAGGGTGAGCGTTCGGGAGTTCTTGTCGAAGAAGAACCGAGAGCAATTCTCAATCCGTTCAAGGAGACAACCCGTCAGAATGGCAGAAGGATAAAAGAGCCGAATGAGCCTATGTTCACGCTGACAGCTACTGACAGGCACGGCATAATTCATCGTGGAAGAATACGCAGACTTATGCCTATAGAGTGCTGGCGGTTACAGGGTTTTACAACGGAGCAATTCAATAAAGTCAGTGCAGCAGGAATGTCCGATGCACAGCTCTACAAGCAGGCAGGCAATGCTGTGACCGTGAATGTGGTCGAGGAGCTTGGAAAGCGGCTCAGGAGATTTGATGAGGAACTCAGGGGCGTATGATAAGATTCTTTGATATGTTCGCAGGCATCGGCGGCTTCCGTTCAGGACTTGAAAAAGCAGGCGGATTTAAGTGTGTCGGCTACTGCGAGATCGACAAATACGCAAGAATGTCATACGAAGCAATGTATGACACCGAAGGCGAGGTGTATTTTGATGACGCAAGAAAAATCGTTCCCGAAGAACTGCCTGATATCGACCTTATCAGCGGCGGCTTCCCATGTCAGACATTCTCACGGGCAGGCACAAGGCGAGGCTTCGATGACGCAAGAGGAACTCTCTTCTTTGAAATTGCTCGCATCGCTGCCGTTAAAAAGCCTGAGTATCTGCTGCTTGAAAACGTACCCGGACTGCTTGACCATGACGGAGGCAGGACATTTAAAACGATCCTCGGCACGTTGGAGAGAATGGGGTATGATGTCGCATGGTCTGTGCTTGACGGGACAGCTTTTGGCTCTGCACAGCAGCGGAAAAGAGTGTTCATTATCGGATATTATCGAGAGAGGTGCGAAGGAAGAATACTGCCTTTCGGAAAAGCAGCTCGGCGGTCTGATAGTGAAAAGATAACGATATATAGCAAAGATATGGCTGTTACAATAAGTGGCAGCCTTTCTTTATTGCAGGAGAAATACGGCATACCCATAAAGGTGAAAACCAAAAGCGGATATATGACCGCACTCCCCGGCGACAGCATTGACCTGTCATATCCGAATATCAATTCAAGGAGAGGGCGAGTCGGACGGAACATCGCACATACAGTAACTCCGAGTGCAAATCAGGGATTCTATTTCATGACGAGTGACGCAATGTCCGATAATCTGTATGCTGTGAAAACTGCGGAAATCAATGGCATTGAGTACAAGGGATATGTCCGCAGATTCACTCCTCTTGAAAGCTGGCGGCTTCAGGGATTCACCGATGAGCAATTCTATAAGGCAAAGGCGGCGGGAGTTTCAGACAGACAGCTTTACAAGCAGGCTGGAAATGCTGTTACTGTAAATGTTATCGAAGCTCTTGGAAAATTTATAAAACAAATCGATGAGGAAAATAAGAATGATGAAGAACTTAATGATTTTTGAAAATGAAGAATTCGGCAAGGTGAGGACAGTTTGTATAAACGGCGAGCCTTGGCTTGTCGGAAAAGATGTGGCTGAAATTCTCGGATATACCAATCCGCTTAAAGCAATTCGTGACCATGTTGACGATGAAGATAAAGGGGTGAACGAAACGGTCACCCCCGGTGGCAAGCAGAAGCTGATAGTTATAAATGAAAGCGGTTTTTACAGCCTTGTGCTTAAAAGCAAGATGCCCGATGCAAAAAGATTCAGGCGTTGGATAACATCTGAGGTACTCCCGACTATCCGCAGAACAGGAGGATATGTCAGCAACGAGGATATGTTCGTGGAGAGCTATCTCCCCTTTGCAGATGAGCCGATAAAGCAGCTTTTCCGACTACAGTGCAGAGTAATAAATCAGCTCAATGACCGTATTCGCCACGATCAGCCGCTTGTGGAGTTTGCAAATCAGGTAGGCGATACAAGCAACTGCATTGATGTGGGAACTATGGCTAAACTGGCGTTCGGTGAAAACTCCAATTTTGGCAGGACAAGAATGTTTCGCTGGCTGAGAGCAAAAAGGCTGCTGACATACAGGAATATTCCGTATCAGAAGTATATCGATGCAGGCTACTTTGTGGTCAAGGAGTCGGTGTATGAGAGAGGCGGAGTTACAAGAACATATCAGCAGACGCTTGTCACAGGCAAGGGACAGCAGTATCTCATAAAACGGCTGAGAGAGGATTTTGTGGAGGTGGATATCTGATGCCGAATCATATTACAAATATTATCGCTGTTTCGGGTGATGCAAGCCGCATACGGACTATGCTGAAAGAGGTGCAGACAGGGGAATACGGCATAGGCTCTATTGATTTTAACAAAATAATCCCAATGCCCGATAATGTTGACAGCTATAATTGGGCAATTGCAAATTGGGGTACAAAATGGAATTCTTACGGATATACCGAAGAAACGGACTTCAAGGACGGAAAGCTGACATTTCTTACTGCGTGGTCTGCTCCTCACCCGATACTGCAAAAACTATCAGAAATGTACCCTGATATCAGACTTGAGCATGAATGGGCAGATGAGGACATTGGCATGAACTGCGGCAGGCACGAATATTTTGACGGAGAACGAATCGGGGAATACTATCCCGAAAGTAACAGGGAGCGTATAGAGTTTGCAGCTCGTGTCATGGGCAGCGATCCTTCCGAGTGGTCACTGTTTCTTAATGCAAGCGAGACAGACTATGTATTTTTTACCGATGAAGAATTTGAGGTAGTTGAGGTCGCAGGGCAGACGGCACTGTTCACTAACGGAAGAATGACCGACGCTGATATTCCGAAGGGACTGCACTGTTATCATCTCAGGCAAGGTGATGACGGCAATTTCTGTACGCTTGAAAAAAGCGTCAAGGTCAACCATGCAGGCTCTGTCATAACAAGAGAGCCGCTTGATCTCGGCGAAAAGGGCTATATATCGTTTGATAATGACAGCTCTCCGAATTTCACTGGCGAAACAATGCTTATGGAAGAATTCGTGAGCAGCGACAGCGGTCAATCGGAATCTATGGATATGGGGGTGAGCTGAAATGGCAGAAAAAAGAAAGGTTACTCAGGAAGAACTTGACGATATCTGTAAGAAGCATAATATTTGGAACGAGGACGAGGAAAGCGGCGAACGTGCCGTACTTGAAAACTGCATATTTGACAGGCTGTCATTTGCAGGAAAGCAGTTTAATGCTGCGGTATTCAGAAACTGTGACTTTAAGTTATGTGACCTCACTGATGCAGGAATGTGCTTTGCTGAGATGAAAAATATAAATTTCAGCGGCTGTGATTGTCATCTTCTTGTTGCAGAAGAAGCTGCACTCCGTGATGTAAAATTTGAAAGATGCGACCTCAGAAGTACGGTGTTTACGCACAGCTCTTTCAGGAATATTCATTTTGATAACTGTGAAAGAGAGGGCATGAGTATGGATAAATGCTATGAGCTTCCCGAAGTAGAGATAATAAGGATAGAGCCTGACAAGCTGAGAACGATGAGCAAAAAAGAAGGTCTTGTCCTTCAGGGCTGCGGCGGCGATCTTCAGGAATGGGCAGACAGAATAAATTCTGAACTTATTGAAGATGATATACTAAAAAATGACAGTATGTTCAACAAACTGTATGCTTTCGAGCATGAGGGGCATACCTGTTTGCTGTTCCCGTTCGAGGGCGTTGATCTTGATATCGGGAAACTGGCAATGTGGCGTTTGCAGACACATGACATTTTCGGTGGTACATGGCTTTCGGATTATGTTCCCAACAGGCTTGGAGGATTTGTACAGGAACAGAGGGATAAGCCTATGTGTCCGATAATTGGTGCTGATTCCAACATTTTTAATGTCATGGGAATGGCTTCAAAAACGCTGAAACGGAGCGGCATGGCAGATCAGGCGAAAGAAATGTGCGACAGGGTAACTCAAAGCGGAGATTACAATAAGGCACTCGCCATAATTATGGAATATGTCGAGCCTTGCTCGGAGGAAGATATGACAGAATTGGAAGAAACAGGCATGAATTTTGGCTGAAATCAACTCTAAAATAAATACAAAAGCAGTGACGGCTATTGCCGGTTTTCCGGCAAAACTCAGAGCAAAAAGGAGGAATGCAAGATTAATACGTCCTGATCTATTATGGTAGAAGGGAGGTATTATGTACACAAGAAAAAGATACGAAAAAGCAAGCGTTTCTCTCAGCGGAGATATCCAAACCATGCTGAGAAAGGCTAAAACTGTGCTGTCAGACAGGCAGTATCGTGAGCTTTGCAGTGCCGTGAATGAAGCAGCAGACTACAATGAAAAGAAAGGATTGATAGAAGCCTTTATCAAGGCAAAGAAAAATAACTAAAGCCGTTCGCCGGAGAGCAGAAGCTCCGGTGGGCGGCTTTTCTGCTTTCCGGCAAAGAGCCTGCCCCGTATCTTGGCGGCACATGTCTTTTCGGCATTCTTTCGACGCTTTCTGCGTTAAAAATCCTTGCCATACATCAAGTATGCCTGCGGATTTTTGCCTTGAAATCGTCAAAATTCTGCTCGAAAATCCGTACACCGCAGATACGGAGCAGACTCTAAAATGGCGGAAAGGAGCGATTATGAATAGTTTTATGTCATGGGTAGGAGGCAAGAAAGCTCTCCGTGACGATGTCATTATTCGTATGCCTCCATTTTACGAAAAATATATCGAGGTTTTCGGAGGCGCAGGCTGGGTACTGTTCCGAAAATCTCCCGGAAACGATTTCGAGGTTTTTAACGATTTTAACAGCAATCTTGTAAATCTGTACCGCTGTGTGCGCGATAATCCCGCAAGACTAAAATATAAGCTGAAATATGTGCTGAACTCCCGTGAGGATTTCAGGTGGATAGCATATCTTCACAAGAAAGGTCTGTTTCCGAGATTTCACGATTACGACAGGGCGGCGAAGTTCTATCAGCTGATACGCTACAGCTACGGCAGCAGCCTTGACAGCTTCGCAAGTCAGCCGCATTCGATATGGTCGGACTTCCCTGTAATTGACATGGCTTCAAGGAGATTGCAGTCGGTGGTTATAGAGAATCAGGACTTCGAGGTGCTGATAAAGCATTACGATAGTCCTGTCAGCTTCTTCTACTGTGATCCGCCGTATTATGCTACGGAGAATTATTACAAGGACGTTGGCTTTACCAAAAAGGATCATATCCGTCTCAGAGATACTCTCATTGACAGCAAGGGCAAGTTTCTCATTTCGTACAATGATTGTCCTGAGATCAGAGAACTGTGGACTCTGAACGGGATTCATATAGAGAGCATCAGCCGTGTAGATAATCTGCGGCAGAGATACAAGGGCGGTGCGGTTTATGATGAGTTGTTTATCAGCAATTATGATACAAAGGAACGGCAGAATATGTATCATCAGCTTTCGTTCCTTGACGATGTAGGGGGTGTTTTGTATCAGTAATGTTATATATACAAAGGGGTTTATTAACGACAACGGGCATATCGAAGTACCCGGAGTTTTCCTTGAGGATGGTGCGGAGGTCGATATTGCAATAACTGTTATCTCCGGCAGATTTGAGATAGCTCTGCTTCCGTCAGAGATGAGCGAGGATACTGACGAGGATATTTTTGAAAAATACTGCCGTACACATGAGGACTGCGATGAGTGTCCCGTGAAAGCGGAGTGCAGAGAGGATCTTGAAAGATGAGTAAATACAAAATGCTTGACAGGTCGAAGTGCCTGCCTGATGAAAAGAACTATGCAGGCAGGCTGCTCATATTCAAGCCCGAATCACTGAAAGAGGAATTCAGACAGCCGCATTTTCAGTATTTCTACGCAACGGGCGGCTTCGGCTGTTATCCCGATAAGCTGGGCAGTAAGGTCTTTGGAGAGTTCCTTGCAGACGGAGAGGAATGCTATTTCTACCGCAGCGACTTCTTAGGAGTTGCCGATACGGAGCAGCTACCTCAGTGGGCGAAAACACGATATGAACAGCTTACCCCACCGAAAATGCAAATAAGGGTATTTCAGATAAATGACAGCAAGGATAAAAACAACCTTGAATTTATGAGCTATGATACGGCAATGAAAAAGGGCGGTATCGATCCTGCGATATATCGTCAGGTGTATGGGGGTATGGTCAACTGTGCGGATATTGAGGGAGTTTTCGCTTTCTGCAATACAAGCCCTCCTCCCGGATATTACGGGCATTCGCTGTCGGTAAGCGACATAGTTGAGATATGTGATGGTGAAAATATGGGCTTTTATTACTGCGATACCATTGGCTTTAAGCCGATAGACTTCGATGTTTCAAAGGTTGACCGCAGTGATATGCTGAAGGTCCTTATTTTCGAGACCGGAAAAGAGCCGTATACCGCTGAGATCCGTGACGAGCTGAAAGCAAAGCAGAGCGTGGTCGGAGGTCTTATTGAGCCTGTGTACTTCACGGATAACGACAACGTTCTCATTTACTGCGATGAGGAATTTCTGTTCAAGGGATACAAGCCTAACCGACATATCGGTGACCTCATTATTCAGGGAACATTTATGGTTGTCGGCAACGGACGGAACGAATACGGTGAGGGCATTGAGGTATCGCTGACCGATGAGCAGATAGAGAAATATTCCGAAATGTTTCACTATCCTCTGATATATCTTACAAATGAAGAAGCAGAGGAGCTTTCATGCGAAAATGGCGAAGAAAGCCTTGATACAGGCATTTCTCAGAGTTAGCGGAGGTGCTTATGAAAACAGAAATATATATACCGCCGCCATATGCGGAGCTGTTAGAGGCTCAGGCAGCGGAACAGGGCGTAACGCCTGATGAGCTGACAGAAAATGCAGTAAAAAATTACTTAGAGAGGGGCGATACCGATGCCGGAGAATGAGAAAAAAGGCATAACAGTAAAGGTCGACGCAGCTCTCCATGCGGAGGTCAGGCAGTATATTGAAGCTAAAGGAATGACAATGGCTGAATTTGTCGCTCTGGCACTGAACAATGAGCTGCACCCAAAATTACAGCCGCAGGAGGTGAAAAACATGGGCAATACAAGGACAATCGCATTTCAAGTCCCGGAGGAAATGTATCAGCGTATCAAGGACTATCTCCACCGCCATCACATGACGCAGAAGGAGTTTTTTCTCGGTCTGATAAGTGCTGAACTCGACAGGGATATGCAGATCAGCAGTACACAGGCAGCTTCTGATAATCAGGAAAATGGCTCTGCGGATATTGCTGATGAGTATGACGAATCTGCCTCACAGGAGGACGATGAAAATCTTGCTTTCGATGAAAACGAGAGTGAGTCCGAAAGTGAAGATAATTCCGAGGAAATTAACTCTGAATCGGAAGAAGAGTCTGAGGGCTACGGCGAGGATGAATCAGAAAGTGAAGATAATTCCGAGGAGCTTGACGATGAATCGGAAGAAGAGTCCGAGGACTACAGCGAGGGTGAGTCCGAGATCGAAGATGACACCGAGGAATATGCAGAGGACGAATCCGTATCAATGGGAATGTGAAGCAATATGCTTCTGTTCATAAAAATCTCAGCGAGAGGAGGTGGTAAAAATGAAGATCAGCACTAAGATCAGCCGCCTTATTGACAACCCTGAATCTGCAACTAAGGCATATGCGGGCATAACGCTTGATAAAATGTTTGCAGTTCATGGTCTCAAGGTGGTCGAGGGACAAAAGGGGCTGTTCGTGAGTATGCCGAACTATTCCTATCAGGACAGGGACGGCAATACGCAGTACAAGGACATCTTCCACGGCATTACGAGATCAGCATTCGAGGCTGTACAGAAAACTGTGCTTAATGCGTACAACAACGCCGTGAATCAGAGTCAGCAGACCGAAATGGAGATCAGCGAGGACGATGAGGCAGAGGAACTCTCTGACGAGCCTGAGCCGGAATTTGGAATCGGTTAGTATGTAAATTGCTGTAAAAAACGCTGTGTAATCTATCAGAAAGGTAGAATTTATGGGCAGGGTCTGGACTTTCCGCTTCCGTTGTGGTATGGTGAAAAAAACACCGAAAGGAAGCGTTATTATGAAAGAACTTACTGCCCTGCTCGCCCTACTGCTCCTGCTCACAAGCTGCGGAGAAAGCTATGAAGCTGCGGACAACTCAGGTGTCACAAGTGCCGGAATATCCGCAGAAGAAAGCAATGAGGACGGGGAAATATCAGACGAAGTCACAACAATAACAACGGAAACAGGTTCGGGTATGACTTCCCCGACAACTCAGACCACAGCTGTGACACAGCCAACAGCATCGGGAACACAGGAAACCCTAATGGTTAATGAAAAAATAGAAATGGCAAAGGAAAAAGAGCCTGTCGATCCCGAAAAAGCGGCTGTTCAAGATGCGGAAACAGTATCGCCGCCGACTGCGGATAACGCCGATAAAACGGAAAAAACTGTTCAGCAAATGCAGGATTCTGTTCGGCAAACAGAAAAAACTGTTCAAGCTACTGAGTGTGAACCGCTCCAACCGTCAGTTACTGAAGAAACTGTTCGTCCAACAGAGAAAACTGTTCAAACCACTGAGTGCGAACCGTTCCGAACGACACTTCCTGAAAAAACTGTTCGTGAAACGGATAGTAAAGTGACGGAAAACCAGTCGGAAGAGCCAAAAACAGAGGATTTTTCAGTCACTCCTGATGACAGAAGCGACTACGAAAAGGCTGAAGCTGTGTACGAATATATGCGGCAGAACGGGTACGGCACCTGCGTCAATTACTCTTGTCAGACCTATGAACAATGCCGTGAGATCGGGCTTGAATGCTATCTTGTATGTACGGACGCAGGAATGTACGGTCATGTGGCGAACATCGTAAATGTGGACGGAGTGTGGTATGTACTTGATACCGAGGGCGGTTTTTTCCTCGACTACAACTACGGCTTCACAGAGGTTGTCGATACAGACGGACAGCACATTGCAGACAGCGGCATCATCAGCAATTACAGCTACGCTGAATTACACTGCAACTAAATATCATGAAAGAGAAAGCCGGCATATTCCGGCTTTTTTCGTTAAAAAAAGGAGAAAAGAAATGATCAATTTCAAAAAGAAAATCAAGAAACTCGGTGCAGGGATAATGGCAAGTCTCTGTGCCGCTTCAATGATCGGTACTTCCATCGGAGGTACTGTCATGAACGCAGGGGCAGCCCTCTCAACAGAGAACAATGCTTTCCCCTCTGCCGATGCGGTAATAGCACAGGCGGCAACCCTCCTCGGCTCTCCCTACGGCTGGGGCTTCAAGGGTTATCTCGGTGCGTATTATCAGGGCAGTTACGAGCCGCTTTCACTGGACTTTGTCCGTGGTCAGGGCGTTGATTGCTCAGGACTTCTGTACTATACGCTGACTCACCTCGGCTACAGCACAAGCGGATTTTCGTGGAACAACCCCGTACCCGTGGACACTATGCACTGGCTCACTGTCAACGATAACTGCACGATAACCTACAACGGAGTCACTTCTAAAATTGATGTTGAAAAGGAAAACATCAAGTCCTCGGAGCGTCCCTATTGGGAGTGTGCTGACGGATCGACTATCACTCCCGGCTCTATGGTAATTGCCGACAATCTCAACGGCGAGGATCACTCATGGATATATATGGGAGAGTTTAACAGCCGTCAGGAGGTTGTCGATTATCTGCTCAGTATCGGCGTAAATTCGTCCTACATCAACAGCTATACAGTTGGTGACGGAACAGGCGAGGGCGGCACTCACTGGCGAATCGAGTCCAACGGCTCGGAGGGCTGTGTAATCAATAACCGAACTGACGGAAAGCAGGCAACGGCTATGAATATGTACGCTTTTCGTGTCACGCAGAGCGATGTAAAGTTTACTATCACAAAGGTACTCAGCAGCGACAACAGCGTAAAGATCAGCGGAACAAGCTCCATTGACGGCTCAAAGGCTGTGTACGGCGTTTATACCGATCAGGCTTGCACTAACAAGGTCGGAGAGATCACTATCGGCACTGACGGAACAGGCTCGATAACGCTGCCCAACAAGCAGTATTATGTCAAGGAAATTTCTGCTCCCACAGGCTATGAGCTTTCAACCGATGTTGTTTCACTCAAAGCGAACAGCAATGTAAATGTTCAGGAGGATCTGACAAGCGGAGTTATCAGGATAAACAAGACCGCCGAG
>JAFUXL010000004.1 GCA_017470905.1 Ruminococcus sp. | reverse complement strand
TGTGTGTGTGTGTAATATACTTTTTGTGATTTGTCAAGTACTTTTGCAAAAAGTATCGAAAATTTGTTCAAATCAACCTAATTTTCCCGGAAAAATTAAGCATTTCGACAGTTAGTCCCGAACACGGTAAATTACTGATAAAGTCCCGACACGGCACTCTTTGCGACAGCGTCCGAAAATTCATCGTCAAAGCCTATCTTTGTGCATATAGTTCTCACGAAGTTTTCCGTGTCCTCCTGACTTACATAATCCGCAAGAGACTCGAAATTTTCGGGGTCTATCATATATGCACCGTCACTGCCCGGAATTTCGGGAGCATTGCCTGCATCTGCCGAAATTCTGAAAGTAAATTTGCCTATATTCATATCCTCGACCGTTACATCGGTTGAAACCGACATTGACGAGCCGTCCGAAGTAAAGTTAAGTGCTATGGGGTCAACATCGGGAATGATAAGCGTCATATCTCCGCTGACAAAGCCATTTTCCTCGTCAACCACCTCAAAATCGGTAAATTCAACGCTTACCGTTTCGCCCTCTGCCGTGATGTCCATATTTCCCGTGTATTTATCACCGCTGTCAACTGCGTTAAGGTCGGCTCTGAAAATCTCCTCGCCGTCCTCGAAAATATAAGCCTCGCCTCTTACCTGGTCGCCTTCGAGACCTATAATATATCTTGAGTCAATATCCGCATCTTCCGATTTGAGCGAGCAGCCCCTTATAACGCCCTTGGGGTCGACATAAGTCTCCAATACCGCCGTTTCGTCTCCTGCCTGTTCCTTTATTTCGCTTACGATTTCATCAAGCTGTGAAGTGTATTCGTCCTCGGTCATAGCCTGCATTTTATCGACAATCACTCTTTTAAGAACCTCGTCATTTTTAGCCTCATTGATGAAATTCTCCGTAATTTCGACCATTTTATCGTCCGTAAGCTCCGCAGATATTACGGTATAATTCACGTTTATGTCACCGATTGCAATGTCCTCGCTCTTTTCAAGCTGAACTTCGCCTACCGAGTTGTTCCATATCTTTGTGTATCTTATTATCATATTCTCCAGCTCTTCGGGAGAGATAAAGGACTCAGGGTCTTTGAACAATTCCTTGTAAGCGTCCATAATTGCACGGGTTTCATCGTCCATGTATGTATCTTCAAGGGAATCCTCGATATTCATGCCGAGCCAGCGTTCCGTGAGTTCGGGTATGCGCATGAACATCTCTGCCGCACCGTCAGCCATAGCGTAATCAAGCGTAACAAGCTTGTCATCATTGAGACTGAGGTACATATTTCCGCTTATATCGCCCTGTTTTACGGCTGTGCCCGAACCGACTTCAATCGAGCCTATATTTTTGATTATGTCGATAACCATATCGACTTCATCGTCCTCACCGTATTCAAAGCCCAAATCATCGATAAGGTAATTCTTAATATCGTCGCTCACGTCATATTTAAGAGCGACCTCCGCACTCTGACCGTCTTTCATCTTTTCGATTGACTTCTCGTAATTTTCCCTTACCTTTGCGGCATATTCCTGAGCGTTCTCCTCATTGACCCAGGCATAATATTTTTCAGGCTTCATCATGCGGAGCTTAACCTGATTTTTAACATAGTCGGAAGTATTGTATGCAACTGCGCCGCCGCCTGCTGCGACAGCGAGGACTGATGCGCTTATTATTGCGATTTTCTTGCCTTTTTTGCCTTTTGTGACATTTTCAACGCCCGACACGCTGTCGGCACTGCTGTTATTTCCCCATTCATTCATATCAGCCATAAAAAACCCCTCCTTGAAATATATAAAGGCTTGCCATATGCAACGGAATATCCGTTTAGATAATAATATCACAAACTTATTAAAAAGTCAACTGTTTATCAAAAGTGTTTCTGTTTTGTAATCATGGGAACGAGCCATATATTGCAAATTACAGCAAATAGCAATCATACTGGAGCATTTTTTTGTGCATAACGACTTTTTTTAAAAATTCCCTTGACATTTCCGTTTTGCCGTGATATAATATTATCTGTCAATGAGACAGGCGGGTGTAGTTCAATGGTAGAATGTCAGCCTTCCAAGCTGAACACGTGGGTTCGATTCCCATCACCCGCTCCATTTTTTAGCAGCTGCGGCTGCTGATTTTATCCTGTGCGCCTTTAACTCAGCTGGATAGAGTAACTGCCTTCTAAGCAGTAAGCCGCTGGTTCGAATCCAGCAAGGCGCGCCACTCCGAAACTCTCTGTTATATGGACTGACCCCCGTTGACGGGGAGCTTCGTTTTTATTTATTGATATGGTGGGTGTAGCTTAGCTGGTTAAAGCGTCGGATTGTGGTCCCGAAGACCGTGGGTTCGAATCCCATCTCCCACCCTTATGAAAGGCATTTCCGTGTTGCGGAAGTGCTTTTTTTAATGCATAATTTATAATTCATAATTTTGAGGAGCAAGATGAAAAACAAACAGAATACATTAAAATGGCTGTGGCAGGTTCCCGAAAAAAAAAATTATATATTCTCATTCTTACGGTATTGCAGATGCTTATCGGCGCATCGGGAGTTATATATGCCCTTCTGCTCAGAAATATAGTTGACAGCGCAGCAGCGCACAGCAAAGATGATTTTGTCAAATACTGCATATTTATAATCCTCCTCGTAATCGGACAGATTACCATAAGGGCTTTTATACGCAGGATTGAGGAGCTTTCACGCTCGACCTTTGAGAATATATTCAAAAAACGTCTGCTGAATAATATAATGCGCAAGGATTTCGGAAGAATAAGCGCAGTACATTCGGGCGAATGGCTCAACCGCCTCACCAACGACACTGTTGTCGTTGCGAATAATTACACCGATATAATCCCCGGTCTGTCGGGCATGACGGTAAAATTAATAAGCGCATTTGTGATGATGATAATTCTCGACCGGAGATTTGCCTGCATTCTTGTTCCGGTAGGAATAGTCCTCGGAACGCTGACATACGGCTTCAGAAAGGTGCTGAAAAGACTTCACAAGAATATGCAGGAAAAGGACGGCAAGCTGCGGATATTTCTTCAGGAGCGCATCGCAAGCATGATGATAATACGCTCATTTGCCGCAGAAAATCAGATTGAAGATGAGGCTGACGAGAAAATGGCCGACCACAAGGCGGCAAGAATGAAAAAAAATAATTTTTCAAATATCTGCAACATCGGCTTTGCGGCGGCTATGAACGGAATGTATATCTTCGGCACAATCTACTGCGGATACGGAATACTAATCGGTACAATATCATACGGTATGCTCACGGCAATAACACAGCTTATATCGCAGATACAGTCGCCCTTTGCTAACATAACCGTATATATTCCAAAATTCTACACCATGACCGCAAGCGCAGAGAGACTTATGGAAATTGAAAATTTCGATGATGACATATCGGAGCATACACTCCCGCTGTCCGAAATAGCCGATATATACAACAACAAGATGAAATGCATAGGCATAAAAAATGCATACTTCACATATTATTCAGCCGCAGGAAACCTCGAAAGCCTTACAAAGGACAACCAGCCCGCCGTGCTGAAAAATATCTCGTTCAGCATAAACAAGGGCGAATATGCAGCCCTTACGGGTCACAGCGGCTGCGGAAAATCCACCGCACTAAAGCTGCTCATGTGCATATACAGACTTGACGACGGCGAACGCTATATCACCTACAATGACGGCAGCACCCATGAGCTTGGTACGGAATTTCACAGGCTTTTCGCATATATTCCGCAGGGCAACCAGCTTATGTCGGGAACTGTCAGGGATATTGTCAGCTTTGCGGACAAATCGCAGTCGGGAAACGATGAAAAAATTATGAATGCCCTTAAAATCGCCTGTGCCGATGAATTTATATCGGGTCTTGAAAACGGAATTGATACCGTTCTTGGAGAACGAGGCGCAGGTCTTTCGGAGGGTCAGATGCAGAGAATAGCCGTTGCAAGGGCAATATTCTCAGACAGTCCAATACTTCTCCTTGACGAGTCCACGAGCGCACTTGACCAGCAATCCGAGAAACAGCTTCTTGAAAATCTCAGAAAGATGACCGACAAAACCATAATTATTATAACTCACCGTCCGGCCGCCCTTGATATTTGCGACAGGGTACTCAACTTCACCGAAAACGGAATAACGGAAATCAGTTCTCTTCATAATTCATAATTTTTATGCACACAAAATCATTGCCCTCGCCGACGGCGGGGGCAATAATTATCGGAAATTATATTAAAGACAACACAATTCTTAATTATGAATTATGAATTATGCATTATTCAAGTGCAGCTTTTATTGCATCGGCTTTGTCTGTTTTCTCCCATGCGACACCGAGATTTTCACGTCCCATGTGACCGTAGGCGGCAAGCTGTCTGTACTGGGGCTTTCTTAAACCGAGCATTTTGATTATTGCAGTCGGACGCAGGTCGAATACCTTTGAAACAGCGTCTGCAAGTTTATTTTCGTCAACCTTTCCCGTGCCGAATGTGTCAACCAGTATCGAAACAGGCTTTGCAACTCCTATGGCATACGAAAGCTGTACCTCGCACTTTTCGGCAAGTCCTGCGGCAACGATATTCTTTGCGATATATCTTGCGGCATATGCGGCACTTCTGTCAACCTTTGTCGGGTCTTTGCCGCTGAATGCTCCGCCGCCGTGACGGGAATATCCGCCGTATGTATCAACGATTATTTTTCTTCCCGTAAGACCACTGTCGCCCTGCGGACCTCCGACAACGAAACGTCCCGTGGGATTAATGAATATCTTTGTATTCTCGTCCATGAGTTCGGCAGGTATAACCGCACGGATAACAAATTCCTCAATGTCTTTTCTTACGTTTTCGAGGGAAACATCTGCGGAGTGCTGTGACGATACGACAACCGCATCAACTCTTACGGGCTTGTTGTCGTGATATTCAACAGTTACCTGAGATTTTCCGTCGGGGCGAAGATAGCGGAGAGTGCCGTCCTTTCTCACTTCCGTAAGTCTTAACGCAAGCTTGTGAGCAAGGGAAATGGGCAGCGGCATAAGCTCCGGAGTTTCATCGCAGGCAAAGCCGAACATAATGCCCTGGTCGCCTGCACCGTTTGAAAGACCGTCATCTTCGTTGTCCTGTTCTCTGTATTCAAAAGCCTCGTTCACTCCCATTGCAATATCGGGGGACTGTTCGTCAATGCTTGTGAGTACGGAGCAGGTATGGGCATCGAAACCGTATTTAGCTCTGTCATAGCCAATATCTGCGACAACCTGACGGGCGATTCTGGGAATATCCACTTTAGCCTTTGTGGAAATTTCTCCCATACAGAGTATCATTCCCGTGGTTACGGCAGTTTCGCAGGCAACACGGGCTTTGTCGTCCTGTTCGAGAATTGCATCAAGTATTGCATCGGAAATCTGGTCGCAGATTTTATCGGGATGACCCTCGGTCACTGACTCTGATGTAAAGAAAAATTTTTTCATTTCTACCTCCTGGAAATTTTATATATTGAAAAACCGTCCTTATCAAAAAAAAGAGAGAATATCCGCAGTTCGGACATTCTCTTAAAAGGCAATGGGAGAAATCCTCATCTTTCGGAAATACCGCAGGAATTAGCACCTTGAAATTCAGGTTGCCGGGCTTCACAGGACCTGTTTCCTCCACCACTCTTGATAAGGTTATGCCTATATTATACTACACGATATTTACTTTGTCAATACTTATTTTGAAAGTTAATCAAGTGCAACGATATTATTTTCCGCCGCAGAAACATTATGAGAAAATTTTCATATAATAGACAGTAAATATAACGGCTTGCCGCAGCCGTAAGCGGCGGAGGTATCCATATGTGCGGAATAGCAGGTATCATAAGCTTCAAGGAGGATATGCGTGAGGAGATGAAAGCCTGTGAGCTTATGCAGAAAGCTCTCTCTCGCAGAGGACCCGACCAGAAAGGAATTATCTTGTTTAAAAATGCCGCCCTTGTCCACACAAGGCTTGCGGTAATAGATATTGACGGCGGCAGACAGCCCATGACTTTCGCCGCAGGAAATAAAAAATATACCATAGTCTATAACGGGGAACTCTATAACACTCAGGAAATCCGCAGCAGACTTGAAAATGAATTTGAATTTGAAACGCATTCCGATACGGAAGCAGTACTTAAAAGCTATATCAAATGGGGCGAAAAATGCGTTGATTATTTCAACGGAATATTTGCCTTTGTCATATATGATATGAGCGAAAACCGAATATTCGCCGCCCGTGACAGGATAGGAGTAAAGCCCTTTTTCTATACGGTAACAAACGATAAATTCATATTCGCCTCCGAAATCCCCGCACTGCTTGAATATCCCGACATACCGCATGAAATAGACGAAATCGGTGCGGCGGAGCTTATTCTCACGGCACCGGGGCGCACACCCTCCTGCGGTGTAATAAAAAATATAAAGGAACTCAAAGCCGGCTGGTGCGGATATTACAGCGAAAAGGGTCTTGACATATGGGAATACTGGAGACTGAAAGCCTGTGAACTGAACGAGAGTTTTGAACAGACTGTTGAAAATGTCCGTGAACTCGTCCTCGACTCGATACGCAGGCAGCTTGTCTCTGATGTACCCGTTTGCACATTTCTTTCGGGCGGACTGGACTCAAGCCTTATATCCTCCGTTGCCGCAGACGAAATGAGGAAAAACGGAAAAATTCTCCATACATTCTCGGTTGACTACAGAGACAACGAAAAATATTTCAAGGCATCGCATTTCCAGCCGAACAGTGACCCCGAATATATAAATAAAATGACCGAATATCTTGGAACGGTTCATCATTGGACGGTAGTCGATACCCCCGAACTTGTCAATGCCCTTGATGAAGCAGTGGACGCAAGAGGACTGCCGGGCATGGCTGATGTTGATGCCTCGCTGCTGCTTTTCTGCCGTGAGATAAAAAAATACGGCACAGTCGCTCTTTCGGGAGAATGTGCGGACGAAATTTTCGGGGGCTATCCGTGGTATCGTGACAAGGATATACGTGAAACGGACGGTTTCCCATGGGCGCAGAGTACCGCATACAGAAAAAAATTCCTCTGCAATTATTATTCGGACAAAATCAATGCGGAGGAATATATATATTCAAGATACAGGGAAACTGCCGATTATGCCGATAAGCTCCCCTCCGACAGTCCGCTTGAAAGCCGTATGCGTGAAATGACACAGCTTAATTTTCACTGGTTCATGCAGACACTCCTCGACAGAAAAGACCGCATGAGTATGTACAGCGGACTTGAAGTGCGTGTGCCTTTCTGCGATTACAGAATAGCCGAATATCTCTATAACGTGAAATGGGAATACAAGGACTGGCAGGGACGTGAAAAGGGTCTTTTGCGTGAGGCGATGAAAGACTGGCTGCCCGATGAAGTCCTCTGGAGAAAGAAAAGCCCGTACCCGAAAACGCACAACCCCGCATTCCTCACCGCCGTAACCGATAAGCTGAAAAATATCCTCGCCGAAGATACTCCCCTTACCGACCTCGTAAAGCGTGAGGAGCTTGAAAGATTGTTAAGGCATGAGGATAATGTCCGCTGGTACGGTCAGCTTATGAATTTGCCGCAGACTATAGCCTTTTTCATTCAGCTTGATTACTGGCTGAAAAAATTCGATATAAAATTCACATGATAACAACCGCCGACTTCCGCAGAAATGCGGAAGTTTTTTCATGCTATGCGTTCCTTTATATAGCCTATCACTTCATCTCTCGGAATTTTAAGGGCATAGGCAAATTCATCATAGAGCATATTTTCCGCCTCGCTGAGAAATCTTTCGTCTGCGGAGCGCAGCTTCTTATTCTGTCGGCTGAGTTCGTTTCTGCGGATATAGAGCGTTTTAATTAGCTGAACAAGCTGATGTCTGTCGCCCGACTCTATTATATTTCTGTATTCCTCTCTGCGGCGGATTTCGTTGTCTATCCAGATAAATCCCTCATCGGGCATTACGTCAATCAATTTTTCAACCTCGTCCTTTGAATAGACCCTGCGCATTTTTTCCGCAAGACTGCCGTTTGACGTGGGGACATAGAATTTATTTTTCATATCGCCCACGGGACGTAGAACGTAATATTCGATATTTTCGCCGCTGAAATCACGGGTTTCTATTGCCTCGATTATGCATACGCCGTATGACGCATACACAACAGCTTCATTCAAGCTATACATACAGATACCTCCTAAAAATAAAAAACGTGCAGCCGCACAACCGGACTTACGTCAGACAGCGACTACACGTTGATTATATTAATTATAGCATATTTTCATGAAAAATGTCATAGGCAATATGCACAAAAATTATCTTTTTTACCCGTATCTGCGGAGGGGAAAATCACGGATTTCAGCCCTCGGCTTTGTCCGCATACTGAATATATGCGGCATCAAGACCCGTTATTCCGTCTGTGCCGTCACAGTCGGCATTATATCTTCCCTGTGCGGAAAGGGGATATTTTTCGGAATTTGCCAGGTTCTAGAGTACTGCAACGGCATCCGATATGCTCATTTTTCCGTCATTGTTCGCATCGCCCAGAACCGCATTGAATATGTCTATATGTTCATCAGGAAAACTTATTCCTCCGTCTCCGATTGCCTGATCCCAGGCGAGTATTGAATCAAGTCCAAATTCTTCCTTTATTCTCCTTGCAACAACGCTTTGTTCATAATCGGAGACACCCTCATTGGGAATAACGCACACATGAGGAGTGTCAAAGAAAATATCGGGATATTTTCCCTCTGCATCAACATAACTCGGCATTTCATAAAAGGGAACATTAACTCCGTCACCAAAGGTTCTCATTTTTAATGTATCAAAGAGAACAACATCGAAATCAAGATTATTTTCCTCAACAAAACCACTTAATTTCTGCATAAGCTCGTCTGTGTGGTCTTCCCTTTTACCCATAGCATCACTGTATTTCGTCGGGTAGCCTGTCAAATATCCTTGATTAAACATCATATCGTAAAAGCTGTATCCACCAAACTTGTAATCAAATGCGCTGATTAAATTTCTCTCTTTTAACGCATTGCAAATATCGGATATATCCTTTCCGCTTTCATCATAGTCATAAGTCCATGTCACGAAATTATAACCGTTTTCATCATATTCTTCTTCATCATTCATAAGATAGTAATCGGGGTAATTTTCTTCGATAAAAGCTTTCACTTCTGCCTTGTTTTCGGTTGTCATGTATATGAGCGTTCCGTCATATCTTGCAACAACGCCGCTCCTGTACCAGCCATCCAGCTTGAAAACTTTTTTACTTACTCCGTCAAATATATCGGAATATCCATAAATTTCAAATTCTTTAAACTTTCCAAATTCTCCGCCGTACAATTCGTCAAGCTTCTTTTCCATATCCTCAACACTTGAACCCGGTTTCACCCACCCCCAGGCAAACGAATGAATGGGAGTGCTGCATGAAAATACGGTCAATGCTGACAAAACAGCGGCAGCCATTTTCTTAAGTTTCATAAACATTTCCCCTTTCACCAATTCAAGTTACTGTTGCTTCCGCAAAACAACAAATTTGTGTATACCTGTTACAGAGTAATGTCTGCTGCCCCATTAAGCGGCAGTTGACAACCTCTTATTTGATTTAAGTATATCACATTTTTTGGCATTTGTCAATAGTATAAAACACAAATATATATATATATTTGTCTAAATTTCACAAATTTTATAATATACGCACATTGTTCTGATGTAAGAACAATTTTTTTAATATGGAATGCTGATTAAAGACTAAAACCCCCTGCCGGACGTGAGTTTCCGACAGGGGATTTGATTTTATATCAAAGGATTATTTTGAAGCGTTGAGCTTCTTAGCGAGCTGAGATTTTTTTCTTGCAGCCTTATTCTTATGCATAAGACCCTTAGCGCAAGCCTGGTCAACTCTCTTGATAGCTACTCTGATAGCCTCCTCTTTGTTTGCGGCATTTTCTGCAACAGCAGCGTCAGCCTTTTTGAGGATGGTTTTAAGCTCCGATTTTCTTGACTTATTGGCAGCAGCCTTTGTAGCATTAACCTTAACTCTCTTCTTAGCGGATTTAATATTCGGCATTGTTTGCACCTCCTTAAAAATATCGGCATAAAAAGCCGAAAGATACAGATAATAAGTACGGCAAAGCGTACCCGACAACTGCAACGCACAGTTGTCATACTGAGACAAGAGTAATTATAACATTTTTATCCCGATATTTCAATAGGCAAAATCCAAATATTTCAGAAAATTTTTTATGTTGAAACAGGACATTATGCACAAAGGAAGAACCATGATTGAGCAAATTTAAAATTTTTCGTGATAATGTATAAATAAGTACAACAAAAAGCGGTGTTCCCCCCGCCTGCGGCGGGGGGAACAAGGACAAAATATAAAAATTTCTGTGCATTATTTCAAAATGCTCATTTAGGAGGAATATTATGTATAAGAGAACCGATATGGCGGACGAGTGTATAACTCCCGATTATGAAAAAAGCGGCGGAGTAAGGAGGATTAAAAGGGGAAAGGTATTCGATATAACCGAAATAAACATAAATGACGACAGTCTTTTTGAAAGCATGGGAAAGCGAAAGGGCAGGTATATAACGCTTGAATATAAAAATCTCGGCGATTTCAGCGATGAAGAAACGGAGATGATTTATGAGCTTGCGGAGGAATTTGAAAATATAATCCCCGACGGCGATATTCTTGTATGCGGTCTTGGAAACAGAGATATAACCCCTGATGCGATAGGTCCACTCACAGCCGCTAAAATTCTCGCCACAAGGCATTTGAGAGACGAACTCGGACGGCAGGACAGTTTCCTCAAATCCCTGCGCAGAGTGAGCGTATTCGCAGGCGGTGTACTCGGTCAGACGGGAATTGAAACCGCCGAAATAATATCCGCACTCTGCCGGCAGATAAAGCCCTCTGCGGTTGTCGCCGCCGATGCTCTCGCCTGTTCGGATATAAACCGTCTCGGACGTTCGATACAGATAACCGATACGGGCATATCCCCCGGCAGCGGCGTGGAAAATTCAAGAAAAGAAATATCCTCCCATTCCCTCGGAATACCCGTCATAGCCGTGGGCGTGCCGACTGTCGCAGACCTGAGAAATATAACGGAAAGCACGGACAAAAACTGCGATATGGTCGTAACTCCGAGGAATATAGACCGCCTTGCGGAGCGTTCCGCACAGCTTATCGCCTTTGCCCTGAACCGAGCCTTTCACCCCATGCTGAACATGGAGGAGATAAGAAGTCTTTTCTGATATTGCGGATAATTTGCCAAAAGTTGTTGTTTTTCAACATATAATATTGACAAATTAAGATACTTGTGATAAAATATCTGTGTAGTCTGCTATGATTGGGCAGTTTGAAATTATAAAAATATGATAAAAACCACGTCTGCCCGCAGCAGACATGGAGAAACGACAGGATATTAAAAATTCTGTGCGTTATCATGCCCGTTCATAGTAATATATATAATGGCTCAATAAGCCGCATGGAGGAATGATTTTAATGAAAGGCAAAAATCTTAAAGCAGCAGTCGCAGGTATACTCTGCGCTGCAATGTCTCTTGCGCCCGTGCAGGGAATTATCGTTTCCGCCGAGGATGCAGCCGATGACATCGTATATGCAACCGATTTCGAGGACGGAGATGCATCTGCTTTCACCAAAAGAGGCGATACCGACACAACTGTTTTATCCGTAAATGAGGACAATGCAGTCAGCGGCACAAAGGCTCTCTGCGCAAGCGAACGTTCAAAATCATGGAACGGCCCGTCTTTCCGTCTCGATGACAAGGTTGACCCCGGTGTAGCAGTTCTTGTAAGCGCAAAGGTAATGGGTCAGTGGTATACAAGCGTTACTATGAGCTTGCAGTATACGGACTCACAGGGCGTTGACCATTATGAGAACCTTGCGAATTTCAACGGAAACGGCTGGCAGGAAGCCAATGACATAAAGATAAGCTACAGCGAGGGTCAGACAAATGTCTGCGTATATTTCGAGGGCGGCAGCGACAACATCTACATTGATGATTTTGTAGTTAAGAAAGCCCCTGTATATCACCCCGAATCCGATATACCATCCCTGAAGAATGTCTACAGCAAATACTTCAAAATAGGTACGGCAGTCACAACAAAGGAACTCGCTCCCTCATCGACAAAGGAGCTTATTCTCAAGCATTTCAACAGCATTACGGCAGGAAATGAACTCAAGCCCGATGCGCTCCTCGATAAAAATGCCTGCCTTGCAATGGCTGCCGACGGTGATGACACAAATCCGCAGATAAGCCTTGCAAGCGCAAGCTCAATACTCGACTTCGCAAGAAAGAACAATATCCCCGTAAGAGGTCACGTTCTTGTATGGCACAGTCAGACCCCCGACTGGTTCTTCAAGGAGAATTATGAAGATGACGGTGAATGGGTATCAAAAGAAAAAATGCTCCAGCGTATGGAAAATTACATAAAGAATGTATTCGCAGCAGTAAAGGAAGAATATTCTGATGTAAACTTCTATGCATGGGACGTTGTGAACGAATGCTGGCTCGATGACGGAAATCCGAGAAAGCCCGGCGAACAGGGTCAGAGCGGCTCAAATAACTCCGCATGGGTGCAGATATTCGGCGACAACTCATTCATAAAGCCTGCCTTTGAATTTGCAAAGAAATATGCCCCCGAAGGAACAAAGCTCTACTACAACGACTTCAACGAATATATGCCGCAGAAAACCGCCGCAATCGTTAAAATGGTCGAGGAGATAAATTCTGACGGTCATTACATTGACGGTATCGGTATGCAGTCGCACCTTGATGCACGTTCGGGCAGCGATGCGTTCCCGTCTGTAAGCGTATACGAAAAGGCTGTAAAGGCATTTACGGAAACGGGACTTGATGTTCAGGTAACAGAGCTTGACGCAACAGTACCCGATACAGACCATTTCGCTGAACAGGCTCAGTATTACAGCGACATAATGGACGTGCTTGTAAAATACGCAGATAAAATATCTTCCGTTGTATTCTGGGGAACTACCGATGACCAAAGCTGGAGACACACACAATATCCTCTTCTCTTCAATGAGGACTATACGGCTAAGGAGGCGTTCTACTCGATAGTTGACGATATTGAATACGATGAAGAAACCCCCCCGGAAACCACAACAGCTACAGACGAAACTCCCGCAGTTACTACCACTACGGTATCGGCGGAGACAGAGACACTCTACGGCGATGCAAACCTCGATAAAAAGGTGACAATTTCCGATGCGGTAACTATACTCCAGTATCTCGCAAACGGCGAAAAATACGCTCTCGGCGAACAGGCTATGAAGAATGCCGATGTTGACGGCGAAAGCGGTGTTACGGGCAAGGACGCAGGTGTTATACAGCTTGTCGATGCCGGCGTTTACGATGCATCACAGCTGCCGCTCAAAAAATAATTTATCTGTAATGATTATAACATTATCTGTTCCAAATTAAAAAAATCCGCTTTCCATTCACGGAAAGCGGATTTTATTGTATGTTAATTAACCTTTAATGGGAAGCTGAGAAGCAGCATAGATACCTGCATCTACTTTCTGGATAACGGCTGCGTCCTTACCTGTTACACCGCCCTCTCCGTCAACGTCTGCATTCTTTCTTGCCTGTTCGCTGAGGGGATATTTCTCGCTGTTTGCAAGGTACTGGAGAATAGCAACTGCATCGGAGATTGTTACCTTTCCGTCAAGGTTTGCGTCACCGTAAACGATGTCCGAGTCATTCTTAACGGATTCGGTCTGTGTTGTTACGGGTACTGCGGTTGTCACGGGTGCGGCAGTTGTTGTGGGAGCTGCTGTTGTTACAGCAGGGGTTGAATTGTTGTAGTGGAGAACAACGCTGTCAATCGTTGCGGATTCCGGCCACCATATCATGAGCTTTGCATTGCTTACACCCTTGAGCTTTTCGCCCGAAACGGTTGCTGTACCCTTGCCGCCGCTTATGCTGAGGTTAAATTCAACCTGTGTCCAGTTGCCTGCCGCATCGGAGAATCCGATACCGCCGTTGCCCTGTGTATCGCCCGAATTCATAGTGAGGGTGATTTCGATAGTGTCGGCATTTTCGGGATTGAATGTATATTCGCCGTTTGAACCTGACAATTTTGCTTCCTTGTCAGAACCCGTGCTGCCCTGCTGTGCTGTTGTCTGCTGGGGAGTATCTGCCTTTGTGGTAGTGGTCTGAACGGGAGTTTCATCGCTCTTAACGGTAGTTGTTACCTGTCCCTGGGGAGCTGTTGTAACTATCGGAGTAACTGCACTTCCGTCAACGCCGGGGATAGAAGATGTATCTACAACTTCGCCTGTCTTGTACTTTGAATAAAGACCTGCTGCCGCAGCAACAAGTGTTGCGTTATAGTCGAGTGTTACCTCGTTGCAGTAGTAGTCCTTAACGGAATCGTGATATGTACCTCCCTTATCCTCGGGACCGCCGCAGAGTGCGCCTACGAGAACATGACCATTGCTGCTGTAGGTTGTATTGTCGCCCATTTCATCGAAGCTTGAATAGCCCGAAGCCGCACGGTGATGAGGATACTGTGAGGAGTTGCTTTCCATGCCGACTACGAGGTTTTTGCCGGAGGGGCTGTTTCCGAGGATATAATCCATCTGACCTGCTGCCCATGAATAGTAATCCTTTGCACCGTGTTTGGAGGCTATGAGAGCTGCTGTCTGCTGTGCGGTGTTATATCTTGCACTGCCCCACATATTTTCCCAGTACCATTCGCTGGAATTTCCGCCGTGGCTGTCAAGATAAGTTGTCACCTTGTTCCAGTCGTCAGAACCGCCGTTTATTTCAGCCTGCAAGATACCTGCGCCCATGCTTACGTTATTCCAGCTAAGGGTTGAATAGATACCCCACTTTCCGCCGTCCATGCCCGAAGAGCCTGCATCGCTTGTATTCATGTAGGTGTTGAGGAAGGACTTGTATGTGTTGTCCTTTGTTGCGAGGTAGAGCCAGCCTGCTGCCCAAGCCTGGTCATCATAGTAATCCCATGAGTCATAGAAACCGCCTACGCCGTCCGTAGCCTTTTTATTGTATTTTGTTGAGAAATCGAAGAGAGCCTTTGCGTAGGTCAAATCCTCTTCGTTTCCGAAGTTTACATAATTAGCGGCAAGAGCTGCGGCATATTCTGCTGCAATATCGCTTGCGCCCGAATTTGTCGAGAATTTGGTTCTGCTCGAAGGACCCTGCATTTCGGGAGCGCACCATTCTGCGTGGTCTGCATTTCCGTCACCTATCTGATATACAAATTCGGTAACGCTGCCGCCCGAAAGGGTTGTGCTGTTCTTGAAAAATTCTGCGAAATGGTCTGTTATAACCTTGAGGTGAGCCGTCTGACCCGTTGAGTCGAATGCATCGCCAAATTCGTGATAGCTGAGACCGAGAACCGATGCGGCATATCCTGCGGGCAGACCGAATTTAACGTGGTCGCCTGCATCATGGAAACCGCCGTCAACCGCATCTGAGGTATGGCAGTCGTCACGCCATGTGAGGGCAGACCTTTCGCCGACATTTGTACCGCACATATTTGCGTCATAGAAATAGAGAGAGTACTGGAGGAGCTTTGCGTAATTATCGGTGCTTGCCGCAGATGCACTGAGAGAGGGAGCAACTGCTGCGAAAGAACCAGCGACAGAGCCAACGGCAATCATACCGCTGAGAACTGCCGATTTGAATTTATTCATTTTTTTGTTCATGTCTTTCACACTTCTTTCAAATTTTTTGCCTACAATATGCTTAACACTTACATTATACATTGTTTTCGCACAAAATTAATTACAGAACTATTACGGAAATATTACAATTCGGTTAAAATTAATAATTTCTTCATAATTTATATAAACCGTCCTAAAAACGCCCCGTGATATGTATATATTTACCAAATTTAATTCAGTTCATAATTCATAATGCATAATTAATAATTAATCACAAAAATTTCTATATCTTGTCTGTTTCCACGGCTGCGGCTTATAAAAAAAAGCCCGAAACATGAACGTTTCGGGAAATATCGTATGTATCAGCAGTACATTTCCTCTTCGAGTGCATTGAGAAGATGATTGCAGCTTGGAATGAAGGTTACGGCAGTAAGTCCTCCCGAAGTCAGACCTCCTATAATCGGAACAGCTTTTCCGACTGCTTTTGCAAAGCCTTGCTTAGTCAGTTTTATACCAAGCTGGGCGCAGACTTTTTTGACAATCGGGTACAAAGTACCTTTTGTGAGTGCTTTCTGTGCGATACGTTTTTCAACATTTGCGGCAAAGCTTTTGCATAATGCTCTTATTCCGTTGTTTGCGCCCTCCGCACCGAGCATTACTCCAAGGGCTATAATTACTGCACTTTTTGAACTGTCGGAAATATCGCTGATGTCACCTATGCCGTAGAGGTACATGAGTTTCTGGGAAACCCTCATCAGATAGCCCATATACTGAGCCATATCAGCAGGAACTGTTCCCAGCATTGCCAGACCGCCCGGCAAACCTGCCGCAGTTGAAATAAGTGTAACCTGTGTGCTTTCGTAGCGGATAACTCCCTTTGCAATTTTTTTAAGTTTTTCCCTGGAAACACCTGCACTGACAGGTCCCGTTCTTATTATTTCATCAACATCATACTCGCTGTTTTTGAATTGCTTTCTTAAAAAATCGTCTCTTTCAACATTTACCAGCGGAAGTCTGGATGCCGAGTCCAATACAGTAAGGAAAAAATTTTCATCTGACATTACAAAACCAACTTTCAAAATTTAATTGTTTTTCAACGCAGTAATTATAGCACGTCCCTGCAAAAATGTCAATATTTTTGCAGGGACAGTTATTTACCGGAAAAACAGGCAGGTTATTTTATTTTTTCGTATCTCTCGCTGAAGATAATCTTGTTCATGATATATTCGGGGGAGATTGCCTCGCCCATTACCATGTTGAATATTACGGGAGAGAATCCCGAAACGAGAGCCGCACCTGTTTCGGAAAATTCCACAGGAATATTTCTTCCGTGACTGCAAACGTTCCAGAAAACAATATCGGGGAGCTTATAGCCGTACTGTGCATATTTCTGTCTCATAGCCTCGAACATGGTCATATTGTTTCCGCCGTATATGCAGTAGTCAAATTCCATGTCGGAGATGATATATAATTTTGCAGGGAGCTTATCCTGCGTGAGCTTATTTTTTACGGCGGTGCGGAGGATAAGGTCAAACACGGCTTCAAGGTCGGTGTTCGCAATCTCATTGTATTTGAGACAGTTATTTACCTTTTCGGTTATATCATTTCCCTTTATCTCCACAAGACGGGGATTTTCGGAGAATGTTATGAAATGGTCTGCGAAAGGTCCCGTTGAATGCTCTGCGAAGTATATTCCGAGCGATAATGCAACATCAATCGGCGAAACACCTCCGCAGTCGCAGGTCATCGAACCCGAACCGTCAATAATTGCTATTGCATTTTCGTTATTCTCGTAATCGGGGAGACTTTTCCAGGACGCATCGAGGGAAAGCTTCTCCTCATTGGTAAGCTTTTCGTTGGAGTAAAAACGGCTGCTGACTATCCTGCGCACTATCTGATAGGGATAGAGCGTGGAGGCATTGAGTTTTTCCCTGCCTTCGAGAACCAGGTTTATGTATTCACCGTATCTTTCGCCGTCGTTTCTGATGAAAGCGTTTCTGTATTTGAACATCGCACCGGAGGGCTGTTTTGAATAATCAAAAGAATAATCAACCTCACGGAGATAATTCTCGATTATGTCGATATGCTTTCTCAGGGCTGAGAGAGTTTTTCTGTATTCGGTATTGGTCATGCCAAGTTTTTCGGCTATTTTCATGCCGAGCTTTCTCGTTTCGGCGGAGGAGGCATTTACGGAGGGCAGCCATTTTGCAAGAAGAGAAACGGATTTGTTCTCTTTCATATCGGCAATATCCTCTTCAAGCTGCGATTTTATAAGCTTATAGACGGACTGCGAGCAGTGCGTTTCGATAAGCGGGAGCAAATCGTCATATCTGCCGTATTCGGCGATATAGGGGAGGTTTCTTTCAACAGCATCGGGAGCGTCATATGTAAGCTGTTTCATGACAATGCGGAAGAAACGTCTTTCGCCGAGACCGCCTCTTATATCTCTTGCAAAGAACAATATCTTCATGGCAGCTTCGGGGGATTCCTGAAAAGCTCTTCTGAAGCATTCATATATTGTTCTTTCGTCCTGACCTCTCATAGCACCTGCTCTGAAGAAAAGGTCAAGGCAGGATTTGCCGGAAGTCATGTGAGTGAGCGCACCGTTTTCGGTATAAGTGAGATTGGCTTCTTCTTTCAGGTAATCAAGCATAAATATCCTCCTTTAAAGGGCAGCAAAGGCAGATTGTCTCTGCCCCTGCATTTTTGCGACACGGCTCATAAAAATTATGCATCTCCATTTAAAGCTATGAAACTTTACCTGTCTGCACGTCGGCAATTAACAAGGCATATCAACGAGAGCTGAGAGAAATGCACATAATTAAGCGGAAAAAATTGCTGTACGAAACGTCGTTCATAACTAAGCACAAAAAAGGCATTTCTCAAGAATGAAATTCATAAATCATATTGCTGTAAGTGCTTACGAATTACACGTTTCTGTATCCTTATATTTTATTTTATCTGCTGTCTGAGCCGTTAATATATTTTAACCGTCCCGAAAAAAACAGTCGGCATACAAGGCACATGGTAATTTTTAATGTAAAACTCATCAAACACTTTGAAATTCATCAAATGTTGCTGTAAGTGCCTTTCGCCGTTTTTTATTATAGCATGGCGAAAAACAAAAATCATATAAAAAAATCTGCGAACCCAAAAAATTACACACAAGGCACATAATTTATTTCGTGAAAGGAAATCAAAGGATTGCTGTAAGTGCCTTTTGTATTTTGGCTGCATAACGACAAAAGCAAAATCTGCGGATTTTAATCAAGGACTTCATACAAGGCACGTAAAACAAATTTTCAGTTTGTATGTAAAATTGCTGTGAGTGCCTTCAAAAGACTGCGGATAAGCATTTGACAATGCACGGAATTTTTTTGATTTTTGTTTTTTGTATCCCCTGTCTGCGGCGTAGGATACGTTTTTATACTGCGGATTCATTGCGGACTGCCGTGAAGAAACAGTCTGCGAACAAGGCACGCCTTAGAAGTTTCATAAGAAACAGCGGCATTTTTTTCTGCCTGCCACGGCAATGACTATAGATTTGGGAAAAAATTGCTGACAGTGCCTTTAGTTTCGTATGCCGTTTTGTCATCAGTGAAGATACAGCGGAATTAATCATGTCACCTTGTTGGCAATTGACAATATTGAAAGCATACTATTTTTTATTTCACCCCTTTTCATGAATATCATGAGCATGGGTCGCATCCTGTGAGTTGTGTAATATGGTTTGCTGAACCTTTCATTCTATCACATCCTTTCCCTTTCCGCCTGGTGTGATTATATTATATCACCCCGAAAATAAAAAATCATATAAAAAAATCTGCGAAATCAGTGCATTAAAAAATTCAATATTTTTTTAAAAATACTATGGCATTTTGCGTGAATATGTGTTATAATATAAGTTACGTATTATGAAAGGAGAGATGAAATGAGTATTTATCTTGATAATGCCGCAACAACAAAGCCGTGCAGCGAAGCGGTAAATGCCGCTTTAAAGGCTATGACCGAAAATTACGGCAATCCCTCTTCCCTGCACAGGGCAGGGCTTGACGCACAGCTTATGCTTGACGGTGCGAGAAAGACAATAGCCTCGTCAATCGGTACGGAAAGCTCAAATATAATATTCACATCAGGGGCAACCGAAAGCAATAACCTTGCCATAAGAGGAATATGTTCTGCTTACGGAAAAAGAAAGAAAAAAATAATATCCTCCTCTGTTGAACACGCATCGGTTGACGAAACACTTTCGGATATGGAGAAACAGGGCTTTGAGGTTCTGCGCATACCTCCCCGTGAGAACGGGAATTTCTATGCGGAGGATTTCATAAAAACCTGCGATGAAAGCACTGTTTTAATCACAATGATGTATGTGAACAATGAAACGGGATATATACTCCCCGTGCAGGAGACTTTCAATATAATTAAAAAACGTTTCCCCGAAATAATAACTCATACGGACTGCGTTCAGGCTTATATGAAATTAAATCTGAAAGTATCAAGACTTTCGGCGGATTTGATGTCTTTAAGCGGTCACAAGGTACACGCCGCAAAGGGTACGGGTGTACTCTATATAAAAAAGGGCATAAGAATTATCCCGTCAGTTACGGGCGGAAAACAGGAAAGAGGCATACGTTCGGGTACGGAGTCCGTTCCGTCGATAGCGTCATTCGGTGCGGCGGTCGAAAAGCTTTCAAAAAATATTGACGAAAGATACGAAACAGTTTCGGGGCTTAAAAAATATCTTACCGGAAGAATTTCAGAGATTGACGGCATTGAGATAAACTCCCCCGAAAGCAGTTCGCCCTACATAATAAATATATCACAGGGCAAGCGTTCGGAGATAATGCTTCACTATCTCGAAAGCAGAGGGATATATATTTCAAGCGGTTCAGCCTGTTCAAAGGGTCAGCAGAGCGGTGTACTCGGACAGTTCGGCATAACGGGAAAACGTGCCGACTGCGCATTGAGAATAAGCATGACCGCCGAAACGACAGTGCAGGAGCTTGACGAATTTATAAACGCTTTAAAAGACGGCATGGAAAATTTAAGGGGCTGATACAAGTCGAAAGGAGAATATTATGAAAGATTTTAGAGAACTTGACAGAGCTTTTGACAGAGGAAGACAATCGAAAATTTCTATTTTCTGGGATCTGTTATGCTCATTAATCAGATTTTTTTTCGAAGGAGAACTGTTAGATTTTATCCGTGATGTCAAAATGGATTTAAAGTTCAACAGCTTCAAACGAGAGTATATAATGCAGCATGAGGACATAAGAAGGGAAATAGAAATGTCCCACAGAATATATGTTCAAAATCTCAGAAACCTTTACGAAGAGGATTATGTTGTAAACGTACTTAAAATAGATTTAAAAAAATATGACTGATATATTATCAGAAAGGATAATACAATGAAAGAAATAATGCTTGCAAAATACGGAGAAATGGCACTCAAAGGACTTAACAAGAAAACCTTTGAGGATGTTTTGATAAAAAACGTAAAGAGAAGACTTAAAAGTCTCGGAAAATTCGACTATTCAGCCGCACAGTCAACGCTCTATATAACTCCCCTCGATGAAGATATTGAGCTTTCGGAGGTATCGGAGCGTGTCGGAAAAATATTCGGCATAGCGGCATACTGCCGTGCGTGTGTGTGCGAAAAGGATTTTGGTGACATAACCGAAAAAAGCATAGAATATCTCACGGATATACTTGGAAATGCAAGAACTTTCAAGGTAAACGCAAAGCGTGCGGACAAGTCGTTCCCGATGAAATCGCCTGAAATATGCACGGAACTCGGCGGAATACTCCTTGAAAAATTTCCTCATCTGACGGTTGATGTGAAAAATCCCGAAATAACCGTCACTGTCGAAATAAGAGATACAAACGCATACGTACACGCCGAAAATATAAAGGGTGCAGGCGGTCTGCCCGTGTGTACAAGCGGCAAGGCTATGCTTCTTCTTTCGGGCGGAATAGACAGCCCCGTTGCAGGATATATGACCGCAAAAAGAGGTGTACGCATTTCGGCGATACATTATGTAAGCCCTCCGTATACCTCTGACAGAGCGCAGCTCAAGGTTGAGCAGCTATGCGAAAAAATGACAGCATACTGCGGAAGCACAGCCTTTTTCTGCGTACCTTTCACGGAGATACAGGAGGCTATAAAGGACAACTGCCCCGAAGAATTTTTTACGATAATAATGCGCCGTCTCATGATGGAAATCGCCCAGAGAATAGCCGAAAAGGATAACTGCCTCGCACTCGTCACGGGCGAAAGCATAGGTCAGGTCGCAAGCCAGACAATGGCGGCTATGTGCTGTACGGACGCAGTTTGCAGAATACCAGTATTCCGTCCGTGTATCGGAATGGATAAAACGGAAATAATAGAAATTGCAAGAAAAATTGACACATTCGACATATCCGTACAGCCCTATGAGGACTGCTGTACAGTATTCACGCCCAGACACCCGAAGGTGCGTCCGCAGCTTGCGGATATTGAAAAGGCTCAGACTAATTTTGACTTTGAACCGCTTATACAGAAAGCCGTTGAAAATACGGAGATGAAAATATTCGGTATAAGCGAAAGTTAAATATCGGAAAAAAATGTTTTATACAAAAATTCACGGTATTATCACCTGTTTCACAAGTTGAAACATATAATTTTGTTATAGCTGTACAAAAAACAGAAAAGTCAGGTTTTTTATAAAGCAAATGCTATGAAAATTTATATGCGATATTGACAAAACAGACCAAAATGATGTAAAATATAAGGATAAAAAACTGTTTTATCCGCTCGGCACGGCGGTATAAATTTCAGAGGGGAGCAGCTAAATGAGTGAGAATAACAAAACGGAAAATACACATGATGAAAATTATATGCACCGTCAGAGAACGGCACAGAAACCGCTGAAGAGGGTAAGCAATCAGTCCGCCCCCGATATGTCAAACCGGAGGTCTTACAAAAATCCGCAGGACGGAGACTTTCAGGGACGGCAGATGAATGCCCCGAACGGCAGTCAGCCACGCAGAAAACCCTCCTCAAAAAAGAAAGGTTCGGGCAAAAAGAAAAAGAAGAAAAAAACTCTCTGTCAGAGCATAAGGGAACTCTTTCCGCTGAGAGACGATTCTGTCGGCGAGAGAATAAGAAAGCTCGTCTTTCTCGGCTCGATAGCCGCAATAATAATATGCGGCTACCTCGTTTCCGATTATTACCTCGACCTCTGGAAAAGCCGAAAGCTTACCGACAGTATCAGAAATATATATATAGTCTACGACAAGAAAGATACCGACGAAGAAAAATCGGACGGCATGGAAAAATATTACAGCCTGCTCGACGGCGCAAGAAAGCTCCTCGATATTAACTCCGACTCCGTGGGATTCATAACAA
The DNA here is from genome assembly GCA_017470905.1 of Ruminococcus sp. Taxonomy (GTDB): domain Bacteria; phylum Bacillota; class Clostridia; order Oscillospirales; family Ruminococcaceae; genus Ruminococcus. The sequence continues at coordinate 153,626 of JAFUXL010000004.1, read as the reverse complement.
TTGACGGAACTCCCGTACAGAACCCCGTTGTCAAAGCGAATGACAACAACAAATACCTCAATCTCAATTTCTACGGAGAGCAGTCCCGTGCAGGAACCATTTTCCTTGACTGGAGATGTAATTTCGATGTTGTCGAAAATCACAAGCTCCTGCTCCAGAATGGGGACAACCTCGTTGTCTACGGTCACAATATGGGCGATGAGAGTATGTTCGGAAGCCTGAAATATTATCAGAGAAATTACAACTACTATATCGAACACCCCATAATACAGTTCAATTCAAACTATGAGGTGTATAATTACAAGATATTCGGAATTATGCTCATAGATGCATTTGACGAATCGGATACGAAGTTCGACTGCTGGAACAAGCTGTATTTTTCGGGCGAAGAGGATTTTTATGAATTTGTCAACGAGGTAAAGAGAAGAAATATAGTACTCAATGACGTGGACGTAAAATTCGGCGACCCGCTGCTCACGCTTTCAACCTGCAATACGATACTCGGCGACAACGGCAGACTGCTGATTGTCGCAAGACGTGTAAGAGACGGTGAAGACCTCCTCGAAGGTACGCAGAATGCCTCTCCAAATCCGAATGTAAAATATCCCAGTCTCTACTACCAGACACGAACCAATGAATCATACGACCCGACAGCACCCTTTGAGCCTTACGGTCCGTGATGACGCAAAAGGAGATACAAATGAAAAAAACTGCTAAAATAATAACCGCAGGTGCTGCCGCAGTCATTGCGGCAGGACTTATCGCTTTCGTGCTTATCCTCCATAACAAGGAGGAGGAAGTCCCCGTTGCACAGGAAATTCCGGTAGTCACCGAAACGGAAACCACAACCGTAACAACCACTTCCGAAATACCCGAAACCACCACCACCACAGCCCCTCCCGAGCTTTCCGACAGGGCAAGGGAACTGCTTGAACAGAACAAGGACACCGTGGGCTGGATTAAGATAAACAATACTCAGGTTGACTATCCGTTCGTCCGTGACCCCGGAGAGGTTGATGCAGACAATACTTACTACGGCGGAGAGGCTTACGGCTGGAATTCATACTATCTCTCGCATGACTTTTACAGAAATTACTGGCGTGAGGGTACGCTGTTCATGGATTTCCGTGATGAGTTCGGCGGCTTTGAGGAGGAACAGTCCGAAAATATAGTAATCTACGGTCACAATATGGCTAACGGAAATATGTTCGGCTCTGTGAGGAGATACCGTCAGGATTACGGCTTCTACGACCAGGAGCCTTTCATACAGTTAAGCTCGAATTACAAGGACTATGATTATGTAATCTTCGGTTTCTGCGTAACCAGCGGCAACTGGTACGGCGATTTCATCTACTGGGATATGGAAGAGCTTGACACCAAAGAGGATTTCGATTACTATGTGAATACCGTTCGTTCAAAACAGATGATAGATACGGGCGTTGACGTAAAATACGGCGACAAGCTCCTCACTCTCTCAACCTGCTACGCTGATGAGGACAATTCAAGATTTATAATCGTCGCAAGGAGACTGCGTGAGGGAGAAGTTGCAGGAGATTTCTCAAGCATAGAAAAAACAGATGCTTACATAAAAGCGCACTCGACCACAACCTCCGCAGGCAATTCCGCACAGACAACAACCACTGTCGCAGCTCCCGGTTATTGAGGTGAAATATGAATAAAAAATACATATCCAAAAGCATGGCAGTAATTACCGCCGCAGCAGCCGCAGCGTTTTCATCGGGATTAACGCAGACATTCGGATATTACGATGAATACGGCAACTGGTACGAAGATTATTATTATGACAACGGCTACTACGAGGATTATTATTACGATGACGGCGGCGGAGAGTACTACGATGACAGCGAAAACAGTAACGATGACGGCGAAAATTCCGGGGAGTCCGAAGAAACCACAACCGCCTCAACAACTGCCGATAAAAAATCCACGCAGACAACAACATCACAAAATTCCTCATCCGGCACAAATACTGCAACAGCCGCAGAAAATGAGGACAGTCAGTGGTATAAGGCAAAGCTCGGCGACTATGACAGCAGTCTGCACCTCATAAGCTATCAGACATCTCCCGAAGCGGCTGACGGAAACAGTTCTTCAATAGAAGCAGGCGCAAATACTCCGGGAGTACCCGTTCCCGTCCCGATACAGACATCGGGCGGCATAGTAAACCAGATACCCTATGTTGAAAGAGAACCCGAAATTGATGCGCAGCCGGGAGAATTTGCAATCGTTACATACGGCTGGGGTCACGGTGTCGGATTAAGTCAGAACGGTGCAAATTTCTATGCCGAATACAGCGGCTGGAATTATCAGGATATACTCTTTCATTATTATCCAGACACATATCTCATGAACACGGAAGAGGCTGATGACGAAGAAATAACAATCGGCGGAGTTTCGGACGATGCACTCACGCAGGTTGCAAAAATCGTCTACTGCGAAGTCGGCGAATGGATGAATTACGAGGCTATCAAGGCACAGGCTGTCGCAGTCTATACCTACTGCAAATATCATGACAACGACTCCGCAGATTTGAAAGGAAAGAACAATCCCCCCGACATAGTCGTAAGAGCCTGCGAGGAGGTTCTCGGGGAAGCTCTCTATTATGACGGAAATTTCGCTCTGACCATGTTCTCTGCATCAAGCGGCGGAGTAACGGCTAACTGCTACGAAGTATTCTGGGCAGACCTCCCGTATCTGAAAAGCGTTTCAAGCGACTATGATGCGGCACTCGACCCGCACTACGGCACTGTTTCGTATTTCAGCGATACGTATATCAAAAATATGATAGAGAGAACGTATGATATAAAGCTTTCGGACGACCCCGGAAAATGGATTCAGCCAATATATTCCGAGGAAACGGGCTATGTAACGGAGGTAAATATCGACAACCAGAAAACCGTCAGGGGATATGACTTCAAGCTTGATATGGGACTTAAATCATCAAAATTCAACGTATATTACAATTACAGATACACCGATTATGACGACGGCTATGACGACAGCGAAATGACGGACGGCGAAATCGCCTCACAGAAAGAAATTAACGGAGAATATGACAACAGTGAGCCGATTGAAGTATCAGAAGATTCCGATACAAATGACGAATACACGGACGATTCGCAGAATGATGAAAGCCCTGCTCCTGATGTGCAGGCAGATAACGGCTATTATCAGGAGCCTGATTACAGCTATGACCCCAGCTACGGCTACGACCCCGGCTACGGATATGACCCGAATTACGGTTATGATTACGGATACGACCAGTATTACGGATATTATTAACTTCCGCTCCCCCGTACACGGGGGAGTTTTTTATATAATTTTCAATATTTTTGCGTTCACTGACGCAAAAAGCCGAATTATAGTAAAAATAATTACGCAACAAAAAAACTCTTTTCGGAGAAATTATGCCAAAATAATGGAATTTTGTTGCTTTGCATAAATAATCGCTCATTATTTAATTAAGTATTGTATAATATTGTGTCTTGCTAAATTTAAGTTTATGAGTTATAATATCTATAGAGGTAAAAAAAGGCGGTGCAGGATATTTATCCGCCGTCCGCCCGTGATTCTGTACCTTTACGGAAAAGCGGACATTATGCCGCCCTTTACTCTCCCGAAGAGTCTGATACCCCCGCAGCAGTCTTTATGCAATATCCGACAGCACGGCATTGCCGGCACAATGAGAGATGTGCGCTCACGCAAGCCCCGTGCATGACAGGAAACCCATAACACGACAGTATGCATGATACCAAAAGCCCGGAAGGGATATTTATGTATTCGTGCAAATCTGTCAGGACAGGAGGATTGTATGGAATTTAAACATATTTCCGTGCTGCTTAATGAAAGTATCGGCGGCCTTGACATCGACCCTGACGGTATTTACGTGGACTGTACCGCAGGAGGCGGAGGCCATTCTTCTGCAATCGCCGGAAAACTCAGCGAAAAAGGTATGCTTATAGCCCTCGACCGTGACCCCGATGCAGTAAAAGCCGCATCGGAAAAACTCGGTGCATATGAAAACGCAAGAGTAATTCAGTCGAATTATTCCGATTTGCGCAGTGTGCTTGACGAGCTTGAAATACCCGCCGTTGACGGCATCATCATGGATTTGGGAGTTTCCTCCTATCAGCTTGATGAGGAAAGCAGAGGCTTCTCTTACCACGCAGACGCTCCTCTCGATATGAGAATGAGCAGGACAGGCATGACGGCGGCTGATGTCGTAAATAACCTGTCGGAAAAAGAGCTTGCGGATATTTTATTTGAGTACGGCGAAGAAAAATTTTCACGCCGCATTGCCTCGAATATCGTAAGACACAGAGAAGAAAATCCGATAAAAACCACTCTTCAGCTTGCGGACATCATAAGGGAAAGTGTCCCCCATAAAGCAAGGAGAGATAAAAACCCCTGCAAAAAAACCTTTCAGGCACTGAGAATAAAAGTAAACGGTGAGTTCGACCATCTCTCAAAGGGACTCGATGAAGCTTTTTTCAGCCTGAAGCCGCACGGCAGACTCGCCGTTATCACCTTCCATTCCCTTGAGGACCGTATGGTAAAACAGCGGTTCGCAGGCTGGTGTAAGGGCTGTATATGTCCGCCTGACTTTCCGCAGTGTGTGTGCGGCAGAAAACCACTCGGACGGCTCGTAAACAGAAAGCCAATCGAAGCAGACGAAAGTGAGCTTGAGAACAACAAAAGAAGCAGAAGCGCTAAACTCAGAATAATAGAAAGGAGTGCGGTGCTGAATGGATGATAAGGACTCTGTTTACTACTATAACGACAGCAGCAACTACAGAGCCGCAAAAACTGTTCACGGGGGAAGAATAAGAACCAACCCCGTACAGGTATCATCAGAAAACAATACGCAGGCTGAAGAGGCAGCAGAGAGCAAAACAGGCTCTGTGCTGTTGATTATCTTTGTATCCTTTGTCGCAGTCGCCATGCTGGGTATGGTAATTTACAGCTTTGACAGAAGAAATTCTGCATACAATGAGGTAAATTCCCTCAACAGCAAGCTCAGTCTCGCACAGGCGGAGAATGTAAGACTACAGACAGAGATTGACAATAAGCTGTCTGCGAAAAATGTCGAGGAGTATGCCGAAAATGTACTCGGAATGCAGAAGATTGACTCTTCACAGATAAAGTACATAAAGATACATACCGACGATGTTGTGAATATTCCCGAACAGGACCCAGGAGTTATCGGAAGAATAAAAATCTTTTTCAGGGACTGCGTGGAATATTTCAGGGGGTAAGGTCAATATAAATATATAACAATGCGACCGTAACCCATAAAAAATTACAGGCGGCAGAAAAATATACAAGCCGCAGCGAAAATGTAGAACACGGAGATACAGCGGGTGATCGGAATATCGGGCTTCATCAGCCACGAATGATATTTTTTCAGGTTCGGGGCTGATGACCCACGCTTTGAAGCGTAATCCTTCGTCGTATCGAAAAAGAATGACGCTGAAAATGTCGAAGGGCGGGGCAGTTATATGACCCTGCCTTATTCTATTTAAGGGCGAAAAGAAATAATAAACACAAAAAAATCCGATTGTAGAGAAAAAATGGATTCAATTAATGATAAACAGTCTGCAAACGGACGGATTTAAAATAATATCTCCTCCGTCTTTTGCGGAGAGAAAAATATAAAATGCATTTTAAATGCTCGTTTACAGAAAGGGTGATGCTATGACTTCAAATGTACCTACTCCGTCAATGAAAATAAGGGCAAAGATAGTAATGACAGTTGCTTTCTTTGTGCTGTTTGCCCGTGTCTCGTTGAATTTCTTCCAGATTTCGGTCGTTGACAACAAGATATATCAGAACATGGCAAATGACCAGCATTTCGGCTCGATAGTCATATCAGCACACAGAGGTTCAATATATGACTCGAAAGGAAGCGCACTCGCAAAAAGTGCATCGGTCTATAAGGTTTTCCTCGACCCGCAGCGTTTCAGAGAGGAAATGGATACCCTCTCATCAAGAATAGACAAGCGCAACGAGGAAAAGGCAAGCGGAAAATATAAGCCCGAAACGGACGAGGAGGGAAACGAAATAAATATCCTCCCCGAATCGGCAGAAAAATTCCGTGCCGATACCGCAGAATTTCTCGCACAGCAGCTCGGAATTACCGCCGAACGTGTTTATGAGGCAATGGAGGAAAACAGTCAGTACAGCGTTTTGCAGGACCAGGTTGAAAAACCTGTCTCCGATACCGTTCTAGGATATTTTGACAAGTACGATTTCAGCTGTCTGAATGTTGAGGAGGATACAAAAAGGTATTATCCCCAGAATGAACTTGCCGCTTCTGTCATAGGCTTTACCTCCGCAGACGGAAACGGTGCTTACGGAATAGAGGCATATTATGACGACTATCTCGCAGGAACTGACGGCAGAACCATATCCGCAAAGGACTCCAACGGAAACGAACTCCCCTACAGATATTCAAAAACATACCCTGCACAGAACGGCGATGACGTATATCTCACAATAGATATGAATATACAGTATTATATCGAAAAACACCTCGAAGAAATGTGTACAAAATTTGAAGTAGCAAACAGGGGATGCGCAATCCTCATGAACGCAAAAACGGGAGCTGTCTACGGAATGGCTACATACCCCGGATTTGACCTCAATAATCCGTATGAGATTTCGGACGAAAAAATAAAACAGCAGATTGAAACAATGGAGGAGGAGCTTGCCGCCCAGAAAAAATCAGAGGCAAGAGAACTCCAGTGGAAAAACAAGTGCATAACAGAAACCTATGAACCCGGTTCGGTATTCAAGGTCATAACAAGTGCATCGGCAATTGAGGAAAATCTTATTGATATAGATAAAGATACATTTGTCTGCACGGGCGGCGTAATGTTCCCCGGTATGACTACCCCCATAAACTGCCATGAAACAGGCGGTCACGGAGCACAGACATTCCAGCAGGCCCTAACAAATTCATGTAACCCGGCATTCATGGAAATAGGCGAAAGACTGGGCGTTGAAAAATTCGATTATTATTTCAATGCATTCGGACTTACCGAAAAGACGGGAATAGACCTCCCTGCCGAAGCAAGCGGAACGGGCGGCGGCACGGATATGTCACAGGTTGACCTTGCGGTAAGCTCGTTCGGTCAGCGTGAAACCATCACCCCCATGGAGATGATAACATCATACTGTGCGGCAATAAACGGCGGTTATCTCTTACAGCCCTATGTAGTCGAGAAAATTCTCGATGAGGACGGAAACGTAGTTTTCAAAAACGGCAGAACCGTCAGACGACAGGTCGTTTCAGAGGATACCTCCGCAAAAATGCGTGACGCTCTCGAAAAAGTCGTATCTACATCGGGCGGCGGAAACGTAAATATAAAAGGCTATGCCATAGGCGGAAAATCAGGTACTTCACAGCGTCTGAGCCTCGGCAGCGATGATGAATACGGCGCATCATATGTATGCTTTGCTCCCGCTGATGACCCCGAAATAATACTCCTCGTCCTCGCCGACAAGCCGAATAAGGAGATAGGCTATTACGGCAGTCAGGTGGCCGTTCCCACAGCAAGGGATATTCTCACGGACGTGCTGCCTTACCTCGGATTTTATCCCGAATATACCGATGATGAAATAGAAAACCTCGATGTAAAAATCCCCCTCCTTGAAGGTTCGCTGACAGATGCGATAGAAACTCTTGCAGGACTTGGAATGAATTATCAGGTAGTGGGCAGCGGAACTTCCGTAGTGGCACAGTCTCCCGTAACGGGTACGTCCGCCGCAAAGGGAGGAAAGGTATATCTTTACACGGAGGAAAAACACGTTACCGATTATGTGGAAGTACCCAATGTTGTCGGTTGCAGCGCAGAGCTTGCCAATGAAATACTTGCCGAAAACAGGCTTAACTATGTGGCAAAGGGTGCATCCGTATCAAGAGAGGGTGCTGCTGTAAACAGTCAGTCCATAGAACCGGGTACTAAGGTTGAAGTGGGAAAGGTCATAGAGCTTGAATTTATAGTCTACTCACAGCAAGACTAACCCTCTTTAATGCATAATTCATAATTCATGGTTTAGCTTCTTTTATCTGTTCCAAAAGGCGAAATTCCTCAAGGGGACTTCCTTCGGGCGATTGACGATTTTAAATAAGAGGAATTTTTGCCCTTGCCATGAAAGTGAGCATAGCTTTGCGGAGTGAACGAAATGGCAAGCCTAAAAGGCAAAAATTGACGATTTTAAATAATATTCAAAGGGCGGCTTTCCCCGTTTTTAAGAAAGGTTGATTTTAATGAAACTTATTGATTTGCTTGAAAACAATGCCGAAACCAAAATCGGCGATGTTGAAATAACCTCGATAACCGATGACACAAGAAAGGTCAGGGAGGGAAGCCTTTTCTTCTGTGTCAAGGGCGCAAAATTTGACGGTCATACCGCCGCCGCCGAAATGCTCGAAAAGGGTGCGGCGGCTGTCGTGTGCGAACACGACCTCGGTCTTGGCGAAAGACAGATAATAACCGACAGCTCCCGTAAACTCTACGGAAAGGTGTGCGCCGCATGGTTCGGACACCCCGAAAGGAAATTAATCATGCTCGGCGTTACGGGTACAAACGGCAAAACTACCACGACAAATATCATAAAGCATATTCTAATGTCAACAGATCACAAGACGGGTCTTGTCGGAACAATACAAAACGAAATAGGCGATGAAATAATTCACACTGACAATACAACCCCCTTTGCGTATGACTTCATGCAGCTGCTCGACAGAATGGTAAAGGCAGGCTGTGAATATGTTGTAATGGAGGTATCTTCATTCGGACTTGTCCAGAACCGAATAGGTTCATCATGGTTTAAAACGGCGGTATTCACAAATCTTACACAGGACCACCTCGACTATCATAAGGATATGGAGGACTATTATCAGGCAAAGAAAATGCTGTTTGATATATGCGATACGGCGATATGCAATGCGGACGATGAATACGGAAAACGTCTTTATGATGAAATAACCTGTGAAAAATACACATTCAGCGTCAGGCATAATGCCTCATACTATGCGGACGGCATAAAAATAAAATCCACCGGCAGCAGCTTCTGGCTCTGCGAGGGCGGAAGGTCCCACCTGATAAAAACTCCCGTTCCCGGACTTTTCAACGTGTCAAACATAACCGCTGCGGCGGCGGTCTGCCTGAGAGAGAATATCTCCGCAGACAGCATAGTAAAGGCAATATCCGAATATAACGGCGTAAAGGGCAGGTGCGAAGTAATCCCGACAGGCACGGACTATACGGTTATATGCGACTATGCGCATACTCCCGATGCCATTGAGAATATCCTGAAAAGCGTAAAGGAATATACGGAGCATAACCTAATATGTCTTTTCGGCTGCGGCGGAAACCGTGATGCGGCAAAGCGTCCGAAAATGGCAGCGGCTGCCGCAAAATATGCGGATAAGCTTATAGTTACCTCCGATAATCCGAGGGACGAAAATCCCGATGATATTATAAAGGATATTCTTGTCGGACTTGAAAACACAAGCGTTCCGTATGATGTTGTTGCCGACCGCAGAGAGGCAATATACCATGCACTGAAAACCGCCGAAAAGGGCGATATAATAGTCCTTGCTGGAAAGGGTCACGAGGACTATCAGATACTTTCGGGAAATGAACATATTCATTTCGACGAAAGGGAGGTTGTCGCAGAGGGGCTTGAAATTATAAAAAATTCGTGATAATATAATATACAAAATAATAAAAACTCGCAGTGCGGAATAAAAAAAGGAGGAGTACAAATAAATGTCATTATGGATAATAAATCTGATAACAGCACTCTGTTCGTTTGCGATAGCAGGTGCTTCGGGAATATGGCTTGTGCCGTTTCTGCATAAGATAAAATTCGGACAGCCGATAAAGGTAAAGGACGGACCCCAATGGCACGCAAAAAAGCAGGGAACTCCCACAATGGGCGGCTTCATGTTCATAATATCCACTATCATAACATCAATTGCAGGCTACTGGATATACAGAAAAAGCGCAGGTCTTGACGTGACGGCAATCTCAACGCAGAATAATTTTTACAAGCTTCTTAGCTGTATAGTGTTCTCCGTGCTTTTCGGGCTTATCGGCTTTATAGACGACTACACAAAGGTTGCAAGGAAAAACAATGACGGACTTACCCCCATGCAGAAAATAGCCTTGCAGCTTGTATTCTCGGCAGGATTTTTATTTGCGCTGTATAAATTCGGGGACACCTCGACAGCACTTGACCTCGGTTTCTGGGTAAGCCCCGACCTCGGAATATTCTATTACATACTCATGCTGCCTGTGATAATATATCTGACAAATGCTGTAAACCTTACGGACGGAGTTGACGGTCTGTGCGGTTCGGTTACTTTTGCGGCAATGCTGATATTTACGATATGCAGCACAAAGCTTCAGGAAAGAGAGCTGACCTGCTTTACAATGGCACTTGCAGGAGGCTGTCTGGGCTTTCTGATATGGAATTTAAATCCTGCAAAATGCTTCATGGGCGATACGGGTTCGATGTTCCTCGGAGCTGCCGTGACGGGTACGGGACTTATACTCCACAAGCACCTGCTCCTTGTCCTCGTTGCAATGGTATACATACTGGAGGCTCTTTCGGTAGTAATACAGGTGAGCTATTTCAAATATACAAAAAAGAAAACAGGCGAGGGAAAGCGCATTTTCAAGATGACCCCCATACATCACCATTTTGAAATGAGCGGTTTCAGCGAATACAAGATAGTAATAACATTTTCCTCGGCAGGCATTATTTTCGGAGTTCTGGGAATAATTACTCTGCTGGTATTTTAAATCCTCTGTGCGATTTCAATATCTCCGCCGCATACGGGGAGGTAAAAGAATAAATATACGTCCGTTGGAATTATCGTAAAATGAAAGGGGCGATTTGATTTGGCTTCTGCCAAAACACGGAAAAGGAAAAAGTCAGGCGGTCTGATAAGAGGAATAACGGGTGAAAGCCGCAGAAATGACATAAGTGTTACATTCCTCGCCTATGTCATGATACTCATTGTCGTGGGTCTTGTTATGATGTCCTCGGCAAGCTATGCGTGGGCTTACAGCGAGCATGACGGTGACGGACTGTATTACGCAAAAAGACAGGGTGTGTTCGCACTGCTGGGAATTGCGGGAATGCTGGTTCTGATGAGGGTTGATTATCATAATTTCAAATCCATAAAAATAAAAAACAAGCTTACAATAAACACTGCGGCAATGTTTTATGTTGCCACAGCCCTGCTCCTTATAGCGGTTCTGATATGGGGCGGCGATGAGGGCGGCTCAATGGGCGCAAAACGCTGGATTAAAATAGGTCCGATAAACTTTCAGCCGTCGGAGGTCGCAAAATTGTCGCTCATAATCTTCTTTGCGGCAAGCATGGAGCGTGACGGCAATAAAATGGATAAGCTCTCCGTGGGCATAGGAAAATACAGCCTGATACTCGGCGTATATGTCGGGCTTATACTCCTCGAAAAGCATATTTCGGGCATAATACTCATATCTGTTATAGCAATATCAATGATACTCTGCGGAGGAGCAAACAAGCATTATTTCATACTCCTCGGACTTATTGCAGTAGGTGCGGTTACAGGCTTCATAATGTGGCAGAAAAATATCCCCGGAAGCTACGTTGCGGTGCGCTTCAAATCATGGAAAGACCCTTTTGCAGACGTACTCAACGACACATGGCAGACGGCAAATTCAATAATCGCCATAGGCTCGGGGGGACTTTTCGGTCTGGGACTGGGAAATTCAAGGCAGAAATACCTCTATCTTCCCGAAACGAAAAACGACTTTGTATTCCCTATCGTATGTGAGGAGCTCGGCTTTGTCGGAGCGTTCGCAATAATCATAGTTTATTTTCTCCTCGTTGTCGAGGGCTATTCGATAGCGGTAAGGTGCAAGGACCGTTTCGGTATGCTCATAGCAGTCGGAATAACCACACAGATTGGAATACAGACTGTTTTGAACCTTGCCGTTGTGAGCAATCTCATACCAAATACGGGAATAAGTCTGCCGTTCTTCAGCTACGGAGGCACTGCGCTCCTGATACAGCTACTCGAAATGGGAATAATGCTCAATATATCCCAGCAGAGATATTATCCGCCCGACCACGCCGAAACGGAAGCGGATAACGACAACAGCGAAAAAGACAATCAGTTCGATTTTGACAATTATCACATAAACCAGTAATCATCCGGGCTTTTTCAGCCCGTACATAAAGGAGAATATATTTATGAAAGTTCTTATAGCCTGCGGCGGAACGGGCGGTCATATAAACCCCGGTCTCGCAATCGCAGATATAATAAAATCCAGATATCCCGACACGGAATTCCTCTTTGCAGGAACTCCCAACGGAATGGAGGCAAAGCTCGTTCCGCAGGCGGGCTACCGCCTCGAAACCATCAAGGTGGCAGGTTTCCAGAGGAAAATCTCCCTCGAAAATGTCGGAAGAAATATAAAAGCCGCCGCATACCTTGCCTCATCGGGGCGCAGGGCAAAAGAGATAATAAATAATTTCAAGCCCGATATTGCCATAGGCACGGGCGGCTATGCCGCAGGTCCTGTCATTCGCAAGGCGGCAAGAATGGGTATTCCCTCCGCAATCCATGAGCAGAATGCATACCCCGGAGTTACAAACAAGCTACTTTCAAAAGAAGTTGATTATGTAATGCTCACCGTGAAAGAAGCTCTTGACTTCATGGACAAAAGCAAATTTGAATACAGCGTCACAGGTCTGCCTGTAAGGAGCAGTATAAATACCATGTCCAAACAGCAGGCAAGAAAAAAGCTCGGATTTGACAACAGCTTTACCATACTCTCCTTCGGCGGAAGTCTCGGAGCAGGCTGTATAAATGATACCATGACCGAGACAATAAAATGGCATACGAAAAATAACCTGAAAATAAACCATATCCACGGCTACGGCGGCATGGGTAAGGACAGCTTTCCGCAGGCTATGCAGTCCGCAGGAATACCCCTCAAAAGCGACCGCCTGAGAATAACGGAATATATCAATGATATGAATGTCTGTCTTGCGGCGGCTGACCTTGTAATCTGCCGTTCGGGAGCATCAACCCTTGCGGAGCTTGAAGCCGCAGGAAAAGCGTCAATACTTATCCCCTCCCCTATCGTTGCAGGAAATCATCAGTATCATAACGCAATGGTACTCGGAAAAGCAGGTGCAGCAACGGTCATCGAACAGAAAGATGTGACAAACGAAAAAATAATTTCCGAGATAGAAAAACTCTACAAAGACCCCGACAAGACGGAAATCATGTCCGCAAACGCAAAAGCCCTCCACCTGACAGATACAAACGAGCGCATACTCGCAGTAATCGACAAGCTTATCGCAAAAAGCAGTTCACACTGAAAAATCATAATTCAGCAGCATAGCTGCTTAGTGAATAATGAATAAAGAATAATGAACAGTGAATAGTTAATGTGTCGCCTACGGCGATAAATTCCGATTTACTCCATAATTCTTAATTATGAATTATGCATTATGAATTATGCATTAATTAAATTCTGACTTGTATTAACATAATTTTCATTGTCTGCATAATATACAGAAAACGCTCTGAGGTGATATTATGCAGAAATTTATTGTGACGGGAGGCAGCCGTCTGAGAGGTGAGCTTCAGCTTCAGGGGAGCAAAAACAGCGCATTGCCGATTATGGCGGCGGCGATACTCCCTGACGGAGAATGCCTTATAAAAAACTGCCCCGGACTTACGGACGTTTATTCGGCGGCAAGAATACTCAATTGTCTCGGCTGCAAGTGCATTTTTTCGGACAATACGGTAACTACGGATTCGTCTGCCCTGTCATCATCTGAAATCCCCGATGAGCTTATGAGGGAGATGCGTTCCTCAATAGTATTCATGGGGGCTGTACTCGGAAGAATGAAAGAATGCACCGTCAGCATACCGGGCGGCTGTGAGCTTGGCCCCCGCCCTATAGATATGCACCTCTCATCAATGCAGAAAATGGGCATTGACATAAGGGAAACGGGCGGAAGAATTATATGCCGCACACGCTCCGGCCGCCCGAAGGGTGCTAAGATAACCCTGAATTTTCCGTCTGTCGGTGCTACGGAAAATATAATCCTCTGCGCCGTTCTTGCACAGGGCGAAACCGTCATAAACAATGCCGCAAGAGAACCGGAAATATGCGACCTCTGCGGATTTCTGCGTTCATGCGGTGCGGATATAATCGGTGACGGCGAAAGCAGAATTATCATAAACGGAAAGGATAAACTTCACGGCTGCGAATATTCCGTAATGCCCGACAGGATAGCAGGTGCAACATATCTCTCAATGGCGGCAGCCGCAGGCGGTGAGCTTATACTTAAAAATGCCTGTGTTGCGGAATCCGAGCCTTTTCTCTCAATTCTTGAACAGACGGGCTGCACGCTGAATACGGGCGAAAATAAAATATATATCCGCAGCGGCGGCAGGCTTAGGGCTGTCCGTGACAGGATACGCACAATGCCTCACCCGGGATTTCCGACAGATGCGCAGGCGGTGCTTATGGCTGCGCTTTCGCTTGCGGAGGGAACAAGTGTATTTGAGGAAAATATATTCGACTGCCGCTACAGACACACAGACGCTCTCGTCAAAATGGGAGCGGATATTCAGGTAATGGGAAAAATTGCCGTAGTAAAGGGCGTAAGCCGTCTGCATGGCGCAAATGTCGAGGCTACGGACCTGAGAGGCGGAGCTGCAATGCTTGCGGCGGCTCTTGCGGCGGAGGGTACTTCCGAAATAAGCCGCATATATCATATAGACAGAGGATATGAAAAAATCGAGGAGGCGGTCAGACTTCTCGGAGGAGATATGAAAAGAGTGCAGTAAACGGCTGGCGCAGCCGCATTGATTGCTGCCGAGAGGGATAAATATGAATGATGTTGAAAAAACCAGTATAGAAAGAAATAACAGCGTAAGGCGCACAAGCCGCAGAAAACGCAAAATGAGCATTTATATCCTCGCCGTAATTCTGCTTGTGATAACAGTGGGGATAACTCTCTGCTTTACATTCATGTTCAATATAGACCAAATAATAATATCGGGCGAATCGGATACCTATACTCCGATGAACATAGTCGAGGCATCGGGAATAAGCATAGGAGACAATCTTTTCAGGATAGATGCCGCAGAAACAGAGGCTAAAATCCACAGCGAACTCCTCAATGTCGAAGAAGTCGAGGTCAGGAAAAAATTCCCAGCTTCGATAAGCATACACGTTACAAGATGCATACCTACATATAATGTCGAATATCAGGGAGGTGTGCTTCTTGTCAGCGAAAGGGGAAAAATTCTCGCAAACAATACCTCCCAACGGGAAGGACTTGCCGTTGTGCAGGGCTTTGAACCGAAAGAAATGACCGTAGGGAAGAATATCTCGTCGCTTAACGAGGAGAAAAATGACGCTTTCGCCGATATGCTCGAAAATTTCGGTAAATACGAGGATATGAAGATAACCGAAATAAACATGACCGACCAGACCAATATAAGACTTACCTATGAGGACGGTATTCTGCTGAAAATCGGAGGCTGTGACGATATTGAATATAAGCTTGACCTCGCATCGAGCGTAATGAATGAGCCTACCGTAAAGGGCAAAAAGGGACTTCTGAGAATAATCGGCTCAAACGAATGCAGCTTCCGTGTGGGAGTGGATTCCTTTGAACCCGAAATTACAGTAACTACAACTACCGTGAAAGAGGATATTCCCGTCACGACCACAACAACCGCCGCCGCTGATGATGTTCAGACTCCAGATGATTATACAACGCCCGATTATAACCAGCAGCCTGATTATTATTATGACCCGAACTACGGATATTACGACCCGAACTACGGATACTACGACCCGAACTACGGCTATTCGGACTATGACTATGCAGACCCGAATTACGGATATTACGGCAATCAGGATTATCAGTACCAGGGCTGGTAAATATTATGTTCTCATATCTCCCCGCAGCAGTCGGGGAGATGATTTTTATTTTGTATAAAATGCGGAAATATTTCAGGGCTTAATTGTACAATGTGATGAATTTTAAAAATATTTTTCTGAGACTTGAAAAAAAGCGAATAATATGTTACAATGTTATGTGTAATTATAGCTTGTTTTTTTATAAAAATAGATGTCTTATCCGTATTTTCCCCAACCGCATAAGGATTACGGCAGATGTGAACGATATAGGAGGAGTTTTCAATGTCAGATTTTAATTACGAAGAAGCAATTGAACCCGATGTTAATATAAAAGTCATAGGCGTAGGCGGCGGCGGCGGAAATGCCGTCAACTGTATGGTTGATTCCGAGGTAAGCAATATTGAATATATTGCAATAAATACTGACGCTAAGGCTCTCAATAAGTCAAAGGCTACCACAAGAATACCTATAGGCGCAAAGCTCACCAAGGGCAGAGGCGCAGGAAATAAACCCGAAATCGGTCAGCGTTCCGCAGAGGAAAACAGAGACGAAATCGAAAATCACCTCAAGGGCGCAGATATGATTTTCATTACCGCAGGCATGGGCGGCGGCACAGGTACGGGCGCAGCTCCCGTTGTCGCCAAAATTGCCAAGGAAATGGATATACTCACTGTCGCAGTCGTTACAAAGCCCTTTCTCTTTGAAAGAGAACAGAAAATGGCTCAGGCTGAAAGAGGAATTGCAGAGCTGAGAAAATATGTCGACTCCCTCATAGTTATCCCCAACGAGAGACTCCTTGACGGCAAACAGCAGCTCACCATGAAGCAGTCCTTCTCCCTTTCGGATGATGTTCTCAAAACGGGTGTCAAGAGTATTTCCGACCTCATCGTTGAAGAGGGATACATCAACCTCGATTTCGCAGACGTTTCGACAATCATGAGGGGCGCAGGCTACGCTCATATGGCTATAGGCCACGGCTCCGGCAAGGATAAGGCAAAGGAAGCCGCTTCGCAGGTTATTTCCAGCCCCCTCCTCGAAACATCTATTTCGGGAGCTAAGAGACTTCTCATAAATATTGCAATGTCGGAGGATATTCTTTCTTCCGATGTCGATACGGCTACAAAGATGATAACCGATACAGCCGCAGAGGGTGTTGAATTTATCTTCGGTACTGCTTTCAGAGAGGATATGCAGGACGAAATGACCATCACGGTCATTGCTGCCGGATTTGACGACCCCAATGCCCCCGAAGAACAGCCCGCAGAGGAGATAAGTGCCGCTGCTCCCCAGATTGATATTCCCTACAGCGACAATATTCTCCGCAGCTATCCCGAAAGTCAGCATTATAATCCGCAGCCTGCTCCTGCACCTGCGGTAAATCCTGCACAGACCATAAATCCTGCGCCTGCCCCTGCTCAGAAGGTCTCCGCAAGACCCCCTGTGGATATTCCGGTATCCTCGCTTAAATCGGGAGATGACAGCGTTATCCAGATAGACAATCCGCTTATAGACAATCTCGGCATGAGCGGAAACAATCAGAGAAACCAGTCGGCTCAGGACTACGACCTTGATGACATTTTCAAAATGCTTGGCAACTGACTTTTTTCGGCGGCAGTCCGTAAAGACTGCCGCTGATTCGGAAAGGTGATATTTATGAATACAAATATAAGCAAGGACGATATATTCCAATACATAAACAGTCTCAACGAGCGCATAGAATATCTTGAGACAGAGCTTCAGAAAGCCGAGGCATACAAGGATGCCGAAAGCACTCTCATCAAAATGCTCAAAACCTCGCAGAAGGCTATTGAGTCCGCCGAGGAACAGGTTGCAGCCGCAAAAAGACGAAACGAGGCTGCAATAAAATTCCTTGAAGAGCATATGGCTAAAAGCGATAAGCCCTCGGATAATGTATCTGCGGAGACAGCAGCCGAAGAACCCGAAAAACCCGACAATGACATCAATGTCCCCGTTGTGTCCGACCTCTCGGAAAAGGCTGACGATGCTCCCATAGAAATAACCAACGATGAGGCTAACCTCGACAGCGTGAATGATGCCCTCGGACTTGGCGATATTTTTAAGATATTTAAAAACTGAAATATCAAAGGCTGTCTCACGGACAGCCTTTTTTACAACTTTGAGCAGAGAATTTTATACTTTTTGTATAAAAAGAGTTTTTTTATAGTAAATTGCACTAAAATCAACTTTAAAATTCTACATTTTCATGATTGAATTATTAAAAAAAATGTGATATAATTATTTATAGATTTGATTGCAGTCAGTTTGTTTTTGTATATTTATATTTTTATTCCGCATACCTGCGGGGAATGGAGTGTTTTATGGATAGTCTCAGAACAACAAAGTTCGGCAACGGTTTTGTAAAGGACGATGTTCTCTCTTACCTCACCGAGCTTAATTCAAAAATAGAAAGTCTTGAAAGCAAGCTGCGCAGCGCAGATATTCCCATTCCCGAAGAATGTAAATTCGGCAGCGAGGTCGGAGTTTTGAGAACCACAAAAATCGGCGGCGGTTTCGTCAAGGAAGATGTCCTCACATATCTCGATGCCCTCAACTCGAAAATCAGTATTCTTGAAAGCGAAATCAAAAAAATTGACGATAATTCCGCACCTGCCTATAAATGGATAACAGGAGACTGACTATGGAAGAACCGGTTGTATTGAGAACCACGAAAATCGGCAACGGCTTTGTCAAGGAAGATGTTCTTAAATATCTTGAACAGCTTAATTCCGAAATAAAAGCTCTTAATGATAAACGCAGGAGAGTCGGCTTGCCTCCTGTGCCGTTGAATGTGAAAAATTCAGTCAAAAATTTCAGAAACACAAAAATCGGCGGCGGTTTTGTCAAAGACGATGTTCTTATATGTTTAGATGAAATTAATAACAAGAAATATGCCCTTGAAGAGTCAATCAAATCGGCGGAAGCGTTTTTCTCCGAAGATTATGACAATACGAGTGATACATCGGATTTTTTTCAATCTGCCGAAGAAGAATCAGCAGAGGAAATTCCAGGTTCAAAAATCAATATACAAAAACCAGCCCCCGTCGTAACGGGAAGTACTGCATTCGGAATGCCGAGACCCGAACCGTCACAGCCCGTGCAGAACTCCGCAGAAAGTGCCGTTGCGTTCATATATGAGCTTAATTCAAAGGTCGAAAGGCTCGAACAGGAAAATCAGAAACTTAAACAGGAAAATAAAATGCTTGAAGAAAAAGCGGCAGAATATGAAAAAAAATTATCCGCAATAACTGGTTTAATATCAGGTCAGAAAAACTGACAATCTATAATTATCGCTTATATTTTTGTAAAAAATATATTAAAAAATTTATTCCGCAGTCGTATGCGGGGAAATGGAGTGCAATATGGAAGAGCCAACCGTGTTAAGAACCACCAAAATCGGCGGCGGATTTGTTAAAGAGGACGTACTTACCTACCTCGATGAACTCAACTCTAAAATAGAGGGTCTTGAAGCAGACCTTCAGAAAGCAAAGGGTTCATCTGCCCCCTCCGACCCGAAGGAAATCGCACAGTACAGAAATCAGGTAGATAAGCTTCAGGAAAAACTCAATGCCTCAAACAACGCCCTCAGAGCTGCAAAAAAGGAAAATGACGAACTCAGACAGCAGATTGAAAGAATGAAGGTCGGTGGTGCTGCTGCCGCAGGCGGTAATGCCAACCCCCAGACCCAGCAGGCTCTCGATGCCGCAAGAAAAGAAATCGATAACCTCAAAAACCAGCTCAAAGCCGCAGAACAGAAAAATCCTGCCCCTGCCGCAAATCAGCAGGCTATGGCAGGGCTTGAGGCTGCGAAAAAGGAAATCGACAATCTCAGAAATCAGCTTAAAGCCGCAGAACAGAAGGCTTCCGCAAATCCTGCTGCCGATGCGGAAATCGCAAAGATTAAGGCTGATATGACAAAGACGTCGGACGATCTTAAGGCGAAAACCAGGGAGCTTGAAGAAAAAAGTGCCAAGCTTGCCGAAAAGACAAAGGAATCTGCCGAAAAAGACGCAAAAATTGCCGAGCTTGAAAAATCCAAAAATGAAAGTCTCGCAGAGAGCAAAAAGACTATTGACGAACTCAACAAGAAGATTGAAGAACTTTCAGATGCCGCAAACAATCCCACTCTCGCAATGAATGCCCTCTTTGTGGCTGCGAACGAAACCGTAAACAAGCTCAAATCCGAGGCGCAGGAAAAAGCCGATGCAACCATCGCAGATGCAGAAAAACAGGCTAAGAAAACTGTTGACGATGCCAATTCCAAGGCTGAAAAGACTATTGCCGATGCCGATGCAAAGGCTAAGAAAACTGTCGATGATGCAAATGCCAAGGCTGAAAAGACTATTGCCGATGCAAAGACAGAGGCTGAAAAAGTTACCGCAGACGCAAAAGAGCAGAATAAGAATATCAATGAGCTTTCAGACAGCGTTCGCACCGCTCTCCTTACCGAGATTGAAAACCTCAATACAAAGTTCAATGATATAAATTCCGCACTCAGCAAGCTTTCCGCACAGGCTGACGACAGTATGGCAGAGGCTAAGAAGCTCGTTGAAGACGCAAGAAAGACCGTTGACAGCGACGGAAAAATAAAGCTTAATGCTCCTGCTCTCGCCGTATCATCAGCCGCAGCAGACAACAAGGCATCAGGCGGCAGGAAAGAGGATACAAAGCCCTCCGTTCCCGAAATCAAGGCTGAACCCGAGCCCGAGGTTATTTCTCAGGAAAAGGCTGCCGAGGCTGCAAAGAGCGATGACCCGTTCGCTGCCGTTTCGTCGGGCGGATACAACAAGGCTAATCTCGATGTAATGGGAATGGACGAAATTCCTGCTGTTCCCCAGCTTGCAAGACCCAATCCCAAGCCTGAGCCTGTAAAACAGACCGAACCTCCCAAGCCTGCTCCCAAAAAGGCTGCCAACTTCAATTTTGATATGGCAGAGCTTCTCAAGGCTGCCGAGGAAGAGGCTGCAAAGAATCCTCAGTAACGAAAAATTCCTCCGACCTGCACGGACGGGTCGGAGGATATATGATTTTTGACCGGATGTAAATTCTGTCAGGATAAAAAATAAAAGTGAGGTATATAAGATGTACGAAGACAAGACATTAGTCTGCAAGGACTGCGGAAATGAGTTTATTTTCTCGGCAGGCGAACAGGAATTTTTTGCGGAAAAGGGATTTCAGAACGAACCGCTCAGATGCAAATCATGCCGTACCGCAAGAAAAAATTCGGGCAGAGGAGAGCGAGTATTCTATACAAGTGTCTGCGCTGCCTGCGGCAAAGAGGCAAAAGTCCCCTTTGAGCCGAAAGAGGACAGACCTGTCTATTGCAGCGAGTGTTACGCAAAGCTTAACGAAGAATAAAACCATACGAGCCACAGCGCAAAAAACTGTGGTTCGTGTTTTGTTGGAAAAATTATAATAAGAATACTGTTCCACCACCGTGAACGGGGGAACAAAGAAAAATACAGGAATTTTTTTGAATTATTCCGGAATGCCCATTTATGGAAAAAGGTGTGATTTATGGACATAAGACTTAAAACCTGCATAGAATATGTTGACGGAAAAGGAACAGTCTGCGATATAGGCACCGACCATGCATATCTTGCGGCAGAGCTTATAAATTCGGGCATATGCAGCAAGGTAATCGCATCCGATATAAATCCAAAGCCCCTTGAATCCGCTGCAAAAACCATCGAAAAAAACGGTATCTCCGATAAGGTTGAGCTTATTCTTTCGGACGGTCTTGAAAATATCCCCCTCGACGGCGTGAGCGATATAATTATAGCAGGAATGGGCGGCGAAACCATCGCCGATATAATCGACAGGGCGGATTCGGATGATATACGGGATATAAGATTTATCCTCCAGCCCATGACAAAGCCCGAAATACTCCGCAGGAGATTATATAAATACCAAATGCAGATAGTTTCCGAAAAAGCAGTCAGGGACGGCAGCAAGACATATCTTGTAATGTGCGCAGAATATAATTCCGATTTTAAATATCTCACGGAGGCGGAATCCTATGCAGGATTTTTTGATGATGACGACCCGATGGGAAGAGAATACCGTGAGGACGAATCAAAAAGACTTGAAACCATAAGCCTTAATCTCGAAAAGGCAGGAAAGCACAGACAATCAGTGCATTATCATGCTTTGTCATGCAAGGTAAAAAACGGCTGGCAGTCCGTCAGGATTAAAGACATATATGATTATCTCAACGAATTATATCCCTTTGATTTGCAGGAAAAATGGGATAATTCGGGAGTTCTGACCGAGGGCGGAGAGGAAGAATGCAATACGGTAATTCTTTCGCTCGATATAACATATCCCGTGATATGCGAGGCGGACTGCAAGGGAGCAGACCTTATAATCTCCCACCACCCTGTAATATTCAACCCGATTAAAAAAATCGAAAAGTTTACTCCTGTATATGAGCTTGTAAACCGTGACATTTCGGCGATATGTATGCATACAAATCTCGATATAGCCGAGGGCGGCACAAACGGAATTATACTCGAAAGATTGAAAAATAACTTCAATGTCAAAAATACAGAGCCTTTTGAAGAGATTGGTGAAAACTGTCTCGGTTATATAATTGAACTGAGCGAAAAAATATCCGCACTCGATTTCGGCAGGAAACTGAAAGATATATTCGGCTGTGAATATATCCGCATGACGAATAATAATTCTCCGCTTATCGGCAGAATAGCCTTCTGTTCGGGTTCGGGAGGTTCAATGCTCGGTCTTGCCATCGAAAAGAACTGCGATGCACTTATAACGGGCGATGTAAAGCACGATGTATGGATAAACTCAATAAATAACGGCAGGATAACCGTTTTTGACTGCGGTCATTTCCATACGGAGAATATCGTCCTTGAAGAGATAAGACGTGTGCTTGAAGAGAAATTTCCCAACCTTGATGTTGAAATATCAGAAAATTCAACAGACCCCTGTGTGTATATCTGACATGAAGAATAAAATATTTACCTGTCCCGTGTGCGGTCAGGTGCTTGAATTTTCCGAAAAATCGGGAATTTGTCCGAAACAGCATTTATTCGACAGGGCAAAGAGCGGTTATGTCAATCTTCTGCTCTCCAAACATATCGGAAAGACTGTACACGGCGACAATAAATTAATGGTAAAGGCAAGACGTGAATTTCTCGACAGGGGGTATTATTCGCCGCTCTGCGAAATGCTTTGCGATACCGTCAGAAGATATGCCGATGACGAAAGCGTAATACTTGATGCAGGCTGCGGAGAGGGTTATTATACCGATGCGGTGAAAAAATCCGTATCTGCGGAGATTTTCGGAATTGATATATCAAAGACGGCTGTTGATTATGCCGCAAAACGCAGCAGGGATATATTCTTTGCGGCGGCAAGTGTTTTTCATATACCCGTCAGAAGCCTTTCATGCGATATTCTGATAAGTCTTTTTGCCCCGTACTGCGGAGAGGAATTTTCAAGAGTGCTGAAAAACCACGGCATAATGATAATGGCTATCCCCTCGGAAAATCATCTCTGGGAGCTTAAAAAAGCCGTGTACGATACTCCTTATAAAAATACAGTAAAGCCCTATGAATTACAGGGGTTTGATTTTATCGGGAGCGAAAGAATAAGCTTTGAAACAGAATTAAATTCGCCGCAGGATATTCGCAGTCTTTTCTCAATGACACCATATTATTACAGGACGGGCAGAAAGGAACAGGAAAGACTTGAAGCTCTTCAGAAACTTGAAACACAATGCGACTTTGAATTGCTGACATACCGCAAATCTCAGAAGGAGGGATAACTATGGCACTTGACGGAGCCTTTCTCTATGCCGTGAAAAAGGAGCTTGATGTCCTTGTCGGCGGAAGAATTGAAAAAATACATCAGCCCTCCCGTGAGGAGATAATAATATCACTGCGCACAAAACAGGGCGGCAGAAAGTTATATATATCTGTCAATGCAGGCAGTGCAAGGGTTCACATAACGGAGAAAAGCATCGACAATCCGCAGACACCTCCCATGTTCTGTATGCTCCTGAGAAAACGTCTCGGAAACGGCAGACTTATCGGCATAAGACAGGACGGACTTGAAAGAATATTGTTCATCGATTTTGAATGCCTGAACGAACTGAGCGACACAGTTATCGTAACGCTTGCGTGTGAGATAATGGGAAGATGTTCAAATCTGATAATTATAGACCATAACGGGAAAGTCGTTGACAGCATAAAGCGTGTGGGCGAAGATATATCCCGTGAAAGGCTTGTCCTCCCAGGAATGAAATATGAATTTCCACCGAGAGATGACAGACTTTGCTTTCTCGATGCCTCACCCGATGAAATAAAGGAAAGAATTGCCGTGACGGAAAATGCAGAGCTTTCAAAGGCTTTAATACGTGTCTTTGAGGGTATCTCCCCTGTACTCGCCCGTGAATGGGCATTTTTCGCAGGCAGAGGTGCGCATATCGAAAGCGGCAGCATAACCTCCGACCAGCTTGACAGACTTTTATTCATAATAAAGCAGACAAAGCAGCAGCTAATATCAGGCGACTGCTGTTTCAGTGTCGTAAAGGGCAAGGACGGCTTGCTGAAAGATTTTTCGTTCATACGTCTTTCGCAGTTCGGAACGCTGATGTATACAAAGGAAATAAACGGCGCATCGGAGCTGCTTGATTATTTCTACTTTGAGCGTGACAGGGCTGTGCGCACTAAACAGAGAGCAAATGATTTATTCAGGCTTGTCGTCAATCTTACGGAACGCACCGCAAGGAGAATTTCCGTTCAGAAAGGCGAACTTGCCGACTGTGAGAAAAAAGAATATTATAAGCTGTGCGGAGATTTGATTTCGGCGAATATATACCGCATACAAAAGGGAGATACCTCCGCAGAGGTCGAAAATTTCTATGACGAGAAATGCCCTCTTATCGAAATACCGCTTGATGTGAGAAAAACTCCTGCACAGAACGCACAGAAATATTATAACGAATACAGAAAGTGCGTGACCGCAGAGGAAAAGCTTGCCGAACAGATTACAAAAGGCGAAGAGGAGCTTCAGTATCTCGACAGCGTTTTCGACTCGCTCACGAGGGCTGAATCCGAAAACGATATAGCACAGCTCCGTATTGAGCTTTCACAGCAGGGATATGTCCGTTCGGGCAATACAAAATCAAAGCCCCCGAAAGCACTCCCCCCGATTGAATATAAATCAAGTGACGGCTTCACCGTGCTTGTGGGAAGAAATAATATCCAGAATGACAGACTTTCGCTGAAATTTGCCGAAAAATCCGATATATGGCTGCATACGCAGACGATAACGGGTTCTCATGTCATAATAGTCACTGACGGACAGACACCGCCCGACAGAACCATCGAAGAAGCTGCGGTAA
Source organism: Ruminococcus sp. (assembly GCA_017470905.1). Lineage (GTDB taxonomy): Bacteria > Bacillota > Clostridia > Oscillospirales > Ruminococcaceae > Ruminococcus. The sequence continues at coordinate 128,255 of JAFUXL010000004.1, read as the reverse complement.
TTGCCGCCGTCAACAGCAGAGGCAGAAATTCAGACCTTGTACCCGTTAATTACTGTCTTGCAAGATATGTCAGGAAACCAGCAGGCGCAAAGCCTGGAAAGGTTATATTTACCAATTATAAAACCGCATTCGTCAAGCCCGACACAGAGCTTGAACAGAAACTGAAAGTACTATGAATATAAAAAGTATCGGCTATGACTGCGTATGCGGCAGGGATTATTCCTGTTCATGCAAGCCCGAAAGGGGCGACTATATGCTCCTATTTGCGAAAAGCCGCTTTATTGCGGATTTTTCGGGAATTGAGGGCGAATATCCCGAAAACACGGTCATACTCTACGATGACAGCGCAGAGATAAATTTCCGTTCAGACGGCTTTTTCGTATTTGACTGGATAATTTTCAGTCTCGAAAACGAAAATGAATTTGCCGATGCGGAATATATCGAATTTAACCGCCCGATATTTTTCAGCGACAGCGGACTTATATCACAGCTTATGAGGAATATCACGGAGGAATATTATTCGTCAGGCAGCAGACGGCTTAAAATGCTAAACACCATGCTGAAAACAGTAATCATAAAAGCCTTTGAGGACTGCGGATTGAGAGACTCCGTGCGCCAGACCGCCGACCCCCATTATAGCGCACTTGTCGAGCTGAGAGAAAAAATATACCGCAACCCGCAGATAAAATGGAATGTTGACCTTATGGCGGCGGATGTCAATATGTCAAGGTCTTATTTTCAGCATATCTATAAAGAATTGTTCGGCGTTTCGTGTATGTCCGATGTGATAAGCGGAAAAATCGAAAAGGCTAAGGAAATATTGAGCGAAACAGCCTGCACGGTTTCTCAGGTCGCCGCAATGTGCGGATACGACAACGAGGAGCATTTCATGCGCCAGTTCAAAAAAATAGTCGGAGTAACCCCGACTTCATACAGAAAAAAACAGTGAGGTATCCATATGAAAAAGAAAAATATTCACGCAGGACACCGCAAGAGAATGCGTGAAAAATTTCTCAACGGCTATGCAGACAGCTTCTGCGACCATGAGCTTCTTGAAATTTTATTGTTTTACTGCATACCCGTTGCCAACACAAATCATACCGCACATGAGCTTATCGAAAGTTTCGGCGGTATTTCGGGCGTTTTCAAGGCGAATGCGGACGAGCTTGTCAAAATAAACGGCATAAGCAGCAAAACGGCGGAAAAGATTGTCTATATCGGCAATCTCATGGAGGAATACAGAAAAATTTCGGAGAAAAACAGGGAATTTCATAATTTTGACAGCATAGAAAAATATTTTCTGGATTATTTCAAAGATATAAAATCGGATATATGTCTTGTTATCAATGCACAGCCCGAATTTGAAACGCTTGATAAGATAACCATCCCCGTAAGTTTCTTCAGAGAAAATAAAATTTCCGAGGAAGAAACCGCAAAAATGCTTATAATGAAAAATATGCATAATATTGTCATAGGTATAAACCACGGCGACAGGTCTGTCATTCCCGGAAGTACCGATTACAGTATAATGCAGTTTTTTTTTGAAAAATTCAGAATTTTTGATGTCACTGTCGAGGACTGCATAATATGTTCGGGAACAAGTACCTTTTCGCTTATGAGGAACGGAGCGTTTGACAATATGTCTGTTTAATAAAATCTTTAACATAAAAATTCCTGTGCATTATTTTAAAATTCTGATTTACAGATAAGGGGGAAATATGAACGAAAAGGAAATCTTAGAAAATTTTATCAGTATTTTTGATAAAAAAGAGGATGCAAAAAGAGTAACCGATGAATTATTCGGCTTATACGGAAATTTAAATTCCATTTTTGACTCAAACCATGTATTTTTTATGAAAAATATAGAAATGCGTGAGCAGACCGCCGTGCTTATAAATATTATATCCGCAATAAACAGAAGATGTGAGATTGAACAGGCGGAAACAAAATATCTCAACAGCGCAGATATTGCAAAAAGATATTTTCAGGCTCGCCTGACGGGATATTCAAAGGAATTGCTGATTGCTGCAGTGCTTGGCAGAGATTTTGAAATAATCAAAGAGGAGATTATAACAAACGATGCAGTAAATAACGTTTCTGCTGCGTTCAGGAAGTTTGCGGAAACTGCTTTCAGTTGTGAGGGAGCAAAATATATGATAGTCACACACAACCACCCGTCGGGAAATTCCAGGCTTTCCGACAGTGATGTCGTTTCAACGGTAAATCTTATAAATGCCATGAAAATGATAAATATAACCGTTGCAGACCATATAGTTGTCGGCGGAAGAAATTCCGTTTCCATGCATCAGGAATACGGGAAAAAAATGTTTGAAAGTATAAAGGGCTACAGCCTTAAATAGAAAATAAAAAAGCTGCCTGCTTTTGTGCGGACAGCTTTTTATCATATTATTTTAAATCAGAGCTTTTTATGGGAAGCTGTTCCTGTTTAACAACACCTGCATCAACAAGCTGTATGCCTGCTGCATCCTGACCCGTAACTCCGTTGCCGTTGTCAACGCAGTCGGCGTTCAATTTGCCTTTTTCGGAAAGTGCATACTTTTCGCCGTTTGCGATTGACTGGAGAATTGAAACCGCATCGGAGATAGTAACCTTCTTATCCACATTTGCATCGCCGTAGAGAATGTCATCTTCGGTAGTATCGGCAGGCTTTTCGGTTGGTTTTTCGGTGGCAGGCTGTGAGGAATCCGAGAGCATACCGTAAACGATACCGCAGCCGACAGTTGACATATATACCTTGCCGAACTCGTCCATATCACCTACAAGGAAGTTTCCGTTGCCCGTACCGCCGTAGATGTGGTCGGTATTTATGCAGTCCCATGTGCTGCCGCCGTCAGTTGAACGATAAATTCCCTCGGGGTCGCTTTCCTGCGGCTTGCCGTACATATAGATGGTATTTATACCGCCGTCCTTTTCGGGTGCGCCGTAGCCGACAGTCTTGCAGTAGCTTACGTTGTCAAGCTTTGTCACAGTAACTTTAGAACCGTCTATCTTGGCATCATACATACCGTACCAGCCGCCGCCGAGGATAACGTGACCCTTTTCAAGGTAAGCGATACGTCCTGCACTGTCGCACTGGTCGTACATACATATATCTGTTGAAGTGAAAGTCTTTCCGCCGTCCGTGCTTACGCAGAATATATACTGAGCGTCAGATGCATCGGGCTTCGGCTTTGAATAACCCCACGAGGAGTTGTAATACGTTGCATATGCATAAACCGTATTCGGGTCGTCGGGTTCAACAAAGAGCATTGTGGGCTTTGAACCGTACTGTGAGGGTATGCCGTCACACTTGTTCCATGTCTCTCCCCAGTCATCAGAATAGGAAACATTTCCGTCATCCTTGCCCGTATTGAAAATGCGGTATGTGCTGTTGTCGATCTGAGCAATGGCAAGCTTTCCGCCCTTAGTCGAGGGAGAGAAAGAGTTCCATGTCTTGCCTCTGTCCGTAGTATAATATCCGGCACCGTTATCGCCCTGTGCAAGTCTTGCCCATACATCGGTATTCTGGGGGCATACGGCGATAGCAGATGTACTTCCCATATTGGGCTTGTACTGCAATCCTATCTCATCGGGGGTGATATGCCGGAAACCGTCATAGTCACCGATAGCCGAGAGGTCAAGTCCGTCAGATGTACTTACAAAGTCGAGAGCAACGACTTCTTCAATTCCATCGGGGTGGAAATAGAACTGAACGCCCTTTTCGTCCCACACATTATCACAGGCAAACATACCGTTTCCGCTTGTCATTATAATCTTGTCAGGGTTGGTGGGGTCGATAACCATACTGCTTCCCCAGTGGCAGGCTTTGCCGTATATCCAGTCATAACCACCTGTATCCATAGGACTTGAAATGAAATATACCTCTTCTCCGGCATAAGGATTTCCTGCTTTTTTTCCGGGAGTAATATTTTCCCATGTTTCACCGCCGTCAGTTGAACGATAGAACCAGTCGCCGTATGCAATAGTACCCTCAACCCACTCATCGCTCCACCACTGGTCAGACCAAAGACCGCAGGTACGTGTAACGAGCTTGTTGGGGTCGTTCTTGTCTGCATATACAGTACCGAAAGCCGTTCCGGAAGGACCTGTTTCCTTTACTTCGCCTGTTTTGAGGCTGTACTTATACATACCGCCCGAACCGCCTGCAAATGCAAGACCGCCTATATATGTGAAGAAGAAATTATCCTTTCCGTCATAGGAGATACTTACGGGGTAGACATCTGTGGGGAGGTCTTTCGAGAGGACTTCAAACTTATCGTCCTTTACGCTTGCGACATGGATATTAGCCTGACCCTTTACGGCAGTACCGACATATACCTTTCCGTCGAGGACACGGACAACGCATACGCCGTTCTGTGTATTGTATTCGCCCGACTCCGTAGCACGAGCCATATGACTTGTCCATGTAGGCCATTTTATTTCTTCCGTATAAAGACCGAGGTCGTCATAGCCCTTGACGGGGTTCCAGGTCTTGCCGCCGTCAGTGGATTTGATAAGGCACGAATCGCCTGCGGTAACGTCACCGCCTGCATATATGGTATCGGGGTTGTCGGGGTCGACAGCGATAGGCTCTGTGCATTCTCTTCCGTCACCGTTTGCGTGAACCTGAATCATATCGGTAACATCAACCTCTGTGAAGGTCTTGCCTCCGTCAGTGGTCTTGAAGATAACCGTCTTTGCATCGCTGAAATATGCACAGCCGCAAAGGAAATAGACCGTATCGTCATCCGTGGGGTCGATAGCTATACCGCTTACGGAAAGCAGTCCTCTGTCAGCCTCGTTGAGGAATCCGAAAAGCTGTTCCCATGACTGCGTTTCATAGTTATATTTGTACGCACCGCCTACGTCCGTTCTTGCGTACATATTCTTCTGACCCGCAACGACTGCCGAAACGAAGCCGCCTCCGCCTATTTTGAGTGCGCCCCATTTCATCGTGCCGGATATATCCTCTGCCGAGGAATTGAAATTGCCTGTAAATCCGCCGTATGCGGGGTATACCGCACAAAGGCACAGCGCACAGGCTGCCGCTGTCACACTTTTTAAGAATTTCATGTTTTTTCCTCCGTTAATTTTTCTATGCAAGGATATTTTAACACTTTTTTTCGCCGATGTCAATAGATATGCATAAACTTATTGTAAATTTTAAGTCTGTAGACGGAGGGATTTAATTAACGTGCCGAAATAAATGAAATATCTGTGAAATGGATTGAAATGTAATTTTGTGTGTGATATAATGTTAGAGTGAAAAATAGAATCCGCATATGGCGGATAATTGATGAGAGGTAGAAAATATGCCCGTTTATAAAAAAATTACAGCCTTTGTTTTAAGCCTTGCGGTCTGTGTGTCAGCATACGCATTCCCCGTAATTTCGAGCCTTGCGGACGATGTGTATATATACGAGGACGAAACACAGCCCCCGACGAAATCGCCCGAAGATGAATATATAGTTTCGGGGGAATATTCCTATTCAATATCGGAGGACGGTACAATCTGCATTGAAAAATGCACCTCACAGGATAAGGAGATTGTTCTCCCCGATACGATAGACGGATATTCCGTTACGGAGATAGGAAGACATGCCTTTGAGGAAAATTCTGCCGAAAGCATTGTGATACCGTCAGGCGTGGAATATATCTCCGCGGAAAATCCCTTCGTTCAGTGCAGTTCTCTGAAAGAGATAAAAATTGACGGCGAAAGCGATTATTACTGCTCTGTTGATGGAGTACTCTATACAAAGGATATGAAGAAATTATTCTGCTTTCCGCAGGCAAAAAGCGGAACATCTTACGAAATACCACAGGGTGTTGAACAAATCGGAATAGCAGCCTTTTACGGCACATCGCTCACGGATATAAAAATCCCCGACAGCGTTTCAAAAATCGGCAGGCATTCTTTTGCGTCATCTGCGATAACTTCAATTGATTTGAGCAGCACTTCAATAGATATAATAGATGTAATGACATTTATGAACTGTTCGTCATTGAGTGAGGTCATTCTCCCCGATACGGTCGAGGCAATAGGTCTTTCGGCATTTTACGGCTGCAAATCCCTTGAAAATATACATCTCCCCGAAAGCCTGATTGCAGTCGAACAGAATGCTTTCATGGGTACGGGGCTTAAAAAAATAATAATCCCGTCAAGCGTGATGAGCATAGGCTACAGCGCATTCGGATATGACGAGAACGAAAACCCGATTGAGGATTTCAGGATAGTGGGCGAAAGCGGTTCGGCGGCGCAGGCTTACGCAGTCGATACCGACTCGGAATATGACTATGCAAATAATTTCACATTCACGACTGTCGAGGCGGACGAATCCTACGAGGAGTATTTAAATCTCGATACAAAAATTTACGATGATTATGAATACTTCACCGAAAACGGAGAAGCAACGATAGTATTCTGTTACTCCTCGGACAGCACAGTAAGCGTTCCCGAAGATATAGACGGCATGAAAGTGACTGCGATATACAAAAATGCATTTATGACCTGCACGTCCGCCGAAATAATACTCCCCGATACTGTCAGAACTATCGGCGACAGCGCATTTTCATCATATGTTGTCAAAATAGTCATTCCGGGCGGCTGTATGTCAATAGAGGGCGATGAACCCTTTCTCATGTGCAGTAATTTGCAGGAGATAGAAGTAACGGACGGCGACGGAGAATATTCTTCGCTTGACGGAGTATTATATAATAAGGACAAATCAAGGCTTATCGCATATCCCCTCGAAAAAAGAGACACTGATTTCAAAGCCCCCGAAGCTCTCAGAGAAATAGGCGTTTCTGCATTCTGCAACAACAGGTATATAGAAAATATTGATATATCGAACGTCACCGATATAGCGAATTTTGCCTTTGACAACTGCCCGGCACTTAAATCCGTCAGGCTTTCAAAGGGACTAAGGGTAGTCGGAAACGATGCTTTTTACGGCTGCTCCATGCTCAAGAGCATAAGACTTTATGACAAGCTTGAAACGATAGGAGATTATGCCTTCGGCTATGAATATGACGATGCCGCCGCAGAAGAAGCCGCAAATGCCTCCGATGAAGAGATTGCCGCAATCCTCAACGGTCAGGCGGAAGCACCGCAGCTTGACAAGATAGTTGACGGTTTCAGAATATATGCCGATGAAAATACCTTGGGCTACGACTATGCACAGAGCTGCGGAATTGAAACAATTACGGGTACGGCGCAGATTGGAAGCAAGAATGTATCAAAGGGCTTTATATATGCCGTCACGGGGACGGCAGGAGTGATACTGCTTGCTGTTGTCGGAATTGTCACAGGCTCAAATTTAAGAAAGGGAAGAAAGAAAAAATCATGAACATTAAAAAAAGCTTGATTTCAATAATATCCTCTGCAGCTATAGGAATATTTTCAATGGGCGGAATGTATGCATCTGCCGATACCCCTGCCGATGCAAAGGACGAGCTTACTGACGGCACATTCACATATGAACTCGTTGACGGCTCATATACGATAATATCATGCGATACGACCGCAATAATAACGGATATTCCCGAACTGCGGAACGGCTATGCAATAACTGCGATAGCGGATAAGGCATTCGTGGGCTGTAATTTCATATCGGAGATAAATATACCAAAGACCGTAAAGAGCATAGGTGTAAATTCATTTTCGGGCTGTTCAAATCTCAAAAAGGTAAAGCTTTCCGAAAAGATGAACTCAATATCGGAGGGAGCATTTATGAGCTGTCCCGCACTCGAAGAAATTGAAATTCCCGACAGTATAACATCAATAGGAAACTATGCGTTTTACGGCTGTACATCGCTTAAAGAGATAACCCTCCCCGAATCGCTCTCGGAACTTGGAACAATGGCATTTGCCGAATGCGGAGAGATAGAAAAAATTGATGCATCGAAATGTGACGGCTATGTATTTGAGAACGATATTCTCTACGACAAGGACAAGAAAAAAATATTCAGAGCCTCCGCAAAGCTTGCAGGAGAGACAGTAATTGAAAATACTGTGGAGTCCATCGAGCCGGGAGCGTTTTCGATGTGCGGAGAACTCGAAAGAGTATATATACCGCAGTCCGTTACTTATATAGGTGAGGACGCTTTCGGATACTGCGCAAAGCTTAAAAAGGCGGATTTATCCGAGGGACTAAATACAATCGCTCCGATAGCCTTCAAATACTGTTATGCGCTTGAAGCAGCCGATATTCCGACAACCGTCACAGAAATAGGCGAGGGAGCTTTTTATAGCTGTCCGAACATCACAAGGGCGATAATTCCCGAAGGAGTGCAGTATATAGGCATGGGAGCATTTCTCTCTTGTACGGGTCTGAAACAGGTAATTATCCCGAAAAGTGCGGAGATTATCGAGGACAATGCATTCGGATTTACGGAAAGTGCCGACTCAGGCGAATATACCCCCGTTGAGGGCTTTAAGCTCAGCGTATATTCGGGTACGGCAGGCGAAAAATATGCAAAATCCTCAAAGCTTGACTATACCGTTGCCAACAAAAGCATTAAAAAGACAGCGTTTATAATAATCGCCTGCGGATTTGCTATACTTGCCGTGATTATCGCCGTTGTCATAATGTCAAAGGGCAGAAAGGGCGCATCTGCCGAAGTCAGAAAAGCTGACAAAGCCGCAAAGGAAAAAGCCGAAGAAGAAAATTATAAAAAAATAACAGACTAAAAAAAATATCTCCCCGTCTGAAATTTTCTTAACGGGGAGATATTTTTATATTTTTTTGTTTCCCTTGCCTGCGGCGGAGGAAACAGCGTTTTAAACCTGCTCAGTCACAGTATTTAATCAATACTGTAGAATTTGTCGTTATATACGCTTATTTCCGTGGTCACTCCTGCTGATGAGCCTTTTATGTCAATGCGGCATATGCGCCCCGAAACTGAATTTTCCAGCACGGCAAGGTCGGATAAATCCTCTCCCCTGTAGCCGCTGTATGAACAGAAATATCTCCTCCAGCCCCTTGATGCATAGCTGTCACGGTAGGTAAGAGCCTGCTGCGGATTATAGAGAAACTGTCTGTCAAGCTCAAAAAATCTGTGGCGCACTATCTGTCTGTCGGTCACATCGGTATCCGTGAGTTCATACTGTCCGTACTCCCCCTGTATATCAGCCATATGAAAATGACTGACAAGTCTGTCCTCCGTGACCTCGAAGCCGTTTTCGAGCATATCCCTTTCATCATATGAAAATTGCACTGCATTTTCGGGAGCGTTGAAATTAACGCAGTTAGCCCCCCTTATATACGGGTACGCATCGCATACTTTATATGCTAAATTTACAACAGCGTCCCACATGGTCGCACCTTTCTTTATAAAGAAATAGCTCTCCTGCGAATTGTCCTCATGGGTGATATAGGGTATTTCACGGAAGCTGTCAACGAGCCAGTTAAGGCTTTTCTGAGTGTAAATCCCCGGCTCCATCTGGTTCTGTCTGAGCAGAGATGTAAAGCTGCGTGAGGATATTCTGCCCGTGTATACTCTTCCGTCTTTTTTCACCTCTGAAGAATTGACAAGCCCGTGATGAATTAAAATATCGTTTATATAGAACATGACCTCCGAAAATTCAACGGGTCTGTCAAAGGAAGCAGCGTATACCGCCGAAAAAGCGGTATACGGAGTATATGCCTCCTTTCTGAAGCTGAACGAAAGTATTTTATCTTCGGTTATAAGCGTATTTTCGGTTTTTTTGAATACTATTTTTAAATTCATTCTTCCTCTTTCTCCTCCTGCGTCATATCCTGATATGTCACGAGAGTGAGGGAAATTTCCGCATAGTCAAGCCCGTTGTCTGAAAATGTAAAGGACTGCAAGCGGCAGCCGCCGATAATTATTCCCATATACGAAACGGAAAAATCCGATACTGATTTCATCATATTGTTCAGGTCTGCCATTGTTTCAAAGCGTGTATCTCCGCATATTCTCCCCGAAAACGTAAGCCTTGAAGCCTTTGTGTATTCGTTTGAAACTACGGTACCGCCCGAAACTGTCGGCTGTTCATAAAATAAATTCACCGCAGAGACCTTCATGCTTTCGCAGTAAAAATCTATATCGCCCACAGTTATGGGCGCTGCTGTCCTCGAAGTGATATTTACATCTTCCGGCATATTTTCACCTCTCGATTTTCTTTATGCCGTTCACCGAAAATCCGACATTAAGTACAAGGCGGTTTATATTTGTATCGTGTTTGAGTGACATACGTGATATTCTGCTGCTGAGATTTGAAAGCCGGTTCAGGACAGGTTCAATATTTCTGTCATAATATCCATAAAGTGCGGCAAGCTCACTTGCCTCACGGGCGGTAATCTTTATCTCTATTTCCGCCTTGAACGGTATGAAAACGGTAAATTCCGTATATATCGGCGATGAGGTTTCAAATGAGCTTACTCCCACGATTGTATAGAACCCCCTGCCCTTCTTTTCAACAGGCACAGCATCGAATATGGTATAGACATTCTGCACGCCTGCGTCCGTCAGTTCATTTTTTACATTGTTCAGCACATCGGTAATCATGACATATCCTCCTTTGAAGAAAAAGACATAAATATAAAATTCTGCTGTTCAAGCAAATCACTGCAAAGCTCATAATAATCCCTTACAAGCTTTACGGCATACGAAACAATTTTGTTATTATCCTCCGAGCTCATCTTTCCTGCATAGGTAAATTCGGAATTATCCCTTGCTGATTTTGCCTGCTGATACCTGTAATTTGCATTTGCGGCGCAGAGAAAATCGAGCCTCACGTCGTCGGCATCCGCATCGGGCTTAAGTATTTTGCTTATCTCCATCATGGAAACATCTATGAATGCCATTAGCGCATCGCAGTTATCCTCGCCCGAAAAAAGCAGAAAGAGAGTTCTTATCGTTATCCTGTTCATATATCCTCCTATCTGAGAGTATAGCTGTTATTGCTGTCGTTTTCGGAATTTTCCGTCATAAGCTGGACTCTTATTCCGTTGTGTCCGCAAAGACGTTCATAGGATTTTTTAAGCTCCGCAAGCTGTGCGGCATTGAGATTTTTTGAAGAAAGCTCGGCGGCTGCAGCGGCAGTTCTTCCGCCCGAAAAATACGCAAGACGGCGAATATCCCTCCTGAGTTCCCTTTCGCTGTCTGTTTCACGAAAATCGGCACATATCCTTTCTCCCTCGTCGGAAAAACGCTTTGTAACACCTGCATTCACCTGAGCAGGAACGGCTACAAAGCTCCATTCATAAGCATCGGATATTTTATTGAGTACTGTATGGCAGAGATTTCCGCCGTAATATTTACCCCTTGCGTGAGCGCATAAAGAAATTTCGTTTCCGCATACGGAGCATAATTTTTCATCTGCGCAGCAGGAAATACTTACCTCCTTTTTTATACCGCCGTCAATTTCGGATATAAGGTTTTTATTGTCGTCCGTGCGCACCATGTAAGCAGTCCCTTTAAGATATTTATATGTACTGCCGTATTTTGTGGTGCGTGAAGTATCGGATATTATTTCCGTGTCGAATATTCTTGCATTCTGATTTGAAGAGCTTGCGTCATGGTCGAAGATACCCGTCTTTCCGACAAAAAGAGATTTGAGCGACTCAAGAGCCTCGTCCGAAAATCTCTCTCCGTCACGGTCTATATCGTTATCGCAGAGGATTACAGAGAATACATATAATTCATCCTCGGAAAAATCCCTGCGTGTGAACCTGTTTATTTTGTCAAGCATTGTCTTATCCATAAGATACACCTCATTTTTAATTCCCTCCCGCACGGGACGGGAGGGAATATAATTTAAATCATTCGCCTATTGTAAGAACCTTTATGGCACCGGAAGATATTTTCTTGAAACCGCAGGTAACGGAAACCGTTATCTTGTTAAGCTGACGTTCGATAAGCTTGTCAGTCTCCATAACGAGGTCGGTGCTTGTGATAAATTCAAGCGCAAAATTCTTGTCAATTCCTATGACAGTGGAGTCGTTTACAGCAGATGACTTGATAAGTTCCGAGCCGAAGGGGAGAATTATTTTTCCGTTTGCATCCGCCTTGGTTTCCATAAGCTGCTGCATTGCGACAATTCTGGAGGCAACTGCGGGAGATGCTATCACGGTAGTCATATCGAAGCTTTCAAAGCAGCCGTAAAGGTCTGCGAGGTCGTCATAGGTGAGTGCAGATGTGTTGATAGTCTGTACATTGCTTGTAAGCACGCTGACAGATTCCTTTGCAATGGCGTTTGCAAGATTTACGCCGATACTTTTGAGCATAACGCCGAAAACATCAAGTCTCTGTCTGCGTACAGCCTCATACGATGCGTTTATAAGTCTGCCGAATTTTTTGAGTACAACCGCCGTGCTGCTCTCTTTTATTGAAACCGTTGTGAGGACTTCGCCCTCGGAAGTATATGAGCTACTGCTGCCTGCATCTGTGAGGTCACAGCCGAGGTACTGACCGCTTTCGCAGACGGTTTTCACTGCGCATATTGAAGAAAGCACCGTTTCATCAAAGCCCTTTCTTATGCAGCGTGTCACATATTCGGGGAAAAGCACAGCCGTTTCGGTAGACGAGAAAAACTTGTCAACAGTATCGCTGTCCGAGCCGTTCACCTTGATATTATATCTTTTAAGCTGTCTTTCAAAGGCATCAAGACCTTCGAGAGAAGTTCCTGCATATGCATTGCTGGGGTCGAGTTCTTCGAGAGCGGCGGTGAAAGATTTTCCGCTGAGATTGTAAAGACCCTTTTCAAGTTTAACATTATTATACATAAAGAAATTCCTCCTAATTATTATTTAATCTCATTTCAATTTCTCTTGCCTGAGCATTTTTAAGTCTTGCGTCGGCAAGTTCTGATTCATCCTGTAGGTTTATGTTTACCCATTCAACCGAGCAGACGGCATCATACCCCTGCGAGCAGAGGAAAGCATTTCCTATTTCGCATATGACGGGATTTAAAAGTCTGCGGTAGTATTCAAGTTCGGAAGTAAGAATATCAGCCTGCTGTGCAGACATTCTCTCCGTTGAATTCCAGTTAAGACCGAGAAGAAACGGCGGTATCGAAAGCTTTGCCACTATCTGTTCAAGGAGCTGACGTACAGGGACATTCGTATCAAAAAGCTGATTTTCAGCCCCTATGACTTTTATATCAATATCTCCGACTGCAACAAAGTCCTTTACCTGACCATATTTTGCGCTGTTCATGCCGTCCGACCATTCTCTTGCAATCTGAATTGCTCTTTCACGGGAATGAGCGAAGTCGCTTGTGTCCTTGTCGGGTTTATAGGTGACAGCATAGCGCACATTTCCTGCACGATCGAAATTCTGACCTATGCACTGATATATACGCATAAGTATGCTGCTTAAAGCAGGCAGACCTCTCAGAAGCGAATTTCCGCCCACGAGCGAGGCATATATAATTCTTTCGGGGTGGGTGATATTTACCAAATTCCCGTCATTGCCTCTTATTTTATAATTTCTTTCAAACGGGTCGCTGCCCGATGAAATATAAATTCTTGAAATATCGCCGTTCCAAAGACCTGCGATATTTCTTCCCTCAATATCGGGGACTATTTCGCCTGCCGCACTTCCGTATGTGAGCATACTGTCGAGAAAGCAGTCAACGAATGTTCCTATGGATTTACCCTTTATTCCCACGGGTACATTTTCGCAGAAATCATCAAGCTCGCTCTGATATTTTTCATCGGAGCATACGAGACTGAAGCCTCCCGTCAGGCGGATAATTTTCATTATAGCCGCATCTATTACGGGAACGGTATATCTCAGCCTGTCAAAAAGCTCCTTTTCAAAGGGTTCGACGGTATCGGGCAGTTCAAATCCCATAATCGGTGAATGCTGCGACGGTATAAGCATTGGTGCAGCCCTGTTGTTTTTTCTTCTGAATAAATTCATATAACCTCCTTTACCTTGCCACGGAGACGGCAAAAAATCCTCCGTCGGATTTTGGAGCAAGCATTTCGGCGACAAAATAGCGCATATCGTCCATAGCGTGGTCATTTTCTTTTACGGGAGCGTCCGTGCCGCATTTGTCATTCCAGCGGTAGAGGGAAAATTCCCTTATAATATCACGGCAGGACTCATGAAAGCGGAGCTTATTCTGTTTAAGGGCGGTAGAAACATTTCTGATACCCGTAATAACATCATTGTCTGCCTTTACGACTCTGAACCTGCCGTGCCTGCGGATACATTCGATAAAGCTTGCGGCGGAGGGGTCAACGATTACCTTTGAGATTTTCAGACCGTCCGCAAGCTTTTCTAGAGCCGAATAATGCTCCTCATCGGTGCGTGAGATACCCTCTCTTTTTGACGAATAATAATATTCCCTTATCCTGTGCCATACTCCGTCCGAAAGTCCCCACAATCCGAAGGACGAGGGATTTACCGTGCCGTAGTCGCAAGATATTACATAGCTTTCGCATTCAACGTCATGTGAATAAACATGAGTATTTACATTGAACATGGGATAGACTATACCCTCCGATGCAGTCCATTTTCCGAGTACGAACCTGTCATAAAAAGCACCCGAATAAAGTCTTTTGTAACGGTCTTTGAGGTTTTCGGAAAGAGAAGGATTATCGTCCATTGTGAAGTGAATATACAATGTGTTTTTGTCCTTTGATTTTTTAATCCATTCGTTGTAAAACCAGTGAGCAGGATTATCGGGGTTGCAGTTGAACCACATTTTCGAGCCGTTTACGGAACATCTTGCGAGAGCCTGTTCAACGAAAGAACGGGGCATTAAAGCCACCTCATCGAGAAAGACTCCGCAGAGCGTAATGCCCTGAATGAGTGATGCAGAACCCTCGTCCTTGCCGCCGAAGAGGTAAAACCTGTTGGTTTTTCCGAGCAGAGTTATGTCAATAAAATTCCTGCTTATTTTTTCGGAGCATATGAAACCGTAGTCCGACAGAAGCGGTATAAGCGGCTCAATGACATTTCTTCTCAGTGAGGTAACGGTTTTGCCGCACATGGCGAATGTGCCTCCGCCGAAAGAAGATGATGCCCACAGCACAAAGCCGAGCGACATCGAAAGTGTCTTTCCGCTCCTGACAGCACCGTCACATATAATGGCATCATAATTCTTATACTTTCCCGTATTCCACCACTTGACGGTCAGACGCTGTTTCGGGGAGAAATTATATATTTTCAATATCATCGTCCCCCTGCGGAGAAGTGAGAGCGTTTATCAAATCCTCCGCCCTGTTCTTGTCGGAAAAAGAATTTTCAATCTCATAGAGCTTTTCGAGGGCTTTGAGCCTGTCGCAGAATTTAATTTCCACAACACCGCTTTTCTGACGTTTCAGTTCCGAGACATTGAACAGGTCAAGCTTTGCAATCACATCAGGCGGCGGCAGTTCCTCCGAAAAGGCGAGATACACCGCATCGGAACAATTTCCGTATGCAAGTCTTTTAAGACCCGAAATAATGCTTCCGCTGTTGGAGAGAACATTTCTTATCTGTTCTATTCTCTTTCTGCAAATTTCGGAGCCGAGACATTCAATTCCCTCTCTGAGGGCATTTTCCGTTCCGAAGCCTGCCTTGATTGCCGCCTCTTGAGCGTTGCCGAGTACGGCATACCAGCAGCAGAACAGTTCTCTTTCGGGCTTTAATTTTTTAACAGCCAATAAAAAAACTCCTTTCAGAATACTTTTTGAACGATGCCGTTCATAAGTACTCCAAAAGGAGCATATTTTAAATGCAAAACCGTTGTTTATTGAAAAAAATATTTTTCAATTCTTCGTACTGCACAATATTTCAGATTGTATTTGCTGATTTTAAGTTATTTTCACCAATAAGCTCATATTCTTTTGCAAACATCCTTGCCGTTTTCGAGATAAGCTTTGTATTAGTTATATTTCCCATTACTTTGGTTTTCAGAGCGGACGCAACGGAGCTTCTGTAGAGCGAGGCAGAGGAAAAATGTCTCAGAGAGCGTTCCACACAGCAGGCACTGACACCCATTTTATCGGCAATTTCCTGATACATATCCATAGTACGGAAATTTTTGTATTCCTGACGTGTCACGCAAATTTCCACAGCGGCACAGAGGTAATAAAATCCCGAAAGATACCTCGGAAATTTCATCTTAACAAGAAAATCCGCTATCTGGTGTCTGAAATAGAGATTTTCCTGCTCCGTGAAAACGTTTTCTATAATATTGCACACATCATCGGCATCAGCAGGCATAAAAACGCATCTGTCAGCACCCGATTTCACAAGACTTTCAGATAAATCCTTATCATTTCGGTACAGCCCGGCAATTATAAAAATATCACCGTATTCAGCCCTTATTTCACTGATAAAATCATATATATCACCGTAATTTTCAGGGACAAACAAAAAAATGCAGTCATAGTCTTTGGTTCTCAGCTTTCTTCTCAAAGTATTGCATCTGTTATTGACATAATCCGACATATAGCCCAAATCCATGAGATTTTTCACGATAAGCCCTCCGAAACGGCTTCTGTCGATACCTACAAGTATTCGTCTTTTCATAATTTTTCTCCTAATAATTGTTGTAAATCATGCTCAGAAATCATATTCCGTATCTCTCCGCACACATCGGAAAGATACGGTATTTTTATTAATTGCTTTTGCCGTCATCTTTTTCATCTGTTCCGCCGAAGAAAGTACTGCTGCTGTATTCAACGACACGGGCATTGTCACCGTGACAGTCAATTTCTATCTCCTCACGCCCGATGAGGTATCTTATTGAAGAAAAGAGTATCAGAAACCCGACTGCATTGCTTATTATGCTGAAATAAACCCTTATGCCCATTATATTTCCGAACATACCGCCGAGCATTATGCCCGTGCAGACTATGACAACCGCCTCCAGCTTTGGTTTGTCGGGGTCAAACTGTATGAAAGAAAAGCATACCGCCGCCGAAAGCACCGAATGAACAATCGCAAGGGCAAGTGAATAAGGAGCATAGAAGGAAAATCTCGCCGTATTTATCTCCAGAAACATCATAACTGATTCAAGGACGATATATGCCGAAAAACCAAGCTTAAGCAGATTTCTCATGCGCACTGCGGAGAACATCAGGCGGCTTGAATATATCAGAAGAACAAATCCCGTCACCTCCGCTATATAAGCCAGTGCCTCCAGCACCCTTGAATGAATACTTTCGGGGTCATACGAGACGTAAAAAAGATAGCATATAAGACCGAAAAGTATAAACAGAATATTTCCTATAATTCCGAAAAATATTCCCTTGTTAAGCCTTTCATGCATAATCAGGCTCCTTATTCCGAAGCCCTGAGCGCACGCTGACCTATATCTTTTCTGTAATGCGCCCCCTCAAAGCTTATATCCGAAACGCCCCTGTAAGCATTGTCAAGAGCATCACGCAGAGTATCGCCCTTAGCGGTGACACCGATAACTCTTCCGCCGTTGGTGAGGAATTTTCCGTCCTCCGAAAGCTTAGTGCCTGCATGATAAACCAGACAGCCCTCAACCTGACCCTTATCGTCCAAACCGTTAATTTCAATGCCCTTCGGATAGCTTTCGGGATAGCCGCCGCTTGCCATTACGACACAGGCGCAGCAGCCCTCATGCCATTTTATATCAACTTTATCGAGTTCGTGATTATATATCGCCTCGAATATCTCATACAAATCCGCATCGAGCATGGGGAGTACGACCTGCGTTTCGGGGTCGCCGAAACGGCAGTTGTATTCAATCACCTTAACGCCTTTCGGGGTTATCATAAGACCGAAGTAAAGACAGCCCTCAAATGTACGTCCCTCCGCATTCATGGCATTAATCGTCGGGAGGAAAATCTTCTCCATGCACTCCTTTGCCACTTCATCGGTATAGTAAGGGTTCGGGGAAACAGTACCCATACCGCCCGTATTAAGACCCTTATCGCCGTCGAGCGCACGCTTATGGTCCATAGACGAAATCATCGGAACGATAGTCTTTCCGTCCGTGAAAGAGAGAACGGAAACCTCGGGTCCCGTCAAAAATTCCTCTATTACGATACGTGAGCTGCTCTTTCCGAATTTATGCTCATCAATCATATCATGAACGGCTTTTACGGCTTCTTCCTCATTCTGAGCGATGATAACACCCTTACCAAGAGCAAGACCGTCCGCCTTTATAACAGCAGGGTATGAATTTTGTTTTTTAAGATATTCAATCGCCTTTTCGCTTTCGGTAAACACCTCATAGAAAGCGGTGGGGATATTGTATTTTTTCATGAGTTCCTTTGAAAAAACCTTACTTCCCTCGATAACTGCGGCATTTGCCTTGGGGCCGAATGTCATGAACCCTTCCGCCTGCAAAGCGTCAACCATACCGAGGACAAGCGGGTCATCAGGTGCGACAACCACCATATCGGGGTTCAATTTTTTTGCAAGCGCAACAACTCCATCAATATCAGTGGCAGCGACATTGAAGCATTCGGCATATTTTGATATACCGCCGTTTCCGGGAGTACAATAGAGTTTTCCGACATGACTGCTTTCGGCAAGCTTCATAATAACAGCGTGTTCACGTCCGCCGCCGCCGACAACAAGAATATTCTTCATAGGTAACAAATCCTTTCAGTTAATTTATATATCCCCTGCCCTGCGGCAGAGGATATATTTTTACAAATCAGTGGTGGAAAAGACGTATTCCCGTAAATGCCATAGCAATATTATATTTATTGCAGGTATCAATTACATTATCGTCACGGATAGAACCGCCCGGTTCAGCGATATATTCAACGCCTGATTTTTTAGCCCTCTCGATATTGTCGCCGAACGGGAAAAATGCGTCCGAACCGAGGCATACGCCTGTATTTTTAGCAAGCCAAGCCTTTTTAGCCTCAACGGTGAAAACAGGAGGCTTAGTCTTGAAAATCCTCTGCCATTCGCCCTCACGGAGAACGTCCTCATATTCATCGCCGATATACACATCAATGGCATTGTCACGGTCTGCACGGCGAATATCATCGACAAATTCAAGACCCATTACCTGCGGAGACTGACGCAGCCACCAGTTATCGGCTTTCTGACCTGCAAGACGTGTGCAGTGTATTCTTGACTGCTGACCTGCGCCTATTCCGATAGCCTGACCGTCCTTTACATAGCAGACGGAGTTTGACTGAGTATATTTAAGGGTAATCAGTGAAATAAGCAAATCATCAAGCTTGTCATCGGGGATATTCTTGTTTGCGGTAACGACATTGGATAAGAGTTCCCTGTTGATGTCGAGTTCGTTTCTGCCCTGTTCAAATGATACACCATAGACCTGCTTTGTCTCAATCGGATTGGGCTTATAGTTTTCGTCAATTTTAAGAATACAATAAGTACCCTTTCTCTTTGATTTGAGAATTTCGAGAGCCTCGCTGTCGTAATCGGGGGCGATGATACCATCCGAAACCTCTCTCTGTATCATCTTTGCGGTGCATACGTCAACCTTATCGGAAAGGGCGATAAAATCACCGTATGATGACATTCTGTCCGCACCTCTTGCCCTTGCGTATGCGCTTGCGAGGGGGGAGAGTTCGCCGAGGTCATCGACCCAGTAGATTTTTTTCAAATCCTCCGAAAGAGGTCTGCCGATGGCAGCACCGGCAGGCGAAACGTGCTTGAAAGAAGCAGCCGCACACAAGCCCGTAGCGGCTTTGAGTTCCTTAACAAGCTGCCAGCCGTTGAGAGCGTCGAGAAGATTTATATATCCGGGCTTGCCGCAGAGAACCTCTATCGGGAGTTCGCTGCCGTCAGCCATATAAACCCTTGACGGCTTCTGATTGGGATTACAGCCGTATTTTAACTGCATTTCACTTGACATAAAAATGTCCTCCTTATAAAATATTTAATAATTTTGTCTTTCCTCATACAATTCTATGCGTTCATCAAGGTACTCATCAAGTGCGTACTCTCCGTCCTCCCACTCAAAGTCCTCGGTAAGAACCATAGGTCTGCCTGTTTCGATACTTCCCATAAGGTAGTCGAAACAGCCCGTAAGGGCAGCAAGATAAACGTAATGTTCACCCTCATATTCTTCGGGTTTCATTCCGACAACGTTTTTACCGTTTATATGACCTGCAATCATATCAAGGTCATAAAACTGCATACCGTCAAAGAACCCGCCGTTTGAGAGCAAAAGCCAGTTTCGGTAATCTTCGGGAAGTTTTATGCTATATTTCTTTTCAAAGTCTGATATTTCCTTTTCGGATGCAGGCGGTTCAAGCTGCGCAGGACATTTGCCGTCCTGATTGTAGCCGACAAGCGTATCATAAAATTCACGGTAAGGGTTGTCTTTCTGCTTTTCGAGAAGTTCATACTTTCTTGCGGAACACCTGATTTGTTTTTCAAGGTAATTTTTTACGGGAACAAGTATTTCCCCACAGAAGTCTTTTATAAGTTCATACTTATATCGTTCACGCTCAATAAAGAAATCACCGTTTTCAGTGTCATAATACAGACACCAGCCGCCGCCTGTCCAGCCGATGCACCGCTGTTTTTCGGGGGCGCAGTTTTTGCCGTCATCAGCCGCACAGACTGTATTTTTCAGACTGAATAAATTGAAGTAACCTGTTGTACTGCCAAAATCTACCATAAAGCCGTTGCTTACTTTAAGGCATTCCTTAAAAGCATCGGGGAGAGTTATATTGTTTTCGTGTTCATAAATACTTATTTCTTCGGGCGAAACAGGTTCATGCGATTCACAGAACCACCAGTCGGCATTTTCATACAAATCTTCCGAAAGCGAAATAATTTCGGACAAAAGCTCCTTAATTTCAGACATTTATCAACCAACTCCAATACATCCCAGTATTGCGCCTGTCATAAAGGCAATAATACCTGCAAGGAGCATGACGAGATATTCCCTGAGTACTGCCTTTCCCTTTTTGAAGCCTGCCCTTTCGGCATCGCTGAGAGGCTTTGAAAAGGCGGTAAGCACGGGAAAAAGCAGAAATGTTGAAAAGCCTGCCAGCAGGAATAAAACCATAGCACCGTCACTGACGTCACGCATACCCACAAACCAGCCCATAAAGACACAGAAAAAATGCACAGCGATGAAAACTTTTCTTTTTGTCTGCCATTTTTTCAACACTTCGCTGTTGATTTCCGTTGAAAGATTTTGCTGCGGAACAGAATTTATATCCGAGTCCTCAATAAATATATCGCTGTCGCAGTATTCACATTTTATACTTCCCGACTGTTTTATTTTAAGTCTTGCTCCGCAGTGTGGGCATATCATTGTTTTTAATTCCATGTTATACCTCAATAAACAGGTGATTATTTATTCTTGTTGACAATTCTTGTCTCGTAAGAGCCGTCCTCAAGATTTACATAGCGGACGAAAAGCGAGACTTTGTTGTCCTCGTTGAGGCTGTTCCAGAGCATATCGGTAAATTCATCAATACCGCCCTTTATGCCGACAAGTTCGGGTTCGCCCTCAAAGCTTGGGAGAGGATTTCCGTCACCCATATAGGTATGAATGAAATGTCCCTCACCTGCCACGGGATTTGCATAAGCGAAAGTATATCTCTGACATGAGTCGGGGTTGCCGTTTGCGCTTTTGAGTATAGACATTGCATAATTGAAGCCCTTGTCCTCAAAGTGAAGAATACCCGAAATTCTGGGGGTATAATTGGGAGCATCGTCCTCAAATTCACGGGTGCGGAGAGACTGCTCAAAGGTCTGCTGTCTGTCCATGAGTTCATAAATTGTGTCCGTCTGGTCGCCGTTTGTGACGATTAATTTATTTCCGAGTACACGCACGGGAGCGTAGATAATAAGGTGCGGGTCTGTGAGCTTTGAGGGGTCAAAAGCCTGAGTGCGTATGCCCTCGCCGTCCTCGACAAAGACACGGTTTCTGCTGTTTTCGCTTCTTCCCATGATGAAGTATGCGGTAACGGCATATTTTCCGCACTCACACTTGCCGATTATGATACCTCTGCCGGGGTAAGCGTTTGATTTTAAAATTTCAGAAATTTCAAGTTTTTTCATAGTGAAAACTCCTTTTAAATTTTGCATATAATTCTCGTAACCTCCGCAGGAAGCGGAGAATATGTTTTTATGTTTTGCCTGCGTAGTTATAGTCTCTTTCGTCAAATTCCATCCACGGGGAATATCCGCTGAAAGAACTCAGATATACAAGCTTTCCGTCAAGCACATCAATTTCCATGCCGTGTTCGATTTCCCAGTCGCAGTTACATTCAAGCTGCCAGCCGATTTTATTTTCGTCCTCCGGTTCCTGAATTACCATAACAGAAGGCTGAATACATTTCATAATTTCTTTCGGGTCTGTATCGGGATAAATCGGGACGGTCATATCCTCCATTACTTCCTCTTCGTCCACCATATCCATAAAGTCACGGCAGTAAGCTTTGGCGGCTCTGAATATACTGTTTTTGAGTTCCGCGGACATATTATTGAAGTCCTCAACGCATTTTTCGGCATATTCAACGCTTGCCCCCTCTTCGAGAAGTATATCCATATCTCTTTCAAAGAAAGTACTGTAAAATTTTCCTTCAAGGGGAAAATAGTCACCTTTTTTAAGTTCCTTAATCATAATTAATCCCTCACATAAGCCTTGTTGTTGATTATTTCTATTTTATCCTCACAGAAAAGCGAAACGGCTTTCGGGAGTAATTTCCATTCAACGTTTTCCATAATTCTTTTCTGTAAAACTTCGGGGGTATCGTCATTCAGGACTTCAACTGCACCCTGTAGAATAATCGCACCTGCATCGGCTTTTTCGTTCACAAAATGAATTGTAGCACCGCTGATTTTAACGCCGTAATCGAGTACAGCCTCATGGACTTTAAGACCGTAGAAGCCCTCTCCGCAGAACGACGGAATAAGCGCAGGGTGAACATTTATTATCCTATATGGATAAGCCTCCGTAACGCATCTGTCGAGAATGGTCATAAATCCTGCAAGGACTATCAAATCGGCTTTTTCCTCATTGAGAGCATCGAGTATCGCCTTGCTGTAGTAAATGCTGTCACGGTATTCCCTTCTCGGAATAACTCTCGTGGGGATATTATTGTTCTCCGCCCTTTTGAGAGCATATGCATTGGGATTTGAAGAAATAACGCAGGAAATCCTGCCGTTTTTTATTATACCCATATTACGGGCATCGATAAGAGCCTGCAAATTGGTTCCGCCGCCCGAAACGAGAACGACAATATTTTTCATCGGAAACCCTCCTTATACGGCGGCTAACGTATTATCCGCCCGTTTTTATCCTTGAAATTATTTGTGAGTATGAGTATAAGGTCGACAACTATACCTATTCCGAACAAGCCGTATGAACACGCATAAATAATACCTGTTACAATTTTTCCCGCATAGAAGCGATGTACACCCAGAAGCCCGAAAAACAGACAGAAAAGAAGTGCGGCAGTTTTGCTTTTGTCCGATATTTTTTCATCACCGGGAGCGTAGTAATAATTATTCTGTGTTCCGATAATTATATCCGCATTATTTATCGAACTGTCATCGTTTCCGCTTATGAATGAAGTAAGCTCGGAATCGCAGTAATCGCGTACTTCCGCACCGCAGTAAGGACACCTCATAGAAATTCCCCTTTCAGAAAAGCTTAATAATCATGAACAACACAGCGGCAATCACTCCGCCGTAAATGATATACCTGTAATAATCCCCCGTAAGCTCGTCCTTTCTGTCCGAGAAATAAAAAAACAACGGGTCATCGGGAGTGTAGCATATCATTACTTCCTCGCCGAGTTCGTATCTTTCGTCCCTGTCGGCGATTGTATAGACAGAGCTTATCTCTCTGCCGTCTTCTGTTTCGTAGTTTATTATCGGATATATAATTCTTCCGCCGTCAGCGGTTCGATAGCCCATAACAGTGCCGTAAACGGCGATACTGTTTTCAATCCGTTTTCTTACTCTGAAGATATGTGCCGCAAATATAATAACCATAAAGGCATATACTATCAGCACACCCAATTCAAGCTTTCCGAAATGAAACGACACGCAGACCGTAATGACGGAAAGCACCGACCATATATAATCAATTATATTAACTTTCATAATTATTCGGGAAGCTGCACATGACCCTGTATAATCTCGGTATCGTCATAGGAAAGAGGGATATTCTCATCAACAACGACCTGTCCGTAAATATCCGTAATGCGGAAGGTAAAAGGACCTTTCCCCATTTTGTCGGATTCAAAATAATTATACTGACGACGCTGTATTTCCTGAAACTGACCGTTTTCGTCAAGGTATTCCAGCTTTGTGATAGGGTATCGGTGGTTTCTGACCTGAACTCCGCACCAGAATTCGGTAGAACCCTCCTTGTATTTATATGAAACGGGAGCATCTGCGGCGGTATCGAGAGGTATTATCTTCCAGCTTACAGGTACTCTTCCCTTTTCGGGCGGAGCGATTAGCGGAAATGCATCTACATACAAATCGAGGTCGCCCTTTTTGCCCTCGGGGAGCAGGTCTGTGACGAGCATATTTATAGTACCCAGCTCTCCCGTTACTTCGAGATATGCGCCGGCAAGCTGTGCATTGTTGTAATCCTCAAGGTTCATTGCGACAATCCAGTAATCGGTCGAAACGGGGTCGAGCATTGCGCAGCCGCCCACATATCCTCCGCCATAGAAAGTTCCGTCACCCGTATGTACAGTGCCTTTCGGCTCAAGTATACAGCTTTCGTCGATTGTATAATCAGGCGCAGGCTCTTCGGTTGTTGTCGTGGTTATTTCGGATTTTTCCGCAGTTGTCACTGTAGTCGTTGCAGTTGAAGTTGTCGCAGTCTTTTCATCGGTTACTGCGGTTGTAGTTACTTTTGGTTCTTCAATTTCTTCCTTCGGGAAAGAAACATCTTTTCCGAGGATATAATCATTCAGCAGACCAAGTTGTTCATCTGAAAGATTATCACGCCTTGCGGAAATCATATCAAAAACATCAATAGCCCCGTCATCGTTCATATCGGGGTACTGTCCCACCGAAAAGGCAGGGAATGCGGCTGCGGAAAATATCACTGCCGCAGCCGCAGCAAATGAAACCAGATACTTTTTCATATCAGCAGATTATAACGCCCTCTTCGGACTTAACGAGTTCACCGAGGATATAAGCATCCTCGCCTGCCGCTTTTATGGCATTTACGGCATTGTCCGCATCATTTTTATCAACGGAAACCACCATGCCGACACCCATATTGAACGTATTGAACATATCTCTTTCGGGGATATTTCCGCAGCGTTTTATGAGGTCAAAAATCGGTAGAACCTGTACAGCATTTCTTTCGATTTTTGCGGAGAGGTTTTTCGGGAGAGAGCGTGGAATATTCTCATAAAATCCGCCGCCCGTGATGTGGGATATTGATTTTACGTCAACCTTTTCGAGCAGACTGAGTACAGCCTTTACATATATTTTCGTAGGAGTGAGCAGAGCCTCTCCGAGAGTGCAGCCGAGGTCATCAAAATGCATATCGAGCTTTTCTTTATTGACATCGAATACACGTCTTACGAGCGAGAAACCGTTTGAATGCACTCCGCTCGATTTTATTGCAATAAGAACATCTCCTGATTTCTGTGTATCGGGGCGGAGGATTTTATCCTTATCGACAACACCCACGGAAAAGCCTGCGAGGTCGTATTCATCTTCGGGCATAAGTCCGGGGTGTTCGGCAGTTTCTCCGCCTATGAGCGCACAGCCTGCCCTTACGCAGCCCTCTGCGACACCCGAAACAATTTCCGCAATTTTTTCGGGGTAATTCTTTCCGCAGGCGATATAATCAAGAAAGAAAAGGGGCTTTGCTCCGCAGCAGATAATATCATTGACACACATTGCAACGCAGTCGATACCTACCGTGTCGTGCTTGTCCATGATAAAGGCGATTTTTATTTTTGTACCCACACCGTCCGTACCCGATACGAGGACGGGCTTATTTATCCCTGTGGTATCAAGCTCAAACAGACCGCCGAAGCCGCCTATTCCCGACATAGTACCCTTAGTAATGGTTCTTGCGATATGCTGTTTCATGAGTTCAACAGCCTTATAGCCTGCGGTAACGTCAACGCCTGCTTTTTTATAGCTTTCGGAAAAACTGTTGTTATTCATTATAAATCCTCCATCTGAAATCGTCAAATTGCGCCTTTGAGGCTTGCCTGTTCACTCACTTCATTTCATTACGTTCGTTCATACGGCAAGGGCGCAATTTTCCTCTTATCTAAAATCATCTTGAAATTCGTATCATGCGGCGATATATTTTGCCGCATGATACGAAAGAAAATTATTCGTTTCCGCTCCAGCAGTATGTACAGAGATTGCATTCGGGCAGACCTACCGCCTTTATTTTTCCGTCCAGCGACTGAAATTCGAGTGAAGTGAGTTTTAGCCTGCGGCAAATCTCGTCACGGAGCTTTTTACCTCTTTCGGTATTTGTATCGCTGTATTCGGCAAGGAATTTGACACCCTCCTCGCCCTCAAATTCGTCAATTATCTGTCTTGCGATGAGTTCAAGCTCCGAATGACTTCTTGAAAAGTTAAGATACTTGCAGCCGTACATGATAGGCGGACAGGCTGAACGCATATGAACCTCCTTTGCACCGTTTTCATAGAGAAATTCGACTGTTTCCCTCATCTGTGTGCCTCTTACGATACTGTCATCGACAAAGAGCAGTTTCTTGCCCTCAATGAGTTCATGAACGGGAATGAGTTTCATTTTCGCTACCTGATTTCTCATGCTCTGGTTGGTCGGCATGAAGCTTCTCGGCCATGTGGGGGTATATTTTATGAAGGGTCTTGCGAACGGAATACCGCTTCTGTTTGCATATCCGATAGCATGGGGAGTACCCGAATCGGGAACGCCGCAGACATAATCCACATCGGGCAGCTTGTCTGCCTTTATGTCATTTTCAGCCATAATCTCGCCGTTTCTTGTACGCATAACTTCAACGTTCACGCCCTCATAGACGGCTGTCGGGTATCCGTAATAAGTCCAGAGGAAGGTACATATTTTCATTTTAGAGGGGTCGCCCTCGGAAATGGTTTCGCAGGAATCGGCATTTATGGAGACAATCTCTCCCGCCCTGAGTTCCCTGAATGTTTCATAGCCAAGTTTCTGGAAAGCAAACGACTCCGTTGAAACGCAGAAACCGTCCCAGCGTTTTCCTATTATGACGGGCAGTCTGCCGTATCTGTCACGGGCGGCAATAATGCTGTCCTTTGTGAGTATAATAAGCGACATAGTGCCTTCGATTTTGTCCTGAGCGTAGCGTATGCCCTCGATGAATGAATTTTTCTGGGCGATGAGTGCGCCTATCAGGTCGCCCGAATTTATATTTCCGCTGCTCATTGCCTCGAAATTTGCACAGCCGTTTTCGAGCAGTTCATCTGCAAGGGCATCGGCATTGCGTATGATGCCGACTGAACATATGGCATAAAGACCAAGCTTTGAGCGGACAAGAATGGGCTGGGGGTCTGTATCGCTTATACAGCCTATGCAAAGCTTTCCCCTCATATTTACGACATCGTTTTCAAACTTTGTGCGGAACGGAGAATTTTCAATACTGTGGATATTTCTCTGAAAGCCTCTGTCCTCGTCGTATGAGGTCATACCGCCTCTCCTCGTACCGAGATGAGAGTGATAATCCGTGCCGTAAAAGACATCTGTTATACATTCGTTTTTTGAAGCTGCACCGAAAAATCCGCCCATAAATTATTCTCCCATAAGTCTCTTCATGATTTCCTGATAAGCCTCTTCAACACCGCCCATATCTCTGCGGAACCTGTCCTTATCAAGCTTTTCGTGAGTGGTGCTGTCCCAGAAACGGCAGGTATCGGGAGAAATTTCGTCCGCAAGGATAATAGTGCCGTCCGAGGTTCTTCCAAATTCTATCTTAAAATCAATGAGGTCGATATTAAGACCCTTGAAGAATTTAAGCATAAATTCATTCACCTTGAAGGCGTATTTTTCGATGGTTTCGAGTTCCTCTTTTGTGGCAAGACCGAGAGCGAGCGCATAGTAGTTATTGATGAAAGGGTCGCCGAGGTCATCGTTTTTATAACTGAATTCGAGGATAGGACAAAGAAGCTGTCTGCCCTCTTCAACGCCCATTCTCTTAGAGAAGCTTCCTGCGGCAACATTTCTGATGATTACTTCAAGAGGAACGATAGAAACCTTTTTAACAATGGTTTCACGCTCGCTTATTTCCTCCACAAGATGAGTGGGAACGCCCTCTTTTTCGAGCATCTTGAACATATAATTGGTCATGCGGTTGTTGATAACGCCCTTGCCGCTGATAGTGCCTTTCTTTTCGCCGTTGAAAGCGGTTGCATCGTCCTTGTAATCAACGATAACGAGGTCGGGGTCGTTTGTGGCATAGACTTTCTTTGCCTTGCCCTCATAGAGCTGTTCCTTTTTGACAATGTTTTCCATTTTTCATTCCTCCTGAGAATATGAATAATATATGCAATTCCGCATCATTGCGGAAATTGTAGGTTTGGTACATAAATCAGAGCTGTGCTATTTCAGCCTGTAAATCTGCATCTTTTTCCCTTACTCCGTCAGCCATTTTCTGTTTTTCCTCCGCAAGCTTTTCCGCAAGCTTTTCATCGGAAACGGCAAGTATCTGCACAGCAAGCACAGCGGCATTTTTTGCGCCGTCAATGCCGACTGTGGCAACAGGTACTCCGGGGGGCATCATAACGGTTGCAAGGAGAGCGTCCATTCCCTCCAGAGCCTTTGACTTCATGGGTATGCCGATAACGGGCAGAGTAGTATGCCCTGCAACGACACCTGCGAGGTGAGCCGCCATGCCTGCGGCGCAGATTATAACTCCGAAGCCGTTGTCTCTTGCGTTTGCTGCGAAATCGGCAGCCTCCGTAGGTGTGCGGTGTGCGCTCATGACACGGCATTCAAATTCAACATTATATTTTTTAAGCTCTTTAAGAGTTGATTTTACCACGGGGAAATCGCTGTTGCTCCCCATAATTACCGCAACTTTTTTTGACATAGTTAAAACTCCTTAATTTTTATATTTGTGTATCTGTCCGCTGAGTGCGGATAGATACGTCTTATAACTCATTAACCGACAATCCTGCGTATACTGCGCAGATTATTTTCGGTTTCTTCGGTTTCGGAAGGAAATTCGGGGCTTGGATAATCGGGTTCGCTGAGGGCGAATTTACCGCTTGCGGCGGTGAGATTGCTTTCCGAACTGCCGCTGAAATCGATTGATGCCTTGTAATTATCACGCAGAGTTTTTTCCGTACCCGTTTCGTCCGTATAGGTTATTTCCGTATCGGTCTGCAATGAAACGGAATAGACGGGAACGCCGTTATCGGATTTTTTTGAATATATATATATATCGGAAATTCCGAGGAGCTTCTTTGAGAGGACTTTATGGTCGTCCTGAAAAAGCTGATAAAAACTGCTGCGGCTGCCTGTGGTTATATCCGAAAGAATATCATCGTTTCCCGTATAGGCAAATTCGAGATATTCTCCTATATCTCCGCATATTTTTTCGAGCATGGGGGCATCAAGCTTCGAAAGGATTATTCTGCTGTAAACATCAAAGGAATAATCACAGTCCATTGAACTGCCCCTGACAGATGCGCCCTTGAATATAAATCCGCCGTCGCCTGCCGAGAAAGTATAATCCCCGACATTGCTTTTGAGAATTACTTCGTTTCCCTTTACATCGCAGCTTACCCACGAATGCCTGAAAACAGGAATAAACACATCGTCATAGATTACGCATTCGCTGCCGGAGGCGGTATATGCGGCATAGAATACAACATCACCGCAGTATTTTTTCTTTATGCTCTCATATATGAACGGAACAGTTATATTTCCCTCATAGTCGATACAGCCGCATAATTTTTTTCCGCCTATTCTGCGTGATGCTATGCAGAAATTCTGTCCTGCAAATTCAAGGGAAAGCCATTCGGGGGCGGCAATTATCCTGTCGCTGCTGTCGGCTATGCCGTAATTTCTGCTGCTGTCCTCAAAGACCCTGTTTCCGGAGGAGTCCACATCGAGTCTCCTGACGATTTCGACCTGACTTTTTTTATTAACCCTGTCATTCGGGGTATCGAAATAAAATCTTGTGATAGCGGCGGCAAGAACAATCATAACGGCAAAAAGCAGGGATACAACAAGCTTTGTATGTTTATTCAAAATATCCTGCCCCCTTTTCGGAGAGGAAAATTATTTTTTTTCATTTTCCTGTTTTTTTGCACGGTAAGTCTCATCTGTCTCGCCCGTGATGTATATGGGGCGTTTTTTTGTCTCAAGATAGGTTTTTGCGAGATACTGACCGAGTACACCGGTACACAGGAGCTGCAAGCCGCTGAAAAGGAACACCACGCAGATAATCGTCATATATCCCGAAGGAGCGTTTCCGATTCCTGCAACAGCCTTGATTATGGTGAATATTATCAAAATGAATGCAACTATACAGCTTATTATTCCGAGGAAAGAGGCTATGGCAAGCGGAGCCGTCGAGAAAGCCATGATACCCTCCAGCGAATACTTGAACAGTCCCCAGAATGACCACGAGGTAGTGCCTGCCGGACGCTCAACGTTTTCATAAGGCATATATTTAACCTTGAAGCCTACCCAGCTGAAAATGCCCTTTGAGAACCTGTTGTATTCGGACATATCGAGAATGGCATCTACCATCTGTCTTGTCATGAAGCGGAAATCCTGCGCACCGTCAACTATTTCGGTCTGCGAGATAGCGTTCATGATTTTATAGAATTTCATCGAGAACCACGAGCGAACCTTTGATTCTCCCTTGCGGCTTGTACGCCGTGTTGTGGCGCAGTCGTATTCGCCGTCCTTGACATATTCGTACATCTGCGGCAGAAAAGCAGGGGGGTGCTGGAGGTCAGCGTCCATGACGACAACATAATCTCCCCTTGAGTTTTTAAGTCCTGCATACATACCCGACTCTTTGCCGAAATTTCGTGAGAACGAGATATATCTCACTCTCTTGTCCTTGTCTGCGAGTGAATGGAATATATCCAGTGTTTTATCCTTAGAACCGTCATTTATGAAAAGGAATTCAAAAGTAAGCTCAGGGTGGTCTTTTGTCATGCCGTCCGTTACTTTTGTTATCTCCTCATAGAACATGGGGAGAACTTCTTCCTCATTGTAGCACGGAACTACAACAGAAACGAGTTTCAATCAAAAATCCTCCTTTTAATTGCAGGCATACGCCCGAAATAATGATACACTATAATTATACAACAAAAACCTGCGGACTGCAAGAGTATTTTCTCATTTTATAAAAATTTCACATCTTTTTTATTTCGGGAAAATATTTTTACCGTTTATTTTGAAAAATGATAGGAAGTTTTTGACAAAAATATCAATAACATTTTGTTATTTTCTCCAAAAAAATTAGTTTCGGTATAATTTTGTGCTTTTATTTTTGAGAAAGTGTTGATTTTTTTTGAACGATACGTTATAATGTATATATATTAAAGTCGGCACAGGGACTGCTGTGATGTGCCGAAAGTTATTTCGGCTCACCGCTGCCGTAAAGCGGCAGCCGCATATATATGCGGTTTGGAGAATTTATATGGATGTAATACTTATAGGTACCTCTTTCAACGAAGAGATACACGGAACGAGTAACGGCAAAAAAACAGGCTGCGGCGTTAATCTCCTCAAAGCGGGAAATGATACAAAATACCGCCAGATAGGCAAAATGAACGACCTCAAGGAGATAACCTGCGAAAAATGCAAGGAAAAAATCGCCAAGGAAATGATTAAATCTGACAAAAAGGAAATGTCCCGTCTCCTCAAAGAGGAAAAAGCAAGAATGAAAGCAGGTATCGAGGACGAGGGCATAGTTCCGCTCGGAAATACCACTGCAAGGATAACCAGTCCCCAGACATCAGCCCCTGCTCCCGAACCTGTCAGTGAACCCGAACCCGTGCATGAACAGGCTCCCGTAAAGACAATCCCCGGAACAGGTGTTCCCATGGACAGCGACCTCGCAAAATTCGCAATAAATGCCCCGGTCCCCGAAGAGCCTGCTCCTGCTCCGCAGAGTGACGAGGATTTTCTCGCACAGTTCGCCGTGAACAAGCCCGAACCCGAAGAGGAAAAGCCGCAGGATAATAACATTCAGGACGATTTCCTTGCTCAGTTTGCCATAGACCCCAACGCTCAGAACGAACCGAAGAGCAGCGAAAACGATGACATAATGAGTATGTTCGCAATAGGAAATCAGCCGACCGAAACTGTTGAACAGCTTCCGCAGGACGAACCCTCCCCCGTTCAGGGTATGTATGACAACGACTCCAATGTCGTTGATGTCGAGGAGGAAAGCCTCACGGCAGTAAATGAGCCTAATCAGCCCCAGTCCAATAACGCATGGGACGTATTCGCAAACCAGTTCTTCGGAATGTCTGACGGCAACTCCCAACAGGAATCCGAACCCGAAGAGGAAGCCCCCCTCGAAATGGACGATATGCCGGCAGTTGACGGCATGGCTGCACCTCCCCCCGTGCCTGCTCCCTCCGCTCCCGTACTTGACGACATAACCCCGGAGGAGCTTTCGCCCGTGCTTGATGAGGTTATACCGCCCGCCCGTGAGGAATACGAGCCTGATTTGGAAGATATAGCAGTTCCCTCATTTGATGAGGTTATTCCGTTCGCAAACGAGGATATTGCACCTCCCGAGCTTGATGAAATCGAAGTTCCGCAGCTTAACGGCATACAGATGCCTGCCGAACCCGATTATCAGACGGAATATACCCCTGAGCTTGATGATATATCAACTCCCGATATTGATGACATATCGACCCCCGATATTGACGACATAGCTCCCGAACCGATACAGCCCGAGCCTGTTAAGCCCGAACCTGCGCCCGTATATCAGCAACCCGTACAGCCCGAGCCTGCACCTGTATATCAGCAGCCTGTTCAGCCTGCTCCTGCACCAGTATACCAGCAGCCCGTTCAGCCTGCTCCTGCACCCGTATACCAGCAGCCCGTTCAGCCTGCTCCTGCACCCGTATATCAGCAGCCCGTTCAGCCTGCTCCTGCACCCGTATATCAGCAGCCCGTTCAGCCTGCTCCTGCGCCTGTATATCAGCAGCCCGCAGTCGGTCAGTTTGTTACAGTCCCCACGGGATACGACCCGAACGGTCAGCCGATATATGCATATATGCAGATAACAGGCTATGACCCGAACGGTCAGCCCATACTTGCACCTGCTGCAGGAATGTCAATGCCGTCAATGCAGACACCTTATGCCGCACCCATGCAGAATACTGCTCCGAAATTCGGTTCATCACCGAACGCACCGAGCAAGTACGGAAAGGCAGGTCTTACACCCGGACAGAAAATCGCTGCCGAGGCTGCCGCAAGAGGCGATATGATGGACGCAAATATTTCAAAAATCGCCACAAATCCCCACAGCAAATCAACATCCGATGCATTTATCCATGCAATATCAGGGGCAAAGGACAAGGCAAACCAGAGCCTTACGGATACTCAGGGTCTTAAACCCTCCGCGCCTGTTATAACTTCAATCGAGGATATGCTTTCGCAGCTCGGCGACAACTCCGAAAAGGAAAAACAGATGAAGAAAGCCGCCGCCGCAAAGAATGTTCCCCAGTATGAAGAATTTACAAGCACCTCGTCATTCTCATCAAGAACATCACGTTCATCTGCTCCCAAGACAAAGGCTCCTGCACAGCCCGACAGACCCCTCACGAAGAAGGAACTTAAGGAACTCGAAAAGCAGAGAAAGATAGACGAGAAATTCCGCAAAGAAATGGAAAAGAGAAAAGGTTAAGAGGACAGCGTATGAATTACAATGAAATAATTAACGGATTAAGAGAAAAACTCGGCGACTCCTCCGAGGAAAACCTCCGCATTCTCAGGGAAGAGGGCGACCGCTATGCCCGTGAGGGAAATCTCGACGGCATAAAAGCCGCAGGCGAACTCATCATGGAAAATATGCCCGAAGAACAGAAAGAGGAAATCAAGCGCCTTACACATATCGACGGTCTGCGCCTTGACGAAATGTACAACAAGATTGTTGACCTGATAAACCAGAAGGAACTGCTCGAAGCCAAAACCCTTGCGGAGCGTCTTTATAAAAAAATAACGGTTGATTTTGCCGAGGGCGAAAATTCAATATTCGTATCCCTCAGAAATCCTTTCGAGGACAATCTCTACCACTTTCTCTACAAGCCCGAAAAGGTTCTTAACAGAGCGCCCTTTGACTTTGCGACATATCTTACGTCATATGCCTATATTCTCATAGAGACAGGCTCGACAATAGATGCCGTTCCGATTCTTGAGAGGGCGATAGAATTTAATCCCGTTGACTGCGGTCCCAAATTTGAACTCACAGAAATATACAAGATTATAAAAAACAAGAAAATGGTATTGCAGACAACAAGAGATACCCTGAAGGTGGCATCTTCTCCGATTGCGATAGCAAGGTGCTACGCAAATGTTGCCTATGCACTCACGGATTCGCAGGAATATGAGGACGCAGCGATATTCTATACCGCAAGCGTAATGTTCGCACCCGACCCGTCCGTTCCCCTCGAAATGAAACACCTTGCGGATTTAATGGGCAAGCCTATCATTCCGCCGACACATGAGCAGATAGTCGAAACCATGAAAAAGTACGACATTGAATTTGGTCCCAGCAAGGATATTATTTCAATAGCCGCACAGCTTGCCTCGCACTACATCACGGAAAGAGATATACCCAATGCTTTGCAGGCTCTTAAAATAACCTATAATCTCACGCTCGATGAAGAGGTAAAGAATTTAATAATCAAGCTTGACCCGAAATCGGCAATGATAAGACCCAAGCCCGAAAATAATTCATAATTCATAATGCATAATTAAGAATTATCAGACTATAAATGGGTATCCAGTTTTTTATTTGTTCCCCCGTCTACGGCGGGGGAACAAATAAAAACATAAAATTTTTTGGATTATTTTGAAATGCCTGTTTACAGCAAAAATTAACTGTTAAGGAGTATATATCATGGGCAAATATTTTGGCACAGACGGTTTCAGAGGAACTGCAAATGAAAATTTAACCGCCGACCATGCCTTTAAAGTCGGAAGATTTCTCGGCTGGTATTACGGTCAGCTCAAAAAACAAAACGGCGATAATTCCGCCGCAAGAATAGTTATCGGCAAGGATACAAGACTTTCAAGCTATATGTTTGAATATTCCCTCGTGGGAGGTCTTACGGCTTCGGGTGCGGATGCATACCTTCTCCATGTAACCACAACTCCCTCTGTCGCATATGTTTCGAGGACTGACGGATTTGACTGCGCTATCATGATTTCCGCAAGCCATAATCCCTACTATGACAACGGTCTGAAATTAATAAACGGAAACGGCGAAAAAATGGAGGACGATGTTATAAATCTCGTTGAGGCTTATCTTGACGGAAACCTCGAAGTTTTCGGAAAAAAATGGGAGGAACTCCCCTTTGCGACAGGCGATGGGATAGGAAAATCAATTGACTACGTTTCGGGAAGAAACAGGTATATCGGCTATCTTATCTCCCTCGGAATGTATTCTTTCAGGGGAATGAAAATCGGTCTTGACTGTGCGAACGGCGCAGCGTGGAATATCGCAAAATCGGTCTTTGATGCTCTCGGTGCGGAAACCCACGTAATCAATGCACAGCCGGACGGTACAAATATAAACAAAAACGCAGGCTCTACACATATAGACGTATTGCAGAAATATGTCGTTGAAAAGGGACTTGATGCAGGATTTGCCTATGACGGCGATGCGGACAGATGTCTCTGTGTCGATGAAAAGGGAAACCTCATTTCGGGCGACCATATTCTCTATATCTACGGAAAATATCTTAAAGAAAAAAACAGCCTTATAAACAATACCGTTGTAGCCACAGTCATGTCAAACTTCGGACTTTTCAAGGCTTTTGACGAAATCGGCATAGACTATGCAAAAACTGCCGTAGGCGACAAGTATGTATACGAATACATGAAAGAAAATAACTGCTGTATAGGCGGCGAACAGTCGGGTCATATCATATTCTCGAAATATGCCTCGACAGGTGACGGCATACTCACAAGCCTCAAAATCATGCAGGTAATCATGTCCAAAAAGAAAAAACTCAGCGAACTCGCCGCACCTCTCGTCATATATCCGCAGGTTCTTGAAAATATAAGGGTAAAAGACAAGACAGCCGCACAGAATGACCCCGATGTGCAGGCTGCCGTTAAGAGCGTTGCCGATGAACTCGGCGACACGGGACGTATCCTCGTGAGGGAAAGCGGCACAGAACCCCTCGTCCGTGTAATGGTCGAGGCGGAAAGCGAAGAGGTCTGCCGCAGAAACGTTGAAAAAGTCATATCCGTCATAAAATCAAAGGGTCACGCTTTATAATACAAAAATCTCCGCATATTTCAGCGGAGATTTTTTATTTATTTTATCGGAAGAGAGGTTATCGCTCCTGCATCGTACTGCTGAATAACAGCAGCGTCCTTGCCCGTAACTCCGGGAACGCCGTCAACATCGGCGTTTAATTTTCCCTGTTCGGAAAGGGGATATTTTTCGGCATTTGCAAGGCTCTGCAAAATTGCAACTGCATCGGATATTGTGATATTACTGTCGCCGTTTGCGTCACCTGCCTTATATGTACCTGTTTCTTCGGGAGTTACAGTGACATTGATAATTTCCAGAACATCATTTCCGCTCATAACCGTAATGACTGCCGTTCCCTTGCCCCATGCGGTGATAACTCCGCTTTTCGATACAATTGCAACACCTGTATTGCTTGATTTATATGATATATCGGAGCCGTCTGCACTTATTCTGTACTGTTCATTTTCCATGAGATTTAATGCCGTTTCTTTTACGGCGGTATTCTCAGCCACTGTAACCTTAATCTGTGCGAAATTGCCGTCAGTGTCAACGATTGAAATCACTGCATTTCCCTTGCCCCATGCGGTAATAACTCCGCTTTTTGATACGATTGCAACATCTGTGTTGCTTGACTTGAAAGTCAAATCCGACCTGTTTGCAGTAATAGTATACTGTTCATTCTCTTTGAGGGTTATTTCTTTTTTGTCTATGATAAGACCTTCATCGTGTTCGGCGGAATTTGCTGTTGTAGTAGTTGTTGTCGTTGTCGTAGTTGTAGCGGTAGTTGTAGTTGTGGTTATAATTTCAGGCTTGATATAGATATATCCGTCATATGAAGTGCCGTAAATAGGTTCATCGACAAAATTCAGATTTTCCTCATTGTAGATACCCTTTGTGAATACATATGCCTGCATATCAATTTTTTCCCTGTTGATGTCAAGGAACATATCTTCGGCATATGCATTCGATTTATATAGAATATCAATCGGGAAAACATCGCCTGGTTCTGCGTAATTGGGAAGTTCTACATCGAATGTCCAAATATCGCCGTCAAAGCCGTCATTACCGCTGCCGCTTGTTGATAAAAATATTCCTTTCATTCCCGCTGTCTTTGAGCTGTTGAGTGTGCTTCCCGAATGCGGAGGACAAGCTGCTGCACTTTTATCATCAGTTTTATATGTTCCGCTGAGAAAGTCCTGAGCATTTCTGATTTGATAACGACCCCGTGAGTTTTCTGCCAGGCTAAGTCTGTCATCATAGTAAACATGAATACCTGTCGAGCAGTATTCACCGTCAGCACCGTCTACAGAAATCGCCAGTGTTACTACATTATTGCTCATTGCCTCATCAAGAGTCATTGTTATCTTGCTTGCTGTAAGCTTCGGCTTAACAGATGCATTTTCTATCTCACTTTCGGTAAGACCCTGATTTGCATCTGCAAAGGCTGTAAAAGAAAGAGACGGAATTGAAAAAACAGAAGCAATTGCGATACTTAAAAGTTTTTTTAGTTTCATGTAAATTTCTCCTTATTCGCCCCGCTGCAGACGAGGATTATTTTTGTACATTATCACAAATAATTTTAAACCAATCAATTGCAGTACACATTTTATATTTTACATAAGAAAATGAAAAAAGCAATATTTTTCATAAAAAATTTACACATTATCTCCGATATGCACAAGCACCGCCTGAATATTTTGGTATTATTCCCTAACCGTTTATACATTTTTCCGACAACCGGGGAATATACATTATTGTCCGCAGTAATGTAAAGGGAGTGATGCTATTGAAACCTCAGCCCGAACAGCGAGCTGTAGTCCTCGGACGCTACATAGTCGAAAATAAGGCTACCGTGCGCTCCGCCGCAGGAAAATTCGGCATAAGCAAGAGTACTGTCCATATGGACATACAAAAAGAGAACGTTTAATGCTGATAATTAAACTCAATACGTATATCTCCTTTATCATAAGCGACTATGCACTTTATCAGGGTTTTCAGTTCTGCATTGGTCATATTCGCAACAGATGAATATTTACTGAAATTCTCCGACAGCCTGTCATAAAGCTGTCGGGAATTTTTTGCAAAATCTTCAGGCGATTCCGTATGTTCAAGGTCAAGCCTTATCTGCATTATCTGTTTATCAATTTCGGCAGTTTTCTCTTTAAGCTCGGATATGGAAATTATATCAGCCTCAAACATTTCTATCTGTTTACGCTTTTTGTTTTCGAGCTTTTCAAGCTGTACCGCAAGAACTTCATTTGAATTTTTCGGCTGATTGTTCTTATATTGAGCTATAACGGCATTTACAAACTTTCGCTTGTCAGCAATGAGCGACTGAAAATAACCGTCAATGCTCTCTATAAGCTCATTTTCGGGAATTATTGTCGTATTACTGCATGAACCTGTACCATGATGATTTCTTCCGCTGCAACTCCAGTATGTACGAATATAATTTTTACGCTTGTTCTGTATTCTTCTGAAAGAATAGCCACAGACAGGACAGGTTATAAGCGTACTGAACAAATGTTTGTTTCCTCTTTTTTTATGTAGTGTCATCGTCAGTTCACTGTTATTGTACTCATTGATTTTCTGTGCTTTTTCCCATAATTCCAACGGGATTATCTGAAATTCGGGACGTTCAATTTCAATCCATTCAGATTCGTCCTTGACAATGCGTGTTTTTTCAATGAAGTCCTTTATTTCCGTGACATTATTCACGACATACCCTGCATATAGCTTGTTTTTCAGTATTCGGCTTATCGCTGTTGTAGACCACGGAACGCCCCTTAAACTTGTAAGACCCCTTTCATTGAGTATCTTTGATATTTTATGTGTGCCATACCCCTGATTGACGTACAAATCAAAAATCTCTCTGACGATTTCAGCCTCGCTCTCATTTATCTGCAAATTGAAATAGTCGCCCTTTGTCTTTATGTAGCCATAACAAGCATTCGGGACTTTGCCCTTTTCAGCATTGATTTTCTTTCCGAACTTGACACGCTTTGACATATTTGCAGATTCTTCCTGTGCAAGAGCCGCAAGCATAGTCAACGTAAACTCACTTCCGTCAAGCGTTTCCATATTGGCAGTAACGAATTTGACGTTGATATTTAATGCTCTCAGCTTGCGTATGCTTTCAAGAAAGTCAACAGTGTTTCTTGCAAGCCTTGAAACATCTTTTACAAGTATGCAATCAAAAATTCCTTTTTCGCTGTCACTCATCATTCTGTTGAACTCCGCTCTTTTTTTGCGTGAAGTACCTGTTATTCCCTCGTCAGCATAAATACGTATAAGGTTCAGATTGTTCTGCTCGGCATATTCGGCAAAGAACATCTTTTGAGCCTCAAATGAATTTATCTGGTCTTCCTTATTAGTCGATACACGACAGTATGCTACTACATTTTTCACATTTTAAACCTCTTTTCTTAAATGGGGGAGTGCAGTCTTTTAAGGCTTGGACTTTCGTTCCTTATGTTGCACTTCACTCACTGTCAGTCCAAGGACTGCACTTCCCCCAATCCCCCTTTAGATTGGTAATTATAACGCAGAATTTTCAAAAATTCGTGAACTTCATGTGAATTTTTTACTCCCGATAAACAGCATATTTCAGGCACAAACCCCTGCTCTCACATTAACGCTGTCCTGCATAGCGGTATTTGAATTATTCGCAGAATTTTGTATGCTGATTTGTCTTGAAAATGAATCTGCTACTATTTTTTCAAGCTTTTTCGTAAAGCGGTTTATTTCTTCCTTGGTAACAGGTACGTTTACGAATGTATATGTATTTTTCATCTTGATTCTCCTTTGCTGTTTTATTTTTACTCAATAATATGCAATAATAAATGTTAATATTTTGATTAATTTGTAGGTGTGTTCGATTTTTTCTTCTTGTGTCTAAATTTCTTAGGCTTTCTTGTTGCCATTACTATGGGTT
Organism: Ruminococcus sp.; assembly: GCA_017470905.1. Lineage (GTDB taxonomy): Bacteria > Bacillota > Clostridia > Oscillospirales > Ruminococcaceae > Ruminococcus. The sequence goes on along the minus strand of JAFUXL010000004.1, from coordinate 87,995 downwards.
CAAATCTGTCAGTAAACTTATAGCTTGCCGAGTAGTATGTATATGAGGCTTCACACTCCGAAAATCCACTTTCTTTCAGCTTGTCAGTAAGTTCGATTCTTGGTATCAGTTGTTCATATTCCTCGCCCGTTTTAATATCTACCGCATTTCTCACAACTCCCAATCGCTTTTTTGTTGAATAGGTGTTATAAACGCTTTCAGTCATTATAGTATCAGTGACATTCTTAAACTCTGCCGTATGTTCGGGTCGCCATGAAGAGATAACGATACTATGTTCCATATTTTGAGAATTTAAATATCCTCTTGCACCTCTAAGCTCAGAATAACTCTCTTTCATGTTTTTTACCAGATATTCCACCCGATTTTTAAACGATTGTTCTGTTGATATGAATGAAGTGGATATAAAGCCATGTTTCCATATATCAGCTATTTGATTTCCGGTAACATCTATGTCAAAATTGCAAATCATGTGGTAGTGCCATACATTGTTTTTCTGTCTTGCAAATGTTGCGATATACTTGAAATTGTCAAAGTGGTCGTTAATTCTCTTAATAAACAGCTTAAATTCCGCATGGGCATTTTTTCTGTCAGTCATATCACCACTGACACTGTGAACGTCAAAGGTCAGTGTCACAAACATGGCATTGTTTCTGTCAAAATTGTTATAGCAAAGCTCCTTGATTTTATCAGCTCTCTTTTTTATTCGCTTTCTATAGTTATATTCGGTATATTTCCCTGAATTGCTTTTGCTTGGTGGTTTGTCATTATCATGTCTTTTTTGTGGACTTACAAGCATATTTTTGCAGTCGATAATCTGTGTGCGATTTCTCTCAATTTTGACTTTAATGCCGTCAATAAGTTCATATGTTCTCATAGCTTTCTCCTTGTAATTTTTTAGGTAGATTTCGGGAGATAATTATCATATTTAACACGTTATAATATTGAATTAAATGTCACTAATATCTCCATTCAGATTTCTATAATTTAAAAAAATCTACAAGCGAATATTTCAATGAGTATCAAGTATGTAATAGCTATTTTTTTGTAATGCTAAGTCATAATTTCGCAACGTCATTCACTTCGATTTCTCAAAATCACTTCAATTCTTCAATGAGTGTTAAAAAATAAGTCAACGTCTTTCAATTTGTAATAAATATAAATAAATTAACCTCATTTATTGATTATCACCAAATTTCTGATAGAAAATTATTAAAAACGGCAAAAAAATAAGAGACCGAAGTCTCTGCTCTTAATTATTACATTGTGTCGTTAGTGCTATCTGTGTCCTTGAAATAAGACTTTGTCCACATTGTTTTAGGTGTGTCTTTAGGAAGTGTAAACTCAGAGTTTATTCCATAATCAAAGCCACCATTCATGAATTGGACTGTGCCGTCTGTCATGTAAGTGTTTCCGTCTAACCACGATGTTGCTGTGTAATCAGTATGCTTGTTGTCACTAAATATATATGACGCTATCGTCCAACCATCTTCGTCTGTAAGATTTACATTATATGTAGATTGCTCCTTATTCGTAGTTCCTACATCTACGACAGTGAAGTCAAAAGAATTTACCTCCCCATATACCTTTACTATCGTAAGATTTCCGCCCTTTTCTTCAGGTGGTTCATTAGAACCTACTGGATGAAGTTCTCCATACCCATATGGTCCATGTCCATTATATGGTGAGTCATTATTTTTGTCAGTTTCGATCCATGGCTTACTCTTCGTATAAATTATATAAAGTGTTTTAACATCTGAATTAAGTGTTAATGTTTCTAAATCCTGTTCACCATTTCCATTTACATCAATGTATTTAGGGTTTGAACCTTCTGTATTAGTGTATTCATAATTATAAGTGAGCTTTAAACTAGAATCGCTTTTGCTATTGTTATAACTTGTATTTGAGGTATTATATGCATATTGCCCTGCACCACTTCTATTAAATTCAAACCTTATATCTCCATTATCATCTATCCTTGCCCATTTAGATACACTATATTTATTAGAGCCACCATATGTTGATTCATAAGAAAGTGATGTGTCCCAACCTGCTACAACGTAACCGCCATTTACTGATGATTCATCTCTTATTATTACTTCTCCTGTCGCCTTTTCAGTTGTTGTGAAATATCCATTCTCTATCTGCTCAATTGCTGTGTACTTTCCTACCCTGTTTTTATCCTCATATACATCCGCATATATCTTTACTATCTCTATATCTCCTGTATTATCAGATATATCTATTGTGTAATTAGGATTATCAGGATTTGGTATTGTTTTATCCGTGCCACCATCTTCTGCTTGCTGAGGTTCGGTAGGTCGATTCACGATATCATAACTTGAAATAGGGTCATGTGATATTTCTCTTGCACACCAATAAACTCCTATGCCATATCCTAAAGGATTTCCATAACTATCAACTAAATCACTTGCTGAACCACAATTTGTATTGTATCCACTAGAATCCTGTAAATTTTTCGTTTTAGGATATAATCCTAAAGTGTTTTTATAGTCTTCAACTGTTACAGCAAATTCATTTCCACAATGATTTTTTGTAAGTTCAAGTGCATAACTACCACCATTATATATTCCGTCATGTGCTGAATACCAACCTGCCCATGAGTCATATGTTTTAGTAGATGACTTGACTGAATTATCACTAGCAATGATGTAAGCGTGTACAACAGGTTCAACTATCAATAAATATCTATCAGTTGTTACTTTAGTATACTCACTTGCATCAAGATTAAATAATTGTTTAATCAAATAGCATCTTAAATCATTTTTAATACTACCATCAGGTTTGTAAGTAACTCCTGTGAGCATCCAATTTTGGAAATATGTACCTCTAGCTGCATTTACTGCTATTTTTACATCTGACATAAAGTTTGCTTGATTAAATATAGTGAAGTCAGAAAAATTTTTTACTGGTATAGTTCCGCCAGCATTACCAAATCTTGTTGAATTTCCTCTGTACGAATAGTCAATTGCACTATTTCCATAGCCATCTTTAGCTGTTAATTCAGAGTCAACAACATCTACTACGCATTTCGTTCCATCTGATTTTTTGTAAATATCTTTTTCTTTTAAATCATAAATGTAAAATCTGTACCCAAAATCAGAGTTAACTACACCTAAACTAGTACCATTCGAGACACCATCTTGTCCGCCACTTGTATGTCCGCCCATAGTAGCAAAAGTAATTAATCTGTTTGAATTTGAATATGTAGCTAATAGAGTAAGAGACAATGCTCCTGCCAAAATTCGACTGCTTATCTTTTTCTTGCTCATGCTTATCTGTCCTTTCTTCAAAAAATTTCTAATAAATTTATTAGATTACTCTCTCTTGAATTTTATGTGAATAATTTTTGCATTAAGTTATTTTATAAAATGCTTATTTGTTTTATTAACGCTATTAAATTAAAAATGACAGATATGTTTAAACTATATCTCCCATTTTATTTTTCTTATACTTTATTATTCCCGTTCTTTTATTACTGCTTCTATTATATCAGTATATCGCACCCCATCCTTTGTTTGTGCATCAGGTTCATCTAAACCATAATATTTATATAATCCAGCATCCGTATATTTATATTTCCATGTGTTTTGAGATTTAGGTAACGCTGGCACGAATCTAAATGTATCATCGTCTACACACGTCATTTTACTTATATTCATCATTATAAAAAACCTTACAAATTTACTGTTTAACCAACTTAAAAATGAATAACATTCATTCTCGTCATCTGATGCAAATGACAATGTAGAAGCTTCTACTTTGAACTCCATTGCTATCTTATCTTTAGAATCTATTATTTCACTCGCACCTAAAACCTTTGATTGTCCTGTCGCATATGATATTACTCCATAGGCTTGATATGTACCTTTAATGCCCCTTTCAGGATTTGATTGACTATTAGTGTATACATGGTAACGCTTGTTTATGTCAGTATCAAACTTGAAGCTTTCATATTGTCTTTTTCTTAAGTAATTTATTATTTCAAATCCTATATTATGTAGTGTTTCTCTATCTCCTAAACTTCGCATCACTTCACTATTATAGTATTTCTGATTATTACATATGTTAATAATACATTTTTCATTATATGTGTTATTTTTATCTATTAGGTAATAGCTGATACCACTACGTTCATTAATTTCAAAAATGTCGCTACAATTAGGATAAAATACTACTTTATTCATGTGTGGCACTATTTTTTCTCTAAACGTTCCATAATTTATTGTAGAGCTGGCTAATCTTTGATTTTCTGCTGCTGTTTGCCACTTTGCTGGAGTTAGCATTATTGTATAGAGTTCAGATAACTCATATCCAAGGTTCACAAAGTCAAGGTCTGCTCCCTTGTTATAAGGTGGATTGCTAATTACTACATCAAAATTCATGTTACATCCAAATGCCTCTCTTACTATATCTCTAAATTTCCCAGATTTTACCTTTTCTACATAATTTGTTAAGCACTTTACATTTGAACCAAATACGCCTTGACTTAACGTTTGAATTGTTTTCTTCTGTGACTCATTGCTGAGTGCTATTCCATATATCTGCTTTGATAATATGTGTAATGTTCTTACTGTTATATTAGGATATTTCGATTTCATAAATGGTGACTTCATTAACCTATCAAAGATTTCTCTAAGAAATTCTCCATTCTTACAAGCTGGGTCAAGAAATGTCGTTGTGTCATTCCAAATATCATCTGGTAACATATCTATCATTGCTCTAACTATTCTAGAGGGTGTTATTATTTCTGGTGTGCTTCGCTTATATTCACCTATGTATTCAAACTTATTATATTTGTCATACTCTGCTGATGTCATATTTAAAATGCTTGCAATTTTGTATTTATGCTCGTTAATGAATATTGTTTTATCAATTCCAAATGCAATTAAACTTATCTTGATTTGTTCAATTAGTTCTTCAAATGATTCTCTCTTATTTCCACCATGATTTCCATCATTACCATTGAATCTATTATCCTCTTTAAACTCTTTTATCATAAAATGCTCTAATGCAAGTATCGTATTGTCAGTCCAAGCTAAATAATGGTCATCTGTTTTGTATTTGCTCGTAATAATTATTGCTCTGTTCCACTTATCATAGTATGGTTCGTTGTAAGCATTAACATGGTCTTTAACTCTCCTTACAACACCCTCATTGTATTTACGGATTGTTCCTTTGCCAACATATACACGCTTATTATCCTCACTTACTAGAAAATATATGCCATGATAGTGTAATTCAGGTATGTTGTCTCTTATATTTGTATAATTCTTATTACTTAATGAATCTCTTGAAATTTCAAATGCTAATATATCCCAATCATCATTAAAAATTTTCTTAATTGTCCTTGATTTATTATTTGTGCTTATATCTATTGTGACAGCAGTAAGTGGTATTTTTGTATCGTCTTTATCACTTCTATTCGCTTTTCCCATCTATATTCCACCTATTTTTTTAATTTATTTATAACCATATATTATTATGATTATATTAGCAGATATAAACTATATATCTATGTCATATCTATGACATATCTATGTCTGCTGATTCGATTAATTCCATCTTTTAATCTATATACATTATTTTAAGATAACCCATTTATTTTTAAGTGTAACCCAATTTATACCACTTATATTTACACTTAGGACAACCAGTTTCATATCCTTTTTGATTCCTTCTACCAGGTGTTGCCTGCCACTCACCATTCTTGCCATATCCGCATTTTGTACATTGCCAATAGACTTTTTTACCTGAGTGTGCTTTTATTTCATTTGCTTTAAACTCATTTAATGATTTGTGGTATTCTTTCGCCAATTCAGGGAATTGTGATGCTAAATCATTTGTACCCTGCATCACAATTGAACTACCCTTGTGTATTTTCTTATCATGCCAACTGTACCCACAACAGGGACAACCAGTCTCCTTTCCATTTGAATTTCTTACACCAGGTGCTACTTGCCATTCTCCATTCTTGCCATAACCACATTTTGTACATTGCCAATATACTTTTTTATTAGAGCGTGCTTTTATTTCACTTGCTTTAAACTTATTTAATGATTTGTGATATTCTTTAGCTAATTCAGGGAATTGTGATGCTAAATCATTTATGCCCTGTATCACAATTGAACTAATTATTTTATGTACTTTATTATCATACCAATTATACCCACAACAGGGACACCCACTTTTACCTGATGTCCTACTTGCCACATCAACTTTCCACTCACTATTTTTCCCATATCCACAATTATTACATTGCCAATAGACTTTTTTATAGGAGCTTGCTTTTATTTCACTCACTTTAATCTCATTTAATAATTTATGATATTCTTTTGCTAAGTCAGGATAATTATACTCCAACGATTTTTCATATGCAATATGACCATTTGAATATAATATTGCATTTTTCTTTACTTCATTTAAGTCAATCTCTTTTATTGAATGTCCTAAGGTTTCTAAAATGTATTTCAGTATTTCTTCTAATTGCTCATCTTGTTTTCCATACTTTATCTTCAAACGTATATAATCTCTTGTAAATATAGACTCATATTCATCATAAGTATCATCAATTATTTCAATGAATCTTATATTCCTTTCTTCACATACTTGTCTCTTTCTATTGTCAATTTCATCTTTTCCATTGTGCCAAAATGTTGGTGAATATTCAATGCATAATGGTATATCAGGTATTCCAATGTCAAACTCTATACCTCGTGGATTATCTCTTGTCTTTAATACCCTGCATCTGTTTTCAGTTTTAGGATAAATTTGTTTGAATGCCCAATATAAAAATTGTTCAGGATATGAAGTTCCTTTTGATGAGCATACTTTACAATTACTATTATATCGATAAGTCCTATCCTGTATTGTATCATTCCATAAATGCCCCTTACTACACTTCCATGTGTACTTAACACTTGATGAACCATATGAAACTTCATCTATATTTAATTGCTTTCCTGTTTCTGATAATCCTGTCCATTCAGACATTAATTGCTTTCCTCTTTCTCCATGATTTAAACACCATGTTAATAAATCATTCTTTCCCTTTATTACTGTAGACACTCTTTTCTCTCCTTGTAGGTTTAGAGGACACAATTAAAATATTTTGTGTCCTCTGTTATTTTAGTTAGTGTAAAATTAAATTGTCATCGATGCTAGGGTCAAATCCATTTTCCTCATCAAACGCCTTTGCCCAATCGGCTAATGAACTATCTGACGTATAGTTATTATCAGGTGCTGTATATGTGGAAGTATTGTCAACAGGAGTATTAACAGGTTCCTGGTATATTGGAGTGTTATCAACAGATTCCTGGTATGTTAGTGTATTATCTACAGGTGGTGTGTAAACAGGCTCTTCATATGTCTGTTGAACAGGCTCATAATTCTGCTGTACAGACTCATATGTTGGTTCACTGTAAGAATTGTCATTAGAGTAAGACTCTTCGTAAGATGTGTATGAATCATCTACAAATGGTATATCATCCAATTCAGATATATCAACACCATCATGACTTTGCGTATTCTCCTGCATTTCTTTTTCTGCTTCCTCAGCTAATTTTTTAGCCTCTTCATCAGCCTTTTTTGCTTCTTCTTCACTTACCTTGTTCTTTCCATTAAATATTGCTACTTCTGTTGCATCCTCTTTTGTTGAACCGCTTTTAATAAGTTTTATGTAGGATTCAATAAATTCTTCTTCAGTCATATTAGGCATTTCGTTTTTATGCTCTGCATAAATTTCTTTAGCCTCTGCTGTATAATCTTCTATCGGGTTATTTTTTGATTCTGTTTCATCAACTGCATAGCCGTTTTCCTCATTAAACGCCTGAACTGTATCAACAAAGATGTCAATTGCTTCGCTCTTTGTGATTGATTCATCCCAACGTGTTTCTGCGGGTATTACTCCTATGCTGTTTGCCTTTACAAGCGATTTAAACAAATCAGTCGGTAAACCATTATCAGGATTCTGCAATATATCCGTCAAGATTTCTACCTTACTTCCACTTGCTTTCGTGTTTTCCTTTGCATCTGTCAACTTCGATGTGGAAATATCTACTCCCTCTATGCTCTCTTCTCCATATACCTCTTTCATTACAAGATATACGTATTCTGCCCTCGTCATCTTACCATTAAACGTTTTTTCCGTAAGTGAATTATCTGATGTGGAGATGTAAGATTTGCCGTCCATGTAGCTTGCATATGCAATATAGGGATTTTCTTTTTCTCCACCTACCGCATTTGCAAAATCCTGTGAAAGTTTAGGTGTGCCTGCTGTCTCTACAGGTGTTACAGCCCTCATTACAAGTGTCATTGCTTCTCCTCGTGACAATGAACTACTACCATTAAAATAATTATCCTCACTATCAGGCAAAAGATTGAAATATGCATTGATGATAGCCGCATTTTCATCTGTCTCTTCAAGGTCAGCATAGGTTTCATTGATTGCTACCCTTAAATTCAACTGCGTGTTCTCATCATTCAATATTTCAATGACCGTCTTGTTAGATAACGCATTAAACAGGGTATTGTTAGGCTCATGCTCTCCGTCAAGGTTGATATATAAACAACCCGTTTTTACTCCACTCTCTGTTTCAATTTTAAAATTAGATTCAAATGCTTTCCTGAATTGTGGATAGGTGTTCAGGTTTGCAAGAGTGAGCCAATCAAGCGTTACGTTTGATGTTTCTTGTTCTGATATTTCCTGTTCGTCTGCAAGCAATACGGCTTCCTTTTCTGCCGTCTGCTCCGTTTCCTGCTCCTGCTTTTCACTACCGCAGGCTGTTATCTGACTTGTCACAATCGAAAACACCATTACCGCACTCAAAATTCTTCTGATATTCATAAAATAGCACCTCTTTCCTAAGGATTCGCTGTTTACACAGTATCTTGAAAACTGAATAAATCTGTTCATAATAATTATATCACAACTTTTGTTTGTTGTCAACTATTTTTTTTAGTTTCAAATAACTCCCCGAGGGTGTTATCATAAACTAAAGGGAGTGTGTGTAATGGTTAAAAATTTAAGAAAATTAAGATTAAAAAAAGGCATCAGCCAAGAAAAATTAGCTGATGCCATAGGCGGTATAAGTCAGCAATCCATTAACAAATATGAAAATCATAAAATAGAACCTGACATACAAATGCTTATAAAATTCGCTGATTTTTTTGATACTTCCGTTGATTACCTGATAGGCAACACAGATGTTGAGTGTAAAATTGAATTACTTGTTGCATATCATATGACAGCAGAAGAAATCACTGTCATGGAATATTTCCGCCAGCTGTCTGACAATCAACAGGAGAGCATTAAAAATCTCTTGAAAAGTATTGTTGATGAAAAATGAATGTCACAAACACTTATTTTTCATATTCTCAATCTCGCTTTTCAATGTATTGACAACACGCAGAAGATTATCAAGACTTGCTTCAATGCTGTCATTTTCAAAATATTGATTAAATATATTTTCATTCAGAATATCTATATTCAAATCAATGTTTGCGTTCTTGTCATCAAGGCAGACTTCACCCTTATCCGTGAAAATTTTAAGTTCCGTTTCATTTTTTAATGAATCCCTGCAAATCAGAATGTTTATATCCTTTTTGCTGTAATCCATGCCGTTGACACTAATATTAATCATAATTTTTTCCTCCGTTCTGTTTTAAATATCGCCTGTATCGGTACTGCAAAGTCGAGAGAGGAATATTGGTTTTCTTGGACAGCTTATTCCAACTCAAAGACTTTTTAAGATTAAATATTTCCTCATCAGAATAAACATGGAAGTCTCCCGATAACAGCTTGTCAGTTTTCTGAATCTCATTTTTCAGCTCGACAAGCTGTTTTTCTGTCAAATCGAACCTTTTCATAATGCCTGAATTTACATTTGAAACAGAATCAATAACGGCTTTAGTCAGCTTATAATTTGCCTTACAAACCTGTATAAGCATATCAATTTTATCGGATATATTACTATTTTCAGCCATGTATGTTTCTGACCTCCTCTCCCGAACTCAACAATCCCGAACTTAATCAAACCTAATACAAACACCCTCAAAAACCCCTTGAAAATCACTCACAATCCACTCCAACCCCTATATCCATAAAACTATACCTTATCAAATTTCACCCCAGAATAACCAATTCTGCCCTCCTTAAAATTAATTTATATGTTACCTTATTCTCTTATAAAATGTCTTACAATAATTATTTATCGCCCTTTTTCTTCTTGTCTGATAAATGGCTTTAAGCATTTTATCATTGGCACTAAACCTGTAAACGTGATTTGTTATTTCGTAAAGCTTTTTAATCATTGAGCCGTGGAAAACATTATCCGACTTCAAGCACCATTCAAGGTTATCGGGTTTAAAATTTGTCGGAATACCGAGATACTTTGCCGTTTTTTCAGAAGCAGAACCGTCCATGACATTAGCTTCCCACCCCTTATAGCTCAATGCAATCTCGTTTCTTGCAACATCACAGGCGATAAGTATAAACCTCTCCAAGTGCATTTCACAGCCCTCGACCTTTAGCTTTACTGTATGTTTATGAACGCCCCTTGTCGTTCCGAAACCGCCCGTACTCTGCAATTTTCCGTTTTTATTGAATTTCTCATAATGACCGTCATAATATGCTATTATTTTACTGCCGCTTTTAAACTCCACCACGGCACAGTTATTATTTATTTCTGCACTTTTTATTTCCGAAATCATCATTTGCGTGCTGTCGGGGCAAGCCCAAACATCAAATGCCTTCTGAAACATATCTAAGTCCAATATCTGTGTCTGTGCCATAACGGGCAGAGTGTAATTAAAATCCTTTGCTTTCATTCCCATAAAAATCAACCTTTCTGTTGTAAATCTTTTTCATAACGTCCGATTAGATTATACATTGTTGCTCTTGTACAATTCAATCGCTTTGCCGCCTCAGTGACGGTTATTTTCTTTGTCCTGACGGACAAAATCAACTCTTTTACAAGTTCTTCATCACGCTTTTGCGGTTTTCGTCCTTTATATTTTCCCTGTGCTTTTGCAATTGCAATTCCTTCTCGCTGACGTTCAAGCAAATTTTGTCGTTCAAACTCATTTATTGCCGCTATCAGTGAAAGCATAAGCCGTCCTGTAGGAGTACTTGTATCGAAATTTTCCTTAATGCTTACGAGTTTAACATTTTTTGCTGTCATGTCCTCAATAATGTGAAGTAAGTCAACGGTACTTCTTGATAATCTCGACCAGTCCATAACATAAACAGTGTCGCCCTCACGAACGAAATTTACCATTTCCTTGAATTGCTAACGGTTAGTGTCCTTGCCTGAACACTTATCAATAAACCACTTGTTAATTTTGAAATTCTTCAATGCCTCTATCTGTCTCTGTTCGTTCTGCTCAACTGTTGAAACCCTCACATAAGCTACGTTCATTCCGCTTTCTCCTTTCGTATTACTTTCTGACAACCAGTCTGACCTCTGATTATTTTGACTTTTTCGCCCCCTGTTCATTATGGCTATACCCTTGTCCGACATTCTTAAACTGTCGGTTTTAAGCCGTATTTTTGACATTTTTCACACTTGATTTTATATATAAAATTAAAATCATACTCTACTCCAAATTATGCATTTTTTCAAGACTTAAAGCATTTTCTGAAATGCAAACAAAAAAAGAGCCAACAGCCTTTCAGCCGTTGACTCTGAATATTATTTTTCCACCAACATCAATCCACAGTTAATCAAACAGGTATTTTGTCATACAACACCTATAAGTTCCTCTATCTGTTGTTCCGTGTAGCCTTTCTCACGGAGCTTGCTTATCATCTCGGCAAAGGCTTCTTTCCTGCCTTCTTTTCTGCCTTCCTTTTTGCCTTCTTTGAAATTCTTGTCTTTCTCTGCCTTGTCATACTGTTCACGCAGATACTCTTCATCAAACAGTTCTTTCAACATATTGATAGCCTCCTTTTTGTGCGTTTCAAGATAGGCTGAAAGATAGCCTCTTTCAACGCTTATCCTTAACGTTTCTTTCGCACATTCAAGATTTTGGTTGTGTATTTTCTTCTGCTCGTCAAATACTTTACAAAAACCTATGTACTGTCCATAAATTGTATCGTTTATCTCTTTCAGTACCTTGACCCTTATATCTACGGGAGAATCACCGCCAAAGAAATCATTGCTGAACGATATTTCTTTACCTACTTTTTTATTGCCGCTGTAAACAACATACAATTCAGGCTTCGGGAGTTTAACTCGTGAACTGCTGTGTTCGCTCTGTCCGCTGTCAGCAATATATCTCCTGTACGTTTCTGAAAGATAATACAACATTCTCAAGGCTATATTCGGATTCCATACGCTTTGTGCTTCAACGAGCATTAAAAGCCTGTCTTTTACGATAAATCCCAAATCATTGTAAAGTGTATTCACAAGAACGGATTTTATAGTCTGCACGTTAATATCTTCAACAGTCACGTCAGTATCTTCGGGGTGTAGTTCTTTATAAAGCTGATAAACATAATTCACATCTGTAAACAAATCAACAAAGATACTGTCCTTAGATTTACGGTTTGTAGTTTCCTCTGACATTTTACCACCTCTTTATATTATTATATCACAGATTTTCGCAAAAATCAATAATTTTTTTGCACATTATGTGTAAAAATTATAATCACTGTCAATCACATTTTTCAAATATGGAGAGTATTACAGTAAATGCTATTTTTCCCTCACCAAATAAATATCGTCAAGGGTACATCTTCCCATGCACAGTTCAAGCATATCAATCTCTCGATATGTTTTCAGATTATTTTCACGCAGTATATCAGCTATATTCTGCCTGTCCCTGGGAATTATCCTGTCTTTGACCCAAAGTGAAGCAAGCTCGTTGTCAAGTTCCATTCTGCCATTTGTCATAAACCTGTGAATCATTGCAGGCGGTTTGTCTTTTTTCATTTCTTCTGACGGGCAACGAAATTTTATTTTAAATTTAGCCGTTTTGTCGCTGTAATAGAGCGTACCCCAGATGTAGTCTTTGCCCCGTCTTGTGCTTTTGATTGTGTATTCTCTCACAGAATGATACCTCCGCTTTGCAGTTTTTAATAAGATTTATATTATTTCCGTATTCATTGATTTACTTGCTTTTCACCTTGCATGACTTCTTACAGAAAGCGATACCATATTTTATAATATCGCTGTATCCCTCCTGAACAAGTTCAGATTCATAACGATTTATTTCTATCTGATTAAGAGCCTGATTGCACAAATCATCAAGTTTCAGAAAATCCTTATCTGCTTTTATTTCAATAATTATTGCAGTTTTTCGTCTTTTGCGTTCAAGAATCAATAAATCGGGTCTGCCGTCACCGCTTTCACGATTTGATTTCAGGGAATAGCCTTTAAATCCTGAAAATAAACCTGTCAGAAAGCCATGATAATACTGTTCTTTTTCATCATAAAAGCTTATAGTCTCGTCCAGCCAGTCGCAGATAATATCCTCAACAGCCTGTGTATTTCTTGAAACAAGTGCATTGAATAATTCATCACGGGAATTGGAATTGGTTTTTTCCCTGAACCATTGCAATATGGTACGCTGATATATACTTTTTATTTCAAGATTGGGTATCATAACAGTGATATAAATTATATTGTTTCTAAGTTCTGTGCTTATCTGTTTCAGATAGCCTGTGAGCAGTAAAAAACTCCATATCTGCTCTGTATTTACATCAATGTCGGAATAGACTATATCTTCATGTATCGGAACTGTAATACTGCTGCCGTTCACAAGCTCCTCTATCATTTCACGGGTTGTTTCGTCCGATTCCGTGACAAGTTTATGAATTATTGAATTTGAACTTGTATTACTCCAGTAAGGTTCAGGGGGTGAATCAGAAATTGCAATTTCGTTCTGAATATAATTAAGTACACTCCAAGGATTGTATATTTCTGTAATGCCGAAACGATACCCGTCATACCATTTCTTTATGTCGGGCATTTTATTTTCAATGCTGTAATATTTTGCAAGGGATTCAACTTCTTTTTCGGTAAATCCAAAATACTCGCTGAACTCTCCCGAACGCACACTGTTTACTTTCAGATTGTTCAAGCCTGTGAATATGCTTTCCTTCGATATTCGCAGGCAGCCTGTCAGGACTGCAAATTCAAGCGAAAAATTAGTCTTTAATGCACTTTCAAATACAGAACGCACCAAATCCGTCATCTGCTCATAAAATCCCCTGAAATAAGCATTTTCCAAAGGTACATCATATTCATCTATCAGGATAATAACTTTCTCCCCGTAAACCTCAAAAAGACAGTCGGACAATAATTTCAATGAAGTGTAATAGTCCGAATTTTCAGCCGTACCCCTGCAAATCAAATTTAGCTTTTCAAGCTGTGAGGGCATTATGCTTTCTGAATTTAAAATCTCATTATGCCGCCATACTTCATTTGCAATCAGTTTCTTAAATTCTGAAAATGCCATTTCAAAATTCGGCTGTTTCATACTCTTCAAAGATACCGAAATAACAGGATATTTTCCCATATATTCAAGATATTCCGTGCCTGTTTCCGAAATTTTAAGTCCCCTGAACAGATATGAATTATCTTCATCAGTCTTTTCAAAGTATCTGCAAATCATGCTCATATTCAGGGTTTTTCCGAATCTTCTCGGACGTGTAAACAATGTCACCATAGCCCTGCTGTCGATTAAATCCTTTATCATCAGGGTCTTGTCAACGAAATAACATTTTTTGTCAATGATAGTTTTAAAATCCTCTATTCCCATAGGGATAGCTTTTAATTCAGCCATAAGAACATCACCCGTTTTTATTATATCATGCACACGCAAAAAAATCAATATAAAAACCCGTTCCCTTTCTGTGCCCCCATACACAAGGACGTAAGCGAAAGGCTAAAAACCGAAAATCCTGCATTATATTCTCAGGTAAAGGATATACTTGAAATCAACAAGCGTGAACGCCATATAAGGGGCGGACTTGCAACGAAGAAAAAATATCTTGAAATATCGCAGAGGAAATTAAAGAGCTGTAAATAAATGAACTCTCTCCGCCGCAGGGGGAGGAAACAATTCTCATTTGCAGCAAAAAAGCATACATAAGACAGGTACAAAAAATATCATATCTGTCTTATATATGCATATCTATATAAATACGGCAGACAGCACATGAAAAAATACGGAGCTGTTCACGGGACTTAATTTACAGAAAAAATTTCCGCAAAGTGCCACTCCGAAATTCATGTGTTTTCTGCCGTCTTACTTATTTTATGCAGAAAAAGCCCGAAATGATAAAGAAAAATTTACCTTTCGGGACAGAAATTTTTCGCATAAATAATTAAAACAAAAAATAATATTTGCTCCTCCGCCGTGCAAAGTGAAAATTTAATGAAAAATATATGTTTCTTATATCTAACTTGTTGCAAAGCTTGAAAAAAGGTGTTATAATAATTGTTGTACGGGTGATTACCCGAATACAAAGAAAGAGAGTGTAAAATATATGACAAAAATAACCATATTTTCAGGCTTCCTCGGCGCAGGAAAAACCACCCTTATAAAAAAGCTCATTGCAGAGGGCTATAAGGGCGAAAAACTTGTACTCATAGAAAACGAATTTGGTCAGATAGGAATTGACGGAGGTTTTCTCAAGGATGCAGGTATCGAAATAACCGAAATGAACTCTGGCTGTATCTGCTGCAGTCTCGTGGGAGATTTCGGAAAGGCTCTCGAAAAAGTCCTTGAAGAATACAAGCCCGACAGAATACTCATTGAGCCTTCGGGTGTCGGAAAACTCAGCGATGTAATAAATGCGGTAAGAAATATAAATGCTCATGACGTTGAACTTGACGGATTCACAACCATAGTCGATGCTAAAAAATGCAAGACGTATCAGAAGAATTTCGGCGAATTTTTCAACAACCAGATAACATACGCAAGCTGTATCATACTCAGCCACACGAGCGGACTTACTCAGGAAAAAATAAACGAAGTTGTACAGAAATTAAAGGAATTTAATCCTGCCGCCCCCATTGTTACTACAGAATGGGACAAGCTTACCGGACAGCAGCTTGTTGATGCCATGACACAGAAGAATACTCTTGACGACGAGCTGAAAAAGCTTCTTGACGAAGCCAATGAACATCATCACCATGACCATGATGACGAACACGGACATCATCACCACGACCACGATGACGGACACGAACATAATCACCACCACGACCATGACGGACATGAACATCATCATCACGACCACGATGACGAACACGAACATCATCACCACCACGACCATGACGGACATGAACATCATCATCACCATGCAGACGAAATATTCACAAGCTGGGGCGCAGAAACTCCCAGACCCTATACTCAGGAGGCTATAACGGCAGCTCTTGAAGCACTTTCAGATGAAGAAACCTACGGTCTTGTACTCCGTGCAAAGGGTATTGTTGCAGGCGAGGACGGACAGTGGATTCATTTTGACTACGTTCCCGGAGTACCCGATGTGCGCACAGGCAGCGCAGAGACTACAGGCAGGCTTTGCGTAATAGGTTCAAAGCTCAATGAAGAGGCTGTCGCAAGGCTTTTCTGTATTGAATAACAAGGAGGATAAAAATGCCCTACAATGAAGAGGAAACTGTCCCCGTCTATCTCTTTCTCGGATTTCTTGAGTCGGGAAAGACAAAATTCATTCAGGAAACACTTGAGGACAAGCGTTTCAATAACGGAGAAAAAACCCTCCTTTTAGTCTGCGAGGAGGGTATCGAAGAGTATGATTTCTCAAAGTACCCAAAGAAAAGCAATGTTCAGATAAGGACGATTGAAGAAAAGGACGAATTCACCGAAGAAAATCTTATAAGATTCATGTCGGAGACAAAAGCCGAAAGAGTTGTCCTTGAATATAACGGTATGTGGCTCATAAACGACCTTTTCGAGAATATGCCCGATGGTTGGATGATTAACCAGGTGATGACATTCATAGATGCGTCTACCTTCATGAACTACAATGCGAATATGAGAAGTCTTGTCGTTGACAAGCTCAATATGGCGGAGCTTGTCGTATTCAACCGCTTTGAAAAAAGCATGGACGTTCAGGAATTTCACAAGATAGTGCGTGGCGTGAGCAGACGTGCCGATATATGCTATGAATACACTGACGGACAGGTTGCCTATGACGATATAGAAGACCCCCTGCCCTTTGACGTTGAGTCAGACCATATAATCATCGAGGACAAGGACTATGCGCTCTGGTACAGGGATATTATGGAAGACCCCATGAAATACGACAAAAAGACAATAACATTCAAGGGTATCGCCGCAAGGAACAACAGGTTCCCGAAGAATAACTTTGCCATAGGCAGACATATAATGACCTGCTGTGTCGAGGATATACAGTATTGCTGGACTGTCGCACAGTGCGATGAAGATAAAATTCCTCCGCAGAAATCATGGGTCATGATAACCGCAAAAATAAACGTACAGAAGCACAAGATGTACAAGGGTGCGGGACCCGTGCTTGACATCACGGATATAACGCCCTCTGCGCCGCCCGAAAAGGAAGTCGCAACATTCTATTAAGCTTAAGAAATAAAAATCCCTGACGGAAATCCGTCAGGGGTTTTGTTTATTTTTTCATAAATTCCTCAAAGCTGAGAGTCCCGTTCGTGGAGGTATAGGCATAATAGCGGAGAATATCGCTTGCGTCTGAGGAATTTACTTTACCGTCTTTATTTACATCAGCGAGAGAAATTATATCACCTGTTACGCTTATTGTAAAGCGTTTCAATATGCTGTCGTCCTTTATCGCATATGCAAATGCCGTACCTGCGGATTTTGCCGTTACTGTGCCGTCCTGCGATATGCTTAGAATATCGGCATTGCTTACAGCCCATTCTGCATCTGAATAGCCTGTTACAATTTTCGTCTCACCGGTTTTCATTTCGATAATATCCGTGGGGTTATCATCAGCGGGGGCATCATCAAGGAGTTTAAATTCCATGCCCTTGCTTAATGCATAAGCCTGCGCCGTTGAATTTTCGTAGCCGTAGATTGTAAAGGGCAGGACATATCCCGTCATTGTGGCAGACAATTCACATTTCGGATTTTTTATCACCAGAGATGTAAGATTTGTACATCCTGAAAATACATTTTCTTTAACAGCAGTAACACTTTCGGGGATTGTAACAGAGGTTAAAACTGTACAGCCATTAAATGCGGAACTTCCAATAGTTGTAACACTTTCAGGAATCGTTATGGAAGTTAAAGAAGTACATTTATGAAATGCAGAACTTCCAATAGTTGTAACGCTATTTGGAATTGTTATAGAAGTTAAATTAGTACATTCAGAAAATGGCTCATAGGTCACTCCATCAACGGTAAGAATGCGATAACCTACTATCGTTGTAACAGGCAATTGGTCAATTTCAGACGGTATTTCAAAAGTTTCAAAGCTTGTTTTGTCAACTGCTCCGCATATTTCAATATGGTCTGAATATTTATAGTACCAAAATAAATTATTATGTTCTGTTGTATAATCCGCCGCAGCCGCCTGCATTTCAATCAGTGGTCTTTCATATGAGAAAACGGGCGCACCGCACACGAGCGCAAAAGCCGTAAGAGCCGATAAAAATTTTTTTACTTTCATTTTACATACCTCCGACAAAATTGATATATTCATTATATCACGGTTATTAACTTTTGTCAATATTTTTTGAAAGTATTTTATTAAATTGTTTTTCCGAAACCGTAAACGAAAAACGAGATAGTTAGAGAAATGAAGAAAAAACGAGAGAATTAAAGAGAAAATACGATATAAATTAAAAAAATCCCCTTTTAACCCTTGACAAATCCGAAAATATCATGTATAATAATTCTTGCACTGTCGGGAATTTGAAAAATCAACCTCCCGTACAAAAAAATTATAATGGAGGAAATCTATATGTCTTCTACACTGGCAAAACCTGCCGAAGTAAAACGTACATGGTATATCCTTGACGCTGACGGACAGCCCCTCGGACGTGTCGCAGCAAAGGCTGCCCATATCCTCAGAGGCAAGCACAAGCCCACATATACCCCCAACGTTGACTGCGGCGACCACGTTATCGTTATCAACTGCGCTAAGGCTGTCCTTACGGGAAAGAAGCTCGAACAGAAGAAATTTTACTGGCACACAGGCTGGATTGGCGGTCTCAAGTCAATATCCTACAAGGATATGATGGCTAATCAGCCCGAAAGAGCTATGCAGATTGCTGTAAACGGTATGCTCCCCAACAACTCCCTCGGAAGAGCGCAGATTAAAAGACTCAAAACCTACAAGGACGCTGAACACAAGCAGGCTGCTCAGAAGCCCGTTGCTTATGAATATTGATTAAAGGAGGCTTTCAGATGTACGAGTCAAAAGTTAAATACTACTACGGAACAGGAAGAAGAAAGCACTCCGTAGCAAGAGTAAGAATTTACCCCGGTTCGGGAAACGTTACAATCAACGGCAGAGGCATTGACGATTATTTCGGTCTTGAAACCCTCAAGCTCATCGTCCGCCAGCCCCTCGCCCTCACGGAAAATCTCGACAAGTTCGACATTGTATGCACAGTTTCAGGCGGCGGCGTTACAGGTCAGGCAGGTGCTATCAGACACGGTGTATCCCGTGCGCTCCTCGAATTTGACGCAGAGCTTCGCCCTGCACTCAAAAAGGCAGGCTTCCTCACCCGTGACCCCAGAATGAAGGAAAGAAAGAAATACGGTCTCAAGGCTGCCCGCCGTGCGCCTCAGTTCTCGAAGAGATAATTATACGGCATTACGTTGTTTTTGCGAAAATTCAAGGCATTCACCGTCCGGCGGATGCCTTGTTTTATTGTGCATAATTTTAAAAAACATAAGGGAGAACAATTTAATGGAAACGAAACAGAAATTTGACGTTATTGACCTTACAAAATTTATCGGCAGTATTCTGATATTCATGATACATATGAATGCTCTCGGTGATTTTGAGCCGCTGGTTATTCCGCTGGAAATTATAACACGCTGGTGCGTTCCGTTTTTCTTTGTCACGTCTTCATATTTTCTTTTCAGCAAAAGTGACGGGAACAACATTGACAGAAAGACCTTAAACAATTACCTCAGAAGAATAGGTCTGCTTTATCTCACGTATTTCATAATCAATCTTCCGAATATAGTATGCTATCGCCTGATTAATGAGGGAATAGGCGATATCCACACATGGATTAATTTTGCAAAAGGAACATTGCTGACATCGACATTCACAGGGTCATGGTATCTTAATTCAAGCCTTTTCAGCGCATTTTTCATATATATTCTGAGCAGGAAGATGAACACCGGAAAAGTCCTTGTAATCACGGGATTTATCCAGATAATATGCATACTTACTTCCGTATACAGGGGGCTTTTGCCGACAGGCGCAGTAAATATTCTTGTCGGAGGTCTTTTATTCCCGATAAACAGCTTCGGCGGAGTATTCTATTTTGCGATAGGAAAATATATTGCCGAAAACCGTGAAAAATTCAGAACAATCCCAAATACCGTCTGCATAAGTGTTTTTCTGATTGCATATGCGGTATTCTTTGCGGAGGTATACCTTGCGGAAAACAAAGGCTATATCGGTCTGAACGATGTCGGTGCCGGAATTGTCTTTGCATCTGTTGCACTCTTCCTCATACTGATTAAATCAAAGGTTACTATAAAAAATAATATAGTACTCCGCAAATTAAGCACAATCATTTACTGCGGTCAGGCGAATGTACTGCTCCTGAGCAGGGCATTCAGAAAATACTTTGATACAAGCTATGCTGTGATGTTCCTTTTCGGAAGCTTTCTGCTTGCAGTATTTGCCGCTGCTGTATTTTTCTTAAAGAAATGGGGCAAATTCAAGTGGGCAAAATATCTTACATGAAAGAATGCAGGTGATTTTATGCCAAGATTTTTTACAAACGAAATAGACGAAAACCATATAATAATAACAGGCGATGATGCCCGTCATATAGGCTATTCACTGCGCATGAAAAGGGGCGAGGAAATTACCGTCTGCTGCTGCGGAACTGATTATATATGCAGCATAGCCGATATAACGGCAGATGAAGTATATCTCAGTCTCATAAGAAAAGAAATCTGCGCCGCCGAGCCGAATATTGATGTGACGCTCTTTCAGGCTGTACCGAAGCTTGACAAGCTGGAATATATAATTCAGAAAAGCGTTGAGCTGGGAGTTTCGAGAATTGTTCCCGTCCTTACGAGGAGATGTGTTTCAAGACCGAGCGAAAAGGATTTTGCAAAAAAACTCCCCCGACTGAATAAAATATCCGCACAGGCATCAAAACAGTCCGGACGAGGTATAATACCGGAGGTAACTCCCGTTGTGAGCTACCAAAAATCACTCGATATGATGAATAAGCTTGACAGAACTCTCATTCTCTATGAGGAACAGGGCGGAAAATCCTTCGGAGAGATAGATTTTTCGGGTATAAAAACAGTCGGTCTTGTAATCGGCAGCGAGGGCGGTTTCGACAGAGAAGAAGTATCCGCCGCTTCGCAAAACGGCGCACAGCAAATCTGGCTCGGAAAAAGAATACTCCGTTGTGAAACTGCACCAATAACTGCCCTCTCAATTTTGATGTTTTTAACAAATAATATGTAAACTGTTGACATTTCAGAAAATGTATGATATAATAACAAGTAGTTTATCAGTGCGGAGTGCTACCGCCCGATAACGGTCTTCCCTTGCAAAAGGGTTCGGATTTAAAATTGCGCAGAAAAGAGGAATTTGAAATGAATAAGTTTTTGATTGGACTTCTCGCAGTAGGAGCAGCAGCCGCTGCAGGTTATGCAGCTGCAAAGTTTTTAGGCGGTAATGACGAAGAAGATTATGATGACGATTTTGACTATTCTGACCCCTTTGATGAGGAGTCAACCGACTACGAAATAGACGAAACCGTTACTACAAAAATCATCGATGACGATGAAGACGCATCTGAAACAGCCGACGATACCGAAGAGGAAATCAAGGATGAAGATGCAGCAGCAGAAGATGAAGCTGCATCAGATGACGAGGCTGAATAATAATTACAAAAGCGGGGAGTTCTCTCCCCTCTTTTTGCTTTATGCGGCAAATTATAATAAATATTGTGGCGAAGCTGTGCAAAATATAGCCGATTATTCAAAAATATCCGTTTATATCCGTGGTTTTGGTATAATATGCCGAAATTCAAATTATTCCTTGACTTTTTGCATTCTATCTGATATAATATAAAAGCTGTCTGAGAAAGACGTATCGCAATCAGACGAGGCGTAGCTCAGTTTGGTAGAGTGCTTGCTTTGGGAGCAAGATGCCGCAGGTTCGAGTCCTGTCGCCTCGACCATTCTGATTTCGGACAACAAAAATTTTTTGAAAAATTTCAAAAAAACACTTGACAAATCGGAAATTCTGTGATATAATATATAAGTCGTCAGGAACAGAGTTTTTAAAACGCTGGTGTAGCTCAGTTGGTAGAGCAGCTGATTTGTAATCAGCAGGTCGGGGGTTCGAGTCCGTCCACCAGCTCCATTTTTATCGGTATTCCCGATAAGTCTTTTGAATAGTTGAGGGAGAGTTCCCGAGTGGCCAAAGGGGGCAGACTGTAAATCTGTTGCTTTTCAGCTTCGATGGTTCGAATCCATCCTCTCCCACCACACTAAACCTCGTCTTTAAAGTCGGGGTTTATTTTTTGAAAGAAAGATTTTCCTTTACGTTCCCCTGCATAGCAAATAAAACCCGTCCGTACCTGCGGCGGCTTTTTTTATGCAGGAAAAAAAAGAGGATATGCACGGATATTCTGCGGTTTTGTGCAGAAATATATAAATATGGACTAATCTGGAGGAAGATGAATATGATTAGAAATGATTTGAGAAATATCGCCATTATCGCCCACGTTGACCACGGAAAAACCACCCTTGTCGATGAAATGCTCAAACAGGGCGGCGTTTTCCGTGAAAATCAGAATGTAGCCGAGAGAGTTATGGACTCCAACGACATCGAGCGTGAAAGAGGTATCACCATACTTGCAAAAAATACATCCGTAATGTATAATGATATAAAGATAAATATTATCGACACCCCCGGTCATGCCGATTTCGGCGGCGAGGTTGAGCGTGTCCTCGAAATGGTTGACGGCGTTCTCCTCCTTGTCGATGCCGCAGAGGGTCCCATGCCGCAGACAAGGTTCGTACTCTCAAAGGCTCTCGAAATGGGTCATAAAGTCATTGTGGTGGTCAATAAAATCGACCGCCCCGATGCACGTCTTGACGAAATAGGTGATGAAGTCCTCGAACTTCTCCTTGACCTCGATGCAAGCGACGAACAGCTTGAGTCCCCCATTCTTTTCTGTTCGGGAAGAAGCGGCACTGCGTCTTTAAGTCAGTACGAAACCGGCACGGATTTAAAGCCCCTTTTCGATACGATAATCAATTACATCGAACCCCCAAAGGGCGAGGAGAAACAGCCCCTGCAAATGCTTATATCCTCTATCGACTATAACGAATATGTCGGCAGAATAGGCATAGGACGAATAGTAAGGGGAAATATAAAGGTAAACCAGCAGGTTACTGTCTGCGATTACACAGGCTCAAAGAAAAATTACAACTCAAAAATAGTCTCCCTCTTGCAGATACAGGGTCTTAACCGTGTACCCGTTCAGGAGGCTTGTGTCGGCGATATTGTATGGATTTCGGGCATAGAGGGCATTACTATAGGCGACACAATATGCGCTGTCGATACCCCCGAACCGCTGCCCTTTGTAAAGATAAGCGAACCTACTGTTGAAATGACATTCTCTGTAAACGACAGCCCGTTCGCAGGAAAAGAGGGCAAATATGTCACCTCCCGTCAGCTCCGTGAAAGACTTTTCCGTGAGCTTTTAAAGGACGTTTCGCTCCGTGTCGAAGAGACTGAAAGCACGGACTCTTTCCGTGTTGCAGGACGAGGTGAAATGCATCTGTCTATACTCATCGAAAATATGCGCCGTGAGGGTTATGAGCTTGCCGTATCAACTCCCCGTGTGCTTTTCAAAAAGGACGAGGACGGTCACAGGCTTGAACCTGTCGAAAGACTTGTAATTGACGTACCCGAGGACTGCGTAGGCTCTGTAATGGAAAAAATGGGTACACGCAAGGGCGAAATAGTTAATATGCACCCACAGGGCAGCAGAACACGTATTGAATTTTTAGTGCCTGCACGGGGACTTTTCGGATATAAGAGCGAATTTCTCACCGATACAAAGGGCGAGGGTATCATGAGCCACATATTCGAGGGTTATATGCCCTATAAAGGCGATATTGACCGCAGAAGCACAGGCTCTCTCATATCCTTTGAAACAGGCGAAGCCGTTACATACGGTCTTTTCAATGCTCAGGAAAGAGGACAGCTGTTCATAACGGCAGGTACTCCCGTCTATGAGGGCATGATTGTCGGTGCATCTCCCAAGACCGAGGATTTGGTTGTAAACGTCTGCAAGAAAAAGCACCTCACAAATACCCGTGCAAGCGGCAGCGATGACGCATTGAGACTTGTACCGCCCAGAATACTCAGCCTGGAGGACTGCCTCGAATTTCTCGCAGATGACGAACTCCTCGAAGTTACACCCTTGTCGCTCAGGATAAGAAAGAGGATTTTAAGCAACACCCAGAGAGCCAAGGCAAGGGCTAAGGCATAATTTTATTTTTTTCACATACAAAAATCACATGATTATCAGATTATGGAGATATTATTATGAAGAATATTATTTTAACTGCAATATTATTGGCTGTAATGCTTTCTGCTTTTTCATGCGGAAGCACTACGGGTTCGGTTGACACCGCCTCCGAAACACCCGTTGCTGATACACCTGACGGGGAAAAGCCCGATACCGCCGACCTCGACCCGCAGGACATGGAGGCCTGGAATGCCATCGGCGAAAAGCCAACGGAAGTCGAACGTGATATTGTTTCAGACGATAATTTTGAATATGAAGTAAAAGACGGCTCGGCTGTCGTTACAAAATATATCGGCAGCGATGCGGAAGTTATTGTACCCGATGAACTCGGCGGCGCACCCGTCACCGAAATCGGCTACTATGCATTTGAGGCGAAATATTACATAACCTCCGTCACGCTCCCCGAAAGCATTACGCTTATATGTGAGGGAGCGTTCATGGACTGTCATTCAATGGCTTATATAAATATCCCCGAAGCCGTTACAGGTATCGAAAGGGGCGCATTTGTTGCCTGCACAAGCCTTACGGAGATGAATTTGCCTGCAAATGTAGCTTTCGTCAGGGAAGAGGCTTTCACCGCCTGTGAGGGCTTGCAGACGCTGACTATAAACAATCCCAACCTTGAATATGAAAGCTGGGGACTTGAGGAACTGCCAAATCTCTATATAATTGCCCCCGAAGGCTCGGCTGCCGCACAGTGGGCTTATGATATGGGAAAGCTGCTCTGATTTAATGCATAATTCATAATTCATAATTAAAAACAGAGGAAAATTTGCGCCTTGCACTGGTAGTGAATGAAGCGCAGCGTAATGAACGAAAGTGCAAGGTATAAAAGCGCAAATTTGACGATTTTAAATAAAGAGGTGTTATGACCATGAAAAAATTTTTTGCCTTTATATGTTCCGTGTTATGCCTGTCTGCGGCGGGCTGTCAGGAAAAAATAGATGTTACGGAAAGCTCTTCGGAAACATCACAGACAAGCACAGATGAAGTCATAACTCCCGACGAGGACTCGGAGGAATATTCCCTTGGTTCATACAAGGTCAGCGAAAGCGGAATAAAAATCTATAACGAAAACGATGCCGTTCCTGACGACATAATGAAAACCCTTGAAACATACTTCACATCGTTTCAGAACCGTGATTTTGATACATACAAGACCTGTCTCTTTCCGGGATATGCCGACAATATGGAGACATATTTGCAGCGTGACTATGAATACGGCTTGCAGGAGTCATTTGAAAGTCAGTGCGATAACCTCGAAAGCATGGCAGGCGGTGAATTTAACATAACACGCATAAGGGCTGTGCCTACGGGCGAGGAAAATTTTGAAAACTTTTTCGATGTGCTTAACGAGGGCTTCGGCGTTGATTATTATTCCGAAGTAAAGGAAAAATCCGACAGTCTCAATGACCTGTACTTCTCGATAATGGCGGAGGCTGACGGTGAAGAAACTCTCCTGATAAGCGATTTTGAAATAGTATTTGCGCAAAAAGACGGAAAATATTATACCTTTGGATAACGGAGGAAAATACATGAAAAAGATTATACTGAAAACTGTTTCGGCACTGCTTTCGTGCGCTGTGATGATGAGCCTTTCATCATGCAGCAATCAGAATAATGACACCTCATCATCGGGCGGAAGAGTTGATGCAGGCGACCTTCCCGACAGCTACAATGCCGATGAACAAGACCTCCCCTACGGTGCTACTCTCACGGAGCTTAAACCAAGCTATGACGAAAATGCAAAAATTTCAGTTGAATTTGACAACAGGTTCTTCACGGAGGAGGACGGCAAATACCCCGAAATCTACAAGATAACCGATTATATGTATGCGCTTAACCATGTCGATGTCGAACTCATGAACGAGACTTTCTATCAGCCCTATCTTGAATATGCCTATAAAGAGGCAGGCTGCGGCAGCGTTAAAGAATATTTGCAGTCGTATTACGACAATCTCTATGAAAAACTCGGCGATTTTACATTCAGCTATATAGATGTAACCGGTGTTCTGACCGAAGATGATGAAGAGGCTCGTTCCTATCTGAATAAAGTTGACGAAATACTCAACAGCATTGAGAGCGGTATAACGGATAAGATAACATCAAGAAAAATAGTCTATATCGGCGGATATACCATGTACAGCAACGATGCAGGCAGCTATCAGCTGACAGAAGCCCTCGGACGTGAGGTTACACTCTATCTCTACGAAATAGACAATCAGCTGTACGTGCTTTGATAACAATACAACTCCGCACGGCATATTATACCGTGTGGAGGATTTTTTATGACAGTAACACTTGACAGCCTTTGCGAAAATGAAAAGGCATTAATTATCTCAATAAAACTGCATGGCAGACTGCGCTCCCGACTGAATGACCTAGGATTTGTGGGCGGCACTCCCGTTGAATGTGTTAAAAAAAATAAAACCATATCCGCCTATCAGATAAGGGGGGCGGTCATTGCCCTGCGCAGCGATACTTCTTCCGAAATTTTAACGGAAAAAATATAATGGCTCTTGACAGAATTGAGTATATATGTTATAATCAGCTTTGATAATTATGAAAAGGTGGTCGTTATGACTAAATATCAATTACTTCTGGCTTTATACTCTTTTCTCTACGGCGAATTTCAGAAAGACAGCGATAAATCGGAAAATTTTGTCGAACTTATTACGGAAATTGACCCCTATCTCTGGACGGACGGAAAAACCGCAGACCCGTATCTCTATAATTTCTTTATGGATTTTGCGGAAAATTATACCCTCTCCCCCGACTCGACACCCGAGGAACAGAAAAAACTTATCCTCGGCTATCTCTCCGCACTCAATGACGAAGGCTGGGATACAAGCGAGGCAATAGAGCTTGTGAAAAACTGCTCCGACAGACACTGGGAGAAAATTTCAAAAAAGCTCACCTCAAACAAAACCCCAAAGCATAAATGCAGGTGCTGCGGCTACTATACCATGGAAGAGCCTGACGGCAGTCACGAAATATGCCCCGTATGCTTCTGGGAGGACGACAGCACGCAGAACAATGACCCCGATTATGACGGCGGTGCAAATAAGGTTTCTCTCAGTGAAGCGAAAATTAATTTTGAAAAATACGGTGCCTGCACGGAAAGTGCCGTACCTTTCGTCAGAGAACCGAATATTGAGGAAATAAGCGGCATAATACACAATGCATAATGCATAATTCATAATGCATAAATAAAAAACCATGTTCCCACGCCTACAGTGAGGGAACAAAGACAAAATATAAAAATCTTTGTGCATTATTTTAAAAAGCTCATTTACAGTTGTATTTTTGCAGCGCTGAAAGCATCAAAAAAGTCCCGGTGAAGTTTTTCATCGGGACTGATTTTTATTATTCTTCGGGTTCTTTTATCTCGCCTACAATCGGGAGGGGGTCTATGCCCTGTCTTGTATAATAATCCGAAAGTGCCGACCTTACAGCCTGCTCCGCAAGTACGGAACAATGTATCTTAACTGCCGGAAGTCCGTCAAGAGCCTCCACTACCGCAGAGTTCGTAAGCTTGAGAGCGTCCTCGATAGGCTTGCCCTTTATAAGCTCCGTAGCCATTGAAGATGTAGCGACAGCCGCTCCGCAGCCGAATGTCTTGAATTTTGCGTCTGTTATGATACCGTCATCTATTTTGAGGTACATCTTCATAATATCTCCGCATTTTGCGTTGCCGATTTCGCCCACACCGTCAGCGTCCTCAATTTCGCCGACATTTCTGGGGTTTGAAAAATGGTCTAAAACTTTTTCGCTGTATAACATAATATCGCTCCTTATAATTATGAATTATGCATTATGAATTATGCATTGTTATTCGTATTTTTCGCCCTTCATCATCTTCTCCCATACAGGTGACATTGAACGCAGACGCTCAACCACTTTCGGGATAACCTCAAGGATATAATCAACATCTTCGTCGGAAACATTCTCATCTATCGAAAGACGGAGCGAACCGTGTGCGACTTCGTGTTTAAGACCTATCGAGAGAAGTACGTGTGACGGGTCGAGCGAACCTGACGTGCAGGCTGAACCTGACGATGCACATATACCGTTCATATCGAGCATGAGGAGAAGTGACTCGCCCTCTATGCCCTCTATGGAGATATTGAGATTTCCGGGGAGTCTCTTATCCCTGTCGCCGTTAAGCCTCGTATAGGGAAGCTGTAATATACCGTCAATGAGTTTATTTCTTCTGGGGGTTATAATTGCTGCCTTTTCGGAAATATTCTTTACAGCCTCCTCGACAGCAACGCCAAGACCTACGATTGCAGGGACATTTTCAGTACCTGCCCTTTTATTTCTCTCCTGACCGCCGCCGTGGATTAAATTCGGGAGGACAATTCCCTTTCTTACATATAGTGCGCCTATGCCTTTCTGGGCGTGTATCTTATGACCCGAAAGCGAGAGCATATCTATTCCCTGTTCATGCACATTGATTTCAACATGACCGACAGCCTGTACAGCGTCCGTATGGAAAATAACCTTCTTTTCCCTGCATATCTGAGCTATCTCGTCTATGGGCTGAATAGTGCCTATCTCGTTGTTGGCATACATAACAGTAACGAGTGCCGTATCTTCTCTTATGGCATTTCTTATATCTTCGGGATTGATAAGACCCTTTTCGTCAACAGGGATATAGGTCACTTCAAAGCCCTGTTTTTCGAGATACTGCGTTGTATGGAGAACGGCATGGTGTTCAAAGACAGATGTAATGATATGCTTTTTGCCTTTTTTTGCAAGTCTTTCGGCAGTACCCTTTATAGCCCAGTTATCGGACTCCGAACCGCAGCTTGTGAAGAATATCTCATTCGGGTCTGCACCGATAGCCTTTGCGACCCTGGCTCTTGCATCTTCAACATCTCTCTGCGCATCTCTTCCAAGCTTATATATACTTGACGGATTGCCGTAAGCGGTTGTGAAATACGGGAGCATTGCTTCGAGTACCTTGTCTGATACACGGGTAGTAGCGGCGTTGTCTGCATATATAAATCTTTTTTCCATTTTTTATTCCTCCTGTTTTGATGAATATATATCTCTCTGCCTGACGGCGAGCCTGTCACAGCGTTCATTTTCGGGGTGTCCTGCGTGACCCTTTACCCACACGAAGCTTACGTCATGCATTTCGAGCAGAGGGAGAAGTTTTTCCCACAGGTCAATATTAAGGGCTTTTTTGCCGTCCGACTTTATCCAGTTTCTCTTTTTCCAGCCGCAGACCCAGCCCTTTGTAACGCTGTCAACGATATATTTACTGTCAGTAGTCAGTGTAACTTTACATGGTTCTTTCAATGCGGAAAGCCCCTCTATAACGCCCATGAGTTCCATGCGGTTGTTTGTGGTGGATTTTTCGCCGCCCGAAAGCTCCTTTTCGTTAGTACCGTATCTGAGGACTACACCGTAGCCGCCTGCTCCGGGGTTGCCGCTGCAAGCACCGTCCGAAAATATCTCAACAGATTTTATCGCCGTCACTTCCTTTACAATTGTCTATGTTATTATTATAACCCATTATTTTACTCAATAGTATGTTTGTTACCCATTGGAAACGAAAATGAATGTTAGTCAGTACTTACTGAAAACAGGCATTTTAATTATTCCCCCCGGCTGCGGCGGGGAGAAATATTGATTTTTTAATATTTTCCCCCTGCGGCGGAGTAAAACTGATTTTTAATATGCCTTAATTATAAAAAAACCGTACCCTTGTGGGTACGGCTGAAATTCATACAGCTTCCTTGCTGCTTTCCTTTTCTGACTTGGACTGTGTTTCGGGGACGCTTATCTTTTCGATGTCTGCGCCCAGCGCACGAAGCTTGCCCTCCATGCAGTCATAGCCTCTTTCTATATGGAAAATATCCTCAATTTCTGTAACGCCGCTTGCGGCAAGTCCTGCGATTATGAGGGCTGCGCCTGCTCTGAGGTCACAAGCCTTGACGGGTGCGCCCATAAGCTTTCCCTTGCCCTCGATGAGAGCAACCTTTCCGTTGACGGTTATATCTGCGCCCATTCTGCGCAGCTCGTCAACGTATCTGAAACGCTGTTCCCAGATATTTTCCGTAATAATGCTTGTACCCTCTGCGAGAGTAAGGAGCGTTGCAATCTGCGACTGCATATCCGTGGGAAATCCGGGGTGAGGTGCAGTCTTGACATTTGTCTTTACGAGAGGACCGTCAACCCATACTCTTATGCTGTCATCGAACTGCTGTATATTAACGCCTATTTTTTCAAGCTTCTTTGTGATTGACTCAAGGTGCTTGGGGATTACATTTTTTATAAGAACATCGCCCTTTGTTGCGGCAACGGCAACCATGAAAGTACCTGCCTCTATCTGGTCGGGGATAACGGAATAGGTCGTTCCGTGGAGATATTTAACTCCCTTGATTTTTATAACATCAGTACCTGCACCGATGATATTTGCGCCCATTGCGCTGAGGAAGTTTGCCAAATCTACGATATGGGGTTCTTTTGCGGCATTTTCGATTATAGTCAGACCCTCCGCCTTTACTGCGGCGAGCATGGCATTCATAGTTGCGCCGACTGTTACTACATCAAAGAATATCTGATTGCCTTTAAGCGAGTCGGCTTTGAGATCAATCATGCCCTGACTGAGATTATAATCCGCACCGAGAGCCGTAAAAGCCTTAAGGTGCTGGTCAATGGGGCGGTCGCCGAGAGGACAGCCTCCAGGCATTGAAACTCTTGCCTTGTTGAATTTTCCGAGGAGTGCGCCGAGGAAATAATACGAGGCACGCATTTTTCTTGCGGTTTCATAGGGAACGCAGTACCTGTCGATGGACGAAGGGTCTATTCTGTAGGTATTGTTGCCCATAAATTCGACATCTGCGCCCATTTCCTTCAGTATTCTTATACTGATGTTCACATCGCTTATGGACGGAACATTTTCTATAATGCACGGTTCGTCCGAAAGTATAACCGCAGGAAGAATAGCGACTGCGGCATTTTTTGCTCCGCTTATGGTGACCTCGCCTGTAAGGCGGCGGCCGCCTTTAATAATAAACTTATCCAAACAAATTCTCTCCTTATTTTTCAGGAAAATCTATATCTGTTCCCGAATATTTAAGCTGTGGGACAGTCAAACAAAGTGACATCCTCCCCCGCCTGTAGAAGCGAGGGCTTCCCCTCACCGACAGGTTTGGTTCTCGTTCGATAGTACCAATGTACTAAGCATCAGCGAGCTAACCCCGTGTGTCCCACGGTTCTTTTATTTCAGGTTATGCGAAAACCAACCCCATACCCTCATTTTTGATATTAATTGCAGCATTCACATCTCTGTCGTGATGTGTACCGCATTCCGGACAGTCCCATGCTCTGACAGACAAATCTTTGGTTTCAGGATTTTTGTAACCACAACAGGAACACGTCCGGGAACTTGCAAAAAATTTGTCTGTTTTTACCAGTTTCTTTCCATATTCTTACAGCTTATAACTCAAAAACTCTGTAAACATACCCCAGCCGTTGTCACAGACAGATTTTCCGAAATTCAGTGTCTGTGCCATTGCCTGCATATCTCAGATTTTCAATACATATGCAGTCCCATACATTGGCTAATTTTCTTGATAGCTTATGCAGAAAATCTTTTCTTTGATTTGCAACTTTTTCATGCAGTCTTGCAACTCTGATACGCTGTTTTTCATGATTACCTGAGCCTTTCTGCATCAGTGAAAGTTTTCTTTGTTCTTTCTTCAGTTTTTGTTCGGATTGTCTGTAATATCGTGGATAGGACGGCTCATTTCCATTGCTGTCTTTGTACAGTTCATGCATGGAATAGTCAAGCCCCAGAAAATTATGCAGTTCCTGTTCCTGTACTTGGTTCTCGTACTCAAACAAGATACTTGCATAGTATTTTCCGCTTGCTGACTGACTGATTGTGACAGATTTCAGCTTGTAATCTGTCGGAACAGCTCTATGCTGTCTGACTTTGACAAGCCCTGCTTTCGGCAGTTTCAGATATCCGTTTCCTAAAGAAATATTGCCGTTTACGGATACAGTTGTATACGATTTCCGGCTTTTTCGTCCGGATTTGAATTTCGGAAATCCGCTTGCCGGACGGCTGAAAAAATTCTGAAAGGCATCTTCCATATGGCGGAGCGACTGCTGTAAGGCAATACTGTCCACATCTGACAAAAACAGGTAATCTTCTGTTTTTTTCAATGCCGTCATGTCATTGGAACATTTTGTATAGGAAAAATTCTTTTTTTCTTTCTGGTACAGCCTGATTTTCTTTTCCAGGTAGTAGTTGTATACCAGTCTGACACAGCCGAATGTCTTTGCAAACAGAAGTTTTTGTTCTTCCGTAGGATATATCCGAAATTGATATGCCTTATTTGCCATCTTTTCACCGCCTTTCAGGATTCTGTTTTTATTACCTCATATTTCGGTTCTTTTGTCAACAGGCGGTACGCAATTCATCCCATGCCTAAGATGCGGGGGGGTTCTTGCTAATCTTTGATAAATCAATAATCGGAGATACTCCAGCGGACATCTCCGCCGTCATATTCTTCGACAGTAACAGACTCAATGATAATATCCTCTAAGGGCTTATCGTTTGAGCTGTCGGTTTCAGCCTCCTGCACCTTGAAAATCACATCAAGTCCGTCATAGACCTGACCGAATACCGTATAGCTTCCGTCAAGGAAAGGAGTACCGCCGTTTGAGAGGTATATTTCCTTTGCGTTGTCGGAGAACCTGTAGCCGTATGCTTCAAGCTCGGCAAACATATCGTCCGTATATGTTTCGCCTGTTACTATATAAAACTGACTTCCGTCAGTGGAGGTTGAGCCGCTGTTAGCGTAGGCAACTGCGCCTGCTGAATGGATAAGGTGGTTGTCCGTGCCGCCGTCAAAAGAGCCGCCCCATACTGACTCGCCGCCTGTGCCGTCACCCTTGGGGTCGCCTCCCTGTATCATAAAATCCTTTATCACACGGTGGAATGTCAGACCGTCATAATAGCCTTTCTTTGCAAGTTCAACGAAATTTTCGACACCCTTTTCCGCATATTCGGGGAAAAGCTTTATCTTTACATCTCCGTAGTCCCTGATTTTCATATCTATGATTGTCTCGCCCTCTTCGGGAGCGGTGTAGTTTGCAATCGGAACATTTTCAACGGGAGCTTCCGTGGGCGGTTCATAATCATAATCGGAGATATACCATTTAAGCTCCTCTCCGTTATATTCGCTGACCTTTACGGAGTCCATTATAACGTCCTCAAGCGGCTTGTCGGAGCTGTTTGTCTCGACATTCTGTATACTGAATATTATATCAAGACCGTCAAAGACCTGACCGAAAACCGTATAGCCTCCGTCAAGGAAGGGCGTGCCGCCAGCAGTCTTGTATATCTCCATCGAGGGTTCGGAAAATCCCAGACCCTGTGCGGCATATCCTGCAAAATCCTCATCGGTGCAGACCTTTCCGGTAACTATATAGAACTGGCTGCCGTTGGTTGCGGTAGAGCCTGAATTTGCATATGCCACAGCACCTGCCGCATGAATTAAATGGGGGTCAACGCCGCCGTCAAATTTTGCGCCCCATATGGACTTTCCGCCCGTACCGTTTCCGAGGGGGTCGCCGCCCTGTATCATAAAGTCCTTTATGACACGGTGAAAGGTAAGACCGTCATAATAGCCGTCCTTTGCAAGCTCCACGAAATTTTCAACGCCCTTTTCGGCATATTCGGGGAAGAGTCTTATTTTTACCGTTCCGTAGTCACGGATATTCATTTCTATTATCGTATCGCCTGTCTGCGGTGCATCGAAGTTAGCAATCGGTACATTGACTTCATCGGGTATGCTGCCCGACAAATCCGAAGAGCTGTCCGAAACGGAGCTTTCCGAAGTCTGAGTATCCGATGCAAGCTGAGTTTCCTGACCGCAGCCCGTGAGAAGCGATGCCGCCGTAAAAGTACACACCATGGCGGCTGTCAGCCTTTTAAGCATCTATCATTCACTCCTTAGAGAAATATATCGTATATCAACTGCCTTTTATCTCAGGCAAACACAATTATACTACATTATTTCCGATTTGTAAATACTTGTAAAATAAATTTGTATATAATAAAAGAAAGATTTTGCCAAAAAATTGAATAATTAATTGAAATTACCGTAAAATGACGGGATTAATCCTCGCCGTAGCTGCTTATCTTCACGGAATTTACCATAATATCCTCCTTTGGTATCTTATATATTCCGTTTTCTTCTGTTTCGAGCCGTGAAAGCTCCTCAATCACCTCTATTCCCTCATATGTCTGACCGATGACGGTCATCTGTTGTGAAAAATTCGGTATGCCGCCGAGATTTATAAAAGCCTCGGCAAGCTCACGGCTTATGGAATTTTCGAGCATTTCGTTTTTCATTTCATCGTCAAATTCGATAGTATTGACGAGGGCAAAACGGCTGCCGTTGAAATAAGTGCCGCCGCCCGTCAGCCATTCCCATGCGCTGCGGTCAACAGTTGTATTAAGACTTAGGACTGCGCCTCTGAACGGCCACAAATTCTGGTTGAGTTCACGCCCGATGAGTTCTCTTGATTTATCGTAATCCTGCGGAAGCTCACCGTTTTTCTGCGGACAGCCGGCAGCGGAATATGCGCCGCTTTCGGAATTGAAAACATAGGTATTGTCATAATATCCGCTTTCTGCGAGTTCCGTGAAATTTTTCACGGCATTCGGGGAATACTGTGGATAGAGGACGAATTTAAATTCTCCGAGGGTAGTATCGACGATTGCAACCGGGTCTCCCTCTTTTGGCATTTCGAGCTGAACGAGCTGCATTGTATCGGGGTCAACCTCTATCGTGCGGTTACTGTTCTGCCGTGACTCCTGAAGCAGTAGGAGAATTAAGGTAAGTCCGCCCATCATAAGAGACATTAAAATTATAAATCTGAGAAGTTTTTTAACTCCGCCGTTCATATATTCACCTCTTTTTACAGCCTGTATATTCATTATACATCAATTTTAACAGTTTGTCAATATATTACGAAAAAATTACACGGAAAACAATTTTATATTTTATCTCCGCTGCGGAGGCGAACGGAGGCTGAATTTTAATAATTTTTATAAATCCGCCGTATAATTATTATTACCCCTGCCGATGATTATATACTGAAAATGCCCGACACAGGTCGGGCATGGGCATGAGATTATTTGGTTTTTACCTTGTACATCAGCCATATAAGCTCAAGAACGCCAATTCCCACGAATGTGAGCATCATTTTCATTCCGGGCTTTCTGATTTTTATCTTTGTAATAAAGGCTATTGCTATGACGAAAAGGAAAATTCCGTAAATTATCGGAAATACATCATATCCAATATCCCTGCGGAAGCTGTAGAGAAAGGGAAGTATGAGCGATACGCTTGTAACGGGAAGTCCCTCGTATACCTTTCTGACCTCGCTGGTTTTTTCCTGACGCTCCTCCTCGGCAACGTTGAAATATGCAAGTCTTATTACGGCACACAGCGGAAATATTATAAGCACAGGGATATATGCCCAGCTTCTCATTCCCACGGCATAGCCTATCACGGAGGGAAGTACTCCGAAGCATACCGCATCACAGAGAGAGTCTATCTGTATTCCGAATTTTTTTTCGTTTTCGGTTCTGTTCTTTTTGGTTCTTGCAACTTTTCCGTCAAACATATCGCACAGACCCGACACCATAAGACATATTATGCCGAGTTCGGGGTGCGGCACATCGCCGTAAAATCCACAGGCAAGGAACATTCCGAGTACTGCCGAGGCAAGGCTCAGATATGTAAGAATAACCGTATAATTATAATAACCTATCATCACAACACTCCTGATTACAGTCTGTCAGAATGAAAGCCGACAGAACCTATTTTTTTGCTTTTGAAGTCTTTCTTGCAGGTTTTTTAGCGGCTTTTTCACGGCTTTCACGCATTCTCTCCTGTTTTGCGGATTTTTCTTCAAGCCGCCTGTAAGCCTCATCATAGAGATACTCCTGAGAGTTCAATGGCTGTTCGTTTTCTTTTCTTTCAATACGCACATAATTTCCGTCACTGAGCATAACTCTCGCCTTGACGTTATCCCTCATGAGAATATCAAACATATCACGTATGCGTTTTTTAAGGCGTTCGTCCTCGACAGGTGCGGCGACCTCGACACGGCGGACGGTATTTCTGCTCATATAATCAGCCGAGCCGATATATATTTTCTGTTCCTTTTTTTCGCTGCCGAATATAAATATTCTGCTGTGTTCGAGGAAACGTCCAACTATACTGCGGACTGTGATATTTTCCGTGTGACCCTCGACACCTGCAATCAGACAGCATATGCCCCTGATTACGAGTTCGATTTTAACTCCTGCCTCTGAAGCCTCGACAAGCTTTCCGATTATCGCCATATCGTTGAGGGAGTTCACCTTTGCACCGATATAGCCCTCTCCGCCCTGTCTTGCAATATTTATCTGTTCGTCCATCATTGCAAGAACCTGCGGTCTTAATGCAAGCGGAGAAACGAGAAGCTTTTTCGTATGTTCAACGAATGTGCCGTTGAGAAGTCCCGTGAATACAGCCTGTGCGTCCTCGGCAATATCCCTGTCGGCGGTGAGCAGCATAAGGTCTGTATATATCTTTGAGGTTTTTTCGTTATAATTTCCCGTGCCGACCTGTGTTACATAATCGAAACCGCCGCCCTGCGCCTTTCTCGTTATGAGGAGCAGCTTTGAATGGGCTTTATAATCTTTGGGGCCGTATATTACCTTTACGCCTGCATTCTGGAGATGCTTTGACCATTCGATATTATTCGCCTCGTCAAATCTTGCACGCAGTTCAATCATAACGAGTACTTCCTTGCCGTTTTCCGCTGCGGTGCAGAGTGCATCAATTACCTTGCTGTTTCTTGCAAGGCGGTAGAGGGTTATCTTTATTGATACGACCTTGGGGTCAACCGCCGACTCCTGCAAAAGCCTTATGAAAGATGAGGTCATCGACTCAAAGGGATAGCTCAGTAAAATATCCTTTGCCTTTATCTGCGAAAATACCGAACGGCTCTCATTTAACATCGAAGATTTTCTGGGCGAAAGCGGTCTGAAATGCAGCTTCGGGTTGTCATCAAGCTCCTGCAATGCATAGAGATACGAAAGGTCGAGCGGTATTCTTGAACTGAATACCCTGACATTTTTCAGCTTTAATTTCCTGCATATATAATCAAGGGCTTCACGGCTGAATTCGCCCGTTATTTCAAGGCGGACGGGGGCAAGCTTCTTGCGCTTTGCGACAAGTTCCTCCATTCGGTCACGAAATTCCGAACCCCTGCCCGAAACCATAATATCCGCATTTCTCGTAACACGCATAACCGTTCTGTCGAGGACTTTATATCCCTTGAACATGAGGTGCGCAAAATGCAGCACAAGTTCCTCTTCGAGAATAAATCTTTTTCCGATTTCGTCAAGCACAATCATTCTCTCGGTATTTTCGTTTTTCAGGGGAATAATTCCCACACACACTTTCTTTTTTGAGCCAAGCTGGACGGCGGCATAAAGTTCCTTATTTTTGAGGAAAGGAAAAGGGAGGGCATCATTTATAACTATGCCCGATATAAACGGCTTTATCTCACGCTTGAAATACAGTTCAAGAAATTTCTGTTCCTCGGCGGAGGCATTTTCAAAGCTTACGTGTTCAAAACCGTAGGCTTTAAGTTCTTTCATGGTGTTTATATAAGCCTCTTCAACGGAGGGCTGCAATCTTCTCACGGCGGTAAAAACCGCATCAAGCTGCTGGGAGGGAGTAAGCCCCGATTTTCCGTCCTTTTTGTGTTTGCCGTCCTTTGCGTCGTCGGTTATCGAGCCGACCCTTACCATAAAGAACTCATCGAGATTGCTCTGATATATAGCCGAAAAAGAAAGGCGTTCGAGGAGGGGATTATTTTCATCCGAAGCCTCCTCCAAAACTCTCTTATTGAATTTAAGCCAGGAAAGCTCTCTGTTTTCGAGATATTCCATAATATAACTCCAATCTGCCATGAGGCGAAATTATAATTCACATTATTACAAAAACCAACATTTTATACATCAATTATATAACTTTTCACAGCTTATGTCAAGTGCTTTTTTGTGTCTAAAAAAAGGGACTGCACAGGCAGTCCCACAGGTAGTATTATGCATCTCCCACGCAGGGTGCGGAGGGAGATTATTATTTGATTTCAAGCTTTCTCGTTTCGGGTTCTTCACGTTTTTTCTTGGGCATATCGACAATGAGTATGCCGTTCTTGTATTCGGCTGAAATATTTTCGGTATCTATGCCGGAAATGCCGAAGCTTCTCTTGTAAGAGCCGAATGTGCGCTCTCTGCGGATATATTTTCCGCTGTCGTCCTTCTTTTCGTCCTCGGTCTTGTGCTGTGCCGATATTACGAGATAAGAGCCGTTTATATCGAGGGAGATGTCCTCCTTTTCAAAGCCGGGGAGTTCGGACTCAAGGACATATTTATCGCCCTCGTCCTTTATATCTGTGCGGCAGTTTCCTGCGGGATGACGGGGAAAGAAATCCCTGTCAAAGTTGTCAAACATATCGAAAAGGTCATAGCCGTTTCTTCCAAAGGGTGTAAGTCCATACATAATTCATACCTCCGTTTAAAATCGTCAATTTTGAATTTTTGAATTGGGGGAGCCGCCTTTTGAGCCTTGACCTTTCGTTCACTCCGCAAAGCTCCGTTCACTCTCAGGTCAAGAGGCGGCTTTATCCCCCAAACCCCCTGTTTCATTCATTCTCATTGATTGGTTTTTTAACATCTGAAATTCTCTCCGATTTCCATTGGAACCATTCCTTTCGTTTCATTGTCTATATTATATTGCCCTATTATGTTCGGAATATCAAAAAAATGTGAAAGAAAAATGAAAAATTAGCACTCTCTGTGCGAGAGTGCTAATTAGTGATAAATAACAATATATCACACACTTTTTTGTGATAACCTACAAAAAATATCCCGTTTTATATTTGTACACAATTTATTAACAAAATGCTCAAAAATTGTGTTATAATTATAATATACGAACCGTTCGGCACTTGACGGTAATTTATGAGAGGAATGGTCTTTATGAAGATGAAAGGAAAATTGACAAAAAAGCTCACAGCCCTTGCGGCTTCGGCAGTAATGGGAGTTACATCTGTCGCAGGCTCGGCATTTACAGCAAATGCAGCCGATTTGGAGCTTGACAACTACGCAAAGCTTTTGCAGTATTCGCTCTATTTCTACGATGCAAACTACTGCGGAGAGGGTACGGGAAGTAAAACCCATTTTTCATGGCGTGACGACTGCCACACGGGTCATAACGATATGGGCGGCTTCCACGATGCCGGTGACGGAATTATCTGCGGTCTTACGGAGGGCTTCACAGCCTCAACCCTCGGCTGGATGTACTATGAATACAAAGAGGATTTCGACAAAACAGGAACGACCGCACATCTTAAAGACATAACAGATGAATTTGCAAGATACATGAGAAACTGCACAACCCTTGACGGAAACGGAAATGTTACAAAATTCATCTATGAAATGGGCGACGACGGAAAAGACCACGGCAAATGGCGTGCGCCCGAACTCATGGGCGAAAGAGACGACAGCGAAATATATTCCACAACCGACGGCGCAAGCGATGTTGCCGCACAGTATGCCGCCGCACTCGCCCAGAATTATATAAACTTCGGCAATGAAGAGGATTTGCAGTATGCAAAGGCTCTCTACGATTTCGCCGCTAAAAACCGCAAAATGACCTATGACCAGATGACATATTCCGACAAGAGCGTTGAGGACGATATAGCATGGGCGGCAGGCTGGCTCTACATTGCAACAGGCGAGCAGCCCTATCTCGATGCAAACAGCAAGGATACAAGCGGCACAAATGACTGGGTAAACGATTATTACTACGGCGGCGTATGGCTCGGCGCAGCTATAATCAATGCCGAAATAACAGGAAACTGGACTGCTCCCGTAAATTACATACAGAGCGTTGTAAATTCAAATCAGAATAAATTCTATGTCATGAATTCATGGGGAAGTGCAAGGCACAATACCCTCATGCAGACCTGCGCTATGGCAGTAACCAAGCATAAGGACGAGTCGGGTGCTGATTTCTCCGAATGGTGTCAGAAACAGATGAACATGATACTCGGCGACAACAACGCAAACGTATGCCTCGTAGTCGGCTATAATGACGTTTCCGCAACATCTCCGCATCACCGTGCGGCATCGGCACTTTATGTCGATGACTCATGGTCGCAGTGGAACAGCTGGAACGGCGACTATGCAAGCGTTGAGGGAAGTCATACACTCTACGGCGCACTCTGCGGAGGTCCCACAAGCGAGGATTTCTCAACATTCAGAAAACTCGATGCAAAGGACGCTACTTCAAACGAGGTTGCCCTCGATTATCAGGTAGGACTTGTCGGAGCTGCGGCAGGACTTTACAGCTATTTCGGCACGGGCAGCGTTGTTGCGGAAATAGGCGGTGAAGTTACCGTTTACCCCGAGGAAATCGCTGTTGCAAACGGCGAAACACCTGCAAAGAACACAGCAACCATATATGTCACATTTAACGACATAAAAACAGGCGAAAATGTAAGCGGAGTAGAGGCAAGTCTTGTGATGATAACTGACCCTGAAAAAACGATTGCTGAATGGACAAGTACGAATGAACCCTATGAGATAGAGGTCTCTCCAAACAGAGAAGATACTCCATATCGTATCGTTATCAATAATCTGCCCGCAGAATATGAGTGCAATGCTGCCGGAGCAGGAATAGTCCTTGAAGCAGGCGGCGTATGGCAGGAAGCAGTTCCTCTTACACCAATTGAGGAAACCACTACCACAACCGAGACAACCACAACGACAGAATTAACAACCGAAAAGGAAATTACTTACGGAGATGCAAACCTTGACGATAAAGTAACCATTTCAGATGCGGTAAGAATACTTCAGTATCTGGCAAACGGCGAAAAATATGAACTTTCGGACAAGGCTCTCATAAATGCGGATATTGACGGAAACCCCGGAGTTACGGGCAAGGATGCGGCAGTCATTCAGAAAGTCGATGCAGGAATATATAAAGTTGGCGACCTTCCGCTGAAAGCAGAATAAAATCAATCATGTACAATAAATTCCCTCCGTGTCATGCGGAGGAAATAAAGAATAAAAATTTAAATACAAGGAGGATTTTTCCTATGACCCAGAGAATTGTATTGAACGGCATTTCATACCACGGCGCAGGCGCAGCTGCCG
Organism: Ruminococcus sp.; assembly: GCA_017470905.1. Taxonomy (GTDB): domain Bacteria; phylum Bacillota; class Clostridia; order Oscillospirales; family Ruminococcaceae; genus Ruminococcus. Next base: position 45,989 of record JAFUXL010000004.1, on the reverse strand, counting down.
AAATCGTCACAGAAGTAAAGGGCAGAGGCTTTAAAAAGGCTTTTCTCTGCTCAGACCCCGATTTGCTCAAATTCGGCGTAACAAAGAAAGTTACCGACATACTTGACAGCGAAAATCTTGAATATGAAATATATTCCGAGATAAAGCCCAACCCGACTATCGCAAATGTACAGACGGGTGTTGAAGCTTTCAAAAAATCGGGTGCGGACTATATTATCGCAGTCGGCGGCGGTTCTTCAATGGATACGGCCAAGGCAATCGGTATAATAATCACAAACCCCGAATTTTCTGACGTGCGCTCGCTGGAGGGTGTTGCACCGACTAAAAATCCCTGCGTACCGATACTTGCAGTTCCGACAACGGCAGGCACAGCCGCAGAGGTAACCATAAACTATGTCATAACCGATGAGGAGAAAAACCGCAAAATGGTCTGCGTTGATACGCATGATATTCCGATAGTCGCATTCATCGACCCCGATATGATGAGTACAATGCCGAAGGGTCTTACAGCCGCTACGGGCATGGACGCTCTCACTCATGCGATTGAGGGCTTCACCACAAAAGCCGCATGGGAAATGACGGATATGTTCCACCTTAAAGCTATCGAGATAATCTCGAAGTCGTTAAGGGGTGCGGTCGAGAACACTCCCGAGGGCAGAGAGGGCATGGCTCTCGGTCAGTATATCGCAGGAATGGGATTTTCAAACGTGGGACTTGGCATTGTTCATTCAATGGCTCACCCCCTCGGTGCGCTTTACGATACTCCCCACGGAATTGCAAATGCCATAATCCTCCCGACTGTAATGGAATACAATGCCGAGGCAACGGGAGACAAATATAAATATATCGCTGCCGCAATGGGCGTTGAAAATACGGAAAATATGTCCGTGGAGGAATACAGAAAAGCCGCAGTTGATGCAGTCAGAAAGCTTGCCGCAGATGTCGGCATACCCGAAAATCTCAAAGAAATCGTCAAGGAGGAAGATATACAGTTCCTTTCTGAGTCGGCTTATGCAGATGCGTGCCGCCCAGGAAACCCGAAAGATACCTCTGTTGAGGAAATAGCCGGGCTTTATCGTTCACTCCTTTGATTACCTTTACCAACAGGAAAGCTGTCCGAAAGGGCAGCTTTTTTGTTATTTGTCCCCGCCTGCGTGGGCGGAAATTAAGATAATTCTATAATTTTGTCTTTATTCCCCCTCCGCCGCAGGGTGGGAACATTGTTTTCATTATATTTTTTTGTATGTTATCACAAAAAATTTCAAATTTGCTCAATCATAGTTTATGATTTATGAAGAATTGCAGGGAAAAGTCAAAGGAAATTTGCAAATATTTTATTTTCGTGATATAATATAATAAAATTCGGAATGTAGGAGTAAGTTTATGGCTACGGAAACTTTATTGAAATACAACAGCCCGGCAGAAAATTTTGACTGGGCATTGCCTGTCGGCAACGGAAGAATAGGCGGCATGATATTCGGAAATCCTGTCGATGAGGTTATAAAGCTTAACGAGGACTCAATATGGTCGGGAGGTCTCCGCCACCGCATAAATCCCGATGCACAGGAGGGTCTTGAGGAAGTCCGCAGGCTTATATCAGAGGGTGATATACCGCAGGCTGAAAAAATCGCCTTTGAAAAATTACAGGGTGTAACTCCGAATATGCGCCACTATATGCCCCTCGGAAATCTTAATATACATATGGAGCTTGACGGAAAGGCAAGGGAATATTCACGCTCTCTCGATATAGAAAATGCCGTTTCCGATGTTTTATTCAAGGTCAACGGCATTGAATTTAAAAGAGAGGTATTCGTATCAGCCCCCGATGAAGTAATGGTCATAAGAATATCATGCGAAAAATCCTCCATGATAAGCCTTGACTGTTCGATTGACGGCAGAGACGACTATTATGACGACAACCGCCCATGCGGTAAGAATATGATAATGTATACGGGCGGTACGGGCAGCAGGGACGGAATTTTCTTTGCGGCTGTTGTGGGAGCATCCGCAAGCGGCGGAAGTATACGCACGCTCGGAAATAAAATATCCGTTAAAAATGCTGATGAAGTAATGATAGTATTATCCGCACGGACAAGCTTTTATACGAATAATTACGAACAGTCTGCAAAGACAGATGCGGAAATGGCTCTCGAATGCGAATGGAATGAATTGTTCTGCCGCCATGTCAGCGACTACACCGACCTTTTTGAAAGGGTTGAGCTTAACCTTGAGGACAACAGCGAGGCTGACATACATCTCATGACTACCGATGAGAGAATTACCCGTCTGCGTGGTGACGAAATGGACAGCACCGACTGCGAAAGGCTTATTCACGACAACAAGCTTATCGAGCTTTATTTCAATTTCGGACGTTATCTTATGATTTCTGCAAGCCGTCCCGGTACTCAGCCGATGAATTTACAGGGAATATGGAATGAAAATATGTGGCCTGCATGGGGCAGCAAATACACCACAAACATAAATACCGAAATGAATTACTGGTGCGCCGAAAGCTGCAATCTCTCCGAATGTCATCTGCCTCTTTTCGACCTGCTCGAAAGAGTATGCGAAAACGGAAAAATCACCGCAAAAGAGATGTACGGCATAAAAAAGGGCTTTGTCTGCCATCACAATACGGATATATGGGGCGATACCGCACCGCAGGATTTATGGGTTCCTGCCACTATATGGCCTATGGGCGGAGCGTGGCTTGCACTGCATATATTTGAACATTACGAATACACGCTCGACAGGGATTTTCTTGAAAGCAAATATCATATACTCCGTGCGGCGGCGGAATTTTTCACGGAATTTCTCATTGAAAACGAAGAGGGAAAGCTTGTGACCTGTCCGTCCGTATCCCCCGAAAATACCTACCTCACGGAAAACGGCACAAAGGGCTGTCTGTGTGCAGGACCCTCAATGGACTCCCAGATAATAACCGTGCTTTTCAATGATGTCATAAAATCCGCCGAAATACTTGAACGTGACAAGACACTTGTCAAAAAGCTAAAATCCATGCTTAAAAAACTCCCCCAGCCCGAAATAGGAAAATACGGTCAGATAAAGGAGTGGGCTGTTGATTACTATGAAGTGGAAATTGGTCACAGGCATATATCACAGCTTTTCGGACTGCACCCTGCCGACCTCATATCCCCGAACCAGACCCCCAAGCTTGCGGACGCAGCAAGGGCTACTCTTGTGCGCAGACTTATCCACGGCGGCGGTCATACGGGCTGGAGCTGTGCATGGATAACGAATATGTGGGCAAGGCTCTATGACGGAAGAATGGTCTATGAAAACATCAAAAAGCTGCTCTCGCATTCCACAAATCCGAATATGCTCGACAACCACCCCCCGTTCCAGATAGACGGCAACCTCGGCGGAACTGCCGCAATTGCCGAGGCTCTCCTGCAAAGCTGCTGCGGAGAAATCAATCTCCTCCCGGCACTCCCCGATGAATGGAAAAACGGCAGAGTAAAGGGTTTAAGGGCAAAGGGCTGCTTCGAGATAGATATGGAATGGAAAGACGGAAAGCTTTCCTCCGCACTCATTAAATCCCTCTGCGGTGGGATATGCCGTCTCAGGGCGAACACTGTCGCAAGCATAATATGTGACGGCGAAACAGTCGGCTCTCATATCGAGGACGGAGTTATCGTATTCAATACGGTACAGGGAAATACATACACCGTAAAGCCCTGAAAATACATTAAGCTGTAAAACCATATCCCCTCAGCGTGCGTAAGATATGAAAATAAAACAGCAAGAAAGGAAAAATATGAATATAAATAAAATCATTTCCGTTATGGCATCTGCCGTGATTTCTGTTTCCTGCCTTTCAGCGTGTACGGATAAAAATAACCAGTCCCCGGAGGAGTCCGAAGTAACCGTCGGCGGAACGGAGGAAGCTCCCACGGACGAAAGCCCCGATGATATAATCCCCGACTCCTATCCCGAATACCCCGTTTCATATCCCGAAATAAGAGTAAGGGATACCTCCGAAACCTATGAGGCGGAGGAGGCTGTTTTCAGCGATGTGCTTAAGGTTGAGTCCCCGAAGAGAGAAGATAAAGAAGAGCCGCAGGACGAAAACTCCGAAGAACCGACAAGCGAACCGAAAAATTCAAATCCCTACAGCGGAAAGGGCTACCTCACGGGATTTAAAGACGATGGCAGTCAGTCCGTAAAATTTACGGCAAAAGCCCCCACAAACCAGCATTACGACCTTTCGTTCAGCATATCCGCAGAAAAATCTGTTACCTGCTCCGTCAGCGTGAACGGAAAAGAGGTTGACAAGTTCAAAACACGAAAGAACGGAAAATTTACCCTCATAACAATATACGGCATATACCTCGACAAGGGCGAGGCTGAAATAGAACTGACCCCTAAGGGAAATATCAAGCTTGATTACCTGAAATTCTCAAACAATACCACCCTCGGAAAGATAAGCTACCGCACGGACGAAACTCCCGTAAATTCCAACGCAAGCGACAGCGTAAAAAACCTTATGGAATTTTTCTCGGATAATTACGGCGAATATATCATTTCCGCACAGTACGTTTCCGACAGCACAAACAGCGAGCTGGAGCTTGTAAACCATACTACGGGCAAATATCCCGTCATACGCTGCTCCGCACTCCATAACGAGGGCGAAAGCTTTGAGGGCTGCAAGGACGATATAAAAGCCGCCGCCGAATGGTATAAAAACGGCGGACTTGTAAGCCTTATGTGGTACTGGGAGTCTCCGTCAAAAAAATCCTCGGTTTATACCGAAGAAACGGATTTCAGTCTCTCCGATGCCGTTACGGATATAGACATATCCGATATGTCACAGGAGGATATAAGAGGACTGTACGGCGAGGGACAGATTTCCGAACAGTGCTACGGTCTCATAAGAGATATGGACAGCATGGCGGAGCTTTTAAAGGAATTGCAGGAGGAGGATATTCCCGTACTCTGGCGGCCGCTGCATGAAGCCTACGGCGACTGGTTCTGGTGGGGCGCAGACGGAGAGGAAGCCTACAGCTGGCTCTGGCAGCTCATGTACGACAGATATACAGAATATTTCGGACTTGACAATCTGATATGGATTTGGAACGGTCAGAGTTCAAATACTCTCGTTGCAAAGAATACATTCGATATTGCCGCCGTTGATATATACCTTGACCCCGATGAGGATTTCGGCAGTAGATATGAACAGTTCATCGCCATGCAAAAAATTGTCGGTGCGGATAAGCTGATAGCTATGAGCGAATGCAGCAGACAGCCTGATGTTGATACTGCTTTCAGGGATAATACGGTATGGCTTTTCAGCGGTCAGTGGTACGGCGAATATATTTCCGATGCAAAGGGAAATTATTCCGAGGAATATTCTCCGAGGGCAGATTTCGCAAGGTTTTACAATTCCGAGGGAGTTCTAACGCTTGACGAATACAAGGAAATGAAAGCAAATGCTCCCAAGAGACAGAAAACTACCGAACCCGCCGAAGAGGAAACTCAGCCCGATGAACAGCAGTTCGAGGATATCCCCGAAGAACAGCCGCAGGAAGAGGAACAATTCCTCTATGTATAAAAATATCTCCCCTGTTTCATACAGGGGAGATATTTATTTTCTTGTCATTTTCAGAAGCGGCACATACTCGTCCTCGATTATTTTTTCGCCCGTGAGTTCAAATCCGTGTCTGCGGTAAAATGCAATCGCCCGCCTGTTGTATTCGAGAACCCACAAATATTTAACATTCATATTTTTCAGCGCAAATTCAAGAAGCTTTGCACCTATGCCCATATTCTGAAACTGCGGTTCAACGAAAAGCTTTTCAATCTCGTGATTGTTTATGCGGATAATGCCCTTTACTGCGCCGTCGTCATATACAAATGTATTTTTCAATGCCTGTGAATTTTCCGAATATTCCGCAGCCATATCAATGACATTGAGTTCGCCAAAATAAAATTCATCATCTTTAAAAATGGGATAGAAATTAATGCGGTAATTTGCGATTATAATTTCGGCGATACGTGAGGCATCTTCCGCAGATGCCCGCCTTATAAACTCCATTTTAACCTCCATTTAAAATCGTCAAATTGCGCCCTTGCGCTTTCGTTCACTACGCTACGCTTCGTTCACTCCCAGCGCAAGAGCGCAATTTTCCTCAAGTTTCTATAACAAAAGACACTCCGCAGAAGATGCGGAAGTGTCTTTTTAATTATTATTCCTTCACATATACCGCTGTAATTTCGGATATATACGCTCTGTGGTAGGGGTCTTTTGCATATGAAACCGCAGGTATTCCGTCATCTGTAAGAAATCCGCTTTCCTGCAAGTCGTAGCTGTAGAGCTTGCGGCATACGAAAACCATATCAGCCTGTTCAAAGCCTATGCCCTTTTCAAGCTCAACGGTAACAAAACCCGTTTCGGCGATTTTATCGCAGTCACGACCCGAATGCGAACCGCAGAACGCAAGCATTTTTCTGAACTGCTCTCCGAAAAAAGATGCTGTAAAAATCTCGTTTTTCTCGATAAACTCATATGTATACCTGTTAGGTCTTATGTAGCAGGTGAGGACGTTTTTATTCCAGAGAATGCCGAGCTGACCCCATGAGGCTGTCATGGTATTGAAGCTGTCGGGAGTTCCCGAAGTTATAAGCATCCATTTGCTGCCTATTTTTTCAAACGGATTGAATTGAAGTTCCGATATATTTATTTTTCTGAACGACATAAAAAAACTCCTTATTTAAAATCGTCAATTTGCGCCTTTGTAACCTTGCACTTTCATTCACTGCGCTACGCTCCGTTCACTCCCAGCGCAAGGCGCAAATTTTCCTCTTGCTTAATTAATTCAGATATATTGCAGAAGCCAATATAATTATGAATTATGCATTATGAATTATGCATTAAAATCATTTGTAGCTTTTGAGGGCAGATTTGTATCTCAGGCGGAGCTTGTCCGTTATGAGGGCTATAAACTCCGAATTTGTAGGCTTGCCCTTTCCCGTATCGACGGTGTAGCCGAAGAAAGCATTCAATGTATCGACATTTCCCCTGTTCCATGCGATTTCGATAGCATGACGGATAGCTCTCTCGACACGTGAGGACGTTGTATCGTATATGCTCGCAACGGTAGGATAGAGAAGCTTTGTCACGCTGTCGAGAAGTGTCTTGTCCTCTATCGAATAGAGAATAGCCGTCCTGAGATAGTGATAGCCCTTTATATGCGCAGGAACACCGAGCTGATGAATTATATCCGTCACGACAATTTCCATGTCGTCGCTGAGGCTGCCAGCTCTGCCTCCGAGGGCGGAATTTATCGCACTGCAAAGGTCGTCCGCATCATACGGCTTGAGAAGAAACTTAGATGCGCCGTTCTCCATTACCTGTCTTTCGATAAATTCGTTATCGAAAGCGGAAGTCACTATGAACACGGGAAACCTCACGCCGAGTTCCCTTGTCTTTTTCATTATCGAAACGGCATCGCCGTTTTGGGCGGTTATGTCGAGTACGGCAACATCGGGCGGCTCTTTCTTTATGGACTCAACTATGACATTGCAGTCCTTGCGTCTTGTGTATGCATACATACCTCTTTCACGGAGCTTGTTTGCTATGCTTACGCCTGTCACGGCGGAGTCATCACCTATAAGTACCTTTATCTTGTTATTCATTGCTTTTTTACCTCCTTTATTCTGTAATTCTATTTTATCACACAGGAGATACATCTTGCAACGGAATAAAATGACTTATTAAATATTATTTTGTGATTTTTGGGAATAAAAAGTCGCCGGGTCAGATGATAATTATTTTTGCATTATCATGACAGTATATGTCGAATTAAGTTTTTGGGTGTCCTTTTATTGTCTGCGCTCCCCTGCTCTTTATTTTTACGAGCATACCTTCGGCGATATTTCTTACTCTTGTATTGGGCGGAAAGAGCGTATCGGCAAGCCTTGCGGCGGCATTTTTCTTTAATTTTCTGCCATAAACGGGAGCGGTGGCAGGTTCGGAGGAATTATCCTGCCATTGTGAGAACGCATCTTCCGTCATATATTCCCTCAGAAGTTCTCTGTCTGCGGCGGCACTGTGCCGCACAAAATAATTAAAGGGAATATCACATTTGTCAGTTGAAAATCCATTGCAAACATCACTGAAATGCTTTTCAAAGAGTTCAGTGAAGCAGTCTCTGCCCTTTATACATTCGGGGGATTTTTCGAGGGCGGATTTTATTTCCTTTTCAAGATTGCCGCCGACCGCATATTCGGGTATAAGGCTTAACGAGCCGAGTACCGCAAATCCGATTTTGAAAAGGCTCGAACAGAAATCGCTCTGAAATGTCTTGTTTATCGGAATATCAAAATTATAAGCCGCATAAAGACCAAGCGCACAGTGGAGCATTAAAAAATCCTCCGTGTCATAGTCATAAACGTGCTTTGCCTGAATATATCCCCTCATTCTGCCCGACCTCACCATAAGGGGAATGACAGGCGTGAGGAGAAGTGCCTTTGCGCCTTTTAATATCGGTATTTCAACATCATCTGCCACACTTCCGCCTATATGGATTATTTTATCGGAGGAAACGCCTGATTTTTCGATTATTTTGTCAAAGGTTCCTTCGGCATCATCGGGGGCTATGCCCTCGTCCGTAAGCATTATGAGCCTGTTATATGCCGAATATCCGCATTTTGCTATAACTTTTTCAACTGTATCCTCGGGATATACCGAGTCGTATGTAAGGATTATTTTTTTCTTTCTTTCCTTTGCGGCTTTAAAAAATTCCGCACCGCAGCTTCTTGTAAATGCGAAATATTCAAACAATTCACATTCACGTTTTTTGAGTCTTTCACGGTCATCGCCGCTGATACGGCAGTTTTTTGCAAGAATATTATATATATTGTCTATGGTTACGCAGCCTTTTTTTTCAGCCTCTTCCTGTGCGGATATTCTTGCTTCATAAAACGACTTTTTCCCCTTACTGCACGATACGAAATCCTTTTCCATAAATCTGAACATATCGCCGAATTCCGAAAAGGGCATGACTATAAGCGTATCCATGAGCCTGAAGCTGACAGCCTTATATTTACTCTGACATATTTCGTTTTTCATTTTATGAACGAGGTCAGCCTGTTCCTTAACGGCAGGTATCATAACTCCCAAAAAATCACCTTCTTATTTAAAATGGGGGAGCCGCCCTCTGAGCCTTGACATTTCGTTCACTGCGCTGCGCTCCGTTCTCTCCCATGTCAAGGGGCGGCTTTCCCCCAAACCCCCTTTTTTAATGCATAATTCATAATTAAGAATTAATACTATAGATGAACATTTTAAAATAATGCATAAAAATCTGTATATCTTGTCTTTTCCCTCGCCTGCGGCGAGGGAAAATATATTATCTATAAATGAACATTTAAGATAATGCATAAAAATCTGTATATCTTGTCTTTTTCCCCCGCCTGCGGCGAGGGAAAATATATTATTATGAATTATGCATTATGAATTATGAATTAATATGCGTTTCCCCAGCATACCATATGCTTTGCAGGCTTTCCGCAGCATACGCATACATCAGAAATATTTCTCTGTTCAAAGGGTATGCAGCGTGAGCCGACTCCCGTCTGTTCCTTTACGGAATTTTCGCATTCTTCGTCACCGCACCACATAGCCATAATGAAACCGTCACCATTTTCGGCAAGGGTATTTTTTATCTCGTCAACTGTCTTGCAGTCATATGTTCTTCTGTTCCGGTTTTCAAGGGCTTTGGCATACATTCCGTCATGGACTTCTTTAAGCTTACTGGAAACCGCTTTTTCGAGTTCATCAAGGGATACAAAGGATTTTTCGCCGTTGTGACGTGTAACTATAACACACTGGTTATTTTCAATATCTTTGGGTCCTATCTCAACTCTTACGGGAACGCCTTTCATTTCGTATTCGGAGAATTTCCAGCCGGGGGAATTGTCGCTGTCGTCAAGCTTAACTCTTATTCCCGTATCGGCAAGACGCTTTCTGAGCTCCTCGGCTTTTTCGAGAACTCCCTCCTTATGCTGTGCAATGGGAATTATAACAGCCTGTACCGGTGCTACCGCAGGGGGGAGAACAAGTCCGTTATTGTCGCCGTGCGTCATTATGATCGCACCTATGAGACGTGTGGTAACTCCCCAGCTTGTCTGATGAGGATAAACTCTCTTGTTGTCCTTGTCGGTATACTGAATATCAAATGCATGAGCAAATCCGTCACCGAAATAATGTGAAGTACCTGCCTGCAAAGCCTTACCGTCATGCATGAGAGCCTCTATCGCATAGGTAGCAACTGCACCTGCAAACTTATCGCTTTCGGTTTTCTTTCCCTTTAATACGGGCATTGCAAGAGCATTTTCGCAGAAGTCCGCATATACATTGAGCATACGCTCCGTTTCCTCGATTGCCTCCTGTGCGGTTGCGTGGATAGTATGACCCTCCTGCCAGAGAAATTCCCTCGAACGGAGGAAAGGACGTGTGGTTTTCTCCCAGCGCACAACGCTCACCCACTGATTATAAAGCTTGGGCAAATCCCTGTAGGAATGTACTATATTTGCATAGTGTTCGCAGAAGAGCGTTTCGGATGTGGGGCGCACGCAAAGTCTTTCTTCAAGCTTTTCACTTCCGCCGTATGTTACCCATGCAGCTTCGGGGGAAAATCCCTCAACGTGGTCTTTTTCCTTTTGCAGGAGACTTTCGGGAATGAACATGGGCATACAAACATTTTCGTGACCTGTAGCCTTGAACATACCGTCAAGTATATGCTGGATATTCTCCCATATTGCATAGCCGTAGGGTCTTATTACCATACAGCCCTTTACGCTTGTATATTCAACAAGTTCCGCCTTTTTGCAGATGTCGGTGTACCACTGTGCGAAATCCTCGTCCATTGAGGTTATCGCCGTTACCAATTTCTTTTCTTTTGCCATAGTTTTACCTCTTTCATAAAATCTGATACATATATTATAGCATTTGTTCGTTATATTGTCAATCAAAAAAATCCGCAGACGAAATATCTGCGGATTTTAAAATCATATTTAAAAATCAGAATTTATCTTGTTCTGAATTTTATGACTGATGATAATGAAAGAATGATTAAAGGAAGCCACAAAATTGCAGTCAATATACAGTAGCAAATAAGTAATGTTGTTTCTTTTTTATCTGCCTCGTTTTCCGCTTTGACAAGTCTGTGTTTTTTTATCAGCATTATCATTCGTATCAATGATACAAATTGCAGAACGATAAGAGGAAACGCAAATATATCGAAAGCAGCAAGTATACGCAAATATGTATATATAAAAGTATGCATACAGAACTCCTTATAGTTTTCTATTGCCTTTTAGATAAATTCTGATTTATTCCAATAATTCTTAATTATGAATTATGCATTATGAATTATGAATTGAAAGTTATCTGACTTTCTTTGCAATATCATCAAGGAGTTTTCCGAGGAGGTCATTCTGTGACATAGAGCCTAAATCTCCCTCACGTCTTGACGAAACGGAAACCGTATTGTTTTCGAGTTCCTTGTCGCCGACAGTTACCCATACGGGAAGTCTTTCAAGTCTTACGTCACGGACTTTCTTTCCGACCTTTTCAGCCCTGTCGTCAATTGTCGAGCGTATGCCTGCCGCTTCGAGCTTTGCGAGGAGTTCCCTGCAATAATCGAGATGACGGTCTGCAACGGGTATAATTCTCACCTGTTCGGGGGCTACCCACAGGGGCATTGCACCTGCATATTTTTCAATCATATACGCAAGAGTTCTCTCATAGCAGCCGAGTGATGTTCTGTGAATGATGTAGGGGCGTTTCTTTGTGCCGTCAACGTCAACATATTCCATTCCGAAACGCTCTGCAAGGAGCATATCAATCTGGATGGTTACAAGAGTATCTTCCTTGCCGTATACGTTCTTGTACTGAATATCAAGCTTGGGTCCATAGAATGCAGCCTCGTCAATTCCGATAGAATATTCAAGACCGAGGTCGTCGAGTATCTTTCCCATTACCTCCTGAGCATAGTCCCACTGTTCCTTTGTACCCTCGTACTTGTTTCTGGGATTTGCAGGGTCCCACTGTGAAAATCTGAAAGTACAGTCCTCAAGAAGTCCTACAGTGCCGAGCATTTCCTTTGCAAGTGCGAGACAGTCCGCAAATTCCTGTTCAAGCTGGTCGGGGCGGAGTATGAGGTGTCCCTCCGAAATGGTGAACTGACGCAGACGTATAAGTCCGTGCATTTCGCCCGACTCCTCTTTTCTGAAAAGCGTGGAGGTCTCACCGAGACGCATGGGAAGTTCACGGTAAGAACGCTGTCTGTTGAGGAATACCTGATACTGGAAAGGACAGGTCATCGGACGGAGCGCAAAGCATTCCTTTTCCTCATCATAGGGGTCTCCCATAACAAACATACCGTCAAGGTAATGATCCCAGTGACCCGAAATCTTGAAAAATTCCCTCTTTGCGAAATAGGGGGTTTTTGTAAGGAGATAGCCGTGTTTCTGTTCAACGTCCTCAACCCATCTCTGCAATGTCTGGATTACTTTTGCGCCCTTGGGGAGTATTACGGCAAGTCCCTGTCCTATGGTATCAACCGTTGTGAAGTATTCAAGTTCACGTCCAAGCTTGTTGTGGTCACGGAGTTTAGCCTCCTCACGCTGTTTAATATCTGCTTCGAGGTCGGCAGCCTTCGGGTATGCAACCGCATACACACGGGAGAGCATTTTATTTTTCTCGCTGCCCCTCCAGTATGCGCCCGTACATGACAATAATTTAAAAGCCTTTACGGGAGCAGTCGTCATGAGGTGAGGACCTGCGCACAAATCTGTAAATTCGCCCTGTTTATAGAACGAAATAGGTTCACCCTTGCCGACGTGTTCCTCACAGAGTTCAACCTTGTAAGGCTCGTCCATTTCTCTGAGCTTTGCTATTGCCTCTTCGGGGGAAAGTTCAAAATGTTCAAGAGCAAGATTTTCCTTGACGATTTTTTTCATTTCAGCCTCGATTTTTTCGAGTTCATCGGGAGTGAAGGGCTTTTCGAGGTCGAAATCGTAGTAGAAACCGTTGTCGATTGCAGGACCTATGGCAAGCCTTGCCGAGGGATAGAGTCTCTTTACAGCCTGCGCAAGTATATGAGATGCGGTATGCCAGAATGTCTTTTTTCCGTCAGTCGAGTCGAAAGTACATACCTCAAATTCGCAGTCATTGTCTATAACAGTGCGGAGGTCTTTTACCTCGCCGTTGATTTTAACGCAGCAGGCAGCCTTATAAAGACCCATGCCGATACCCTTTATTATATCGCACGCAGGTGCAGGGCTTTCAATTTCACGGATACTTCCGTCTTTCAGTGTAAGCTTTATCATGTTATTTCTCCTTTGCATTTTATTTTCGGGCATTCAATAATTATCCCAGCCGAGAATTTCAAATTCGCCGTCATACAGTTCGAGGGCGAGCGGAAGCCTGAGATAGCCGTCATTGCTGTTTACGCTGAAGCACAAAACGACCTCGTCCTCATCGATGTCAATATAAGCCTTGGTGAGTATTATGCCTTTTTCGAGTATTTCGGCAGCACCCTCATAATATCCCTCATCGGAGACAAGCTGTGCAATATCCGATTTGCTGCGGTTGAGCCTGTCGAGCATTCCGGCGATATTTTTGATATTCTCCATAATATCCTCCTGCTCCTCAACATAGAAACGGACGGTCATGTCATTATCCCATATCTTATATACAATCTCATAAGCCTCTTCCTTTTCGTTGTACTTTATCTTATTCATAATATCACCTCTTTTCTGGAATGGTGGAACGCAAGCTGAAAATAAATTATCTCCGAACTATAGATAAACATTTTGAAATAATGCGATTAGATAAACAAAAGCCGCCCCAAAGTCTCTTTAAAGACATAAGGGACGGCATATAACCGTGGTTCCACCCTGATTTAACGGAAAAAATCCGTATCTCATTAACTCTGTAACGGGAGCAGCCGACGCTTATTGGGCGCACTCGGAGGCGGTGTGCATATACCTTGTATCATGCCGCATTTTCAGCATACAGCGGCTCTCTGTAAAGACACACGGCGGTATAAGCCTTCCTCGTCAAAGATTTCAAATATCTTAATGATATGATAGCACATTAATTCCGATTTGTCAAGCATTAATTTTTGTAATTTTCGTCTTTATGCATTTTATTGCCTGCGGTTGACTTTTATGTTACTGTCAAAAGCACCTTCTTCAATTTGGCAGTCTTTTGGTATCGTTATTGATTTAAGACTTGAACAACTCCAAAAAGTATTCTTTCCAATGTTTGTAACGCTGTCGGGAATTGTTACATATTTTGCATTTCCTTTATATTTAATTAAAATTTCATTTATTATTACAAAGTCATCAGGGTAATTTTCGAGCCACTTTGTACAAGAAAAAGCATCCTCTCCAATACTTTTAACGCTGTCGGGAATGGTTATTGATACAAGGCTTGAACAATTCTTAAAAGCCCTCTCTCCAATTCTTATAACAGTATCGGGAATAACAACATCACCTCCATTACCCTTGTATATTTTCAAAATTCCGTTCTCTATATCAAAATCTTCAAAAAGTTTTTCATTGGCTTTCGGCGGAAGTCCCGGAAGAATATCAACCTTTCTCGGCTTTTCGCTGTCCTGTTGTGTCTTAATCCTGCCGATTTCCGTCTCTAAATCCTCAATTTCCGCAGTGAGTGACCTTATGCTTTCGGACAGGGCTTTTTCCACCGCCGCAAGCCTCGACTGTCTGTCTGATTTCCTGAATTTTCTCCTGACAAGCCTTTACAGCACTGTCTGTTCCGTTGTTTTTAAATACCATGGCTTTACCTCCCGTGCATATTTTCTAAATTATATCATGATATTTCCGAAATGTCAATAATAAATCCGCTGTTGACAAAACCCCTCCGACAGTGTATAATATATATATCACTATAATTGAGTAAATTTAAAATTATTTGTGATAATATACAAAAAAGCAATGTTCCCCCGCCTATGGCGGGGGAACAAGGACAAAATACAGATTTTTGTGCATTATTTCAAAATACTCATTTACAGTATATATCATAAAAGACAGGAGAGATGATTATGTCAAAGAAAACCTTCTATATAACCACGCCGATATATTACCCCTCAGGCAATCCCCATATCGGTCACTGCTACACCTCCGTAGCCTGCGACTCCGTTGCCCGTTACAGACGAATGCAGGGCTATGATGTAATGTTCCTTACAGGCACGGACGAGCATGGTCTTAAAATAGAACAGAAAGCCGCAGAAAAGGGCATTACCCCAAAGGAATATGTTGACGAAATAGTCGCCGTATTCAAAAAGCTATGGAAATATATGAATGTCGATTATGACCGCTATATCCGCACAACCGACGATTATCACATTGAAACAGTGCAGAAAATATTCAAAACGCTTTATGACAAGGGCTATATATACAAGGGCGAATATTCGGGAAAATACTGTACCCCCTGCGAAAGCTTCTGGACTGACTCCCAGCTTGATGAAAACGGCTGCTGTCCCGAATGTCACAGACCCGTCACGTTCGCAAAGGAAGAGGCTTATTTCTTCAAAATGTCACCCTTTGCAGAACGCATAGAAAAGCTTCTCACCGAAACAGACTACCTCCAGCCCAAAACCCGTGCGCTTGAACTCGTCAATAATTTCATAAAGCCCGGACTTGAGGACTTATGCGTTTCGAGAACTACCTTCAAATGGGGCATACCCGTTACCTTTGACGAAAAGCACGTTGTATATGTATGGATAGATGCGCTCTCAAACTATATATCCGCTCTCGGATACCTCAACGAAACCTATGACGACTATGAAAAATTCTGGCCTGCGGATGTTCACATGGTAGCAAAGGATATTATGAGATTTCATGCGATTATATGGCCTGCAATGCTCATGGCTCTCGAACAGCCCCTCCCGAAGCACCTCGCCGTACACGGCTGGATTACCTTTGCAAGCAAGACGGGAGAAAATCAGAAGATGTCAAAATCCCTCGGCAATGTCGTTGACCCGTTCATGCTCGGCGAAAGATACGGCGTTGATGCCATAAGATACCATATTCTCCGTGAAATGGCTCTCGGCGCAGACAGCGCATTCTCAAACGAAATTATGATAAACCGCATAAATTCCGACCTCGCCAACGGTCTCGGAAACCTCGTCTCACGCACAGTCGCCATGGCTGACAAGTATTTCGGAGGCACTCTCCCGACCAAACGTGAAGCCGATGATATTGACAGCGATTTCATAAACACTGTTCTCTCGACCGTTTCGGAGGTCGAAAAGGAAATGGACGGCACAAGAATAAAGGGCGCACTCGAAGCGATATTCTCCGCCGTTGACCGTGCAAACAAATATATCGACGAGACACAGCCCTGGATACTCGGAAGAGACGAGACTAAAAAGGCAAGACTTGCAAGCGTATTGTACAACCTGCTTGACGGAATACGCATAATATCAACCCTCCTTTCGCCGTTCATGCCCGAAACCATGCCGAAAATATGGGAACAGACAGGTGTTTCAAGGGAAGATACGGAGTATTCAAAATTAAGCGTATTCGGAGTACTCCCCGAAAACGTTACTGTTCATAAGGGAGAAATTCTCTTCCCCAGAATAGACGTTGACAAGGAGATTGAAGAACTCAATTCGATAATCGAGAAAAATATGGCTGCTGCAAAATCAAATCTTTCCGAAACGGAAAAAGCCGCAAATTTCGAAAATACCGAAAAATCGGAAAATATTCAGCTTGCACCCGAGATAGGCATTGACGATTTCGCAAAAATAGAAATACGTGCCGCTAAGATAATATCCGCCGAAAAGGTAAAAAAATCCGATAAGCTGCTCTGCCTGCAGCTTGATGACGGAATGGGCGGCAGACAGGTTGTTTCGGGCATTGCGCAGTACTACACACCCGAAGAACTTGTCGGAAAGAAAATTCAGCTAATCGCAAATCTTAAACTTGTTAAATTAAGAGGTGTCGAAAGCTTCGGCATGATATGCGCCGCAGACACTCCCGACGGAATAAAGGTAATATTCGTTGACGACTCAATCCCCGCAGGCGCAAAAATCAGATAAAACTAACCCCCTGTCACAAGACAGGGGGTTTTTCATATTTTCATCATGAGCGCAACCGCATGGGCGGATATTCCGAGTTTTTCGCCCGTAAATCCGAGGTGTTCCTCTGTTGTTGCCTTAACGCTTATCTGTGATGCATCACAGCCGCAGACCCTTGCTATATTCTCACGCATTGAAATAATATACGGTGCAAGCTTAGGGGCTTGTGCTATTACAGTAGCGTCAATGTTTCCGATACGGTATCCGTTTTCACGGCAGACATTGACCACTCTTTCCATTAATTTCATGCTGTCAGCGTCCTTGAAATTATCGTCGGTATCGGGAAATAAATGACCTATATCGCCGAGGGCGAGTGCGCCGAGCATAGCGTCCATTATCGCATGGGCGAGTACATCTGCGTCCGAATGACCTAAAAGACCTTTTTCGTGCGGAATATCCACACCGCCGAGGATTAATTTTCTTCCCCCGACAAGCTTATGAACGTCATAACCGTGACCTATTCTGAACATAAAATTCTCCTTTTTTAAAAATTAAACATTATAAAGCCCTTGCTATAAAGGCAAATCCGAAAAATCCCGCTATGCCGACAGCAAGCGATATTATAAATATAATAATATCCGATTTTTCTTTTTTGAAACCGAAAAAGCTTACGGCAAGGATAATCAGATATATTAAAATCATCACATAGCCGAAAGGGATAAACATTTCATCTTCTTCCCAGTCTTTTGTTTCGGGGCTTGAGTCGGGGTGAGTTATAAATACTATCCCTACCAAAGACCACCATAAGCCGACAAAGCCCTGAAACAAGCCATGCAGGGCTATGAGTATTTTTCTGATACCTGTTCTGAACATAATATTCTTCTCCAAAAAATTATTTAAAATGGGAAACCGCCTTTAGAGCCTTGACATTTCGTTCGCTACACTACGCTCCGTTCACTCCCATGTCAAGGGGCGGCTTTTCCCCCAAACCCCCTTAATTCCGCATTTCAATCAGTGTTTCTGCGATTTTAATGTCTTCAGGAGTAGTTATCTTTATATTGGTATAGTCGCCCGTTGTCATGTATACCTTTCCGCCTATTGCCTCAACAAGCTGACAGTCGTCGGTGAAGTCAAGTCCGTGTTCGAGGGCGAAATCTATCCCCTCGAAATAGAGATTTCTCCTGAATATCTGCGGTGTCTGCGTTATGTACAGGGATTTTCTCGGCGGAGTATCGGTAACTATTCCGTCATCAACGACCTTGATTGTATCCTTTACGGGAACGCCCAGTGCTGCGCCGCCGAAAACACCTGCATCTTTTATTGCCCTTTCGATATGCTCGGGCTTTACGAGAGGTCTTGCACCGTCATGGACTGCGACAAGCTGTGTGTCCTTTGAGATTTTTTTAATGCCGTTTATAACGCTTTCCTGACGGGTATTTCCGCCGACAGTGCATTCTTTAAGCTTGGTTATGCCTGAATTTCGGGCTTCTTCCTGTATGGCAGGAATATCGCTTTCTCTTGCGGATATGATGATTTCCTTAACGCTTTCGCATTGCTGAAAGGCAAGCATGGTGACACCTATGACAAGATGTTCTCCGAGAGGGAGGAGTATTTTATTAACACCGCCCATGCGTGTAGAATTTCCTGCGCATACTATTATAACTGATGTATCCATTATATTTCCTTTCTGTCCCTGCTCGGCTCTACGGGTGACGTGAGAATGCGTATTTTCGGAAGTTTTCCGAGGGTAAAATAATAATTCAAAAATCCGTCCTCCGCCGATATATCATTTTCGCCCGATGCAGGGGGAGCGAATATTTTTATCGTCATATCTGCGGAGCCTCCGAGGGGATTTTCAAAAAATGCAGGCATTAAATCTATGGTTTTCGTAGACGGAGATTTATAGAACCAGCGTCCGTTTATCTCTATCATGAGGTTATAATCATCATCGAAAATCAGTTCGCAGAAATGAGGGTTTTTATCGAAATGCACGGGAATTGCAATGCCCTCTGCGTCCTCGGAGTTTCCCCAGCGCAGAACTGCGGGGAGATTGATTTCTTCGCCGATATTCATTGACGGCATGAACCATTCATCATGAATAATATCCCTGTAGGTTTTCATAACGGGCTGTTCAATTCCGACTTCGGGATTATTCGGGTCTTGTATTTCAAGTCCGAGTCTGCCGCGGTCACGGAACTGATAGAATGTAAATCCTGTGAACCATTCCGCATTGTCGGCTTTAATCATATCGCAGAACATCTTCACCATTTCAGCCTGTTCATATGCGCCCGTAACGTCTCCGTCGGCATTAAATTCGCTCATAACCATAGGCTTTGAGATACCGCCGTTGATGTACCTGAAACGCTCATAGCTTGCCTTTGTCATTTCATAGGTATCCTTAACGGAGCTTCTGCTGTGGGAATTTCCGCCCGTTTCGGCGACATCATAAGGCCATCCCCAGTGCAGAGCCATATACTTATCGACCGACCATATATCCGTTTCACGGACAGCCTGAGAAAATTCCCTCTCCTTTTCGATTTCGCCCGTCTCACGGTTTTCAATGCCGCCAATGCAGAGAATGGTGCTGACATTGGGGGCGTGTTCTTTTATAATCCGTGAGGCTTTGCAGTAAAAATCCGCAACCTCCTGATATGTTGCCCTCTTGTTGAATGAAAACCAGTTTCCCGTCGCCTCATGATTGATACGCAGGAAAAGTCTGCCGAAGGTTTTCAAATCCTCTCCTATTGCCGCAAGCATTTCATCGCTGACATGAGGGTCGATTGTGAGCGTGAGGGTAACGTCCTGACCGTGCTTTCTTATGTCACGCATATAAGTAAACGGCTCGTCATTCAGATTTCCGCCCATGCCGCCCTTGTATGTGAAATAGTCGTCATAGGGATAATCCCACTGATAGGAAATATCCGCATCTTTCACAGCCTCGGATATTCTTGCAGGGAACTGCTCATCGAGAGGATAATAACAGTACATAAGGCTGATACTGCGGTGAGGTCTGCCCAGCTTATTCAATATATAATCCTGACTTACATATTCGCCTCTTTCGCTGCCGTCGCCCAAATCGACAGCGCAGCGAGCCTTTCCTATAGATACTTTGTAAATTTTCTGCATAAAAAAACCCCTTTTTTTTAATGCATAATTCATAATTCATAATTATTCTTTAATTGTTTCAGAAAAAT
This sequence comes from Ruminococcus sp., assembly GCA_017470905.1. Taxonomy (GTDB): domain Bacteria; phylum Bacillota; class Clostridia; order Oscillospirales; family Ruminococcaceae; genus Ruminococcus. Next base: position 25,720 of record JAFUXL010000004.1, on the reverse strand, counting down.
TTCTATTATACTTTTTTGTATATTATCATGAAAGATTTTTATACTTTTTCGTTATTCCTCCGCCGCTGACGGAGGGGGAATATTATTTTTCTATTCTTTTTCTATTAAAATTTCTCAAACAATACACGGTTGTCGTGAGTTATCTTTACAATATCAGTATATCACGTTTTTCAGCAAGATGTCAATATATTTTTTTATATCATTATAAATAAAGAACACCTCATATTTTTAATAACATTATAAAAGAACCATCCGCAAAAATGGCATATTGCCATTTCAGAAAACATGGGGAAAACCCCGATTTAATTATGCATTATGAATTATGCATTATAGATTATAAATTATGAATTGCAAAAATGGTGTCTTGGTGTCTGTTCGGCTATATTTCGGGAAAAATGATGTCTTGTGAGGGTGTCTGTTTCATACGTCAAGGTGTCTTTTTCATACGCCATTTCAGAAAATATGGATAACCCGATTTAATTATGAATTATGCATTATGAATTATGAATTGTAAAAATGTTGACTTCACGGCGCATATAGTATATAATAGTAGTGTAAACCGAAAATCGGTATATACTTTTCGGAGGTGACAAGATGAAAAAATATCTCGGTCAGATAATTTTCAATCTTATTATGGCGGCGGCGGCACTGGTTATTTTCAGCAATAAATCTGTATCAGACAGTTTTTTTCTCTTCATAGGCTTTATAATCCTCCTCATGGCTGTACTGAGCGCAGGAAATTATTTCTTCATACAAACGGACAGCAGAGAAAAAAAAGCCGTCATTACGGAGGAGACGTTCCGACAGCTTGAAACTCCGCAGGATTACATAAATGTAATGAAAAAACTCGCCGACTGCAATATATGCAGTGCCGAGGCAAATAAAATTATCGGACAGTGGGAAATATTCCTGAAAAAATCCGAAACGCTCAATACAATTTCCTCAGGCGGCGGTGTGTATGATGTGGTAAATCAGGACGTGGAAAATTTTATGCTCAAAAATATGAAGCTTTTCATGAAAAGAACCGCAATAATGCAGTCCGCATCGGACAGCGAAGAAATAAAGCTGCATAAAGCCTATCTCCACGAGATAACCGAAAGCGGCGAAAAAATACTCGATGACTATACAAGACTTCTCGTGGAGGCATCGCAGATAACGGAAAACGGCTCCGGAAATTCAGGTGTCGAGTCCCTCGAAATGCTCATAGGTTCAATGAAAAATTACAGAAACAGTCTTGAGAAAGGAGACATTCAATGAAAGAGAAAACATCAAAGGGAAAAGCCCCCGTAATTATCGCAGTTGTGGGCGTGCTTGCCACAACATTCCTCATAAGTTCCGTGATTAAAAATTCGGACAGCAAAACCGCCCCCGAAACCAGTCATTCGGTTTCGGCGCAGAGAACCCCACAGGACACCATGGACAGCATAATCAGAAAGCTTAAAGTAACCGAAATGAACAAAATCAAAGGCACTGTCGATTATTCCGACAACCTCTCCGCAAATCTCCCCGATATAGAGACAAAATATCCCCTCACCGTAAAGGGCGGCGGAGATGTAGATATAGAAATATTCTCCACCTCCGAAAAGGCAGGAAAAAATAACAACGGCTGGCTTAACGAAACCGCAGAAAGCTTCAACAAAGGCAGATATAAGCTATCCGACGGCTCTGTCGTGTCCGTGAGCGTGAGAAGTATCCCGTCGGGCGCAGCCTCAGATTATATCGCTAACAATGTCTATATACCGCAGGCATATACCCCCTCGAATACACTTTTCGGCGAACTTGCCATGCAGAAGGGCGCAAAGCTTACCCTCGAAGAAGAACAGCTTGTCGGAAACACCGCAGGAATTGCCCTTGCAAAATCCGCTAAGACTTCAACAGACTCAAAATACGGACAGACAAATTTTTCGACAGTCGTTGACTCCGTGATAAACGGCGAAATTCAGCTTGGATATACATATCCCTACACCTCCGCAACGGGTCTTAATTTCCTCGTGAATGCCCTGACATATTTTGACGGCTCGGATATGATGAGCAGTACGTCCGTTGAAAAATTCCGTCAGCTACAGGAAAATATCCCCTTTGTATGCTACACCACCGACCAGATGGTCAATGCCATGCAGAGCGGTACTTTGCAGGCAGGTGTCGTTGAATATCAGGCTTATGTAAACAACGCACAGCTTAAAAGTTCATATGAATTTATCCCTTTCGGCTATAAGCACAGCAATCCCCTCTACAGCGTGGGGGAGCTTGACAAAAAACAGCATGAAGCCCTTGATACATTCCTCGATTTCGCCATGAATGACGAAAATCAGAAACACGCCGAGGAATACGGCTTCAATAAAGATATTAATTTTGCTTACAACGGAGAAAAAATAAGCGGAAATGATATTGTCAGCGCACAGACACTCTGGAAACAGGAGAAAAATTCGGGTACTCCGACTATTGCATTATTTATCGCAGACGTTTCGGGAAGCATGAACGGCGACCCCATAATGCGCCTTAAAACATCACTCCTCGAAGCATCCAAAAATATAAACAGCGATAATTATATCGGTCTTATCTCATACAGTGACGACATAATGATAAATCTCCCGATAGGACAGTTTGACCTCGAACAGCGTTCATATTTTGCAGGAGCAGTCGAAAATCTCAGTTCGGGCGGAAATACGGCAACCTATGATGCTCTTATGCAGGGCATTAAAATGATAAACGACATGAAAGAACAAGTCCCCGAAGCAAATACCATGATTTTCCTGCTGAGTGACGGTCTTTGCAACAGGGGCGTTGAATACCAAACCGCCGCAAAAATCGTCAGATATTACGGCATACCGATTTATACCATAGGCTACAACGAACAGATTGACTCGCTGAAAGACCTGTCATCAATAAACGAGGCGGTCTATATAGATGCGGACAACAACGATGTTGTATACGAACTCTCCGCACTTTTCAACGCACAAATGTAACTCTTTCAATTCATAATGCATAATTCATAATTAATGCCATACAGAAATGCATGGCATTTTTTATTTAAAATATCGCCGCAGGCGACACCTTAATTATTCTTTATTATTTATTCTTTATTCTTTAATTATTATTTATTCTTTATTTTCCGAGAGTACTCCGCCGTTCATACGAAGAACCCTGTCGGCGTATTTTTCGGAGTCCGTTTCGTGTGTGACTATAATTACCGCCGAACCGTTTTTTGAAATATCCCTGAAAAATTCAAAGACCGTCCTTGTGTTCCCGTCATCGAGGTCGCCCGTAGGCTCATCGGCAAGGATTATTACGGGCTTTTTAATCAATGCCCTTGCTATGGACATTCTGCGTATCTCACCGCCCGAAAGCTCTTTCGGAAAGACATTTTCAAGATTTAGTATATCAAGCCTTTCCATTAATTCATACGCATATTTTACGTCAGCTTCATTGTATTCCCCGTAAAGGCTGCACGGAAGAAGAATATTTTCAATTACATTCAGACTGTGTATCGCCGTCTGTCCCTGCGGAATGAAGCCAGTTTTCTGATTTCTCAGCCTTGAAAGCTCCCTGTCGCTGAGAGAGTATATATCCGTATCTTCAAAAAATACCTTCCCCCCTGTGGGCGTGAGAAGTCCTGCAAGCATATTTAAAAATGTACTCTTTCCGCTGCCCGAACGCCCCGTTATAACGGCAAGTTCTCCGCCGCTGATATTAAAATCCGTTTCACTTACAGCCGTAAAGCGGTTTGTACCTCTCATTTCACGGATAAATTCCTTTGATATTTTTTCGGCTCTGAGCATATTAATTATCACCTCTCAGTATAAGACCCGTATCTATACGGCTTATCCGCAGTGCCGAAAATGCCGCCGCAAATGCTCCCGTAACTGCCGATATAATTACCGAAACCGCCGCATACATTATTATCCCCGAAGCATCGGGTACTAAAAACGGAAGATTTAATGCATTTTCTATTGAACCGCTGAACGGTATAATTATAATCAGTCCGATAATTATTCCGATTATGCTGCCTGCTGTTCCCGTTATTACAGCCTCCTGCAAGACTATTGACGCAAGCTTTTTTCTCGATGCGCCCATTACACGCAGTACCGCAAATTCTTTCTTTCTCTCGTTCACGCTCATGGTAAAGGCGAGGAGCAGTATAACCGTTCCGAGTATCCACACAACGGAGATTAATATTCCTGTTATGTCGGAAATTCCCGAAAGACTGTCCGAAACTCCCGAAATCATCTCTTTTGTCTGCACGGCTTTAACTTTCTTGACGTGAATATTTATATCGTTTATTATCTCTTCGGGGGTATATCCCTCCGCCGCATTGATAAGAACGCATGAAACGGTTTTGTCGGGGTCGATATTTGTGAATGTATTCATTTTAAGGTCAACAGACGACTGTATCAGCTTCTTTATTGTATTTTCGTTGGTGAAAACCGCCGTATCAAAGCTTGTTCCCGTTTTGTCGAGCTTTGCGGCAACGTGGCATTCAAGACCGTAGAATTTAAGGGTATCGCCGACAAATGCATTCAAATCATTTCCAACGACTATATCCATATCCTTAAGCTGTCCGCCGCCGCTCTTCTTAATCCAGGGGGATATGGTAAAATCCGTTTCGGGTTCAAAGCCTATTATCTGGACGGGTATCGAACAGCAGCCCGAGCTTGCCGAGGCAAGGAAAAACTGACAGGAAAGCTGTCCTATGCCCTCACATTTCATGATTTCTTCAAGCCTTGAATTATCCATGTAAAAATAGCCTGTATTTCCCTGCAATACTATATTCTGCAAATCGGATTTTGTAGCCGCCTCATAGGGTACTACCATAATATCCGCACCAAGTCTTGCCTCCAGAGAGCCGAGACCCTTGCGCAGACTGCTTATCACGAGAGTACCGCACAGAAACGTAACCGAAAGCAATGCCGTGAGAATTACAAGCACTGCCGTTCTTACGGGTCTGCCGAGGAGATTTCTCACGGGCAGACTTTTTTTAAGCTTCATTTTTATTCTCCTTTGAATTGATATTCAGAAAAATATCAGCTGCCGCAATAATTATAATAACCGCAGACGCTGTTATAACAAAGGGTCGCATGGTCGAATGACAGCGCATGGTATTCATCATGCAGAGATTTATCATATTGTTGGGAATTATCGCAGCCATAAGCGCACAGGGTATCAGAGCCGCCGCCGCACCTGCCTTAAATTTTCTGTTTTTTACCAGCAATACAAGCAGAGATATTATAACTATTGATATGCTTACGGCAAATACCGCCTGCTCCGCCCAGTGACAGCTCATATAGCTGCCGTCCTCCTTTTTTCCGCAGGCATGGAATACGAATTTGGTTCCCGTGCAGAAAAATGCGCTTGCCAGAAATAATAATAAATCTGTTATGAATGCGGATTTATTTTTCATATTTATCTCCTTTCGTTTATCTCTCATACCGTGACATCCTCCTCCGCCTCTTTAGGCGAGGGAGAGTTCACTTCAATAGCTTTTGTCCGACATCGGATATTTTTCGTAAAAATCCCGTGTTGAAAATTTTTCGTCCCTTATATGCATCGGAAAATCCTCATCGCTTTTCAGAAAATATTCCTCATTGCCGTTCTGGTCGTCCCATGTTATGTCTATATTATAATAAACTCCGTCAATGCAGGCGATATTCCATGCGTGAAATTCTCTCTCCCCGTCATCAGCCATGCCCGTTATAACCCTCGAATTTATGCCTGTTTCCCTGAGCATACGGTACATAAGCACGGCATAGCCCTGACACACAGCCTGTCCGTAAATCAACGCCCCGAATGATGTTGATTTTATATGATGGTTTGGATTATTCTTATGTATCCCGTCAAACTGCACACGATTTTTTATATAGTCATATACTGCCCTGACTTTTTCGTAATCGGTAAGATTTTTGTCAAAGCCTGAGATAATTTCGTCTATTTTTTCCGTCACACGGATTTCCTGTTCCTTTGTGGTATAATAATCGGGATATACAGAGATTGTATAATAATTGCGGTCTGTTTCCTGTTTAAAGCTGTATTTCAGTTCGTAGCCGCCGTAATTGTAATTTATATAATCCCCCTCTTCGGGGCTTTCGGTTTCGTCGATGGCAAAATCCATTATATCCCTCACAAGTGCAGGAATATCCTCCATATTGTCGCCGTGGGAATAGTAATTTATAACTATCCTCCATGAGCGTTTGCGGAGCGAATTTCTCACGGACTGTATGACTGCATCGGAATTTGAAAAATAAACGCTCAAATCACGGCGGACATTATATTTCCTTTTACCGTATCTCCCCGATATTAAAGCCGTGAGGACGAGAAAAAACAGCATTGAAAATATAATCAGGCTCTTTATTTTTTCTTTTTTCCGATATGTCTTTTCCATACTGCCGCACCGTTTGAATTTACAAGCAATTTTTCTATATCAATATTTGCAGGACATATGTCATGACAGGCAAGGGATTTTCCGCAGCCCTCATATATATGCTTTTTATAGGCTTTGTACACATCTTTTTTCTGTTTTTCCGTGACAGCGGAGATTATCCTCGTGAGGGGAACAGCCGCCGACATTCCGAAAAATTCACCGCCCGTATAAAAATTCGGGCATACCTCCAGACAGCAGCCGCATTGCAGACAGCGTGAAGCCTCGTATGATATATCGCCGACTGTCTCGTCAGCCTTTGTGCTTTCCTCAAACCATAAGCCGGCAGTTTTTATATTTTCGAGCATTATGCTCCTGTCAACCGTCAAATCCGCAACGGCAGGGAATTTTTTAAGGGGCTGAATTTTTACGGTCTCCCCCATGTCCTTTAATTTCGAGCCGCAGGCAAGACGGGGCTTTGAATTTATAATCATGGCGCAGGCACCGCATTTTTCCTGCATACAGCTGCATTCCCAGTGTATATGCGTTACGGGATTATTATCGGTGTCTTTATAGTCTCCCCTGTTATTTATATGGTTTAATGCGGTTGCGACTGTTTCGTTTTCGTCGTCCGTTTCGTATATTATTTTCTGGACATAGGGAGCTTTTTCACGGCTTTCCCGTCTTAATATTTCAAGAATTACTTTCATGGCTGCGCCTTTCCGCAAGGGTTCTGAATGATATATCCGCACTGCCGTTATTTATCCTTGCGACAGTGGTCTTTCGGTAGCTTTCATCTTTTTCGGGGTAATCCTCACGGTAATGCGCACCACGGCTTTCACGGCGTTCGAGCGCACCTCTGAGCATAGCCTCCGCAAGGGCGAAACGATTTATCTCCCTGTGATTATATTCACGCTCTTTTCTGAGGGAGGATAAATTTCCGAGGGCATTTTCGAGCATGGCTTTATTCCTGACTATGCCGAGACCCGAAAGGAGTATTCCGCTTATTTTTTCGATTAATACGGGCAAGGCAATTTCCGCAAGGGGTTCGTACTCACTGACGGGGATATATTCATCGCCGCTTAAATCATATTGGCATGATATGACTGTTTCGGCGGATTTTTTTCCTCCGAAAAGTGCGCCGAGCATTGAATTTCCTCCCAGACGGTTTGCGCCGTGATACTGACAGGTACACTCCCCTGCCGCATACAAATCTTTAATATTTGTGCGGTGGTATTCATCGGTATCTATGCCGCCCATGAAATAATGTATGCCCTCCTCAACGTGTATGGGAACAGTTTTCGGGTCGGAATTTAAATATTTTATAAGCTCCTCACGCAAATCCGAAAGCTTTCTGCTCCATACACTTTCATCAAGTCCCGTCATGTCGAGGTATACCCTGTCGCCGCAGTCGGGCTGACGGCGGACGAAAAACATCTCCCTTGCGACAACGTCACGGGGCATTAAATTTTTGAGTTCGGGGTATTTTTCCTCCATGAAGTACCATTTCTGTCCGTTTCTCTCGATATATAATCTTCCGCCCTCACCTCTTGCGGCTTCGGTCACGAGGCATCTTTTCCCCGATATTCCTATTGTCGTGGGGTGGTACTGTATCATTTCGGGATTGCCGAGGATTACTCCCTGTGAAAAAACCGTTGCCGTGACATCGCCGCTGTTCTGAGTAGTACCCGTGGTCTTTCCGGGGAATATTCCGTTCATTCCTCCGCTGCAAAGAATTACCGCACCGCTGTAATCATACATCTTCCCTGTATAGCAATCTCGTATCCTTGCGCCCGTGCATTTGTCTCCGTCAAGTATGAGCCTTATAAATTCATGATGAGGATAACGCTTTATAAGACCCTTTGCTTCATATTTCCTTGCCTCGTCGATAACTGCGGACATTATAATCTTGCCCGTACTGCTTTTGGCATAGGCAGTACGCTTTTTCTTCTGACCGCCGAAATTTCGCAGTATGATATTTCCGTTCTCCATATTGAACGGCACGCCTATGCTTTCGAGCCAGCGGAGTATTTCGGGTGCGCCGTGCGTGAGATTTTCGACAGCGTTTGGGTCAGCCATGAAAACTCCGCCCTTCATGGTGTCATTGAAATGATTTTCGACAACATCGCCCTCGCCCATAGTATCGAGTGCGCCGTTTATTCCGCCCTCCGCAAGCACCGACTGCGAACGCTCCGAAATCTGGAGCGAAAACAGACTGCACGGTATATCAGCCTTTGCAAGATGTATCGCCGCCGAAAGTCCTGCAAGACCTGCTCCTATGATATTTATTCTGCTCATCACATCACCCTTTCAGAATACGTTCCAGCGGAGATAATAAATTATAAATCCTGTTCCCGAAAAGAAAAGAATTATCGAAAGTATGTACAGTGCATCAACGAATATATCTTTAAATCCCCTCACGCCCATGGCTATGAGCAGGGGCTTTATATTCGAGAGTACATGAACCGCTATGGATATTATAAGCATTATCTGCGATATAAGCTGTACAGTTCCGAAATAATTCAGTCTGAATGCCTCTCCGCTTTTGCCGATGAATATTATCACATGACAGAGAATAAATAAAATTATCGCAAAGCCGCTTATTCTGCGAACCCAGAATATACGGTTTTCTTTCTTATATGAAACTCCCGATTTCCTGACGGCTTTCAGGCTGTCCGCCGTGAGCTTTATTCCGATTATTATATGCAGGATTATCAGTCCGAGCATTGCCCATGATATTATATTTAATATCACCGAGCCGCCGCCGGTAATGCCCATAAGCTGAAATGCTCCCGATACTGCATGGACAAGAAAAAGCACAAGTACGGAAATACTAAGAACGGCATTGAATTTTCTCATTCGCTTTCTCCCCTGACGTGTATTACTTCGATATTATCCATGTCATATACCGATGAAGCTTTGTATATATCTGCAATTTCCCTTGATATTACTATAACGTCAAATTTTCCGTATTCTGCCTTTGAAAGCATGAGCGTGGGGTCTTCTGTTTTAAGTATCATCTGGTTTTCGGGCAGTCTTGTCATGTAATTTTCGGCAAGCTGTATTCCGCCTGCATCGCCCTTTGCTGAGGTGCATTTTATATCCTCGAATATGAATGATACATCTTCTCCGCTGAAAAAATCACGCCACAGACTTAAATTTTCACTGTCGGTATGCTTGTCGAGATTTATTATAACATCATATTCGCCCGACGGCTTATCGACAGTAACGGACGCTCCCGAAACCGCATCAGTACCGCCGTTTAAAATCCCCCTGAAATAATCCGAGGTTAAAAACGGCACTCCGAGCAGAATGAAAGTACCTGCCGTAATTACGATTATATGTCTTATCGTTTTCATATTATTTTGCTTCCGCATCTTTGAGTGCCAGATTTACGGCTTCGACAAATTCATTATAATTGACGGTTGCGCCGCTTATCGCATCGACTTCCTTTATATCGCCCTTGCTGACGAGCTGCTGTGCGTACTTATCGCAGGCGGCACGGGCTTTCTGGGCTTTGTTGTAAAAATCCCTGTTGGCAATTTCGCCGTTTTCCTTGCCGTATTCTTCATCCTTAAGCTTTCCGCCTATTTCGTAGGTCTGAAAGGTACAGCCGCTTATTTTTCCGCCCGATATGCTTATCTCAACGACACCGTAGCCGTTTCCTGCGGTTGAGTCCTCTTCATCGTTTATATATTCGGAGCTTTGTGCGGTATAATTTCCGTCATTGTAGCTTTTCTCTCCGCAGCCGACAGCCATAACCGCAAGCAGGGAGGATATTATAATTAAAACTGATTTTTTCATGCTATCACCTGTTATTCGTGGTCGAATTTTATCTGACCCGTGAAATTTTCGTTTATTACTTCCTTTGCAAGCTTTCCGCTTCGCAGAACAAGGGTTCTCTGCGCAACCTCTGCGACTTCGGGGTCATGCGTTACGACTATGAGAGTAGTACCCTCGTTGTGCAGCTTATGGAAGAGGTCAACGACTATCGCCTCGTTAGCCTCGTCAAGATTTCCCGTAGGCTCATCGGCAAGGATTATTTCGGGATAATTTATCAAGGCTCTTGCGACACATACTCTCTGCTGTTCGCCGCCCGAAAGCTGACTTGGAAGATGCTTTGCACGGTCTGCAAGTCCTACCCTGTCGAGGGCTTCGAGTGCTTCCTTTTCGTCGGGCATACTGTGATAATACTGCGCAAGCATTACGTTTTCCAGTGCCGTAAGGTAGTTTACAAGGTGGAACTGCTGGAAAATCAGCCCTATCTTGTCCCTGCGGACGTTTGTGAGATTTTTTGCGCTCTCTTTTGATATATCCACTCCGTCAAGGAGAACCTCTCCTTTTGTGGGCTTATCCATACAGCCTATTATATTCATCATTGTACTCTTGCCCGAACCCGAAGGACCCATGATGGATACCCATTCGCCCTTTTCGACTTTAAGGCTTACATTGTCGAGCGCATGGAGTTCGCCGTATATTTTATATATATTTCTCAATTCAAGCAGGCTCATAAATTATTCTCCTTTCAATACAAGTGCCGGGTCAACGTCTGTCGCACTTCTTACAGGCATAAGGCTCGAAAGTCCCGTAACCGCTATTGATACAAGTATCGTCACGGGTACAAGCAGGGGTCTGAACGATATTGAGCTGCTGAATACATTTATGCTCACCTGCTGTGCGAATATAAATCCAAGCACCGAGCCGATTATTCCGCCCAGAAGTCCGAGCAGCATACTCTCGCCCATAAATTCCGTTATGATACTCTTATCCGATGCGCCTATAGCCTTGCGCAAGCCTATTTCCTTACGTCTTTCGGCAACGACCGCCGTCATGGTAGTGGCAACGCATATCATGGTAAGCGCAAGGACAACTACGGTAACGAGCAGTACAAGTGCCTGCAATTTGCTTAATACAGTGGTTTCGGAAGCCGTAACCCTTTTTACAAGCCTTGCATTTACTGCGCCGACATTTTGATTTATCTTGTTCATGTATGAGGTCAGTGCGTCCGCAGATGCGGATATGCTCAGTTCGGCAACATCTATATTTCCGCCCGTACCCGTGAGCGTTTCAAGGTCATCGAGTGACATATATATATAATCCTCCTCCGAGCCGCCCGTGTCGAGAATACCCGTTACCGTGAACAATATGAAATTATCGACAGTTACTTCGCCGTCCTCCGCCTCTTCCTCGGGGGTATAGGTTACTTCGACAGTATCCCCGACCGACAGGCGGTATTTTTCGGCGATTGATGCGCCTATGAGCATTTCTTCGGGAGCCGAACACCACTGCCCGTCCACAGACCAGAAAGGACTTGTAGCCTTTGCGCCCTCCATATTCGTTCCTGCCGCAACGACAGGGGTTTCACGTATTCGCACCGTCTCATACCTGTAGGGTGCAACTCCGACTATATCGCCGCTGTCAATTTGCGATATGCCTTTTTCGACATCATCGTATGTAAAATCCTCGTCCGCCGCCGTGAATATCATATTTGCGCCGTAATTTCTGAACTGCGCCCCCATTTGTCTGGGAACATCGTAATATATCGTAACCAGCCCCGAAAGCACCGTTGCGCCTATCGCTATCGACAGGAGAGCAACCAGCATTCTCGAACGCCGTCTCATGAGCGAGGCTGTTATCATGCGTAAAAACATTTTTCTTTTTTTCATTTGTATCTCCTTATCTGCCGCCGTGGAGAACCTCCGCAGGACTGAGGCGCAGCAGCATTCTTATTGCAGGAATACTTCCTATAAGGGTGACAATCACGACAAGCACCGAAACCATGGGAATTACTATCGGGCTTATATTTATTGAGGAATTGAATACGCTGTGACCGATTATCTGTGCAAATCCCCAGCCTGCAAAAAATCCGAGTATGCCGCCGACTATTGCCGTGATGAATATCTCCGTGAGGACAAGTCCCGAAACTGCGCCGTTCTGTGCGCCTATGGCTTTCATAAGACCTATCTCTCCGCTTCTCTCCATGACGCTTGCCGTAACGAGATTGCATATTCCGAGAGATGCACCGATAAGGCTCAGTATCGTGATAAGAACCATTAACAGCTTGGTCTTTTCGAGTATTGCTCCCTCGGAGTCGGCTACCTGACGGACGGGAGATGCAACGGAGTCGGTGATTACCTCCTGTATCTGATAGCATATCGAGCTTACGTATGCCGTGCAGTACCATGTTTCATACTGACTTACCGTGAGTGACGAGGGGTCTTTTGCGGCTCTTTCGGCAAGTTCATTATCGGGAGTTGTGAGTGCGCTGACCTCTATGCTGTCGATACAGCCCTCCAGCCCGTCAAGCTTCTGTGCCGTGGCAAGCTGCACATAAATTTCGTCATCCTCATCGCCGCCTGCATCGTATACGCCCGTTATTTTAAGGGTAACGTCCGATTTTGTGCCTTTTACATGGAGCGTATCGCCTGCGGAAAGATTTAATTTATATGCAAGAGCCGTTCCAATCATGGCGGAATTTTCATCGGCATTTCCCTGTTCATCGAGCCATTCGCCGCTTTCGGTCTCCCACCAGCTTCTCATGCTTACCACACCTGCATCAAGCTGTTCGCCCGTGGGGAGTTCGATATGATGATTGAACCATGTGCCGACAACGGTTATTTCACTGCCGTCGTCAAGCGTTGCCTTTGCGTTTAAAAACGGCGCATAATCAACGATATTGAATGCCCAGAATATGGTTTTTATCTTTCCGAGTTCGTCCTCACGCAGATAAGCACCGCCCGAGCCGCCGTCCTCTATTTCGTAGAGATTGTTAAGCACGGACGACTCCTTCGGCACGACCGTTATATTTGCGCCGTAGGTTTTAAGTTCCTGATTGACTTTATCCTCAACGTCAAGCATAACACTCAGCATAGCAGTTGCAAGAGACGCTCCGAGGGCAATTGTAAAGGCTATCATTATCATTTTTTTCCACTGTCTGAACAATGTGCCTTTTATCATTCGCAGAAACATATATTACCCTCCTCAGTTCTTAAATTCGTGTTCGTATTCAAGCAGTCCCTCTATGGGAACGATTATATTTCCGTTGTCTATCGTATAGGAAATAACTATCGGATTGCAGCCGCCCTTGAAACCTATGGTATTTATATTCATGACAACATCGCAAAGCTTGCAGACGACCTGACCGTCCTTTTCGTAATAGCCCGTTTCGCCGCATATATCACAGGCATCAAGACCTATGCCGTATGATGAAGAGTTGGGCTTTTTGATGACTATGAAGCGTATCTGCACGCCGTTGTCGGTAGTGTATCCGAAACGGTGAAGATGACCGTCCGCAACCTGTTCAAAGGTGACATATACGCTGTCGCCGACTACCTGTGCATCTTCAACGGGAGAAAGCTCAACGACCTTATTCGCCGCCGCTTTCATTGCGGTTATGTCAACCAGTGAGAATGCTATGCATACCGAGGCAAAGGCAGCCCAGTGCTTGCTTATTATCCATTTGCGGCGGATTTTTCTGTGTTCTGCCGGATTGCTGTAAGGCTCCCTGACATTGAGACTTTTTATCAGGAGTACTACGGGAACGACAAATCCTGCCGCAAGTCCTCCGTATATGAATAATCTCTCGTTGTTGGAAGAAAATTTTGCTATCTCAAAAAGCAAATCCGTTTTTTCAATCATGCGCTTTGTGAGCATAACTCTCAGGCACACGGACAATTGCCTCGCCGCATTTATACACAATGCCATGCTCATTACGGCGAGGGCGATATTTCTGCCCGTCCTTTCGCTGCCTCTGTTGAGTGCAAGTCCCATGAGGAATACGAATATGATACCGAGGAGTATTCCTATGAATTTAAGTATGAATGTCGTTGAAAGGACAGATTTTTCAACAAGAAGTATCGAATAGGGATATGTAAATATATCGGGCAATGAATAGAACAATGCACTTGCTGTAATTAATGAAAGCAGTATGCATGAGGAATATGAAATTATATCCGCCGCCTTTGGTTTATTTTTTTTCAGCACTGCGGAAATTATCACAAAAATAAAAAATATGACAAGCGACACAAGCGATACGGAAAAATTTCTCAAATTCCATAAGGACGTATCAATTTTCTTTGTGGCATTCTTCATGTAAGCCATTATGCCTGCGCCGATTATACCGCATATTATGCCGATAAGAACGGTTACACCGCCTTTTTTTCCGTTTGATGCTTTTGCATATCCCATCACAAGACCCGAAATTACTGCGGCAGTTATGAGAGCCTCGGTGGTATCGACAAAATATTTAAGCAAAGCTGCACCTCCATATAAAATATTATCAACATTGGTTATTATAAAATATTGAAAAAGCCGTAAAACAGCATTTTTTTCAAACTGTCTCAAAAAACAGGCAATGCGCCGTGCCGGAAAGCACGACGCATACGCTTTTTTAATTTTATTACCATTCCTGAGGAATGTAATCCCAGCCGTCAAATTCAACAGTGAGGTTTCCGTCCTTGAAATAATCATCAAAGCTTCCGCCGGGGCCTGTTTCCTCGTCAACGTGGAGGAGATAGCCGTTTTCTTCGGGGCTGTGGATAGTGAATTTAAGCTTGTAGGTATCGGCATCGGGGAGGGCGATGTTTGCGCCGTAGTGAGGGCCGTCGGATGCACTCATTTCCATGAATGTACCGCTTGCGGCAGTGCTTCCGTCAGAGCCTGTTACCTCGTAATCTACCGTGAGATAGGGAACCCAGTCGCCTACACCAAAACCGAGCTTGTTTTCGAGTGCCGAAATATCTGCTTCGAGGTGAATATCGAAATCCTCAACGCTCTCGTTTCCGCCCGACATGGGAACAGGCTGGAAGTATACGGCGGATACATTCAAAAATCCGCACTCTTCGTCCTCGAAAATCGGGATTTCGGTAAATCCTGCCTCATCACCGACTGCGGGAGCAGCGGCATCTTCCTTTACTTCTGCCGTAACCTCTTCGTTGGACTCTTCCTCCGATGTCTCCTCATCGGCAGCGGAGCTTTCATCAGCCGAGCTTTCTGCGGCACTTGAAGAAGAAGACGCTGTGCTTGACTCTGTTGCTGTATCGCCGCAGCCTGCGAATGAAACTGCCATAGCGGCGATAAGTGAAATACCTATTAACTTCTTTGACATTTCTGTACCTCCTTATAAATTTAAGAGAAAAAATCTGATGAACACATTGTTCATTCTTTTATATCAATCCGCAAAGGCGGATATAAAAGACTTATTTTGCAGCCCCGGGAGGCTCTTTTGACCTGCCTGTCTTTTCGGACTTTTCGGATTTTGATTTTTTTGCCTTGGGCTTGAGTTCCTCCTCAAACTTTTCGTCCGTTTCGGTAAGATAATGGATACCATTGGCAATTCCGACGAATGCAGGAATGAACGACCAGCAGAAAACTGCGCAGATAAGACCCTGACCGTATTTTCCGAGGTAGAATTTATCAATTCCCAGACCGCCGAAAACTATCGCAAGGACACCTGCTTCTTTTCTGTTCTTTTCTTTCCTGCCCTGGAAGACAAATATCATCACGGTTATGAGGATAAGTATAAGCTGCGGAATTAATGTCTGGTAGCACGGATAAAGTCCGAGTACGTCCATGACATTGTTTGTCGGGATAAGATTTGAAAGCCACGTCGGAGATGTCATTGTTATAACATCACCCTCAATGAGTTCTTTTATACCCGAACCGAGGAACGATATTGACATTACAAACATGAGTATGCCCGTTCCGAGGAAGAAGGGTCTTATCGGGAGCTTTACGCTGAAAAAACGTATCAGAACGAATACTACCGCAAGCACCGCACAGCCTGCTCCGAAGCCGCCCCATACCATGCTTTTGTCATCGTTGAGCAGGGGCTGGAAGAAGAGTATAACCTCCGCACCCTCTCTGAATACCGCAAGAAATGCAGTAAATCCGAGCGTGAAAACGCTGCCCGTTTCCGCAGAGACTCTGACCTGACTGTCTATGTAATTAGTCCATGCCTCGGACTCTGCCTTTGAAACCATCCAGTTGCTGACATAGAAGAGAACCACCACGGCTATGAGTGCCGTAATGCCCTCGATAACCTCCTGATTTGCGCTGTTTGCAAGCTTTAAGAGGTCGAGCAGCCATGCGCAGAGGAAGCTTGCACCTATCGCAAACACACAGCCGATATAAACGTATCTGAGTTTGTCTTTATTGCCTGATTTTACGAGATATGCGATTATCGCACCGACTACGAGGATAGCTTCAAGACCCTCACGGAGAATTATTCCGAAACAAGCCATGAAGGTTACCCAGCCGCCGCCGCCTCCGCCTACGCTTACGGCATTAGCCGAGGGGGTAACGCCCGAATTGTCCGCACTGTCCACATTCTCTGCGCTACCGGAATTTTCTGCATTATCGGCATTTTCGGAATTATCCGTATCCGATGCGGCGGTATCGGAATTTGAAGTATCGCCGTCTCTCGAAAGACCGCTTTCGCCCGTACTGCCCAGACCGTCAAGCTTGTTTGCGTCCTCGTGTATCATCTGACTGAGTGTATTCAGTTCGTCCCAGAATTCATCTGTCGAGCCGCCGTTTTTGGTAACAGCCTTTGCGGAGCTGAATTGCAGTTCAACCTCGGTTTTTCGGCTGCCTGCGATATAGCCCATAGCCACACGTTCAAAACCTGTCGTTTCGTAATATCCGTAGTAGCCTGCGTTCACGGCTTTGAAAGCACCGTCCGCATCGCCGTTCTGATACAATGCATCGGCGGCTTCAAAAACGCTGTCCATAGCGTTTGCAACGTCATTCCACGAGGCGGAGGGATTGCCTGCATTTTTGTATTCGTCCCATGTTGCTATGTAATCGGCTGATGCGGCAAAGGCATTAAAACCTGTAAGCATTGAAAGCATTACCAGAAAAGCCGTAAAAGCAATTATCATGCGTGACGGCTTTCTGCAAGTCAGTCTCATTATATCCACTCCTTTAGTTAGAAATATCTAACGTATGATTAAAATATAAAAGGTTAGAAATCACTAACCCATTTCCAAAGAGAATTATAACATCAAACACGACCAAAAGTCAATAACAAAACGGTTACAACTTTATTTTTAGTCGGATAAGCTATATTTATTACAAATTTTCGATTATATACGGTAAAAATAACACCTTAAATCATATAGATATTAATAAAGTTTGCTTTTGTAAACCTAAAAAAATTTTATTTTTGTTGCATTAGATTAACAACAATTCATAATTCATAATCAGTTTCCCCTGCGGCAAAACCAAATAAAAAAATGGCGGTCAAAGACCGCCATAAAAATAATTATGAATTATGAATTATGCATTAATAAGGAAGTCGGAATTTTCCTGCTTTCCATGTTCCGTCCTCGTCAAGCACCATTGAAAATTCTGCACTGTCCTCATAAGACCCCGAGTCGTCATAGGGCGAGCCGTCATAATAGCTTGTTACCGTGAACGTTATTTCATCATCGCCCCTGAAATCAATACTTGTTATTTCCGATTTGAGATAGAATATATTAGTACCCCTCGAACCGTTCAGAACATACACATGACCGCCCAACTCCATAAAAGTCTCGTTCAGCGCATTGGGATATTTATGACTGAAAACCTTGTAATAATCCCTTTCAACGTCCTCGATTGAGTTTATGCCGTCCGTGATTATCATATAATACTTCCAGCCGAGGTCATTTTCTACGCTTTCATCGTAATTTATTGCATAAGGAGAGCCGACCGTATAGCTCCATTCGGTTTTGCATGCCGACTCATAAAGCGACTGTGCGGCGGCTCTGAGTTCATCATCCGACATTGACGACACATCATTACTGACGACTACTGCGCCGTTGTCATCGACCTCTATGCTGTCATAATCATCACGGTTATCCCCCTCGATATTCGGAACGGGGATTTTATCGGGAACAGACATTAAATTCGGGTCTGCAAGCTCCTTTTCTGCGGATACGGAAGTCACCTCCGCATCTTCTGTTTCTTCGGCAGAAGTGACGGGAATATCCGCTGCGGCAACGCTTTCGGTTTCCGTCCGAATAATATCATCATTTGAAACGGTCTGTGTCGTTTCCTGCGGCACAACTCCCGCAAAGCCCGTGCTTTTAACCTCCGAACAGCCCGAAAATACCGAACACGCAAGCAAAATCACAGAAAAGGCAGTTATTTTCCTCATACCATATCTCCTCATTCATCATCATTATCAAGAACAAAATCGACAGTTCCCTCACTGACATTCACGGCGGCGCAGAGTACCTGTACAGTCTGTCCGAGAGTATACGAAACACCGCTGAATTTTTCGGTAAGCGAAACGGGTTCCGAATAGTCATATTCCCCTTCGGGCAGAGTTCTTATATGCACAAGCCCCTCAACCGTATTCGGGAGCTGTGCGTAAAATCCAAATTCAGTAACTCCCGATATTCTTGCGGAAAAGCTTTCGCCGATATGCTGTTTCATATATTCGGCTTTGTAGCAGTCCTCACATTCTCTCTCTATGGTCACGGCTCTGACCTCTGCGGCAGACGAACGCTCTGCGGCATTTGCGGCAAATCCCGAATATCTCTTGCTGAGCCATGTGTTGTCGTAGCCTGCGAGAATATCCGTTATTATCCTGTGTATTGCCAAATCGGGATAACGTCTTATCGGAGAGGTGAAATGCGCATAATCATCGAGCGCAAGCCCGAAATGTCCGAGAGACTCTTCCGAATACTGCGCCTTTGACATTGAACGCAGAACCATCATATTGACCGCCTCGAATTTATCCGTACCCCTTGCGTTTTCGAGTATCTGTGCGGCATGGGCAGGCTTAAACTCCGTGAAATGCGGATATTCAACACCTATTCCGACAAGTGTGCGGCAGAGTGCTGCTGTTTTCTCTTCGGGGGGAACTTCGTGTACACGGTATACGAACGGCACTTTCTTTTCCCTTGCAAGTCTTGCGGCGGCTTCATTTGCAGTAAGCATAAATTCCTCAATGATACGCTCTGCTTTTCCCCTCTCCCTCGGCTGAACATCGGTGCATATTCCGTTATCGTCTATGATTAGTCTGCTTTCAACAGTTTCTATTTCGGGAGTTTGTCTGCGTTTTCTCTTTGCGATTAAAATATCCGCAAGCTCATTTATAAGCGGTATCTCATTCATGACAGCATTGTATTTAAGATTTAATTCGGGGGGCTGTTTTCCGTCAAGAATTGAATTTATCTCCGAATAAACGCCCTTTACCCTCGATTTTATTACGCTCTTGCAGAAATGATACGAGAGAATATCCCCCTGCGGCGAAAGCTCCGCAAGGCATGAGAGCGTTAGCCTGTCCTCGTTCGGATTTAATGAACATATGCCGTTTGAAAGCTCTTTCGGGAGCATGGGAATGACCTTGTCCGCATAGTAAATGCTTGTACCACGCTTCAGAGCCTCTTTGTCGAGTGCGCTGTTGCCTTTGACATAATGGGATACATCTGCGATATGAACGCCCAGCAGATAGCCGCTGTCCGTCTTTTCAACGGATATTGCGTCATCGAGGTCTTTCGAGTCTGCGCCGTCTATTGTAAATATGGGCAGATGTCTCAAATCTCTGCGGTTATTGAAATTATATTCCTGAACACCCCCCTCGGAGATTTTTCTCGCCTCTTTCAGAACATCATCGGGAAATTCATCGGGCGCACCGTGTTCGCACAATATCGACATGGCGCAGGAGGACGCAAGCTCCGAGCTTCCGAAAACCGAAATGATTTTAACCCTGTGTTCCGCATGGCGTTTTCCTCTGTAGATGATTTCGGCAAGGACTTTATCGCCCTCATTGTAGGGTATGCTTTCGGCTTTTACTATTATTATATGATTTCGTGAAGCCTTGTCGGGAACGAGATACAGTCCGCCGTCAGCGTATTCTATTCTTCCCGTAAGAGTTGAGCTGCCGAATTTTATAATATCCTCGACTTCTCCCTCCGGCTCTCCCGAACGGGAAACAATATCCGATATTAATACCCTGTCTCCGGGCATTGCGCCGAGCATACACTTTCCGGGGATAAAATATTCCGTGCCGTCATCTGTCACAGCAAAACCGAAAGTACGGCTGAGACGGGTAATCTCACCGACACGCAGACCCATTCTCGAACAGAGTGCGGCTTTCATGCCCTTTCTGACGGTGACTATGCCGTCCGTTCTCAGTTCATCGAATGCAAGTGCGAAATTCTCGTGACCCGATTTATGTGTCCTGCACTTGGTTTCGAGTTCGTTGACCGGCATTAATTTTTTCTTGTAGGTTTTAAGGAAAGTGATGATTTTATTCTTATAGCTTTCGACCGTTACGGCATCGTTTTTAAGCTTTTTGGGTGTGTTTTTTTTCTTTGACATTCTTTCACCTCTTTAATTTTGACATTCACTCCCGCCGACAGCGCAGAGATGATTTTAAAAAGCCCCATGACGCTTGTCACGGGGCTGTATCTTACTTTTCTGTGAAGATTGGGACGATATTTACAGCGAGAACAACTACAAAGAGAATTATTCCGAGAACCCTTGTAATCTTATTGAGGATAGCCTCCTTAGACCTGCCCTCGTTCTTTCCGTAGAAAGAGTCTGTACTCGCACCCGTGAGAGCCGCTGTCATGCTGTCCTGTGATTTCTGGTCCTGAGAAAGACAGAGTACTATAACAGCAAGGCAAACGACAAGAAGAACAGCTCCTCCAACAATTTCAAGTATTGACATATTAGACCTCCTATTTAAAATCTATTTAAAATCGTCAAATTTGCACTTTGGGGCTTGCACTTTCGTTCATTACGCTGCGCTTCATTCACTCCCAGTGCAAGGTGCAAATTTTCCTCTTGATAATTATAATTATGAATTATGAATTACACATTACGCTTGGCTTTTTAATTATAGCATAAAGGCGAAAACATTTCAAGACCGCTGCGCAAAAATTTCAGAAAATATAATTCCATGTTTTTGTGCATAATGCATAAAAGAGATTATTTTCTTCTTGTTTTGTTTTTGCGGTCGGTACTTCTCTTGAGGTCGCACATACGCTCCTCACTCGTCTGCTTGAAATGCGACATCATATCCTCGAATGTCATCTCCGACTGTGGTATGGTTTTCTTGGGCTTCCAGATATTGGGCTTGGGCTTCTGTTCGTTCCTGCCGGAGTTCTTGTGCTGTGCAGGAGCTTCCTCGCCGTCTGCAAGAGCCTTTTTAATTGAAAGGCTCACCTTTCCCGCATCGTTAATGCCTATGACCTTGACCCTTACCTCCTGATTTTCCGTGAGGTGGTCTCTTATCTCATTGACAAAGGTATTTGCGATTTCGGAAATATGTACCATACCCGTACCGCCGCCGTCAATATCGACAAATGCGCCGTACTGTGTAATTCCCTTAACCTTGCCGTTATAAATTTTTCCGATTTCCAACTGCATATTGAATTTATCTCCTTTTAAATTTCTTTTGCTCAAAAATCAATCTCTTGACGTTTCGTAAAATCTTCTCTCATCGGGGTAAGCGTACCCGTATTTTTCGAGGGCAACCTGCTCCATATATTCGGACATATCATCGCTGTCGAGTATTTTCTGAAGCTTTTCGTTTTCCTTTTCGTAGCTGCTTATCTGTTCTTTTATGAGTTCAGCCTCGCTGTACTTTACACGGCAGTCTCTGGAGGTTGTAATAAAAAGCACGGTACAGACCACGACAGAGGCGGCGGCTGCAAGGTAAACGAGTTTGCGGTTGAACAGACCTTTCTTTTCGGGCTTATTTTTTTTAAGGCTTACTTTTCTCTGTTTTTTCCTTTTTTTTGATGCCAAGGTCTGTCACGTTCCTTTTCTTATTATTCTCCATTTTATTATACAACAAATGATATGGTTTTAGCAATAGCAAATTTAAATTTTTTGCAGACTTTGGAGAAAGTTTGGAATTTCCCACAAATTTAACACTTAGTTTTTTACATATAACTGCAAAAGCCGCACGAAAAGGGCAGGTAATAAACAAAAAAGCTCTTTTTATTAGTAAAAATAATTTTCTTATTGCTTCGGTCACGACATTCCCCACAGTGAAAAGATATATAACAAAACCGATTGCATTTCCGAGTATATAATATCCTCTCATTTCGCCCCTGACAGCCGCCGAGGAGAATGCCATTGCAAAAACCGCATAGCACAGCAGGAATATTATATCCTCTATCATAATCAATATATGGTTATGCGGAAAAATAATCCTGATTACTCTGAAAACATCGTAAAATATGCCGATTGCCGCACCGGCAAGGCAGGATATTCCGAAAAGCACAAGCTCCTCGCTGACGGAAAAAAATGTTTCGGGTACATTCATCTGAAAAGTCTCCCGAGGGCGGAAACGGGGGATTTTTTATCCTTATCGCCGTAAATCATCGCCCATATATCGCCCGTTACGGTCATATCGCCCGTTTCGACGCTCATGGAGTCGATATGCAAATCCTTTCCCTGAATGGTCAGTTCTCCAAGCTGGGTATAGAGACATACGGTTTTCTCGTCAAAGCTGTCAACATCTGTTATTCCCGATATAGTGAGAGTTTTTCTGTTTTCGAGGATAATGCTCTGGTTTTTCTGCACAGTTTTTTCCTGCATGGTGATACCTCCGTTTTTTTGCAGATATAAATTTTTATATTACATATCCCTCCGCCTGCGGCGGAGAGACACAGATTATGCATGGTTTTCTGTTTTTTATAAATTATATGCAGATACAGCACCTTAAAGAACAAACCGTGGTTGAACAGATTTAAAATTATCCGTGATAATACAAATAAAAATGTCCCCCCGCCGAAAACGGGGAGACAAGGACAAAATACAAATTATTTGTCATCTTTCTTTCTGAAAGACATAAAGCATACTGCCGCACCTGTAAGCGCAAATGCCGCAATCGGAATGGCCTGGAAATTATCGCCCGTCTTAGGTGAGTCTGTCTTGCCGGCAGGTGCGCTGCTCGAAGATTTAGCCGTGCTTGACGAGGACTTACCTGATGTTGTGGTGGTTGTTGTCGCAGTTTCATCGGAGCTTTCCCTTGAAAATGTCTCGGAAGTTCCGTCACTCCATGCTATTGAAAAGCTGCCCGTATTTGCAACATTGAGAGTACCCGTCTTTGCAGTACCGCCCGCAAAGTTCATGGTTACGCTGTAATCGGACGAAAGCGTATAAGTAAATGTGTTCTCTGTTCCGTCATTTGCCTTGAAAGAACCCGAAGCCCTGCTTGCGTCAAAGGTATAAAGACCATTGTCGGAACGCCATTTTCCCGAGGTTATGAGCTGTTTGTCTGTCTCCGCAGCGGTAGTTGTCTCAGCCGATACAGGCTCTGCCGCAGTTGTCTGCGTGGATATATCTGCGATTTCGGTCGTAACGGTTGTAACAGTCACATCATCGGGAGCGTCCGTGAGAGCCTCTGTAGGTGTTTCCTCGGGAGCATCCGTGGGGGTCTCTTCGGGTGCATCTGTAGGGGTTTCTTCGGGGACATCGGTGGGGTTCTCCACAGGTGTATCATCTGAAACGACAACGGCATCGGGAGCTTCGGCAGGTTCATCGGCATAAGCCATAATGCCCGTTGTGCCTAAAGCCATTGCTGCCGCAAAAGCAGCGGCGGTAATTTTTGTCAGATTTTTTTTCATAAATAATCACTCCTCATAAATTCCGAAAAGAATTTCCGTCATGCAGTATTATATTACGCATGACTGCAAGTTTATACATTTTATGACTATAAAAAAGGAACGGCGGAAAATATCCGTTTCCTTATTTATTTTTAAAATCCCCGTTTATACACTCGTATTCGGCGGCGAAAAACGGACATTATTTGAGCAGATATTTTTTAATTGTATCATTTCCGACCGTTGAGATATTTCCGTAGTAATTCAGGAGTGTCGAAGCGTCACGTGCATCATAGAAATCATCGTTGTTAATATCTGCTGATTTTTTCTGCGCCTTTGTGAAGGTCGTATCTTTCCTGGTCGAGAAAAGGGAATATTCCTTAAGTATTGCGGACGCATCGTTCGAGTCGATTTTTCCGTCGTCATTCACATCGCCGAGGGAGTATGTACCGCATACATTCTCATAGTTTGCAAGTGCGGCGGCAGGATATTTCTCCTTATCGGGAAGAGAATTATATATCTGCCTGAGCTTTGAGCCATTCTCATTCTTTTCGCCGATTACATTCAGAATATTGACGGCGATTGCGAGATGACCCTTCTGTGACGGGTGAATGTCCGTCTTTTCCGCCTGCATATTGGTGAAATACCACGAATAATACGCCGAATTTTCGTCAAGCGATGCAAATTCCGAGCATATATCCGCTACTTCTATTCCCTCGATATTATTAAGCTGCTGACTGAAAAGATTGAGTACATTCTTGAATACTCTGCGGACGTTGTCAACGGCTCTGATATAGTCCGCACCGTGACTTGCTTCAAGATAGCCCGTTTCAAATTCAAGGGGATTGTAAATAGTCTGTACGATTATGCGCACATTGGGATTTATCGCCTTTAATTCGCTGACGGTTTTCTGTATATTGGGCATGACTGAAGCCTGTGTCACCTCGGCATCTACCTCTGTACCCATTATTCTCAGCTTTGCGGCAAAGGTGAGGGGGTCTTTTGCGACAGCAGCCTTTATTTTATCCTCGTCCAGCATATCCCTGACGGAAAGAACGTTGATTTTTTCCATTGCATCTATATCGCCGTCTGTAAGGCTTGAATATTCATCACTGAGCATATCCGCCGAGACTGCATATTTGAGGAATTTCCTTGCAAATCCCTGCATGAGGTCATTCGCTCCTATGGAGATTATGACAACATCAGCCTGACCGACAGCGGTATTCTGCGCACTTGAAAAATTGCCGACAACATCGAGCAAATCCTGCGTTGTATCGCCTGAATGTGCATAATTTTCGACATTTCCGCCGAGGTAGTCCGCACAAAGCCGACCGTAATCAAATTCCTTGTCCGACAATCCGTAGCCTGCGGCGATACTGTCGCCAAGCACAATGAGGTTTTTTCCGTCACCGTAATTTTCTGCGGAAGCACTGACGGCTGACAGCGATGAAAAGACAAGTGCCGCCGACATCAGAGCCGAAAACAGTTTTTTCAAATTCAATTCCCCCTAAATGAGTTTATATCTCCGCACTGCGGAGGACACAGTTTTATTTTTCTGATAAGAAATATTTCCTTAGTCAATTATATACCATTTCGCTGATATTGTCAAGCACCTTTTTTTTACAATTTTTTACGAAAAAAACGCCCACGCCGAAACGTGAGCGTTTTTATTATTTTATTCGTCCTCGTCCTTTCTTCTTGAACGGAAAGCCGTTGCAATTGCGAGAGTTAAGAGGAGGACGGGAAGTGATACGTCCTTTACGCCTGTTGTGGGAGAGTCGCCTGATACTGTGTTGTTCGATGAAGAGCCGGATGA